>JBGCFP010000053.1:0-61941 GCA_045107005.1 Gammaproteobacteria bacterium
CAGCGCGCGATTGATCGGTGCGATCAACTCGGTGGTCGCCAGGTTTGAAATTTCATAGGCCACCGCGTACACGCCAAGCCCGGTGGTGCCGGAAAATTTCCCGATCATGAAATCGGGACCGCGCATGCGCGCTACGATGCCCACGTTGTTCAGGAAGATCCACTTGGAAAAGCGAAACAACTTGCTCAGCGACTTGAGCGAAAACCGTGGTCGATACTCGTGCATGGTGTAGCTCAGCACGAGCATGGCAACTTTGGTAACGACGGTACCGATGATCAACGCCCAATAGGAACGCATGACGAACGCACAGCTAATCGTTGTGACAAAGCCAATGACCTTGACCGCCACGTTGTAGCGAAACTCCTTGGCGAACATCAACTGTTTGCGAAAATCGACGATGCCGACGTTGGCAAATCCGTGGACGAAATTGGCGGCGCCGATGATCAGGAACAGCACGGTCAGTCGCGGTTCATCGTAAAATCTGGCCGCCGGTACCGCGATGAGCGCCATGATCACGCCCATCAGAGTCGCCATCAACACTTCCATGGTCCAGACGGTGTCGTATTCGTCCCGGCCCGCATCCTGATCCTGAATCAGGGCAATCTCGAACCCGAAGGAGCGAATCAAATCGATGGTGGCGACCACTGCCATGACAATCGCCACCAACCCGAAATCGCCGGGGCTGAGCAAGCGCAGCAGGATGAGCGTGCTGATCAGGCCGATGAAGCGAATCGACAGGCGCATCAACACCATCCAGATTGCGCCCAGTGCAATCTTGTTGCCCAGCGTCGCCATGACTACTTCGCGACGCGCCGGTTTTCGTACAACAGCACGCGCCCGTGTTGCCAGCCGATCGACATCACGTCCAGATCGCCGTCATCGTCAATGTCGACCAGTTGCGCACCGTCGTGGTGTTCATCCCCACGATAAATCAGATGCGCCAGCCAGCGCGTCGCTTTACCGTCAACGTTCTCCAGCAAGACCAGGCGAGCATTGTCGGGCGCGTCAAGATTGTGCTCGCCAACGATCAAATCGACATCGCCGTCGCCGTCCACATCACCGCTGTCCAGACTCATCGGACCGATCAGCCGCGCGATCACGTGCTCGGTCCACGGCGCCGTCACGTCGGCCCCGCGTTGATACCAGGCGACCGTTCCGGTCGCACTGACCGCTTCGTCGCCAACGACAACGTCCAGCTCCCCGTCGCCGTTGATGTCAGTGACCACGTGACGATCCGGCACCCGTTCGTGATCGGCAATCCGATGCATGGTGCCCTCGGCATCCACCCAACGCGTACCGGTAACAATGTCATCCCGTCCGTCGTTGTCGAGATCCGCCACGGACAGTTCCTCGTTTTGGGACTGCGGGTGAACGATGGACGCGGTCGAGCGCGCTGCCAGCCCGCTCGCCGGCAGCTGCACGGCCTGCAGCGGCGTGTCCGGCGCATGGAACGACAACAGTACTTGCGGGCCAAGCTCGGTTTGTCGCAGCGCGATGCCTTGCGCGAAGTCGCCAGTGGCGGGCGCGATGTCGGTGTAAGCCGAGCGGTCAGACGTTCCCGGATTGAGCAACACCATCAGCTGGCTGCCCGATGGTCCGTAAAAGTCTTCGCCCCACCCGAGTTTCGACAATACGCGCTGGGTGAACGACGGCTCGATACCGTAGCCCCGCCAGCCTGATGCAATGACGTCGGGAATGTCGTTCGCGTCAAGGTCGGCGATCAGCAGTGCGTTCTGCGCGCCGTCGCCGAATGGGCGACGTAACCAATTGGCGTCCAGGCGACCCGGGTTGAGATACCAGTACGCGCCGCTCACGATGTCCTTGCGACCGTCACCGTTCAGGTCGCCGGCACGTACAAATAACGCCTGGCCACGGCGATCCTGGTCAACGACGTGGCGCCGCCACAACGTGCGCTCGGTGTCCGCAGCGGTGTTGCGCCACAGCTCAACCGGGTAAGGCCCGGTGTAGCCGTCTTTTTGCCAGTTGGCGCCGAACACGTCGAGATCAAAATCGCCGTCGGCGTCGATGATTCGCATGCTGTGCGACCCGGAATCAGCAAGCATCGTTCTCTCAAACGTCTTGCCCTGACTGACATTGCGGTATACCGCAACCGCGTCCGGGTCCGCCCCTTGCGTCATCTGTGCCGTGACGATATCCAGTTGACCATCGCGATCGAAATCCGCTGCGCCCACCGAGTGATGTACCGCTTCGGTATCCCCGTCCACGACGTGCTCGACCCAGACCTCACCGGCAGCTGGCGCCTCAAACCACGACAGTCGATAGCGCTCGCCCGCCGATTCGGCCGGCGACAAGATCAGATCATCGCGACCGTCCGCGTTGATGTCGCCCGCAGCGATAAATACGTTTTGCCAGGTCCAATCCGCCGGTGTGTAACGTGCCGCCGCCCAGCGACCCTGCTCGCGCGAGAAAAACTGCTCGTTGACGATGATCTCAACCTGACCATCTCCATCCAGATCGTGCACCAGCAAACCCTCTCCATGGGGCGCCGGCAACGTCTCACTGCTCCACGAGCCGCCCTGGGTACGCGTGAGCACATCCACCGCGTTACCGTTGTCGTAGCCGAACAAACTTTGATTGCGCACGACCATGTTCAAGCGCCCATCGCCGTCAACGTCGGCGAGCTCCAGATCATGTAGCTTCCGCGGATCGATGATCGTCGCCGTCCATTCCGGCGCGGCAAACCAGACAATACCCTGGTCGGTCAGTGCCACGATATCCAGATCGCCGTCGCCGTCCACATCGCCGGTTTCAACGTCGGTGCGAATCGCAAACTGAGTGGAGACCCGGTGCTCGGTCCAGTCTGGTGCTTCGTACCACACCAGTTCTCCAAGCTCAGCGCTCGCGTCGAACCAACCCACCTTGTTGCCGATGCGCTCGGAAATGGTGAATGCGCGGTGCGCGTGACCACCCACGACAACATCGACCAGACCGTCCTGATTGATATCGCCGGTCGCCTTGCCCCACGGTGCAACGGGTCCAACTGCATCGACTTGCTGATACTCGAAGTTTTGGGCCTGAGCCGACGCAGCCAGGAGTGACGCGGCGAGCAAGCCGCCGACGCTACGCTTACGTCGGCGATCGCAGATGCTCATCCGCGTTGCGACAGTCGCTGCGCCACTTGCGCGTACTGCTCGTCAATTTGCGCACGCACTTCATCACTGCGTGCGGCGATCTGCGGGAGCGCGGTCGCTTTATTGGCAATCAGCCGATCGAACGCCGCGCACAGCTGTTCGGACGAGACGTCGTCGAGCATGAACGCATAGTCACCCTGCCCGGCCGACTGCATGGCCTCCATGGCTTTGGCCTGATAGCAAACCCCCACGACCAACCGTTTTGCGAGGATGCCAAGAATCGTGCCGTGAAAACGTGTCGGCACGATCACATGCGCTGACTGAATCACTTCCATCACTTCCTGGGTCGTCGCCGTGTCGGTCACCGTCAGGCGTTGCGCCAGTTCAGGAGAGCGCTTGCGCACGATCTCGACCATGTCGCGAATCGCATCCATGTCCCGAGTCTGGGTTGGAAACAACGTGACGTCGCACTGCTTGGCATCGAGATGGATTGCCAGCTCAGCGAGCCGTGTCAGATACGCGATGTACTTGGTTCGATCCTGGGTAAACCAGTAGTCACCGTAAACAGGCATCGGGTTGATAGCGACGCGCAGCCGCTCGGCATCGAAGTCGATCTGTTGCGTTGGGAACTGTAAATTGCACGCGAGATCCGGATACACCACGCCACCGAGTCGAGCGCTCTCCCCTTCGATCAGCAACAGAGAGCCGCGGTCGCGATAAGAGTGGAACAGACTTTTGCCAATCGCGCGGCGCACCATGTAGCGACTGAGCCGTCGGTCGATCGGCCCGGCGCCGATGCTCAGGAACACGAGCGACGTGTCGGTTTTAGCGCACAGATCTGCCCATTTCATTAGCGTATACGGGAACCCCCAAACGCCACCAAAGTTATCCAGATACTGGTTCGAGCCTGCGACGATGATCAGATCGACGTCGGCCAGTACGTCGGCCGACTGCTTCAAGAACGCTTGCTCGGCACTGTAGCGTCCCGGCGCCGACACCACATCGCGAGCTAGATTCACCGCGCTGCGCAGCAGTGCGGAGCGTTTGAGCAAACCACGCAAACCGCCGTCCTGCACAGGCTCCAGTGGAGAGGCCGAGCTTGGCGGTGGCGTGGGTTTGGTCCAGGGCGTGCCCGCCTTGACCGGCTGACTTTCGCGACGAATGGGCATGGCATCGAGATCATGCCGCTGCGCCGAATCGTCGGGAACAATCGAAAACAGTGTGATGCGGTCCGCGCCGAGCAACCGCCGCGCACTATCGACACACGCTTCGGTGATCGCCTCGTCACCGAGATTGCCGTTGCCGTAGTGACCAAAAACCCCAACGTGTAACGTCATCAGTTAGTTTCCCGAAATTAGTGCTTGCGCTACCGCCACACCGGCGTGCGTTCTACATTGAGAGCGAAATCTTGTTGGCGTAAAACGCCTCGGCAAACCCCGTGGGGCTGGCGCTGTGTACGCCGCGAATGCGCGCCATGGATGAAAAAACGTCAGCGGTGAACCACTGTTTGTCCGCTTGCGACGGAAACGAGCGCATCAGAATATCGATCTTGGCATCGAGCTGCTCACGCGTTACCGGCACAAAGACATTGGGGTTACCCAGATCCGGATCGTATTTGAGAATTTCGTATTCGAGCACCAGGTGGTCGCGAAAGGTATTCGCGGTGAGCTCACTGACGGTGCGGTGATCCTGATGATGATCCTGCCGATAGTGGGTAAACACCAGCTGCGGGTCGAACTCTTTGTAAGTTTCGATGTGCGCCTTGATGTCGGTGGCATGCCATGGAAAGTGTCCATTGCGAAAGTTCTGGATATCGATCTTATGGGGCGCGTGACCCGCCATCATTTCCTCTAGCGCGGATGTTGTCTCAGCGCTGCGCACGTCGTTGCCGGTCAGAACACAAACCGCAATCTCGAGCTCCGGGCGTGCGGCGCAAAGCTGCGCAAGCGTGGCACCCATACCGATCTCAACATCATCACAGTGCGCGCCCAGGCAAAGCACGCGACGCAGTGAGGGATCGGACAACAGAGGCAAAGTCAGCACGATTGCTACCCGCTCAGGCGGAGGGTTCCCAGACTTCCCAGGTTCGCTCGCCCGATTCGAACATGTCGTCGAACTTCTTTTTGTCCTTGAACGTATCCATGGCGCGCCAGAACCCGTCGTAGCGATACGACATCAGTTTGCGCTCCTCGATCAGTCTTGCAAACGGCTGCTCGACCAGTTCATCACCCGGTTCGATGTAGTCAAAAATACTTGGGCGCAGCACAAAGAAGCCGCCGTTGATTAACACCGACTCACTCAAATAGTCGATGGCTGTCACCAGACCGTTCTCGTCGCATTCGATTTTCGACAAACTGTTCGACGGCCGCACCGAAATGAACGCCGCGACGGCATCGCTGGCCTTGAATTTCTCGATCATGTCATTGAGCGGCAGGTCGCACAGTGCGTCACTGTAGTTGGCGAGAAACATCTCTTCGTTGATGACTTCGTCCTTGACGGCCATCAGGCGCTCACCAATGTTGTTATGCAGCCCGGTATCGCGAAACAGCACTTTCCAGTCGGAAATGTCTGGACCGAGAAGTCGGACACTACGTCCGCGCCGATCCCGTGTCGGCGTTAATTCGAAGTCGGTCGACAGGCACTCGTCGTAATCCAGAAAAAATTTCTTGATCAAGTCGCCGCGATAACCCAGGCACAGAACGAACTCCTTATGGCCATGAAACGCATAGTACTTCATCAGGTTCCACATGATCGGCCGATTGCCGACTTCAACCAGCGGTTTGGGGACCTGGTGGGAATAGTCGCGCAGGCGCGTGCCAAAGCCGCCGCAGAAAAGTACCGTTTTCATATGCCGTCCGTTCTTCTAAAGGCAGGAGTGTAACTAAAACCCAAACGTCTTGTTCTGTTGCGCCCGCAATTGGTCAACCAGCCGCCCTTCGGGCACCGACACGTCGGCGTAGGTAATGGGTTGATCTTTGGCCACGGCACGAGTCATCGTGCAGCCTTCCGACACGCCCATGGGCAGGCAGTTGTCGGCCACGCTTGTCCGGTAATTATCGATCAGCGCGTAGGCGCAGAAGCCACCCAGCCCGTCCAGCAGTTCGCCGGGCACCAGATCTTTCTTGGCAATGGCGATCGAATCGCAGGTGGGTGCACCTTGGGGCGCCACGGCTGCGTCGCCAAATAGTACCGCACGGGCGATCGTGTTCGGAATCTCGAGCTGGGGCAAATGGAACGGCGTGTAGAAACAATACAGCGGTCCCTCACCCATTTTCAGGTACTTCAGAAAATCGGCGCGCATCGGGTCCTCGCTATAACCCAGAACAAATGCTCCGTTGGAGGGCGCCGCGCCGACGGTAAAATCCACCATCCCGCCGTCGACCAGTTTGTCGAGGTAATAAGCCGGGCCGTCATTGACGTGATCCAAAGCCGGGCCGTACATACCGCGTTTGGCCACGCCAAAACCGGCACCGTTGGCCAAAACCGTCAGCTCCATCGACAGTTTGGTGCCGTCGGCAAAGTGCGCCATGGTCGCCGGCTTCTGATTATTTGCTGCGGCAAACGCCTGCTGCGTCTCCGGGTTGCGATACGGGTCGTAAAGACCTTTCAAATTTCCCGCCACCACGGGCTTGAGACCAATGGAACGCACGAAACGAATCTGGTTCATGGCGACGCCGGGCTCGTCGCCATCACTGTTTGAGTAGGTGACGCCCTTGGCGCGTGCCTTCTCGCTCAAGATGGCGCCTACCGTTGCATCCATTTCGACGTTCATCAGAATGAGATGTTTGGCGTGCTCGATGGCCGAGTGCGCCACCTCGGCGCCGTAGGTCACGATGCCGGTGGCGTCTACGATCACTTCAATTTGTTCGGACTCGGTCAGCACCCGGTAATCGTCACTGATCGCCGGCGTGCCCTCCGCAATACAGCGATCCAGGTCAGCCGCGCTGGCCACTTCGTCCATCGATTTCACGCCCGCATACTCGTACGCTTCGCGTGCGTGCTGTGCCGTGCGGTTGGCAATCGCCACCACTTCCATGCCGTCGATACCGTCGGTGATCTGGTACGCAATCTTGCGTCCGCTGTAACCAGCGCCAACGAGGCCCACGCGAATCGGGTCGCCCGCATCCGCACGTTTCTTCAAAGCGGTATCAACAATCAACATGAGTCAAGATCTCCGGTACCAAATCAGGGTTAGTTCAATCTCAGGCGTCTGACGCCAGATGCGGCCACTGCGTATCCTGGTCGGACAGCACAGTGGGCGTGAGAGGCCATTCGATGCCAAACGCAGGATCGTCGTAGCGCACGCCGGTCGCCGCCTCGGGCGCGAAAGCCGCTGTGGTGTGGTAATACATTTCGACGTCATCGGTGAGCGTCATGTAGCCCGTTGCGCAGCCTTCCGGCACATAGAGCGCGTGATGATTGTCGGTATTGAGTTCGTAGCCGACCCATTTCTTGTAAGTCGGTGAGTCTGGTCGCACATCGACGATGACGTCAAACATCGCACCACGTGAGCAACGTACGATTTTGACTTCCTGGTGCGGCGCGGTCTGGTAGTGCAAGCCGCGCAACGTGCCTTTGTGTTTACTCACCGCCATATTGCTTTGAACGATCGTTGGGTTGAGGCCAGCGTCCGCGAATTCCTGCTGGCACCAGGCGCGCGCAAAAAAACCCCGCTCGTCGCCGATCTTTCTCGGCACGATCAGAAATGCGCCGTCAATGGCTGTCGGCTTGAACTCCATATCAGGTCCAGCGCATGGTGTCGTCAAGCTGACCGGATTCAATCAGTTGCTTGAGCTGCGCGATGCGCTTGTACTTCGGCCCTTCGTATTCGTCTTTATCGAGACCAAATTTTGCGTAAGAGTCGTAAATGGACTTCGCGCCTTCAAGTGCTGACCACTGCAGCGCATAGTCCGGGAACGTATTCGCAAACTTGTCGAAGTTGACCCGGTAGTTACGCAAATCAGGACTCGCGTCGCCAGCAAAACTGATCTCGCAGTTGGGAATCGTCTGCTGCACGAAGTCGGCGAGCTGTTTGACCTGGTAATTCTCGCTGTTTCGGCCGACGTTGAACGCTTCGTTGTGCACTTTCTCGCGCGGCGATTCCAGTGCGGCAATCACGCCGCGTGAAATGTCTTCGATGTGCACCAGAGGTCGCCACGGTGACCCGTCGCTTTTCATGTGCACTTTGCCGGTGGTGTACGCCCACGCTGACAGGTTATTCAACACCACGTCAAAGCGGATACGCGGCGACACGCCGTAGGCTGTCGAATTGCGCATGAACGTTGGACTGAAGTCGTCCGCCGCCATCTTGCTGACGTCGCGCTCAACCCAGACTTTCGACGTGGCGTAGGCCGTGACCGGATTAAACTCGGCACTCTCGTCCAGGATCTTGTCGCCCGCCGCGCCGTACATGCTGCATGACGATGCAAACACGTAGCGCCGAATGCCAAGATCGATGGCCATTTCGGCAAGGCGTACCGACGCCATGTGATTAATCTGATAAGTCAGTTCGGGATTAAAGTCACCCAACATGTCATTGGACAGCGCCGCCAGCGAGACGATCGCGTCGACGCCTTCGAGATCCGCTTTTTCGATGTCGCGGACGTCCTTAATAATTTCTTCGACCGGTGCGGGCGCCGTGCCGTAGGTGCTGTTGCGATACAAATCGCTGTCGATACCGACGACGGTGTGACCGCGTGCCTGCAGCATGGGCACCATCACGGTGCCGATGTAGCCTTTATGACCGGTAACTAAAACTCGCATTGCGTTCTCTCCCTGAGAGTGGGCAGATTCATTGATTGATCGGAAGTAATACGTTCAGGAGTGGATCAGTTCAGCCGACAACTGGCGCTTGTTCGCCCACATTTCCTGTAACAAAAGTTGGTATAACGCCAGCGACTCACCCGCATCCAGCGGCGTTCTTGCAATCGCGCGGCGGTAGGCGGCGAGACTTTTCCAGCCCGCGCGCTTGAATTTTTTCTCTCCGGCGCTCCAGAACGACTGCTGCTTGGACGTGTCAGCTCGGTCCGCGCTACTGCTGAGCTCGTGCATGCGACGGTAGAACAGAGGCTCATCGAGTTTGATAAAAGCGCCCTGGAGCACCAGCTGCCCCATGAAAATGGTGTCGGCGGCGGGGACGGTGCCGTTGCCCATCAGGTCGGTGTGCTTGAGCGCGTCGGTACGCATCAAGCCGTAGATCACGTTGGTCATGCCAACGCGGCGCAAAAAACTGCAGAGCCGACGACTGGGCCGCGGATCGACAATGTGCAAATTGTCGTCATACGCACCGGTCTCGTTGCCATCGCCATCGATCAGTATGGTTGTGCCAGCCGCCAGCGCCGCTTCCGGGTGAGCGACCAACGCGTCGTAACACTTTTGGTGCAGCGTTGGGTCCAGCAAGTCATCGGCGTTCGACCAGCGAAAATACGGTGTGCGAGCCTGGTCGTAGAGCAAGTTGTAGTTTGCCGCGGCGCCGATATTCTTCTGGTTGCGCAGGTAACGAATGCGTGAATCGCCCGCCGCCAAATCCCGGCATATGTCGCCGGATTGGTCCGACGACGCGTTGTCGGCAATCAGCAGTTCAAAATCGTCGAACGTTTGCTCGAGCACGGCGGAGATCGCCGACTCGAGATACTGCTCGCCGTTATAAACCGGCATTCCTACGGTAATTGTCGCCATAACACTAAAAGCCGCCAAATTTCACGCATGCGAACGATGCCGTTTGGGCACAGTTTTTCACACGGTTAATAGTAGTAGTGCTTCCAGGCGTTGTACATGGCGTGGCGTCGAAACTGTGAACTGCCCCCCGAGAACCCCGGAGCAAAAGGGCGTCGGCGCCTCGATGCGCTCATTTTTTGATCAATTTCCACCGGATGTCCAAGGTCGGGCGTACACTATGTCCAATGACATAAGCGCCGTTTGAGTGGCCCTGCCCTCCCTCACATCAACATCGAGATCCCGGATGAGCCAACCAACCGATCCGCGTCCCATGCAAAAAGCCTGGGTTGTGCCAAACATCGACGAAGCCGCTCGTCGCTGGTCAGCGGCATTGGGCATCGGCCCGTTTTTCGTTGCGACCTACACACCCGAGCGATTCGAGTCGCTGCTTTACCGCGGAGCACCTGGCGTACTGACAATGACGACCGCGATTGCCTACGCTGGCGACGAACAAATCGAGCTGATCGAGCCGCACGGGGATGCGCCAAATGCGTACCGCGATACCGTGCCAGAGGGCGCCAGTGACTTTCACCATCTGTGCTTTTGGAGTCGCGATCTGGACGCGGATATTGCGCACTACACGGCGCTGGGCTACCCGGTCGCCAATGGCGGGCAAATGGCGGGCGGTCCGCGATTCGCCTACATGGACGCGACGGACGGCATTGGGAGCATGATTGAGCTGCTGGAATGGTCTGCCGGTCTTGAGGCGTTTTTTGATGGCCTTAAACGTCAGTGTGCCGAGTGGGACGGTGCCGAGGTAATTCGCCGGCTCTAACTGTCGCGACGCCCCGACCACTCGATACAGCGACGCAAAATTTCGCGGAACTGGGGCTGCTCCCAACTGCAGCGATCGACATTGGGATAGTGCTCCATCAGCGGTCGCATGTCGTAGTTGCCGCGGCAGTGCCCCAGCGTGAAATACACCACTTCGCCGCGCCCCACCGGATGCAAATAAAGAACGGGATGGGGCTGTGAACCGTCCCACTGTGTTTGCTCGAACTCCGGTGTCGTGCCCTCATAGTAGCAATGCAGCAGTGTCTGAAGATTCTCGCTATACCGACACAGATAGAGTTCGTCCGTGGTCTCAAACGCTTCGATACCTTCCACGAGCGGATGGGTCGGGTCTGTCACTTCAACGCGAAAGCGGCCAATGGGCGGATGCGCGACAAACTGACTGCCGCACAGCGCCATAAAATCCGGCGCCGCATCGGGTGTTCGAATGCGCAGCGGTTTGAGGCTGACAAACTCGATAATCGAATTGGTCGCGTGCAGCGCAAGCCAGCGCTTGCCCGATTCCAGCCACGCGCGAAGCACCCGCTGCTGCGCCTCGTCGGGCACAACATCGCAGGTGTACGTGATTAGCAAGTCGGTCGTCGCCAACTGATCAACGGCCGCGTAGTCCTGTGCAACCTGCACACGCATGTGCGCATGTTCGTGCAGAAGCTTGAGCAGTTCCAAACGTGCGAAATCAAAATCGTGGTATTTGCCGCCGCAGATCAGCAGGACATTAAGACGTGCTGCGCTCATTCGTCGATTAACGCCATTGCCGCTTGCGCCAGCGGTTGGGTGAGCTCACCGACCGCCCTGGCCCTGGCGCTGGACGCATTGCCATCCAGAGCGCGCTTGCGTACGCCCTGCACGATGGCCGCGAGTCGAAAAAAGCAGAACGCCAGGTAAAAGGTCCAGTGATCGATTTGCGTCCGTCCCGTGCGCCGGCAGTAGTCGGCCACGTAGTCGTTCTCGGCCGGAATTCCGAGCGCCTCACGATCGATACCGCCAAGTCCCTTCATCAAACTTTCGTGCGGCATCCGCCACTGCATGCACTGGTAGGCCAAATCCGCCAACGGATGACCCAGCGTCGACAGTTCCCAGTCGACGACTGCCGAGATATGAGGTTGGTCGCGACTAAAAATGAAATTGTCGAGGCGATAGTCGCCGTGGACCAGCGAGACGTGGCCGTCGTCAGCGGGCATGTTCTGACTGAGCCACAGAATCAGGGCGTCCATCGCTTCGATCGTGTGCGTTTCGCTCGCCCGATACTGTTTGGTCCACCGGCCTACCTGACGCTCGAAGTAGTTACCCGGCTGGCCGAAATCGGTCAATCCCACCGCGTCGACATCGACGCCGTGCAGCGCGGCGAGCACCCTGTTCATTTCGTCATAGCGTGCTCGACGCTGGTCGGCGTCGTGATCGGGCAATGTCGGGTCCCAGAATATCTGACCGTCGACAAACTCCATGACGTAAAATACGCTGCCGATGACCTCGTCGTCCTCGCACAAATGATATCCGGTGGCGACGGGCACATTGGTCGACGCCAGCGCACGAATTACCCGAAACTCACGATCTACCGCGTGCGCGGATTTGAGCAATACGCCCGGCGGCTTGCGACGCAGAACAAAACGACCCGTGGACGTCGTTAGCAAAAACGTGGGATTCGACTGTCCGCCGGAGAATTTTTTCGACTCGCGGAGCTGACCGAAGCCATCCATCTGCGCTGCCAGGTAGGCATCAAGCGCGCAGTGGTCAAGTTCGTTGACCGCCATCTCGCCACCCATCAGTGCGCGTACCGGTCAATCAACTGCCGACCCAGCGCCATCATATGCACCTCATCCGGCCCGTCTGCCAACCGCATTTGCCTGGCCATGTTGTAGCTGTGCGCTAACGGCAGTCGATCGCTGATGCCAAGCGCGCCGTGCATTTGCATGGCTCGGTCAATCACCGTGCAAGCCATTTTGGGCGCCACGATCTTGATCGCCGCAATCAGGTCTCGTGCCGCCTTGTTGCCGTGGCTGTCCATTTTCGCTGCCGCCTTGAGCGTCAACAGGCGCGCCTGCTCAATGTCACAGTAAGACTGCGCAATGCGCTCGCGGACGGACTGGTGCCGCGAGATTGTGCGGCCAAACGTCGAGCGGCTGGCCACGCGCGCGCAGCTCATTTCCAGAGCCCGCTGTGCACATCCAATCAGACGCATGCAGTGATGAATACGACCCGGCCCGAGCCGACCTTGCGCAATCTCGAAACCGCGCCCTTCACCGAGCAGCAAATGACTCGCGGGCACCCTGACGTCGTGGAACACGATCTCGGGTTCGCCGTAGGGCGCATCCGTGTAACCGAACGTCTCGCAATTGCCGACGATCGATACGCCCGGCGTTTTCTTGGGTACCAGAATCATGGATTGCTGAGCGTGCCGGTTGGCGTTGTCGGGATCGGTCTTGCCCATGAAGATCAACAGCTCGCAACTGTTGCGCATGGCGCCCGTCGTCCACCACTTGCGGCCGTTGATCACGTACTCGTCGCCGTCGCGCACGATGGACGACTGAATATTGGTGGCATCCGAGGACGCCACATCCGGTTCGGTCATCGCAAACGCCGAGCGAATGTCACCGGCCAGCAACGGTTCAAGCCAGCGCTTCTTCTGCTCGGGCGTGCCGTAGAGCAGTAGCGTCTCCATGTTGCCGGTGTCCGGCGCGTTGCAGTTGAAAACCTCGGGAGACCACGCCACGCGGCCGGTTATTTCCGCTAGCGGCGCGTATTCCAGATTGCTCAAGCCCGCCCCAAGTTCTCCAGGCAGAAACAGATTCCACAACCCCTGTTCACGTGCCTTTTCCTTGAGCGCGTCCATCAACGCGGGCGTGTTCCACGGTTCGTCAGTCGCGGCGAAATGATCGAGCATCGGCTGCTCGTTGGGATAGATGTGTTCATCCATGAACCGCTCAAGTCGTTCACGCAGCGCGACCACGCGCGGAGAAAAATCGAAATCCATCGTTTTCCACTCAGTCCAGATTACCGGCGTTGAGCATACTACACCGGACGCGCCAACAGACTCATTCCACAGCGCTTTACCAAGTTGACAGGCACCGCGACCCGACCCTATCGTGAAAGCGAAGCGCAAGCACAAACACCAACCCAACGGAGCGGCTCCTCATGACTCTCGTATGGACCAGGACACGTCAGTGCCTGATCGCCAGTTTTGTCCTGAGTGTGACACTGGCGAGCGTCGCGGCACCCGGAGATCGTGATGACGACGGCATTCTCGACCTCGTGGACAATTGCACGGTCAGCAGTAACGCCAACCAGCTCGATACCGATGACGACGGCTACGGCAATGCCTGTGACGCCGATTTCAACAACGACGGCACCGTGAACGTAACGGATCTCGGCGCGATGCGCCTGGCGTTTTTCCAGTCCGGTGATAACGCGGCCGATCTGAACGGCGACGGGCTGGTCAACGTGGTGGATCTCGGTATTTTTCGCACGCTGTTTTTCTCATCGCCCGGGCCCAGTGCGCTTGCGCCAGTCCCTCCCGGAATCGGTGCGCTGATCGATGCGCTGGGCGCATTGCCCGAAGGCGAGTGGTATCTGGCGAACGCCAACCTTTTCTCCGACGTCTGGACGCCCGCGGACCAGCGGCCGCTAAAAGAGGGTTCCAACCCAACACCCGACAAAATCATTGCGGCGTGGAGCGGTTTTGCCTGGGACAGCAACCGGGCGCAACTCATCCTGTACGGTGGTGGGCACGCGACGTACTCGGGCAACGACGTCTACCTCTTTAAAGCCGCATCCGGTCTGTGGGAACGCGCCGCGTTACCCAGTGAAATTGCCCGTAACAGTCTGGGAGAGTGGGAATCCATCGACGGGGTAGACGCAGCCCCAGGGTCCGCGCATACCTATGACAACGCCATGTTTCTGCCGCAGTTTGATCGCTATTTGAATTTCGGTGGCGCCCAGTGGAACAGCGGCGGCGCCTATTTTCGCGCCAACGACGACGGCACGTTTTCGCTTACCGGTCCATATTTTTTTGATCCGTCTCGCGCGAGCGGCGACATGGTGGGCGGCACCGCCGGCTCGCACGTGCAGCGCGAAGGCCCGTTTCCAGAGGTCCTTGGTGGTGAAATGTGGGCGAACCGCGACATCCATGCCAATGCGACGTTCACCGGTCTCACACCGGCCAGCCACGTTAACGGTACGACCGCCTACAGCAGTGAAGACGGCCACGATGTTGTCTACTTTTCGGCGCGCTTGTTCAGCACGACCGGCGCCAGTTTGTTCAAGCTCGACTTTCGAGACTTGTCCGACCCCACTCTCGATACCGTCGAATTCGTTGGCGCCTTTGGCTCCGGCCCGACGGCACGCGGCGCCGGCGCGTTCGATCCCGCGCGCGATATTTATGCGCGCACCGGTGTGCCGAGTCAGCCGATTGTCTACTGGGATCTCAGTGTACCGGGCCCTGGCAATCGCGACGTCGTGGTCACGCCCATCGACCTCGATGGCGACTTCGTCATGGACTCAAACTACGGCATGGATTTCGACCCCGTACGCCGCCAGTTCGTGCTCTGGGACGGTGGGCCGACCGTGCGCCTGCTGAGCGCACCCGAGCCCTTGGGCAGCGACGGCTGGACCATCAACAAAGCCCCGACGCCGACGCTCGCCGCGCCCGCAGGCTCGGTCGATAACGGCGTGCTGGGCAAATGGAAATACGCGCCCAACCTCGATGTATTCGTCGGCTTGCGCGACTCGGTTGAGGGCAGCGTCTGGTTCTACAAACCCGTCGGCTGGCGAGCCCCGCCGCGCGGCACCTAGCCTGAACGATTCACGAGACTCACGAACAGTTCAGGCTAGGCCGTTTCCGGAAACCACACTTGCGGCACGATCGTCACGTTGTGTTGGTCGTCGCTGACCAGCACTTGCTGATCTTCGATGTAAACCTGAAGCGCCATATTGCGACCGGCCAGCGCCGCGAGCGCGGCGCTCGAGTCAGGCGACACATGAACAATGCGCAGGTTATCGAAACGGCCCAACGCAGAACCGAGTTTGTCGAACCAGATCTCGGCACCGTGCCCGCTGTAGCAGTGCACGCTGACACGCCGCGCTCGACCACAGGCTTTGGCTATGCGACGCAAATCCGGTTGTCCCAGATCGATCCAGTGCTCGATCTCACCGGTCAAGTCTTTTTGCCACAAGTCGGGCTCGTCATCGCTGCTCAAACCCTTGGTAAACGACAGCTCCTCATGCGCGTACAGCGCGTAACACAGCACGCGCTGCATCATGCGTTCGTCGTTTTCCGATGGATGGCGCGCAACGGTCAACGCAACGTCCGCGTAGCGATGTCGATCAACGTCGGCGAGATTGAGCGCCACCCGACAGATAGTCGCGCTCAGTGCCACAGGCGAACCCGTTTGGCCAAGTCAATAAAAGGGAGCGTGTACAGCGACCACAGGCTTTTGTATTTCGGTTCGCTGCCGTCGCCCAGGCCGAACGTCAGTGGATCGCGATCGCTGGGCATGTAGAACGTACCAAAAATCACATCCCAAACCGGCAGCACGAATGCAAAATTCCGATCGATGTGCTGTGGCTCACAGCTGTGATGAATTTGATGATGCGCAGGACAGCCGAACACATAGACCCAAACGCCGGGCCAACGCAGCCACAAGTGCGAATGGCGCAAGTGGTAGCCCAAAATGTTGTACAAAAACCCTGCCAAACCAATACCCAGCAACGGCGTTACCAACGCCTGCGGCGTCACGTTAAACACGAAAGCAAAACCGGCGTTGACCATACCCAGCGAACTGCCGGTGACCAGCGCATAGCACACGTTGTCGACAGGATGCTCGCGATAATTGCTCAGTGGGTGCAGGACCTCGGCAGAATGATGCACTTTGTGAAACGCCCACAACAGCGGAAACTTGTGCTGGCACAGGTGCATCAGGAACGCTGAAAAATCCAGCGCAACGACCGAAGCCAGCGTGTAAGCGGCGATCATCGGCAAGCTGCCTTGCGTCGCCGGAACCAGCCCTGGTTCCCCGAATGCGCTTTGAAAAAAACCGGTCACCGCGAGATTGCCGCCCACCGCCGCGGCGACCACCACTTGCGAATAAATCCACAGTCGCAGCATTTGATGAGGCACAAAGTAACGCACGTCGACCCAGGCTGACGAGTGTGACCAAACCGCCGGTGGAAATACGAAGCGGGCAAGACCGCGCATCAGACCGGTGCCTTGCGCCACGTCGTCATCACGCTGTTCGGAACGCAGATAGAGCACAAGCGCAAACCCCAGCGAGCTCAACACGTAGAGATAGAACAGGCGCTGCTCCGGAACAATTGGATAGCGCAGCACAGCGACGAGTTGCTCGAGCAGGCGACTTGCCGTTGTCGTGAGCCAATCCATGGTCAGGCGACAGGCAGCTGCGGCGGTGCGAACTCGCCGCGACACAACGCTGGATCTCGCGTCAGAATCACGTCAATTTGCTCGACCGCGTCGAGATTCGCTGGCAACGCACGCAGCAGAGACTCGGGCGCGGCGCGGCTCAATCGGCGGGCATCTTGGGCATACCACAGCGTGTCGTAGCGATTTTCGATGGCAAACGCTCGATACCCCGCGTGATCGAACGGCGCGAGCAGGCGACGGACGTAAGCATCCGCATCGTCTTTGCTACCCGGCGACAACTCCACGATCCACTCGGTTCGCTCATTGAAATTTGCCAGCTCATCTGCCACGCCGTTGATGACCTGCTCTTCCGCACCTTCGACGTCAATCTTGATCATGCGCGCGCCAAACAGGAGGTCGTGCTCAACTATCTGGCCGAGCGGACGCGCCGGCACCGTCGCTTCGGCGTCGCCGCTGGCCGTCTCGGTCGTGCGGGTCGTGCCCAACGCGCCGGGCGGGCCGCGCATGACCTGCACAGTCGTTTCGTGATCAGACACGGCACAGTGCTCCAGTTGGACGTTCGCGTAACGGTTTAGCGATACGTTGTGGGCAAACTGCCGCGCAATGGACGGCGACGGTTCCATGGCAACAACCCGTCCTGACGGACCGACGCAATGCGCCGCCAGACAGGAGTGGTAGCCAATGTTGCCACCCACGTCGACAAAGACGTCGCCAGCGCCGAGTCGGTGTCGCATCCAGGACGAAATCGTCGGCTCCCACACACCACAGAAAAACAGAGCGCGTTGAATCATATCGGGCAAGTGAATCGCAAAACGCGGCCCCACATGCGTGCTGACAATCGGTACGTGGTCCAGTCGGTGCAGCGCTTCGAACGCGCCGTCACCGGCGATAATCGCCTGCTTGAACGCACTGCCCGGTGCATACAGCGTGTACAAGCGCGCGGCATGAGCCGCGGCGGCACGCAAGTTTTCTATCACAGTAAGGGCCGCCCGTAAGACTGATTGAACCGCACCTGATGGTAGCCGATGCCCCGGACAAGTGAAACTGGAGTCAGCGGCGCCCGGCGTGTCAACCAAAAGCGACCCGATACGTTGAAAGACCCAGATGACCGTTGCCGTTTGGAGAACCAACCATGCCTGTTTCCGCCGCCAGAGAGATCGCCGCATTGATCGTACCGTCGCTCGTCGCCGCCTGTGGTGGTGACGGTGGTGCAATTGGACCAGCAACCAGTGGACCCACTGACCCACCGCAAGCAATTGCCACTCAAATCATCGATGACTTTGCCGTCGAGGATCTGGCGGTAATCGTCGGCGACGCGTCAGGCGAAATCTGGACGTATGAAAAAGGCGGATTCTCTGCCGATGAGGCGCACCTGATTGCTTCCGCGTCGAAATGGCTTTCCGCATCCGTCATAATGACGCTGGTGGAGCAGGGAGTGTTGGAACTGTCCGATAACCCACAGGACCACCTCGCGTGGTGGACCAGCGCTGTCGACGACGTGCGCAGCCACGTCACGTTGGAGCAGTTGCTCAGTTTCACGGCCGGGTTTGACCACAGCGACCTCGACGTCGCCTGCATTGAAGATGCCACCACAACGCTGGACCAGTGCGCGCAAACACTGTACGCCGGCGAGCTGGGGTTTGATCCGGGCAGTACGTTTTCCTACGGGCCTGCGCATCTGCAAGTTGCCGCAGCAATGGCGGAGCAAGCGACCGGACAGAGTTTTCGCGCGCTGCTGCAGCTCCAGCTTGTATCCGCGCTGGGACTGACGCAAACCGACGCGTTCGTTCCGTCGCCCGCCAATCCACGTGTCGCCGGCGGCCTCACCAGCTCGGCACGCGACTATGCAACGTTTCTGCGCGCACTCCTGAGCGGGGATTTCTTGGCAAGTGTCCGCGGCACGATGCTCGAAGATCGAACCGCGTTGCCGGTGGTCATCGCCCAACGTCCATCCGTGATCGATGATTCCGCGTTCGATTTTCACTACGCGCTGGGCGCCTGGCGTGAATGCCTGCAACCGCTGTGGGACACGCAGTGTGAGCCTGTACGCGTTGCGTCAAGCCCCGGGGCTTTCGGCTGGTATCCATGGATCGATTTCGAGCGCGGCTATTTCGCAGTGATCGCGATGCGCGAGGGAACCGTGGACGGCCAGTCTGCAACAGCCGCGGCGATGGCGCTGTCTTTGCAACTGCGGCCCATCATCGACGACATCGTGCCCTGATCTATTTCTTGCGCCCTTCTTTGCGGATCGCCAACAGTAAAAAGCCGAAGAAACCGCCGACTACAATTCCGAGGACGATCAACATGTTGACGATGGCCACACTGCTCATGCGTCACGTCCTGAAAATTTGCGATACAGGAAGCCGTTGAGCAGCAGCCCTACGATCAACACGATCGCCCACTGCGTGACCACGCTGGCGTTGCTGTAAACATCAAAGAGACTCCAGTTGCCGTCGGCATCAAACCACGGATTTGCGCTGTAGCCTCGTGACATCCACCAGACAATCAGCACCACGGCGAGCACGGCGTTCAGTGAGATACAGGCAACAAAATAGAGGTCCGGGACGCGAAAGTCCGAGTCCTTGTCGATGACCTCATGTTTGAAGCGCAACACCCCTTCCTTGAACGCCACCAACACGAAGAACAAACCCGACACAATCAGACCGATACCCCAAACCCAATCCTGATTGCTGAAGAAATTCAAGCTCCACGCCGACGGAAACCCAAACAACACCACCAGCACACCGGCGCGCAGAGCAGCGGTATTTCGCGTCAAACCCAAATCGCGCAGGTTACAAATGAACAGCTCGATCATCGGTAACAGCGAGCTGAACGCGGCAAGCACAAAAGCAAGGAAGAACACGATGGCGAGAAAGTGTCCGCCAGGCAAACTCCCGAACAGATTGGGAATGACCGAAAACGTCAGGGCTTGATTGCCGCTCTGCAAATAGCTCACGGCCTGCGCATCGCTAGCCGATAACGCAAATACGGCGGGCAGCACGGCCATCGCTGCAACCAAAGAAGCCGTATTGTTACCAAATGCACCGATAAAAATATTCAGCGTGACGTCTTCGCGCTCTCGCGAATACGACGAAATCGTCATCATCAAACCCCAGCCTGCGCCGGTCGACCATGCCGACTGCGACAGGGCTTCAATCCAGATTTTCGGATTCGAAAAATGCGCGGTATCGATGCGAAACAAATACTCGAGACCGGTGGCGCCGTTGTCCATCGACAACGCTACGCCCATGACGATGAACAGCAGCACGAACAAGCTGGGGATCAGAATTTTGTTGGCACGCTCCAGACCGTGCTGAATACCGCGTACCAGTACGACGGCGGCCACGACCACCACCAACGCGTACAGCACGACCGTGACCACGTTGCCATTGGCAATACCGGTCCAGCGATTCGCCAGCAGATCCGGATCTTCAGCGATGCGCTGGGCCAGAGGCACACCGCCGTTCATTTGCGCCCACGCGTTTTCGATTGAGAAGCCCAGGTATTGCAGCCCCCAACCGGTCACGACCGAGTAATAGAAACAGATCCCCAGTGTGCACACCGTGACAAAAAACCCCACCCAGGCGTAGCGTTTGCCCAAGGCATCGGCAAACGCGCCAATGACACCCTTCTTGTGTTTCTTACCCAGCGCAAACTCGATCAGCAGGATCGGAATCGACCACACCAGCAGGAACAGAATCCACAGCAGCAGGAAGGAACCGCCGTACTCGCCGGCCAACCGGGGAAAGCGCCATAAGTTTCCGGCGCCGATGGCCATACCCAAAGACGCGAGAATAATGCCCCAACGACTGCTAAATCGATCGGTCGCGAGAGTCACAGAGTTTTGATCACAGAAACCTCGGGGGAACAGCCAGCGGCACACCAACCCTACCTCAAGCGTGACGCGACTTCGAGTGGTCGCCGGGCAAATGATGACCGGATTACGCTCTGGTTTCAGGTATAATTTGGGGCAAAAGGGACCCGATTCTTATGCTCCGTATTCTGCCCGGACTCGGACTGGCCATCGCGTTGGCGTTCGCAGGCCAGTTGCTCTCGCACGTGATTGGCATCCAAATCCTTGATCTGCCCAAAAGCCCGATCAGCGCGACCATGGTCGCCATTATTCTGGGCCTTGTTCTGCGCAATACCATCGGCGTGTCAGAGCGGTTCGCCCCCGGCGTGTCCTTCGGGCTCAAGCGCGTTTTGCGCGTAGGAATCGTGTTGCTGGGCATCCGCTTGAGCGTGGCGCAGATCGGCGAACTCGGGCTGCAGGCGTTGCCCATTATTCTGGGCACGGTGCTGACCGCGCTGGTGGTGGTGACGTTTCTGGCCAAACGCATCGGCGTTAATTCCCGGCTGGGCACGCTGATCGCGGTGGGCACCAGCGTGTGCGGGTCCACGGCAATCGTTGCGACGGCGCCCGCCATCGGCGCTCGCGACGACGAGGTTTGTTACGCGGTGGCGTGCATCACGTTGTTTGGCCTGCTCGCCATGTTGATCTATCCATTCGCCGGACACCTGCTGTTCAGCGGCGACGCGGTGGCCGTCGGTTTATTCCTCGGCACGGCCGTTCACGACACGGCACAGGTGGCAGGGTCGGGGCTGGTCTACCAACAGTTTTACGGCGACGCGAGTGCGCTCGATGCCGCAACGGTAACCAAACTGGTACGTAATCTCGGCATGTTGATCATCATTCCTGCGATGAGCATTTTCTATCACCGCCAGGGACAAGGCGATGAAAAAGCACCTGCATGGTGGACGATGGTGCCACTGTTTGTCATCGGTTTTGCGCTGATGAGTCTGCTGCGTACGCTGGGCGACGCGTCCACGCCAGCCTTCGGCGTGCTGTCTGGCGAACTCTGGCAGCAGGTGGTGCATACGATTCAGTCCATCGCAACGCTTGCATTAACTGTCGCTATGGCGTCGGTCGGTCTGGGCACGGACATCGGCGAAATTCGTCGCATCGGCCTGAAACCGCTGGGGATCGGTTTGCTGTCAGCCTTGATCGTCGGTGTGGTCAGTTTCGCGCTGCTCACGTTCACAGCTGGGGTACTGCGCTGACCATGAGCAAGAAAGAGCGCGGCTTGCACGAACTTTACAACGCCGACCCGCTGTCGGCCGACGCCAATGTGTTCGGACGACACAGCGATGCCACGTCACGTCGCGGCTTTCTGCGCGGCTGTGGCCAGACGCTAATGGCAGCCACGCTTGGCGGCGGTATCGTGCACGCACCTTGGCTGCCCGGCGGCCTCATACCGGCGGCGTTGGCAGGCAGCGCCGAACCGTTCGTACTCCAGGGCAAGTCCGGGTTGATCGTCCACAACGACCGGCCGGTCAACGCGGAGACGCCGGCGCACCTGCTCGATGATCTGATCACGCCAGCTGAGCATCTTTTTGTGCGAAATAACGGTCGTCCGCCCGTCACGGTCGATGAAGCAGACTGGACGCTAACGGTGGAGGGCGAAAGCGCGGCGCAAAGCAAGACCTTTTCCCTGACAGAACTGAAAAAGAACTTCACGCACCACACCCTGCAACTGCAGCTCGAGTGCGGTGGCAATGGTCGTCGCGAATTCGTACCGGCCGCACCCGGCAATCAATGGTCGGTCGGGGCCGTGGGTTGCCCTCGTTGGACCGGTGTACGGCTCAAAGACGTGCTCAACGCCGTGGGCTTGCGCGACAACGCTGTGTACGTGGCTTACTACGGCGCCGATCAGCACTTGAGCGGCGACCCGAACAAGGCGCCGATCTCGCGTGGCGTGCCGATGCACAAAGCACTTGAGGACGAAACGTTGATCGCGTTCGCCATGAACGGCGCGCCGATTCCCGCGCACAACGGCCACCCGCTGCGACTGGTTTGCGCAGGTTGGCCCGGCTCGGTGTCAGGTAAGTGGCTGTCACGTATCGTGGTACGCGACCGTATCCATGACGGCCCCAAAATGATGGGGCAGTCCTACCGCGTTCCGTGCAAACCGGTGGCGCCGGGCAGCAAGGTGCCAGATGAAGAGTTTTGCATCATCGAATCCATGCCGGTTCGATCACTAATCACACGCCCGCGTTCCGGTCTCGAACACCCGGCGGGCAAAGCGCTCGATCTGCGCGGACACGCGTGGGCGGGTGACCGAGCGGTAGCGCACGTGCACGTTTCAACGAACTTTGGCGCAACGTGGCATGCGGCAAAACTCGAGGCGCCCGCCAACCGGCTGGCCTGGCAACACTGGAATGCACGCGTCACATTGAAGCAGCCGGGCTACTATGAACTGTGGGCACGAGCGACCGACGAAGCGGGGCTTGCGCAACCCATGGTCGTGCCAGGCTGGAATCCGAAAGGCTATCTCAACAACGCCTGTCATCGAATTGCCGTGCTGGCGACATGAAGATGGTCAACGGTTTGGTAACGCTAGTCCTGGCGCTAGGCGCCAGTCAAGCTCGTGCGGGGGAACTCTTGCCGCCAGCAGAAGACGCCGCGCTGGTGCAGGCGCATTGCAGCGGTTGTCATTCGCTGCGACTGGTTGTGCAGCAATGCGCCTCCGCCGAGCAGTGGCTCACCATGATTCGGTGGATGCAGGCCAAGCATAACTTGTGGACCTTCCCACCTGAGACCGAAGCGCGCATCGTCGCTTATCTGAGCACGCATTTTGGCCCGCGTGAGACACAACGTCGGCCCCCGTTGCCGGATGATCAGCTCCCGCGCAATCCCTACGCGCCGTCGGACTAAACGACGAACGCGTCGCCAGCGTCAGCCACTAACGATACCAACACCCGGCGCGTCCCTTTGAATGGACGCCGGCCGTGCATCACCGTGTGGTTATCCACCAACGCCACATCGCCAGATTGCCAGGCCAGATCAAACGTCAACGCATCGGCAATGTCACTGGCCCGCTGCATGGCGTCTTGATCCATGGCCGAGTCGTCGCCAAAGCGTAGTGCCTTGTGCGAATCTGCCCAACCAAGATAAGCCGCGATGAGTTGATTGAAAAACACTTTGCGACCGTCGTGCAGTTGCCGGACCGCTGGCAGT
The DNA here is from genome assembly GCA_045107005.1 of Gammaproteobacteria bacterium. GTDB lineage: Bacteria > Pseudomonadota > Gammaproteobacteria > Steroidobacterales > JBCCMA01 > JBCCMA01. The sequence continues at coordinate 23,993 of JBGCFP010000053.1, forward strand.
ACGGGAGAAGTCACCGCCAGCGATTCATCCGCCAACCACTCCCAGCTGTAGCCAAGCTCCTGGAGTTTGCGCTCGGCATCATCACGCTGCTGTGCGCCCAGCGTGCTGCGCCAGCTACGCCCTTGTCCAGACTGGTGATCATCGCTCGCCGGCATGGTGTTGGAATACTTGACGCCCAGTTGCTCACAGCGATCAACAAACGCAGGCAGCGCTTCACGTAACGCGTTATAGAGCGCATCGGAACGGCACAAAGGCGTCTGGCCCGCTTGTGCGGCAGCCTGCTCACAGTAGAAAAAGAGTCGCGATGGGAAAATGGGGGTCTGCGCCATTTCGTGATGCAAAAAAATGCCAACGTCGGGCGGCGCCTCGTTCGCCGTGAATACGCGATCCGTCATGTTTATGCGTACGGCGTTGGAGAGCGAATCGGCGTAAGTGAAATTCGGCAGATCAAGCGCACGCACAAATCGATCGAATTGCTCGGCATCGTTCACGCCAAAGTCACGAAACAACACAGCACCGTGACGACTCACCTGATCCAGCAAAGACTCACGCTGCGCGGCCAACCAAGCAAACGCGTCACCCGGATCGCTGGCAGCGGATGCCGCAAAGACCAGCGGAAACACGCCGCCGTGCTCTTGCTGTTGTGGAACCTCGATCTGCCGGGCCGAAAATACGTCGCTCATCGTCAGATACCGCCTAGTCGTAAATCGGGTAAAACGTGCCGAAAGCCTGTTCGCAAAACACACCCGGGTCATTGAACCGTCGATTCTGATTGAGTGCGCTAATCGAACGCATCTGTTCATCGGTCAGTGAAAAATCAAACAGCGCCAAATTTTCGATCAGCCGCTCCTTGCGTGAGGTCTTCGGGATGATTGCCGTGCCACGCTGAATACCCCAGCGCAAGACCACCTGCGCTGGCGTGCGGCCCACTTGCGCCGCGGCCTCGACAACCACCGGCTCCGTCAGCACCGAATCCGCCGCTCCGGCCATATCCAGCGCCACGTAGGACAAGGCACCCAGCGGTGAAAACGCGGTCACCGCGATGTCGTTGTCACGACACAGTCGCAGCAACGGCTCCTGAGTCAGGTACGGATGCGATTCAATCTGCAGCATCGCGGGCTTGATCTGCGCATAGGTCAACAAATCGTGCATCAACCCGGTGTTGAAATTGCACACGCCGATTTCCCGGGTCAGCCCCAGTTTGACCAGCTCCTCCATCGCCTGCCAGGTTTCCATCAGCGGCACGCGAGCCGTTTTCATCGACGGCTGCGCCGCTGCCGGATCGTGCACCCACTCAGCCGGATAGCGCACGTCGTGCGGCACGTGCTCGAGCGCAATCGGGAAATGGATCAGATAAAGATCAAGACGCTCAAGCTGTAAATCAGCCAGGGTACGCTCGAGAGCCGGGCGGACGTGTTCGGCACCGTGGTCGGTGTTCCACAATTTCGACGTTACCCACAAGTCGTCGCGTTGGCACAAGCCTTCGTCGAGCGCCGCACGAATACCGTGGCCCACTTCGGCTTCGTTGCCGTAATCGGCCGCGCTGTCCAAATGTCGGTAACCGGCCGCAACGGCAGCGCGTACCGAGGCGGCCGCTTCCTCGCGCGCCAGTTTCCACAGACCGAGGCCAACCGACGGCATGGCGTGTCCGCCAACGCGTAACGCATTCTGACTCACGTAAACTCTCCCAGAAAATGCTCAAGATCGTTGCTCGCCAGCAATTGCGCAACCTCAACGGGTGCACCGGTTCGCGCCGATTCCTCGGCCGCGGCGCCGACGACGATGGACCAAAACCCTTCAAGTGGCGTCGCCACTTTGCCGGGTTTGCCTTCCAACCGGTCCAGAAAGGCGGCGTGCTCGAACCACGTGGCGCCGTGGTGACCGCTCTGCTCGATCAGTTTGGAGTGGGCGATACTGGTTGTACGCGCGGGCGCCGTCTCATCATGCTCCACGCGCAGATCGCAGCGGGTTTGCTGTTCCTGAAACGGGCTAAACGACTCGCGCGCGGTGAGCCGTCCATCGTCACCAACCACCGTCAATTGCTCGTGAAAATTGGGACTGAACATGTTGAGCTCGAAGTTCGCCTTGACGCCGTTTGCGTACTCAATAAAGACCATCGCGTGGTCCATGATGTCCGACGCCGCTCCGTCACGTTCGAAATCGCGAAAGTTGACGGCCTGTCCGCCTCGCGCAAAGACGCTGACCGGAAGAGCACACGCGTAACGATTCAGAAGATCGAAATAGTGGCAGCACTTTTCGATCAGCGTACCACCCGAACAGCGGCTGAATTTGTTCCACTGACCGACCTTGTCGAGGAACGGCGGGCGGTGCTCAAACAGGTTGAGCGTGTGGATCTGACCGATACTGCGCCGTTGCAGGAGTTCGTACTCGGCCTCGGCATAGATCGCTTTGAAGCGGTACTGCAAACCCACATGAATCGGCTGGGGATACTGCTGGGCATCGGCGACGATGGCCGCCGCATCGCGCAGCGTCGTGGCCATTGGCTTTTCCAACAGCACGGGCTTGCCGCCCTTGATGGCCGTTGCCAGCACGTCACGATGCGTATGGTTTGGCGTGCACACAATCAGCGCGTCAGCGTCATTGTCCATGCACGCATCTTCGAGTGAGTCGAAGCGTCGCAGCGGCGTATCGCTGTAGCTGGCAAACTCTTGTGCGGCGACGTCCATGCTGTGGCTTTGGCTGTCGAAAATACCGTTAACACGCGCACGACCCAGCAGCGTAGCAACGCGCATGTGTTCCTGGCCAATGGTTCCGGTGCCAATAATGTTCACGCGCCAGCGGGGCGTCGGCCGGGCGTAAAGATAGCGATCAGGCGCGGTAATGTGACGCTGATTCGACGCTTGTTCAAAATAGCGTAGCCGCATCGGGGCATCCTTAGACATTGAGTTTCCTGCATGTTTTACGCGACGATGCTACGCTGGCAGCCTTGGACACTAGCGCATCTTGCCGATGTCCGGGCGCCGTTTTGCGCCGCGCAGTCACTCGGGCGGACAGTGAGAATAACAAGCAATGACAAGCAAAGAGTGGAGTCGACAACGGGTCACGATCAAGGACATCGCACGCGAAGCCGGCGTGGACCCGTCCACGGTGACGCGCGCCCTGCAGGGCTCGCCGAGGGTGAAGACGTCGACGCGTGAGGATATCGAGCGGATTGCGCTGCGTCTGGGCTACGTGCCCAGCGCGATCGGTCGCTCGCTGGTCAAGCGACGCAGCCAGCTGATCGGGTTGGTGATCCCGGACATGACCAATCCTTTTTTCGCACCGCTTGCCCGCGGCATCGAGGACGAAGCCGCTCGCCATTCGCTCCGCGTGTTGATTCGCAATACTGAGGGGAAGCCAGCCGCGGAACGTGACGCAATTAACGTGTTCAGCGAGCTGGCCGTTGATGGCCTTATTGTTCCGGCCGCGCGCTGTCCGCAGTCCTACTACGATGCGTTGCCGCTCGCGACGCCGATCATTCACATCAATCGCGAAGACGCCGCGCATCAAGTGAGTTGCGACAGCGTCAGCGGTTCGGCCAAGATCATGGCGCATTTGTTTGCATTGAAACATCGTCGCGTCGCCTTTGTTGCTGGACCGGCTGGGCCGGCGCGTGAGCCGAAAATTTTCGCTTACCGACAGGCCATGCAGAATGCGCAGTTGCCGATTCGTGACGAAGATCTGTTTTCGTTTGACGAGACGCTCGCAAGCGTTGAGCACATTGCCGATACCCTCGCCGCAAATCCGCAGCGACCGACCGCGGTATTCGCGTGGAACGACGTCTGCGCCATTGCGTTGATTCACGCGCTGCACAAGCGCGGGATCGAAGTGCCACAGCAAATGTCGATTGCCGGTCACGACGACATCGAAATGGCCGCCATCATCCAACCTCCATTGACGACCGTGCGTTGGCCTATGTACGAGCTTGGCCTCGAAGCTGTTCGCTATGTGTTGCGCCTGCATACAAAGGAATCGCCGGTTTCACCCATCATCCCGGCGCCGACGCTCATGGTTCGTGAGTCGACGGCACCACCACCGGGATAGACTGACGCTCGCAAGCGCCGGTCAATGTGGATTAATAGTTGAGCCGCAGGTTTACGCCAAAGTAACGATCGGCATCGCGTGGCACCGTGTAGCGAAAGCCGTCGCCCGCGAACGTGGTCGCAAACGATTCGTCGGTCAGATTTTTCGCGACCAGCGTCAATGCCAGCTTCTCGTTTTCGGAATGATAGCCGATGCTTGCATTGAGCAAGCCGAAGTCCGGCAACAGGAACGGCACTTCATCAGTTTGTCCGATGTTGCCCGACAGCTTCTCATCGGTGTACACATAGTTACCGTTAAAGCGAACGGTTGCACCATTGCGCAACGGCATGTCGTACTGCCCAACCAGCGAGTACTTGAGATCCGGTGCGAACGGCAGCGGATCGCCCACCGACGACTCGGCATCGGATGACGCGAGGCCACCGCTCAGACGAAACGTATCCGTGACCTGCCAGATGAAATCGATTTCGATACCGGACGTCTCCACATCGCCGCCGTTGGTAAAGCCGGTAATGGTGGTGCCATCCGACGTGTCAAAATCATTCGCCTGGAAGTTTTCAATGTCGGTCTGATACAGCGAGACTGCGATCAGACCCCAGTTTCCAGAGTACTTCATGCCAAGCTCGATCGAATCGGATTCCTCAGCATCGATCGGATTAATGTCGTCTTCGTCCATATTGTAGAAAACGTTGAACGCCGGACCTTTATAGCCTTGGCTGTACGTCAGGTAGGCCATGGCGCCGTCAGCAAAATCCCACTGCACGCCGAGCTTACCCGCTACGTTGGACTCGTCAGTGCTGCCCGACAGATTGGTGTCAGTCTGATTATTGCCGTCAGAGAAGCGGGGGCGCACGCCGACGCCGCGGCGACCAAACTCGTCGTTGTTGACGCGGTTGTGGTTAAACGAGACTTCGTCTTCGGTATAGCGCAAACCAAACAGTACGTTCCAGGTATCGGTCAGATGCCAGTTACCCTGGCCAAAGACAGCGTAATTGTTGAACTCGGTGTTCATAAAGCCCGTCGCCGACACGATGTCATTGGCGTTGCAGGTGATGTTGTTGGCGGCAATGAATGCGTCTACGTCAGCTTGGGTGTTGGGCTGCGCCGGCTCAAGCGTCAATGCCAGATGGTTGGCAATCGCGGCGTCGAGCTGACCGTTGTTGTTCTGACAACTGGCCTCACGCGTAAAATTTCGTTCGGAATCGATGTTCCAGTAAAACAGGCCGACCTGATAATCAAAATTTTCGCCAACCGGGGAGCTCAGACGCAGCTCCTGCGAAAACTGACGCCACTCCTGTGGACCGATGTCGTGCAGTTGAAACGGCACGCCGAACACCGGTTGGTTGCTGTCACCCGCAATGGACGTGAAATCGCCTTCACGAAATTCGGTGTTGTCCCAGCTGCGAAACGCCGTTATCGACGTCAGCGTGTGTTCCCCAATGCCCGTCTCAACCTGCACCGAAGATGCCGTGGTCGAATCCAGCGTGCGGGTCTCGAAGTCGTGATCGATTAAGCGCTGATCAAGATCAAGACCGGTACCGTTTGGAGCCGCTTCGGAGGCCGGGTTGCGACCGCTCGGGCGCAACTCAAGGTCGGCGCAGCAGTCGTTGTTGGCCTCGTAGTCTTCGTAAATGAAGCGCACGGAGGTGTTGTCGTCAACATCGTAGTCAAGCATGCCGCGTACGCCGCGCTTGTCGTAGCCGTTCACTTTTTCGTTGTTGTAGACGTTGGTGATAAAACCATCGAAGCCGGCGTCCAGGATAGTGACCGAGCCGCGCAGCTGATCGTTGATTGGCCCGGACAGTCGTCCGCGCAGCAGGTATTCGTTGTCCTGGTAATAGGACGCGTTGATGTAGCCCTCGAGCTCGTCCGACGGCTTACGCGTGCTGATGTTCACCACACCCGCGGACGCGTTCTTGCCAAACAGCGTGCCCTGCGGCCCGCGCAACACTTCGACCCGTTCGATATCGTACAGATCGCCAAACGCCTGTCCGGAACGACCGAGCACCACGTTGTCGACGACTGTCGACACGCTCGGCTCAGCGGCGATACTGAATGAAATCGTACCGATGCCGCGCACCGTCAACGCCTGGTTACGGGTGGTGTTGCCCTGACGGATACTGACCGAGGGAACCAGCTGTTGCAGGTCCTCCATGTTGTTGGAAAACGACGCGCCGACCAAGTCACCGCTGATGACCGAGACGGCGACCGGGACTTCGGCGATGTTCTCCTCGCGTTTCTGCGCGGTGACGATGATCTCCTCCAGCGCGCCCTGCGCGAAACTCGAGGGACTCGCCGTCAGGAGCATGCAACAGGAAATGACGATTGCAGCCAGTGAGGTCTTGGGTTGACGCATGAGGAGCCTGCCTTTTTCGATGTTAGTCAAAATTGGTGGTGTTGGCGGGTGGCATTGCCAGCCATTCGCCCGCTTTCCATAATCTTGTTCTGCTTTAGTGCGGCTTAGTTCTACTACAGTGCATCGCAAAAATGCAAACGTTTGTATTTTGGAAATCGCCACAGTTGCACCGTTTTTGGGTTATTTGACTTAACGTGAGTGGCGCCGAATCGAGACGGTCCAGATTCCCAGGTTGATCAGGCCAATCGCAACAATCAGCCAGAAAAACAACGCGTTCGGCCCGTCAACGAGCCCGATGCGCGAGAACAACATATAGACCATGACGACGCACGACAGCAGCGTGACCGCGGCAGGCATCGCGTAGCGCCACGGCGTGAGATCGACAATGTTTTTGCGCTCGTATTGCCAAACTTCCTTACGTGGCCGCCACCAACCGATCAGCAACATGATGGCCACCTCGATGACGAACAGCACCGCATAGAGGTGGATAAAGTGAAGGGTGACGGCATCCGCGAACACAAATTTGGCCAACCCATAGGCGACGACGTGAAAAACAATCACCACTTTTGCCGCCAGCGCCGGCACGCGCGTGGTGAACAATCCCACGATCACCACGACGATGATCGGGATATTGTAGAAACCGGTGAAGATCCGGATGATTTGCCAAAGTCCCTGGGGCGCGTACTGCAGCAGCGGCGCGACCACAAACGAGAACAGCGCGATCACCACGCTTGCCATTTTCGCAACGCGCACCATCTGCGCATCACTCATTGGGGCCTTGCGCAGCGGCGCGTAAACATCAAGGCAAAACAGTGTCGCCGCACTGTTCAACAGGGAATTGAATGAGCTGAACACCGCGCCCAGCAACACGGCCAGGAAAAAACCGGCGAGATACGTGGGCAGTACGTCTTTGATCAGTTGTGGGTAGGCCAGATCAATCGTCGCCAGACCAGGCCCGTACAAGTGATACGCGATCGTGCCCGGCAACATCATCATGAACGGCACCAGCACTTTGAAATAACCCGACAGCAACACGCCCTTTTGACCCTCAGCAAGATCGCGTGCAGCCAACGTGCGTTGAATCACGTACTGATTGGTACACCAATAAAAAAGGTTAGCGAAAATCATGCCCGTGAAAATGGTGCCAAACGGTGTTGGGTCATCGGCACCACCGATCGCGTTGAGCTTAAACGTATCCACCGTGGTGATGGTCGTGACGCCACGCATGAAACTCCCGTCGCCGAGCAGCGCCAGGCCCAACACCGGCACCAGAATTCCGACAATCAGAAGACCGATGCCGTTGATCGTGTCCGATACGGCGACCGCGCGCAGGCCACCAAACACTGCATAAATCGCACCCAGACAGCCAATCGCGACGATCGTAATGACCAAACCCTGGGCGTAGCTGACGTTAAGCAAGGTTGGGACGTCGAACAGTTTGAGGACAGCAATGGAGCCTGAATACAGCACCGAAGGAATCGTGATCAGTCCGTAGCCCACCAGAAACAGGACAACGGTCAAGCGCCGAACGCCGTCATCGAATCGGCTGTTGAGAAACTCCGGCAGCGTTGTGAACGCGCCGGCGAGGTAGCGCGGTAGAAAAATAAGCGCCATGCAAATTGTCGCGAACGCGGCGGTGACCTCCCACGCCATGCTGCTCAAGTTGTAGCCATAGGCGCTGCCGTTCAAGCCGATTAGCTGTTCTGCCGACAGGTTGGTGAGCAGCATGGAACCGGCAATGAAGACACCGGTGAGACCTCGACCGGCAAGAAAATAGCCGTCTTTCGTGGCCACCTCACCACGTGTTTTCAAGTAGGACACCCACGCGACGACGCCCATGAACGTCAAGCAACTAAGAACCGTGAACAGAAGGTTGTTTGATGTCATGGTGCGAATTCGTCAGCTTCGGGCGGCCGACAGCATAGCGCATTCGGCGTTTGTGGTACGCCGATGTGATCCACGGCGACGCCACCGCCGCACACGGCGAGCTCAATCGACGTGCGACAAAAAGGCCTCGCATTCGTTTCCGTTCAGGCAGCGATTAGTGCAACCATCACCTTTGACAAAACCGAACGCGGCTTGCTTTTTTTGGCAGTGCGGTACAGATCTAGTCGCAGAAAGCCGTTAGCCCACTAGGCCCGACGTCACCGAAAAAATTCTGCCGCAGCAGACCTAAATCCCCCACGTTGACGATCCCGTCGCTGTTCAAATCGATCACCGCATCGCTTTGAAAAAACGCCGCACGCATCAAACCAAGATCCACCACGTTGATCTGGCAGTCGTTATTGAAATCTGCATCGCAGGCGTTGCCATACAGATCACCATCACCGTCCTCCTGCAGCGGATTCGTCCGGTCGGTGCAGTTGTCGTTGATGTTCAAAACGCCGTCGCCATCAAAGTCGATCGACCCGAGGCCAATTTGATAAATGCCGCGTCCGAACGTCGCGGCGTAGAGTTTGCGCGTCGGTTCGTGAATCCGCAGGTCGTTAATCGGCACTTGCGGCAGGTTGCCGCCAAAACTGCGCCACGAAGCGCCATCGTCTTCAGAGACGTATACGCCGACGTCGCTGCCGACAAACAACGAGCCGTCCGCGCGCAACGCGAGCGTGTTAATCGGCGCGGCTGGCAGGTTCGACGTAATGTCGATCCAGCTAACGCCTCCGTCCACAGTCCTGAATAAATACGGGGTGTGATCGTCATTGCGAAAACCGGAATACGACACGTAAGCGCGGGCCGCATCCGTATCGCTGACCACAATCTTCGTGACCCAACGATCCGGCAGCCCAGGATCGGTGCTTTGCACCCAGTTCGCGCCCTGGTTATCGGTGACCCAGATGCGCGCGTCGTCGGTGCCGACGTAAATCTTGTCGGGATTGGCGGGCGCCACCGCCAGAGTCGTGATCGTGCCGTAAGGATAGATATCAACCGGTGAAGGATTGGGATCGCCACCGGTCAGGTCCGGACTGATGACCGTCCAGGACGCACCACCATCGACCGAACGATTTACCTGATCGCCAGCGTAATACATGATCCCCGGGTTCCGTGGATCGAAGACCAGTGGTGTCAGCCAGTTGCGCCGCGATGACGTCGTAACGCCGATCGGCTGCGCCGACTCACCGGCGTCAAACGAGCGCAAACAGTTACCGTACTGACTGCAACCGTAAAGCAGCAGCGAATCCGTCGGATTGACGAGGTTTTCCAGACCGTCGCCGCAGCCCCACATGTTCCAGTCGTCCGAGTTGCCGGCGCTAAACGAACGCAAGCAACGATTGTCCTGCGTGCCACCAACCAGTCGCTCCGGTATCTGCTCATCGACATCCATGGTGTAGAACTGCGTAAATGGCTGTACCGTCGCGAACGTCCAGCTGTTGAACGCGCCGTCCAACTCAGAGCGATACACCCCGCCGTCGTTACCAACGTAAACCCGACCTGGGGCTTTTGGATCCCACGCCAGCGCATGCTGATCGGCATGTAACGTGTTGTCGACGGACCAGCTTGCGCCGGCATCATCAGATAGCAACAACGTGATGCCGGCACTGAACACGCGCGTTTCGACCTGCGGGTCGACCCACAGCCTTGCGAACCACCAGCCAAACACGTTTTGCGAATTGGCCAGATTCTGGTCGAACGGCAGTTGCGTCCAACTCCCGCCACCGTCCACGGAGGTGAAAAACGCCGTATAGAGCCCAATGGTGTTTAGGTAAGTGGCGTAAAGCCGGTCGGCGTTTGACGGCGACACACCGAGCGCAATGCGGCCGATATCTGGGTCGGCAGGCGGCAAACCGTTGCTCAAGCGAACCCACGTATCACCACCGTCGAGACTGCGATAAATCCCGGAACCGACACCACCGTAGCGACGCAGCGACGGCTCGCGCAGGTGATCCCACATCACCGCGTAAACCCGTTGAGAATCGTTCGGATCGACGTGCACATCCGAGGCACCTGTCGTCAGGTTGTCACCGGCAAGCACTTGCTGCCAGGTGGCACCCGCGTCGGTGCTTCGATAGACGCCGCGCTCGCCGCCCGGCGCATAGAGCGGGCCGGTGGCGGCGACAAACACGCGCTGCTCATCGTTGGGATCAATCACCAGGCGACTGATGCGCTCGCTGGCCTCAAGACCAACGTTGGTCCAGGTCGCACCGCGATCGGTGGATTTGAACACGCCCTTATTGCCGTACGTTGGACTGCCACCACCCGGACCGGATTCTCCGGTACCGGCATACATGACGGCGTTCGAATCAATAGCGAGTGCGCCAATCGGCTGTGCGTTCGCATTGGGCCAGATGGAAGAAAACGTATCGCCAGCGTCATCGCTTCGCCAAACACCGCCGCTGGCACTGGCTGCGTACAGCGTATCGTCGAGCACGGGATCCACCGCAATGTCCAGAACGCGACCACCGATATTCACCGGACCCTGGAAAATCCAGGCGGGGTCGCCGCGTGACGCCTCTGCAGTGCGCATGGCAGTCGCTTGTCGCGTGGCCGAGGCAATTTGCAACGGGGACAGCTCGCTGCCGACCAACCGGCGCTTTGTCATGTAGCCGCCCGGCGCCAACTTCGGCCCGGAATACACAGGCCCCTCAGCCGGTTCGATCTGATGGAACCACGCCAAGCCACACGCCGCTGCGATTGCACTGATCGCCAGTTTTCCCGTTCCGTTCATCCGCCTTTGCCCCTCGGTTGTTGGCCCACGGTCAATATAGCAGCACCCGCGTTGCCGCGTGATGACGCGATGGCCGTAATGGCTTTACTTAATGCGCGAGCGCCTTAGCGGGCACTCTGTGCTCTGGGATTAGGCAGAGGCAAGTCTTTCATCAGGACGCCGTTCAAACACGCTCAACCACGATCCGCACCGGCACGGATTTATACCCCGGCGTCGAACTGTCGGGATCAAAATGTTCGCCCGGAATCAGCGCGTTCGCCTCGGGAAAATAGGTGGCGCAACAACCCGACGGAATGTCATAGGCAACAACATGCAATCCCTCGAGCCGGTAGCGAAGCGCGTCGGCCGTCCGATGCGTCAGCGTGACGCGCGCGCCATCCGAAATACCCGCGGCGAGAACATCGTCCGCGTTCATGAACAACACGTTGCGCCGGTTGCGAATGCCTCGATAGCGATCGTCGTAGCCGTACACCGTTGTGTTGTATTGATCGTGCGAACGCACTGTGGTCAACGTGAAATCAAACACGTCTTGCCGTACTGGCGCCTCCGGTAGCGCCGTTACGGCAAACTGTGCCTTGCCGCTGGGGGTCTTCCACACGCGTTCACGCGCAGCGTTGGGAAGATAAAAGCCGCCCGGCTGTTTAAGGCGAACGTTGAACTGATCGAAACCGTCAATGCTGCGTTCAATCAAATCGCGAATTCGGTCGTAGTCGGCGACCAGCGACGTCCAGTCGACCGTCGCATTCGGCAAAGCGTGCGCCGCGATGCCGCCCACAATGGCGCACTCCGACTGCAGTGCGGCCGATGCTGGCGTGTTAGCACCGCGCGACGCGTGCACCATCGACATCGAATCCTCGACGCTGATCGACTGCGGACCGCTGCTTTGTTCGTCCAATTCCGTGCGCCCCAGACAGGGCAGCAGAAAACCCTCTGCACCTGGCGCCAGATGACTCCGATTGAGCTTGGTCGCGATGGAGACGGTGAGCTGCTGGCCCGCCAGCGCCTCGCTCACGCCTTGCGGATCGGGCGAGGCCGACACCAGATTGCCGCCCATGGCGAAAAACGCACGGGCCCTCCCCGCCCGCATGGCGTCGATTGCCTGCACAACCGTATGCCCCGGTTCTCGGGGCATCGCGGCGCCGATGCCGCGTTCAAGACCATCCAGGAACGGCGCCGACGGCGTCTCCCAAATACCCATCGTCCGGTCACCCTGCACGTTGCTGTGGCCACGAATTGGGCAGATGCCGGCACCAGGTCGTCCAACGTTTCCCTTGATCAGCGCCAGGTTAGCGAGGGCGCGAACGTTTTGTGTTCCGTGGCAATGCTGAGTAATACCCATACCGTAAGCAACGATCGACGCCTTCGAATGCGCGTACACATCCGCCGCCTCTTCCAATTGAGCGCGCGTCAACCCGCTTTGCGTTTCCAACGTTGCCCACGGGATCGAGTCAACAAATTCGATGAGAGCCTCAAGGCCCTGTGTGTGCGACTCAACAAACTCGCTGTCCACACCAGCAGGGTGCACAATGAGTGCTTTGAGCAAACCATTAATCGCTGCAATGTCTCCGCCGATACGCAAAGGGTAATAGTGCGTTGCCAGCTCGGTGGAACGTCCCGTCAGCATCTGCGCAGGGCTTTGCGGATCCGTGAAGCGCTGCAGACCGCGTTCGCGCAACGGATTGAACACCACAATGCTGGCGCCACGTTTTGCCGCGTCGCGCAGCGTCCCCAGCATGCGCGGATGGTTGGTGCCGGGGTTGTGACCGAAACTGAACAGCGCATCACAAGCAGCGAAATCACCCAGCGTCGCCGTGCCTTTGCCAACGCCAATGGACATGGGCAAGCCCACACTCGACGCCTCGTGGCACAAATTGGAGCAGTCGGGAAAGTTGTTTGTGCCAAGCAACCGCACCATCATTTGCAGCAGGAACGCCGCTTCATTGCTGGTGCGGCCAGACGTGTAGTATTCGGCCTCGTGCGGGCTCTTCAGTTCGCGTAGCGTTTTGCCAATGAGCGCGTAAGCGGCATCCCAGGTCGTTTCCTCATACCGATCGGTCGAGCGGTTGTAACGCATTGGCTGAGTGAGTCGACCTTGCGCTTCAAGCCAGTGATCGGATTGCTCGCGCAACGACGTCACGGAGTGCTCGGCGAACAGCGCGGGCGTCGCCCGTTTTGCGGTCGCTTCCCAAGCTACGGCTTTCGCCCCGTTTTCACAGTATTCGAATGAACCGTGTGGATTGCTGTCGGGCCACGCGCAACCGGGGCAATCGAAACCGTCCGGCTTGTTCATCGACAGCAGTGTGCGATTGCCTTTCCACACGATCTGCTGCTCACGCAGGTGTTGAGTCGCCGCTTTTAACGCCGCCCAGCCGCCCGCTGCGGTTTTGTTTTCGTCGTCACTCACGAGCCGATTCCGGGGTGAAGATGCTGTGGTTGTCGTCACGCGCAATCGCCACCATGTTCATGCCGAGCGACGCGGCCAGATCGACCGCGAGCGTCGTGGGCGCCGATATCGCCACCAGCGTCGCTACGTTGTGAGTCGCGGCCTTTTGCACCAGCTCGTAACTGAGGCGGCTGCTCATTAACACGTAGCCAGCAGCGTCATCGTTGGCGCGCGCGCGGGCGCCAAGCAGCTTGTCCAATGCATTGTGTCGACCGATGTCTTCGCGCACCAGCGCAATGTCGCCGCGCGAATCACACCACGCCGCGGCGTGCACCGAGCGGGTCTGCTGGTTCAAAGGCTGGTGCGCACGAAGACCGGTGACCGACCGCTGGATGACATCGGCCCTGGGCAGCGCCCGACGGGTCACCGGTTCCAGCGCCACGATGGCATCGTCCATCGATGTCACGCCGCATAACCCACAGCTGGAGCGTGCCGCGACACTGCGCGATCGCACTGCCGGTCGCTCGCCGTTCGGTGTGATGACGTTGACCACAAAACCGGGCGCGCGCTCGTAGACTTCAGCGCGCAGCACCGGTGTTGACAGACTCAAGTAGCGCTCGCTGAGCAAGAAACCGACGGCAAGATCTGCAAGCGCCACCGGGCTCGCCATCGTCACGACGGTGGCGTGCTGATTGAGATGAATCTCGACCGGCACTTCATCGGCCAGCGCATGCTGATGCTCGCGCGCATCGCCTTGCGGCGTGCGCCGATGCAACGTTTTTGTCGTGCAGCCCGTGTCCATGGGGTTCCATACGTGTCGTTCCACAACAAAAGTGTAACGCACTCGCCGCACCAGCGGCGTCGGCGGCCCAAAAGTCAGTGCGGCGCGTCTTTCAGCAACGCGTCGATGGCATCGGCCAATGGCTCCGGGTCGACCCAGGGCTGAGAAAGGACCACACGACGCTCGGTATCAATCAGAAACGCGGCGGACGGCGCTCCGCCGTACCGCTGCCACACGTTGTTGTCGAGGTTGTCCACAACAAACAGCGCGTTGGACTGCATGGCTTGCTGCGCCGCGCGGGCGCTGTCCTGACGCTCTACCCAGGTGACGGCTTGCGGGTTGCGCACCCCGGTCAATCGGTTAATCCACGGGTCCCATTCCTCATCAGAGTACGGGCTCTGCGCCCCGACCGGATGCGCCTCTTGCGTGTACACGACCAAAAACGTCACTTGACCCAGGTATTTTTCTCGCACCGGATGCATGTAGAAACGCCGGTAGCGAAACACCGGGCAGGTGTAACTGCCCAATTGCACAACCACCGGCTGGTGCTGAGCCAATTTCGCCAGCTCGTGCTCAACGCCATCAATGTCCGTCAACACGAAGTTGGGCGCGAGCTGCCCGGGCTGCGGCGCCTGCGTCGAAAAATGTTCCAGTGACTCGCCCGCTTCAATCGGAAACAAGCGGGCACAGCCGCTTGCGCAAAACAGTGCACCGACAACCACCAATAATCGCCATCCAGTCATACACCGAGCATGCCACGACAGGCGATGGGATCTCATCACGAAATCATGAAATCCAGCGCCTCGCCTTACGACCTCGAGCGCTTGACTGGCGCGTGCGCGCCCACTGGCATTACACTGCCGCCACTCTCATCGCTACCTTTGGTGCCAGCTATGTCCGCGTCTCTTCGTTCATTGCACCTGCCGGCCATTGCCACGCTGGCCCTTTATTCAGGCTTGCTCGTGGGCTGTGCATCAGCGCCGATCGAAAGCGCCGCCGATACCGAACTTCGACGTCTTGCCAGCATCGCCGAGCGTGTGGAAATCGTGCGCGATAACTTCGGCGTGCCGCACATCTACGGCGAGTCAGACGCCGATGCGGTGTTTGGCCTGCTCTACGCCCAGGCCGAAGACGACTTCAATCGCATCGAACAAAACTACATCTGGGCCACCGGTCGGCTGGCCGAAGTGGAAGGCGAAGCGGCGCTGTTCAGCGATTTGCGCGCACGCCTGTTCATGACGGTGGAGGAAGCCAAGGCCGCTTACGCAGACGCCCCGGGCTGGCTCAAAGCTCTGTGTGATGCGTATGCGGATGGATTAAACTACTACCTCATCACACATCCGGACGTCACGCCGCGACTGCTCACGCGCTTCGAACCGTGGATGCCGATGTTCTTCAGCGAAGGTTCCATCGGTGGAGATATTGAAAGCGTCGACACAGCGGGCATCCGAAACTTTTACGGTGCCGACACTGACGCGCCAGCGGTGGCCCAAACGCAGGCGAGGTTTCCGGAACCGAAAGGCTCCAACGGTTTTGCCATTGCGCGCGACCTGACCGCCAACGGCAACACGCTGTTCCTGATCAACCCGCACACCTCCTTCTATTTCCGGCCCGAAGTGCACGTGGTCAGTCAGGAAGGCCTCAATGCCTATGGCGCGGTCACCTGGGGGCAGTTCTTCGTCTACCAGGGTTTTAACGAGAATACCGGCTGGATGCACACCTCAACCTACGTCGATTTCAAAGATCAGTTCGTCGAGGATGTGTTTGAAAAAGACGGCGAGCTGGTTTACCGCTACGGCGATGAACTGCGGCCAGTCGACGTTTCCTCGGTCACGCTCAAATATCGCGACGGCGGCAAAATGGCCGAGCGCCGCTTTCCGATGTATCACACGCATCACGGACCGATCACACATCGTATCGATGGCAAATGGGTCGCAACAAAACTCAACTGGGACCCGGTCCACGCGCTGCGCCAATCGTTCGTGCGCACGAAGCTGCGCAATCACGATGAATTTCGCGAGATGATGCGCATCCGACGCAACTCGTCGAACAACACCGTTTACGCCGATTCATCGGGCAACATCGCGTACTACCACGGCAACTTTATTCCGCGTCGTGATCCGCAGTTCGACTATTCGAAGCCGGTGGACGGCACCGATCCCGCCACCGACTGGCAAGGCTTGCACACCGTCGAAGAGACCATCAGCATTCTCAACCCGCCCAACGGCTGGATTCAGAACTGCAACTCAACACCGTTTACCGCGGCTGGACCATTCAGCCCCAAGCGCGAGGATTACCCCGTTTACATGGCACCTGACGCCGAGAATTTTCGCGGCGTGCACGCGGTTAACGTGCTGTCGGGACAGACTGAGCTTACGTTGGAGGCACTTCTGGATCTGGCCTACGACCCTGCGATGACCGCGTTCGACGTGTTGCTGCCCGGTTTGTTCGACGCTTACGCCATGCATGAGGACAAGTTCCCACAGCTCAGTGACGCCATCTCACTGTTGCGCGCGTGGGACCGAAAGGCTGGCGTCGACTCCGTTGCGATGACATTGGCGCACTTTTACGGATTGCGACTGGCAGCTGAAGCCACCACGCCCCCTGACCTCAATTCGCGCAGTGTCGAATTCATGCAATTTCTGGCGACGCAAACGCCAACGTCGCAACGCGTTTCGGTCCTTGCCGATACGCTCGCCGAGCTGACCGACGACTACGGTCAGTGGCGAACAACCTGGGGTGAGGTTAATCGTTTTCAGCGTTTAACCGGTGACATCGTGCAACCGCATGACGACGCTGCGCCAAGTCTGGCCGTCGGTTTTGGATCCGGACGCTGGGGCGCTCTGGCGTCGTTTGGTGCCAGGCGCTATCCGGGCACCAAGCGCTTGTACGGATCGTCTGGCAACAGTTTTGTGGCAGTCGTGGAGTTTGGCGAGCGTGTACGGGCCAAATCCATGCTCGCCGGTGGCCAGAGCGGCGATCCGGCGTCACCGCATTTTGACGATCAAGCTCAACGCTACGTCGAACGGCAGTTTAAGGAAGTGGCCTACTATCGCGACGATGTCGACGCGCGCGCAGTGCGTCGTTATCGTCCCGGTTACGGTGACGGCGCCCCATAAGTCGTGTGCACAGCACCAGCGCCGCGGTCGTTATTGACGAAAATGGTAACCAGATTGTCAAAATCATCCTCGTTGATTGGCTGCGGAAGTTCGTCGGGCAACTCAGCACCAAACGCGGTCACAATGCTGCCCACGGTATTGCTGTGCCCGACCACCAGAACATTCTGGCCGAGATGCTCGGACATCACGCGTGCGGCGAGCTGCGCCGGCGAGGTGTAGGTTTGCACGGTTAGACCCAAAGCGTTCGCGGTGGGCGTGGCCGTCTGGCGCGTACGTCGGGTGTCGGTCGAATACACCGCCTGAATGTTCGCGCCAGCCAGACGGGTTGCCAGCGCCTGCGCACGAGCTTGCCCGGCGGGCGTTAGATCCGGATCACTGACCCCCAACACTTTTTCGGCGTGACGCACGGTGACGATCACCGTCTGCGGTCCGGCGCAACCGGTCAGCGTGACGACAAATAACAGCATCAGTAGCGCCGCAGTCTTCATTCTTTTTTGCATAGTACTGGTCTCTCAGCTGGCCTCGTGTTGCGCAAGACTCGCCAGGATCGCGCGAACTCGCTTCAGGTTTGCGCCCATGTCGCTGTAGCCAATCTGACTGCGACTGTAGATGGCGATATGGGCCGTACCTTGGGCGGTACCCTCCACGGCTTCGACCACCACGGTGTCCGGAAACTGCATCAGGCTTGTGCGCACAACGAACCGCAACGTCGTGTCCTGCGAACCATCGTCCACCCGTTCGCTTCCCGGCAGAGCCTGAAGCGCGCTGCGCGCCGCCTGAGCGAGGCGCTTTGCATCAAGCGCGTAAACGGGGCTCTCGACGTCTACGGATGCCGGATCGCACAGCTGTGGCGGACATACTAGTGCCTGATTGGGCTTTGGCCCCTTTTCGAGGCCGCGGAAATCGACCGGCCCGAGATCAGGTGGCCCGGCAACGCGGGCCCACACGTTGTCGAAACCGATTAGCTTGCCAACGACAAACAGCGCCGCGAATACGCCGACAACAATGAGAACGCGCTTGAGCATGGTGATTTGGCCCGTATTTTGTCAAATTCCGTGGCAGCTTGGCACCATGACGGTGCCGGCGCAAACCGATCGGAATTCAAGCCTGGACGTCGCAGGTCGCTAACGTCGTTAAGTGGTGAAAGATTCCCGCAACGCGTCGCGTCGTTTCCGGTACCATGGCGCGCGCTCACGAACCCGGAACCGCCCAAATTCGTGCGCGCACGACCCAAAACTCGACTGCAACGCAGGACATCATGTTCGACACTATCAAGAGAGACTGGCTCGGCAACGCGCGTAACGACCTGCTGGCCGGCACCGTCGTCGCGCTCGCGCTGATTCCCGAAGCCATCGCGTTTTCCATCATCGCTGGCGTCGACCCCAAAGTCGGGCTGTACGCATCGTTTTGTATCGCGGTAGTGACCGCGTTCATCGGCGGGCGCACCGGGATGATCAGCGCGGCAACTGGCGCCATGGCACTGCTGATGGTCACGCTGGTCAAGGCGCACGGCCTGGAGTATTTGCTCGCGGCCACGTTGCTGACGGGTGTGCTCCAAATCGCAGCAGGCTTCCTGCGCCTGGGTAGCTTGATGCGCTTCGTGTCGCGTTCGGTCGTCACGGGGTTTGTTAATGCGCTGGCTATACTTATCTTTATGGCTCAGCTGCCCGAGCTAACCAACGTGACTTGGCACGTGTACGCCATGACCGCCGCAGGTCTTGGCATCATCTATTTGTTCCCGCGTCTGCCCGTGATCGGCCAGGCCATTCCGTCGCCGCTGATCTGCATCGTCTCACTGACAGCTGTCGCCATGACGACCGGCCTGGACATACGGACCGTCGGCGACATGGGGCAACTGCCCGATACGCTGCCGGTGTTCCTGTGGCCGGACGTGCCGCTCAACATGGCGACGCTTACGATCATTTTTCCCTACGCGGCCGCGCTGTCTGTGGTCGGACTGTTGGAATCGATGATGACCGCAACCATCGTTGACGATCTGACCGACACGGACAGCGACAAAAATCGCGAATGCAAAGCGCAAGGCGTGGCCAACATTGGCGCAGGTCTGCTTGGCGGCATGGCAGGATGCGCGATGATCGGACAATCGATCATTAACGTGAAATCCGGCGGACGCGGGCGCCTGTCGTCCTTTACGGCCGGCACGCTGCTACTGATCATGGTTGTTTTCCTTGATGAGTGGATCAGTCGCATTCCGATGGCGGCCTTGGTCGCGGTCATGATCATGGTCTCGATCGGCACATTCTCATGGCAATCATTGCTCGACCTGAAAAAGCACCCCCTGTCGACGAACGTGGTCATGATCTCAACGGTCGCCGTTGTCGTCATGACTCACAATCTGGCACTCGGCGTATTCGTTGGGGTGCTGCTTGGCGCGTTGTTCTTTGCAAACAAGATAGCGCGCTTTATGCTAATCAAAAGCGAGCTGATGGATGAGAGCACGCGGCGTTACGAAGTGATCGGCCAGGTATTCTTCGCGTCGTCTGACCAGTTCTTCGCCTCGTTTGATTTCAAGGAAGTGGTTGATAAAGTGATCATCGACCTGTCTCAGGCGCACTTTTGGGATATAACGTCCGTGGGCGGTCTGGACAAAGCCGTCATCAAGTTTCGCCGGGAAGGCACCGAGGTGGACGTCGTGGGCATGAACGCCGCGACACGCACGGTGGTCGGTCGGTTCGGCGTGTACGACAAACCCGAAGAAGTCGAAAAATTAATGGCAGGTCACCCATGAGCGAATCCCAAGAGAAAACGACGATCACGGCGTGCATAGACGGATCGGTCATCACTAATGCCATCGTGGACACGGCGGCATGGGCAAGTAACCTGCTGGACTCTCCGCTGCGGTTTCTGCACGTACTGGAAAAAGCCGAAACACCAATCACCGATCGGTCGGGTGCCATCGGTCCGGGAAGCGCCAGTCACTTGCTGGACGAGCTCACCGAACTCGACGAAAAGCGCGGCAAGATCGCCATGGAGCTGGGCAAGCACATGCTCGCGGACGCCGAGCAGCGCGCGTGCGATGCCGGCGTGGCAGACGTGACCTTGCACCAGCGTCACGGCGATTTGCTCGATGCCTTGCTGACCTGCGAATCCAACACCAGTCTGTTTGTTATCGGGCGTATGGGTGCCGATCATGAAAACGAAATCAAAGCGCTTGGCGCCCAGTTCGAAAGCCTGATACGCGCGATTCACACACCGACGCTGGTAACAGTGGGTGCTTTCTCTCCGCCCGCGAGTTTCATGATTGCCTACGACGGCAGTGACACCGCTGACAAAGCCATCGCCGGCATCGCCAACACCGACGTACTCAAGTCTATGTGCGGCCACGTGGTCATGGTGGGCGCGGATAACGAGCAGAATCAGCAGAGCTTACGACGCGCGTGCGAACTGCTGACGTCCAGCGGGCACGACGATATCAAGAGTCACCTGCGCCAAGGTAACGTGGTCGAAGCGCTAACCACCTTTCGCGACGAGCACGAAATCGGCCTTTTGGTGATGGGCGCCTACGGACACTCGCGCGTGCGCGATTTCTTCGTCGGCAGCAACACGTCGAAAATGATCAGTCACAGCGTCGTGCCGCTCCTGTTGCTGCGCTGACCACACAAGTTTGACGCCTTGCGCTGCAGACGCGCGCTAAAACGTCATTTGAAACTGAACGGCCCCGCCGCCAAAGCCGCTGGCGCTGAGTTCGTGACTGATCGACGCGCGGACTTGAGCCACTTTCGAAAACTGGTAGCGCCAGCCCACGATAAACTTGTCGGTGTACTCGCGATTCGCATAACTGTCGATGGGATCAAAGGCGACGTAGTCGTAATCGGGCAATCCAAACACGTAGCCGAGCGTGTACGCGCTGGCGTTTCGCAAATACTCGTAAAACGCGCCGCCGATAACGTCCCGGCGTGAAAAGTCGTGAGCGTTGAAACCGCGCGACGCGGCTTGCCGTTCCACATATTGGGCCAGCACTCGACCGCGGTGACGCTTGCCAAAGACGCGCACGTGTTCCACCGCCAGATTCCACTCTTCGTTGTCGTAATCGAAATCACCACCGGGGTCGCGCAGCGTGCGCGACGCTTCGAACTGGGCCCACTGACCCCAAAACGACCACAGACGACCGTCCGCAAAACGCTTCGAAAATCGAATTTCAGCGTGGTTGTCCCGTTGAGTCGTCGCACTGCGTTGCGGTGACAACGTGACATCCTCAAAACGACGCTCAAAGCCGCGGCCAACGCGCCCTTGCGTGTACGCGAACCAGCCCTGTGTCAGTGCGATTCGCGCCTGCCATTGCAGTTGCAGCGGATCCTGATCCTGCACGCCACCAATGACGTTCTTGGTCGAATAGTTCAGGTCGTCAAGCAGCAGCGAAAAGCGCACGTACTGCTCGCGTTGATCAAAGTACCGCGCGTAGCCGATCTCGATGTCGAGCAGAGACTTGTCGTACTCGGGGTTGACCGTCACGAACAGCGCCGAACCGCCGATGAACGTGCGCTCAAACCCCAGCAGCAGCTGTTCCCGTGTGACCGGTCGCTGGCGCTGACCGTCGCGCATGAACGATGCCCTGAAACGCCACTTTTCGTTCAACGCCTGATTGATACTCAGATCGATGTCGGTGAGAAGCCTGCGCGACGAGACGCTGCCAGTGTTGACGCGCACAGCGTTCTTGGAAAACTGCGTGCGCTCCCAGTCAAACTGCCAGGCCAGATCAAACGCGTAGTTGGCCAGCGCGTGAACGTAGAGCAATTCATTGTCGTAGCCGTCTTCAAACGGGCGCGGTTCGGTGAGCGACTGCGCTCCAGCGACCGGTCCGAGCCAACATGCAACAACGGTAATGATCCACAGACGCATATGGATTCCTGAGTGTTTTCCTGAAACGCCATCACCGCGAACAGCGAGCAATGCTGTGCAACGCCTGCTGCACGTAGTGCCCGCCAAAGATATTCGCATGATTCACGACGTGATACAGCTGATAGAGTTCCTGTCGCGACAGATAGTCATCCGGCAACGGCCAGATTTCCTGGTAGGCCCGATAAAACGCGTCAGGGAAGCCTCCGAATAACCGCGTCATCGCGAGATCGGTTTCGCGATCCCCAAAATACACGGCGGGATCGAAAATGACCGGTTCGTTGTTGTCCAGAACGCCCCAGTTTCCCGACCACAGATCGCCGTGCAACAGCGACGGTGCTGGCTGATGCCGCGACAGCTGCTGGCGGGCAATCGGCAGTAGCCGCTGCATCGGTTCGTACAGTGCCTCGGTGGCTGGCGAACGGCGCGCCACGTCCGCTTGAACACCAAGGCGCTGCGTCACGAAAAAATCGCACCAACGTGCGCAGCGCGCGTTGCGCTGCACGCCGAGCCCGATAAAATTATCGCGATCCAGACCGAAGGACGCGTGCGACGCCCGATGCATCCGTGCCAAACCCCGGCCGAGCGCGGCGGCGCCCGTCGACAAATCTGCGCCCAATGTCAGCCATTCCAATACCAGGTAGCTGATCTTGCCGGCGGCGCCCACCGCGTGCACCGCCGGTACGCGCAGCGTCCGGCTCCGGGCCAGGCGCTCAAGGCCCGCCGACTCGGCGTCGAAGCGCCCGGCATCCGCGAATCGGGCGGTTTTGAAAAACAGCGTTTGGGTTTTGGTTTCGACGCAATAAGCGGCATCCGAATCGCCACCGCGCACCGCTCGCACGCGGTTTACCGCGGACGAATCAATATTCAGAGCGTCGAGCAGATCGGCGGGCAGCACGGGTTGAACGTAATGGCCATGGCGCGCAAGAGCTTAACCCACGATTTGCATCCAGCCCGGCCTTTCGTGCTAGAATAGTTTCAATTGTAACCATTCTGACCGTGCGACGGAGGTGCGCCATGGCCGACCTGTTTGACAATCCGATGGGCTTGAACGGATTCGAGTTCATTGAGTTTTCCGCTCCGGAACGCGGACCGCTGGAGACCACCTTCAGCACCATGGGCTTCACCAAAATCGCGCGCCATCGATCCAAAGACGTGGAGCTGTGGCGACAGGGTGGCATCAATCTGATCACCAACTACGAGTCGCGCTCGTCAGCCGGTCATTTTTGTCGTGAGCACGGCGCATCGGCGTGCGGCATGGGGTTTCGCGTGCAAAACGCCAAATTCGCCTACGAACGCGCGCTCGAGCTGGGCGCCGAACCCATTGAGACTTACGCCGACCCCATGGAGTTATCGATACCGGCAATTCGCGGTATCGGCGGCGGCGCCATCTATTTCATCGATCGCTACGGCGAAAAACTGTCCATTTATGACATCGACTTTGTCTATCTGGACGGCGTGGACCGAAACCCCGCCGGGTACGGCTTCAACGTGGTTGACCACCTGACGCACAACGTTTACCGCGGGCGCATGGACTACTGGGCGGAATACTATGAGCATCTGTTCAACTTCCGCGAGATTCGCTACTTCGACATCAAGGGCGAGTACACCGGCCTTAAATCGCGCGCGCTGACCGCACCGGACGGCAAGATCCGCATCCCGCTTAACGAAGAAGGGGAAGACGGCAAAGGCCAGATTGAGGAGTACCTACTCGAGCATCGCGGCGAAGGCATTCAACACATCGCGCTGTCCTGCGATGATCTGTACGCGTGTGTCGACCAACTGCGCGCCAACGGTGTTGAACTGATGACGGCACCACCTGCCACGTACTACGACATGCTCGAAGAACGCCTCACCGGGCACACAGAAAACACGGACGAACTCAAGGCTCGCGGTATCCTGCTCGACGGCAGCACGGAGGACGGCGACTCACGTCTGCTGCTGCAGATTTTCGCGACGCCGAAAATTGGACCGGTCTTCTTCGAGTTTATTCAGCGCAAGGGTGACGAAGGATTTGGCGAGGGCAACTTCAAGGCGCTGTTCAAATCGATCGAACGTGACCAGATCAACCGCGGCGTTCTCGACGTCGAGGAAGCGGCGTCGTGACGTTTCGCACCAGCGGTATTCATCACGTGGCTTACCGCTGCAAAGATGCCAAG
This sequence comes from Gammaproteobacteria bacterium, assembly GCA_045107005.1. Lineage (GTDB taxonomy): Bacteria > Pseudomonadota > Gammaproteobacteria > Steroidobacterales > JBCCMA01 > JBCCMA01. The sequence goes on from JBGCFP010000053.1 coordinate 48,352, forward strand.
CAAACGGTGGCGTTCTACCGGGACAATTTGGGCATGGACTTTCAGCTGGCCATTGCCGAAGATCACGTGCCGTCCACGGGCGAGTACGACCCTTACATGCATATTTTTCTGGATGCCGGCAACAACAACGTCCTGGCGTTTTTCGAGCTGCCCGAGCAACCGGACATGGACCGCGATCGCAACACGCCCGAGTGGGTCCAGCATATTGCGTTAAGGGTCGACAATGAAGCAGACTTAGGGGCGGCCAAACGGCACCTCGAGGCCAACGGTGTTGACGTGCTGGGGCCAACTCATCACGGCATCTTCAAGTCCATTTACTTTTTCGATCCGAACGGTCATCGCCTGGAGTTGGCGGCGGACATCCACACCGACGAGCAAATGCGGTCACTCAAGGCAGTGGCGCCGGCGATGCTCGAAGAGTGGTCGGTGACGCGGAAAGCGCCGCACCACGCCGCCTGGCTTCACGAAACCATCGAATCGGAACGCCTACGGAGCGAATCATGAAACTTGCCTCGATAAAGCACGGTCGTGACGGCCGCCTGGTTATCGTCAGCCGAGATTTGTCTCGGGCCACTGACGCAACCGATATCGCGCCGACGCTGCAGGCCGCACTGGACGATTGGGCCACCGTGGCCCCCCGGCTTGCCGCTCGTTACGCCCAGCTCAATGACGCCAGCGTCGACAGCTTTGATTTTGATCAGGCCCAGTGCGCGTCGCCGCTGCCACGCGCCTACGCCTGGTTGGATGGTTCTGCCTACCTCAATCATGTTGAGCTCGTGCGCAAGGCACGCGGTGCCACCGTACCGGAGAGTTTTTACTCCGATCCACTGATGTATCAGGGCGGATCCGACACCTTCATCGGGCCGCGCGATCCCATCGTTGCCGCCGACGAAGCGTTTGGCATTGATATGGAAGCGGAACTGGCCGTGATTACCGACGACGTGCCGATGGGTATCTCAGCCGGCGCGGCGGCTGATCACATTAAGCTGGTCATGCTCGTTAACGATGTGTCGCTGCGCGGTTTGATTCCCAACGAGCTGGGCAAAGGCTTTGGCTTCGTGCAGGGAAAAGCGACCTCAAGTTTTTCGCCGGTCGCCGTGACACCGGACGAACTGGGCGACGCGTGGGACAACAGCACCATCGATCTGCCGCTACTGGTGGACTACAACGACAAGCCCTTCGGCAAAGCCAACGTCAAGACCGATATGACTTTCAACATGGCGGAGCTGGTCGCGCACGCAGCGCGCACGCGCCATTTGTGCACCGGCACCATTATTGGATCCGGCACGGTGTCCAACAAATTTGACGGTGGCGAAGGCAAAAAAATCGAGGACGGCGGCGTAGGCTACAGCTGCATTGCCGAGATTCGGATGATTGAGAAGATTCAAACGGACTCGGTGACGACACCCTTCATGGCCTTCGGCGACTCGGTCGGCATCGAAATGAACGACGCGCAAGGCGCATCGATATTTGGCCGAATCCAAAATTCGGTTGTACGCTACAAGCCTTGAACATGACGACGTGGCGAGCAGCAACGAATCGCCGCACCGATTGGCCGATCGTTTAACGGCAACAGCGAGTTACGCAATGCGTCAGTTAGTATCCCTGATCTTTGGTTTTGCGTTGATCTCCTGCAGCGTGCAGCCCGACCAGCCCGATTCCGTGATTTTGTCTGTCGTTGGTACAAACGATGTGCACGGCGAACTGCTCGGTGAACGTGGTGGTCTGGCCACCTTCTCGGGTTACATTCGCGCGCTGCGCGCGCAGCGCGAAACGGACGGCGCATTAATCCTCCTCGATGCCGGCGACATGTGGCAAGGCACACTCGAGTCCAATCTGAATGAAGGCGCACAAGTGGTGCAAGCGTACAACGCGCTGGCCTACGATGCGGCCGCCATTGGCAATCACGAATTCGACTTTGGACCGGTCGGCGACTCCCCGATTCCCGTTAGCGCGTCAGACGATCCGCGCGGCGCACTGAAAGCCCGCGCCCGGGAAGCCAAATTTCCCCTGCTTGCCGCCAATCTTATTGACCATGAGCGTAACCTGCCTGTGGACTGGGACAACGTCACCCCGTCGATCCTGCTTGAACGCGCCGGACTTCGCATTGGTGTGATTGGCGTCACCACTGCCGACACGCTGGCAACCACAATAGTGGCTAACACCACCGGCTTGCGCATCGCGGCGCTGGGACAAACCATCGAAACGCGGGCCATGGCCTTGCGTCAGGGTGGCGCCGATCTGGTCATTGTTGCCGCCCACGCGGGCGGTGGCTGCAAAGAGCTTGACGACCCCACTGACTTAAGCAGCTGTGAGCGCGACGCCGAAATTTTCGCAGTGGCCGACGCGTTGCCGCGCGGGCTGGTCGATCACATTATCGCCGGGCACCGCCACCGCTTCCTCGCGCACGAGGTCAACGGCATTGCGATCACGTCGAACATCTCAGGTGCCCGCGCGTTTGGCCGGGTGGATTACACGGTTGATCGGCGCACGCGAAAGATCACACAGCGCAGAATTTTCCTGCCGCAGCTCGTGTGCGCGTACACCGCCCCTGGCAACCCGCGCTGCGCGCAAAACGACGACCCGGGCGCCGAGATAGCACACTACGAGGGAATGTCGGTAACGCCTACGGACGCTCTGCGAGGCATCGCCCAGCGCGCCGCTCAACGCGCCGACGTCATCAAGAATGAACCGTTGGGTGTCCACCTGGATACGCCGTTCACTCGCGCCAATCCGCCCTACTCCACAATCGGACGTCTGATGACAGACGCCATACGCGAAGCGACCGGTACCGACGTTGCCATTCACAATGTCGTGGGCGGAATTCGGGCGGACCTGCCTGCCGGCGCGCTGACGTTCGGTGACGTCTATCGGGCGTTTCCATTCGATAACCGAATTTCGGTGCTTGAGCTGTCCACCGGCGAACTCAAAACTCTGCTGGCCAATCAAGTGCACAATCTGTCGCGGCGCGCCGGCGTTTCGGGTCTGCACATCAACGTGCGCTGCGTCGACGGTGCCATGTCCATCGATCTCGAACGCCCAAACGGCGACATCGCCGCCAACGATGACGTATTCCGCGTTGTGGCAAACGATTTCCTGCTGCTCGGCGGCGACAACATCTTCACACCGATTACGCCGACAGGCGGCTACACGCTCGATGCCAGTCAGCCGCGTGTACGCGACGTATGGGCGCAGTGGTTTCGGAGTCAGCCGGGCAATCTCAGCGCCGACGATTACGGCGACGACGCGCAGCTACGCTGGCATCTTCCCGACCCGCTGCCGACCGACTGCCACTGGTCGGGACACTAGCGCTTCTTACGGCGCAAGAACTTAAGCGCTGACCAATCCGCATCGACGGCACAGACCTTTACGTCCACCCAGCCGGTGGGCAGGATAAGCTCGCGAAACGTGCCTTCGGTCAGATCCTTGAACAACGGCGATGATTTCTTGGGCCACGAGACCCACAGCGCGCCCGGGTCGGCGACACTGCGCAGAGCGCGGTCGAGCCGCCGCTCCAGCGCCCGCCGATTCCGGCAAAAGAGATGGACAATATCCGCTGAACGAATGCGCTGACTAAACTGGACACCTGCAACGCCGCTCATCAGTGCGTCGAAATGCTCGGGCGGATCGATGACGAGGCAACGCATGCCGGGTTTCAACCCCAATTTCTGGAACAACGGCTTGCCCGAGTAGCCGTGGGGTGAACCGGAGCCTTTGGGTGTTGGCGTCGTCACTGTTGCTCTCCACTTAGGTTGGCCGGTCACGTTCCCTATCATGCCATGCGCAACCACAATCACCACGCCGAAGAGCAATTCGGCGTGGTGATTACCTGAAACCCGACGTCTAGGGGGCGAAAGCGCTGGGACCCGGCGGCTGGAAGAAACCAGCCCGCATGATACCCAGATCGACGAGGTTGACCACGCCATCAGTGTTGAAATCCGCAATCGCATCGGCGGAGAAAAACACCAGTCGCAGTAATCCCAGGTCCGCGGTGTTGACGATGTTGTCGTTGTTGATATCCGCATCGCAAACGTTACCGTAGCCATCGCCGTCCGCGTCGATTTGATTCACGTTCGACACCATTGTGCAGTTATCGGCCGCATCAGGCACCCCGTCGCCGTCGGTGTCCACCGGCCCGGCACCGCCGCCCGCCAACGACGTCAGTCCGGCGCTCGGCGAAAACGAGTACGTAAAGCTGTTCAGCGACGACGCGACGCCACCGCCCGCACCGGTCAGATTTAGTCGACCGTAGATGTAGAACGTATCGCCATCCGCCAAATCCAGGACGATCGTATCGCTGTCAGCCAGATTGCCATCTTCAACCGTGACGTTACTGGTTTCGTCCGGCACGTAGCACTCGAACAGGCAGCTAAGATCTGTGGACATTTCGCTGTCAATGGAATCGATGGCGTTTTGATCACGGAAAACGTGCACGACACCGTTTATTCCGTCCAGACTGTTATCGGCACCGGAGGTTGGGCCGGTGTGTGTGCCGGTCAGGTCAATCGAAATCGTCACCGTGGCAGGCGGCCCGTTGTAGGTCACGAAATCGAGCGTGTTGCCTTCGGAAAAGGCAATGCCATTGATCGCGCCGGTCGCTTCCCCGGTCTGACGCATCGTGGCCAGGCCGCTGCCGTCTGCCTCGAATGACGCGGTGACCGTTGCAGTACCAAGACTGCCGTCCACGTTGTTAGTGGCTGGGGAGCCCTGGAAATTGACGACGTCGGGCTCGAATATCGAATCACCACCACTCACGCCACCGCCCGAGCAATCGGTCGACGTACAGTTGAGATTGAATGCCTCAGCCTTGGTGCCCCAACTTTCGGCAGCATGGACCGAGGTGGCCGACAACAGTACGGCACAGAGGATGGAAGTGCGGCGAGCGGCCGCATGTGGAAAGTGTAATGGATGCATAGTCAATACCTCAGTTGTGTTCTGCGCAGGTATTCGCAGTCAGGGCTGCCAATCTGACATGAGGTCGCAAACTTTTTTTATTCGCTCGCCGCCGCCTCCAGCAGCGCGACGAGATTCCGTTTCGCCTTGTGGCGCACTTTGAGATCGGCAACAAATGACGCAAACACCTGCGGCCCCAGGCGATCAAACGTCGCTCGCTGCGACCAGATAATGGACACCGTCTCCTTGTACGCCCAGTTCTTCTTCTGGGCGATGGTGGCTTCCACGGCGCAGTCAATCAGCTGGGTGGCACGCACCGGCTCGTCCGTCTCGAACCATCGCGCCATCTCGAGCAACCGCTTTGCATCGCTGACGTGTTCCACCACTAGCGCAAACGCGCCGTCCGCGTCGCCTGATTCGAACGCCAGCTCGGCGAGCAACTCGGCGCTTTGGCTGCGCCCGGGACTGCCGGTATTCAGCTGCCCGCGCAACGCCGCGTGCAGATTGCGCAGTGTCTTGGCGGAGGATCCGGTGTTTTTTACCAGTGCCTGGAGGTCACGGTAGGCCGGCAGCGACGGCGCTGCCAATACGACTCTAACCTGCGCCGCAACGGCGTCGTCCCACTCGCAGCGCGCTCGATGTATGGCGACGCGCAGGGCGTGGTCGTAATGCCCCGAGTGCGCCCTGGCATCGGCTTCATCCAGCATTTGGAGGGCGGCATCCAGATCCGGCTTGCGCAAATACAGACCGGCCAATCGATAGCGATCGAGCGAGCCACGAAGATTGGCTTTCTCCAGTGCAATCAAGGCATCGACATCGTCTCGCTGTGTCGCGTCGGTCCGCAGCAGCTCGACCAGCACCGTGCGGTGAAGCCCGAACAATTCGTCTTCGCTCGTGCCGTCAACTAAGGCATCCAGCCGCCGTCCCGCGCGGTCGAAGAAAACGGCCCGCACCCGAGGCTCCAGGACCTGCCAGAATTCGCTCATGCCTTTGTCGAACAAGTCGTACTGTTCGCGCAACACCCGGTCCAGCAAATAATCGGCTTTGCGCTCAACCGACCAGTCCACGTGCGCCAGCGCGACGGCAAGCAGAGCGCGCAGTCGGTCCTGTAAAAACCAACGATTGCCGTCGGAATCATCCACGCGCTCGAGTACGCTCTCGTAACGGTCCAATGCGTATTCCGCCACGTTGATCAACGTGGCGGGCTCCATCGCAGGTGCCACCTGCAGCAACCCATTCATCGCCGTGACCGCCTTGGCAAAATAACGACGCACCAGCGGACGCTGCCAGATCTGGCGCAGTGGCATGGCCGCGGTCACCATTTTGCGGGCGCGGCGCACGTTCATCGCACCCGCCGCGATGTCCGCGTGCAGCTGCAGACGTTCATTCAGGTCGGGCAAGTCGCGCGCGGCGTTCGCCACCACTTCAATTAATTTTTCACGCGGCAGGTCATCGAGATAGAGTTGCAGACGCGCTTCAGGCGCCCCGGCTTGCGCTGCTGCGCGCTGGGTCTCGCGCGCATCCAGTGCCAGCGCCACCGCCACACAGTGTTCACAAAAATCGAATCCGTCCGACTGGGCGCAACTGCAGTGCCCTTCAAACCCGCGCGGCGTGCGCCGAACTTCAACCTCGTGGCGATCCTCGGCCGTCACCACAGCGGTGGTCCGCTTGGACGTGATTTTTAGCTCGGCTACGCGCCCGTGCCGGTAGTGGGCGGCGCCGCGTTCGTAAGTCGGATCGCCGACGTGCAGGCGCAACGCCGTCTCGGCTTCGCTATTGAGTTCCTGGCTGGGTTGGTCGGTCATCCGTCGGACGATCACTCACTGGTTTTGCCTGCCGATTCTATTGGACAGACGCGTCCGAGACAAAACCGGCCTGCAGTCGACGCAGCTCCGTGCGTGTTCTGTCGAGCTCTTTGCTCAACCGCGGACTGTCTGGATCACGCTCGACCAGTATCTCGCGCAGCGTCAGCGCCTCTTGATAGCGCTCGATCGCGCGTTCATTGCTCTGATCGAGTACCAGTGCCTCAGCCAGATTTTCCAGCCCGATGGCCAGCGTGCGCCGCGCGTTGGCGTTGGCGCTGTCGATATTGAAAAGACGGCGATAGACCGCCAGCGCCTCGCGATATTTTTGCAGCGCCGCGGAGAGATCACCGCTTCGTTTCAATACGTCGGCAATCATCTCGATCGCGACGCCCGAATCACGCTGAATATCGGTGTGGTCAGTATTCGCCGCGGCAAGACGCGCGCGAATATCGGCAGAGCGCGTATACCATTCCAAAGCAGCGTCTATGTCCTCCTCGACCATGGCCATCGTACCCGACCGCTCGAGCAGCACGCCCAAACTGCGCAACAGTTCGGGTTCGTCTGCCCCCACATCGACGTCGTCGAACAGTGCAAGTCCCTGGGCGTAGTGCGCAACGGCCGCCGACGCATCGCCAATGTTCGGGTGCGAAGGGTGACCGGACAAGTCACCGAGATTAGTGTGGCTATAGGCCATGCGCATGCGAACTCTCGCGTCCTGTGGATTGGCAGCGAACAATCGGCCAAACAGTGCATGACTGGTTTGAAGCTCCTGCATGGCGGCTTGTGCCTCACCTTGCCATGCCATTACGTCAGCCAGACGCTGATGAATGAGCGCGCGGGTCATTACGTTACTGTCCGTTTCATCTTCGACCTGTTGCGCGATCACCAACGCTCGCCGGTAGTTCTCGAGTGCCAGGGTCGATTCACCCAGATTCGCGTGAATCGGCAAGCCCTGGACATCTGCAAGGCGTTTGTAGGACAACGCCAAATCCGCCAACAGCACGTCGTTGTGCAGTCGGCGCCCGGTTAGTGTGGCGTCGCTGCCGGCCAGTTCATCAAGATAGCGCTGAGCGGCAATGACGATGTCGCGGCGCGCGGTGGTTGACCCGGGTAAATCCGCCACTTCGTCATAGATGTCACCGAGCACCACTTGCGAAAAATCATGCAGATCAACAAACCGCTTTTGCGCAATGCGCGCCTGCCACAGCGCGATACTCAAGCCAAATGACAGCGCAACCAGCGTCGCAGCCAGTGCGCCAAACGCAATCTTGTGCACGCGAATCAACCCTAAGGTCCGCGACAGCAGAGAATCCGCACGTGCCGCGATGGGCCGGCCCATACGATAGCGACGCAGGTCGGCGCGCAACGCGTCAGCCGACGCATAGCGCTTGTCAGCATCGGGGTGCAAAGCGGTCGCCAGGATTGTGTCGGCGTCGCCCTGAAACAAGCGGCGCAGGCGCGCCGGCGATATGCTTCTTTCCAGCGCCAGCGCATCGATTCGTTCCTTGTCGCGGTCGCGTACGACCAGTTCACTCGCTCGCGGAACGGTCTTGCGACCGAACGACTCGAGCAGGCTGCGCGGCGTTTTGGTATCAAGCTCATAGGGCTTGCAACCGGTCAGAACCAACGTCGCGAGCACGCCCAACGAATAAATATCGCTGGCGGTGGACACCCGGCCTTCGAGGATTTGCTCCGGGCTCGCAAAATCCGGCGTCAACGCGTGTTGCCCAAACAAGGTCGTCAAGCCGCCGCCCTGTTTTTCCTCGGGCAGCTCGATCAATTTTGCGATGCCAAAATCCACCAGTTTTGGAATGCCATCGGCAGTGACCAGCACGTTCGACGGCTTCAGGTCCCGGTGAATCACCAGGTTCTGATGCGCGTGCTGCACGGCGAGCGCCACTTTTTCAAGCAAGGCGAGTCGCGCGTCGACCGTTAGTCGTTGCTCGTTACAGTATTGGTCGATCGGAACACCGTCGACCAGTTCCATCACCAACCAGGGCATCCCCTTGGCGGTCGTACCGCCATCAATCAAACTGGCGATGTAAGGATGACTCAAACGGGCCAGCACGCGACGCTCCAAATCGAAACGCAAACGCAGCGACTCGGTGACCACTTGCGCCCGCAGCAGTTTCAACGCAACGGATTGCTCAAACGGAGCGTCCACGCGGCGCGCCCGATACACGGTGCCCATGCCGCCGTGACCGATGGTTTGCTCCACTTCGTACTGCCCTATTTGCTCACCAATTTCGACGCCGCCGAGCAGGTTGGAGGGCAGTGGGTTGTCGCGACTCTCGGCACGAACAAGGAGGGCTTGCACGTCGTCGATCAGCGCTTCATCGGCGTCGCATTTTTCTGCCAGCCACGCATCGCGCTCGGTTGGCGCAAGGTCCAGCGCCTCTTCGCACAGCTGGAGAATTTTGAGTTGACGCAGACTGTCGGTCACGAGCTTGTTCTTTTTGTTTTTTTGATTTTGATTTTTGGCAGCAACACGGCGATTGGTCTCGACCGCAGTTGGCTAGCGCTTTTTCTACATCCGAGTATACACGGCGCGCAAACCAAGACCGCTTACGCCCTTTATGTAAAGCGTTAGACGATATTAAGTGAGACCGCGTCACCCATACCAATGGTGCCATCGGCAACGACACGGGCCGTCAACCCACCGTGGCCCCGAACCGCGTTGTAGCCGCCCGCGCCGAGCGTTTGCTCCATGAAACTGCACGGGTGACACAACCCGGTGATTTCCAGTATCGCGCTACCAACCGTAACGTGGCGATTTTTCAATGCCAGCAGATTGATCCGCTCAATCACGAGATTGCGCCGCAAAAGCTCAGGTGCGACACCAGCGCGTCCGAGACATCGAGCGATGACCGTCAGATGTTCCGCCTGGATCAGCGTGACCTGTCGCTTGCCGGAGCGGCCGCTGTAGCGATCGCCGATCAAGCCTTCCTTGGTACTGGCTTCCACCCGGTCAACAACACGCATGGGCTCGCGTCGGCCCGGACGCAATCCAATCCACACCACGCTGCCAGTCTGCGGCAGTGTGTCCAACAGCGATTGCATGGATTGATTCGACACAGTTTTGCTCGGGCAGGATCGACACGTCACGTAGCGGCAACGCGCCGAGCGTTAGAGATAATCGGGTGGCGTCACCGTATCAATAATGACAACACCATCGTACTCCTGATGCAGGATCAGAGGGACCTGCCAACTGCCCCACGCCCAGGTCGGTGTGGATTGCGTCAACCAGGCCGCGCCCGCGTCATCGCGAGTTGCGTTTTCAATATCGAGAAACAACCAGGACAGCCGCCGGCTGTAGAAAATGGACTCCAGACTAAAGTTTACGGGCGCACTGACCTGCTGCAGCGAGCGATCGTTAAACGCGTGTTGCCCGCGATACATGTAAAACCCGATCGTGTAGAGCCGCGACGCCAGTTCGGCGTGCACCAGAGCGCCCATGTTGGCGTCGGGCAGAAACCCGGTGCCCTGATGGCGCAGATGCGCATTGTGCGCCCAGCCGATAATGCGCTCGTTGGGGTAAATGCGGGTCGACAACGCAATGAGGTTAGCAGCCATTCCGCGATCACGCGCTCGACCGCCCTGCTCGACGAAAAACAGTTCGCTGATCTGCTGCGCGTAATCCGGACTGGTGCGCGCGTACTGCGCCGCAATCAGTACGTCGCGTTCGCTGAATTCTCCGTCTGCCGTAATCACAGACTGATTCGCGAGCAAGTAGTCCGCCAGCAACAGATACGCGTTCCGGAACACGGGCAACTGTGCACCCAGCCGGCCGATCGCACCATCGGTCGCCGTCGATGCCGCCCGCGCGGCACTGGTCAATTGCGCAAACTCGCGCTCCAGGCCCACTACCTCCTCAGCGTAATCGGGGGACACTTTGCCAACCAGCGCTGCGGTTGCACCGGCGCGCAGTGCAAACGCTTCACCACTTGCCTGGACATCAAAACCGGTGATGCGCAACGGCGTGCTCGTGGACTGTGTCGCCACCAGGTAGTCGAACAATTCGGCCAGCGCCGCGGTCTGCCAAACGCCAAACAGGCAGCTTCGCAACGCCCCTGCCGGTTGATTGCTCTCAAGGCGGCGCTGCGCGTTTTCGCAATCAAACAAGCCACCTTCAAACGCGAGTACGTTAAAGCCCTGCTCTTCGTGCAGGTACTTGATAAGGCGAATCTTGGCCTGCGAAAACTCGCGCACGCCGTGGCTGCTCTCGCCAAGCATCACCAGTGATTTGTTTTCGATTGATTCGCGCAAAAACACCAGGTCAGAAAAATCGTCGTCAGCGGTGAGTGAACGAATGATTTTCGCGTTTTGGGCGAACCACGTCGCGGTGTCATCATCGACCAGCGCACTGGAGGCATCAACCGGCGTGCGCAGCTGCGCGTCGGTGAGCAGCCCTGTAGCCACTGGAGGCGGAGCCACCGGTGGTGTGGCGACTGGCGTCGAATCGCCTCCTCCGCCACCACAGCCGGTCGCTAGAGCCAGCGCGCAAGCAAGCACCACAGCGTAGCGCGAGCGACGGTTCAGACGCGAATTGCGGGGCAAACGATTTGCGCTTTTCTCCATGCTCCCACAGTACCTGAGCTTGAGTGTATTCGCCGAGCCCAACGTGGATGGACGCCGCCCTTGAAATTAGCTCGCTCATAGGCGGCAGCACAGTGCCCGCCAAATGGCCCTGAGCCAAACAATTCTGCGCAGCTAAGCCCCAACTCCCTTTTTCTGACACCTACCTGAGCCCAGACAACGGAACCGGTCCCGCGGCTTATTTCTTCTCTCCGCCGGGGACCGCTGTGCGCCAGCGCCACCGGCCAAGTCGACTAACGGCTGGCAGTCAAACGATCGACAAGCTGTGTGAGATGTTCTTGGTGACCATGTAATTGTGCAGCCCTTCAGTACCGCCTTCACGTCCGTAGCCGCTGGACTTGACGCCGCCAAACGGCGTTTCCGGCAGGGACGCTTCTAACGTGTTGATCGACACGTTGCCGGCTTCAATGCGCTCCACCATCTCGTCGACGTAGTCTGCGCGATTGGTAAAGCCGTACGCAGCCAGGCCGTAAGGCACTGAGTTGGCCAATTGAATCGCTTCGTCGAGCGAACTCACCGGGTTGATGATCGCCAAAGGACCAAACGGCTCTTCCTGCATCACGCGGGCATGATCAGGGACGTTGGCGAGCACGGTTGGCGCAAAGAAATAGCCCGCGCCGCTCAGTTTCGCACCACCGGTTTTGAGCACCGCACCACAGCGCGTCGCGTCATCGACCAGCTCGGTCAGTGCTTCGATACGTCGACCGTTCGCGAGCGGTCCCATTTCGGTCGCCGGATCAGTGCCGTGTCCCACCACCGTTTGCGCGGCACGACGCACGAACGCCTCGGTGTACTCGTCGAAAACACTCTGATGAACGAAAAAGCGCGTTGGCGACGTGCACACTTGCCCGGCATTTCGCATCTTGCGCACGGCGCCGGTGGTGGCCGCGTGCTCGACATCGGTATCTTCACAAACGATGACCGGCGCGTGGCCACCCAACTCCATGAGTACCGGCGTCATGAACTGTGCCGCCAGTGTGGTCAAATGGCGACCGACCGCCGTGGAGCCGGTGAAAGCCACGAGTCTCACCGCATCCTGCTTGATCAGGTGATCCGAGATTTGTGCCGGTTTCCCGAAGACCAGGTTTAGCACCCCGGGTGGCAAGCCGGCGTCGTGCAACGCGCGGGCAATGTGCATCGCACCTGCCGGCGTTTCTTCCGCCGCCTTGAGAATGATTGAACAACCCGAAGCAATCGCGCCGGCGACTTTGCGACACGGCTGACTCATCGGAAAATTCCACGGGGAGAAAGCAGCGACGACGCCAATTGGCTGATGATGCACCGTGTACCGAACGCCCGGTGCACTGGGGATGACACGACCGTAGGTACGGGTGGCCTCACCCGCGTCCCACTCGAAAAATTCGCAGCCGCGAATGACCTCTTGTCTTGCCTGACCGAACGGCTTGCCGTGCTCGGCGGTGATCGCTGCAGCAATCTCATCCTGACGTTCACGCATCAACGCCGCGGCTTTCATCAGTACTTGCGCGCGGTGCGCCGGCGAGGCTTTGCGCCAGACTTCGAAACCGCGGACGCTCGACGCCAGCGCGTCATCCAGATCGCTAATGCGCGCGCGCGGCAATCGGCCGATCTGCTCTTCCGTTGCGGGATTGACGACGGGCAAGTCGTCGCCGGTCTTGCGCCACGCTCCGTCGATGTACAGGTTCAGATCCGGATAGTCGCTCATGATGTTGTGCTTTTTACGCTTATTTCGCGGTAGCGTCACACGCGCGCGCAGCACCAATCAAGTGAATTGAATGAATCCAGCTATCGGATTTCCGAATAGCAAAGATTCAAGCACTCAGAGGGGTCCTGGCGGCCTGGCGCAAGGCCTTGAGAAAAACCAGGCTGGCCGGCGACAGCGTATCCTCACCGCGGTGGGAAAGACCAACCGGCCCGTTGCCGAAGGGCACTTCCCAGTTCAGACGCACCAAAACCGCCTGGCGAACATCCTGCGCAACCACCTGGTTAGGCATCAGGCCGATAAGGTCACGCGTCTGGAGCAGTGAGCGATTGGTGAGATACGACACCGATTCCAACACGGTTGGTGGAACGTACTGCTGCTGATCCATGAAAAACTGATCCACCTGACGACGCAGCGTGGTCTCGAGCGGCGGCAGGATCCAGCCAAACGGTTTGAGCCGGGCAAAACGCAAAGAGCGACTTTTCGCGAGCGGATGCTGGTGGCCAACGACGGCGACGATGCGGTCGTCGAGCAGTTTCTCCTGCACAAGCTTGGTTCGATGCCGGTACGAGGGCAGTCGCCCAACGATCATGTCGATGTCGCCAGCGAACAGCT
>JBGCFP010000054.1:0-26613 GCA_045107005.1 Gammaproteobacteria bacterium
GACGACCTGCTGCAAACCAGCGTAGACAACCCGCCTGACGCAAGCACGTTGGGCGCAGCCGGTGGCTGGTTTTTGCCGCTCTCCGAGAGCGGAGAGAAGAGCCTGTCGGCGGCCCTGGTCGCCGACAACCGAATTTTCTTCACGACTTACCTGCCCGACTCTGGGCCGGTCACGTGCGATCCGAGCAACGTAGCGGGCAGCGGGCGACTGTACGGTCTGGATATTCTGACGGGCCTGCCCGCGTTGCTTAACACGGACGGCTCGGACCTGGCGTTTGTCCCGCTCGATAACACGGTGGGCATCCCGCCGGCACCGCAACAGGCTTTTGTGGAACCGCTGTGTGTCCTTAACTGCGATGCCGATGATGACAGCAACAATGGCGACGATCCGCGGCAAATAACCGGCACCGTCGATCCGGTTACCGGCGAAATCGGATGCTTCGGCGCCGTGAGTTCGCATTCTCTGGTGGTCGGTTTTAGTACTTACAGTGTCGGCGTTTGCACCGCACCTCGGCCCACGTACTGGTCCGTGACCGACGAACCGATTGACGAACTGTGACAGGGACGAACAACATGAAACGAACACACGGCATAACGTTGATCGAAATGGTGGTAGTGGTTGGCATCATTGGCATTCTGGGTGCCATTGCCTACCCCTCGTATATGGAGCGAGCGCTGCGCGCCAAGCGCACAGACGCCAAGGCCGCGCTGATCAACATCGCTGGCCAGCAGGAGAAGTTCTTTCTGCAGAACAATGCGTTCACGGACGAGCTTTCGGCGCTTGGCGTCGAAACCACGCAAAACGAGTTCTACACCCTGACGCTCTCTGACGTTACCGCAAGCACCTTCACCGCCACGGCGACCGCAGCGACCGGTCAGGACCGCGACACCGATTGCAACGAACTCGCCATCGATCAGCTCGGGCGCCGGTCGGCCACCGACTCCGGCGACAACGACAACTCCAAGGAGTGCTGGCGCTAATCGCTTGGCCGGCGGGCTCACTGCTCGCCGGTCACCTCGCCAAAATGCAGCCTTGCACATCTAACGGTGCGTCAACGCACGACCTGCTCACGTCACCCGACGTCACAATACCGCGCATCAATCGGTAACATAACGTCAAATCCAATCAAACTGTGACTCGCCGCACGGCGTTCACGCACCTCGTTTTCCTACACTTTTGACATGCCCGGTTGGCGCCTTTCGCGCGCGTCCAACTTCATTTACGTGTATGAATATCGAGAACATCTGCTATGACCCATCGCCCGTCGCGTCAACACGGCTATACCCTTATGGAGCTGCTAATCACTGTCTCCATCATCACGATCGTGACTTCCATCGCGCTGCCGAGCTATCAGAACCACGTCATGCGCTCGCATCGCACTGACGCCATGGGCGCCCTGCTGCGCGTTGCCAACGCGCAGGAAAAGTTCTATCTGCAAAACAATTCGTACACGGGTGACCTCGCAGAGCTGAACATAACGGGCACCGAAAGTGGCTACTACGATTTGACGATTGCCGACGCCGACGTCAACGGCTTCACCGCAACCGCAACGGCAAGCTCCGGTGGCCCGCAAGAAAACGACAGCAAGTGTCAAAATTTCACCATCGATGCGACCGGCGCTTTGGGTGCCGGTTCAAGCGGTGTCGACAACACCACTGAGTGCTGGCGCTAGAGACCACCAGGACTCCGCCCGTCGGATTTCTCGCGGGCTTGGTCGGAGATCTCGTGCAATCTTTTTATCTGACTGTTAGAAAAACGACCATGACGCAATCTGCCAACAACACGCTCCACATTCCCAACATCGTGCGAGCGTTCGCGACGACCAGAGTGATGTCTGGATTGCGCCCGATGCACCGCGACAGCGCCGATCCGCACAACCGCCGCGGGGCGATGCACACGCCGGCGCAGACGATTAGTCAGCTGATGCAAACCATGACGACACACGGGACCTAAGGCAGAATCATGAATAATCATATTGCCCAGCTGCGAAACAGCCGCGGTTTTTCTCTGATCGAAACCTTGGTCGCCATGGTCGTGCTCGCGACCGGGATGCTCGGCATTGCCGGGCTGTACGTTGAGAGCCTTCGCGCAGGGCGTTCGGCGCACTCGCGCACCATCGCGATCAATCTGGCGTCCGACATGGCCGATCGAATTCGCGCCAATCGCGCTGGCCGCCAGTTTTATTCAACCGGCACGGGCACGGCGGGCGGGCGTCCAACGGTGTGTGGCGAGATCCGCAATGCGGTCGCGCAAAACTGCACCGCTGAGCAAATGGCCACTTACGATATCTGGCTGTGGAAAAGCATGCTCGGTAACACAACCACGAGCACCTACAAACGCGCCGGACTTCCGGGCGGCATGGGCGAGATTCAGATCAACACCAACACTCAGCCCAATTCCTTCGTCATTCGCATTAGCTGGTCGGAGCGCAATGAAACGTTCGACTACACGCTCTCGACGGTGATCTAATGATGCAGCACAAATTCTCAATCAATCAGCGTGGCTTTAGCCTGATCGAACTGATGGTCGGTCTGGCGATCGGCGTCTTTCTGATTGCCGGCACCTTGAGCGTGTACCAGGAAAGCCAAAGCGCCATTCTGGTCAGCGAGCGCATGGCTCGAATGCAGGAATCCGGTCGCTACGCCATTTCCGTCATTGAAGAGGACATCCGCGCCGTTGGTCTGTGGGGTCTGCTCAACAGCACCGAATACGTCGCCGGCCGGGCAACGCCTGCCGACGCGGTCGATATCGCCGTGACCGGCGACTGTCAGGTCAACTGGGTCGTGAATATCGACACGCCGATAGAGGGTTTTGACAACTCCAACGGCTACGCCGCGACTTGTTTGTCGGGCGTGAACTACGTCAACAATTCCGACGTCCTGGTTCTGCGCCACGCCGACGAGCGCGATCTGACCGCCGCCGATCTCGGGGTGGGTGGCATCTATTTGCGCTCTGACCAGACTCACGCCGAGATTTTCGCTGGCACCACGTTGCCCAACGGTTTCGCACCGGACGCGCGCATTAACGAGATCCGCGCCATCGCCTACTTCATTTCGGATGAGTCGGATTCAGATGCGGATACCCCGTCTCTGCGACGCGCGTTCGTCGACATGACCGGCGCGACGCCGACCATCGACACCGAAGAAGTGATCTCAGGCATCGAAGATTTTCAGGTGCAATACGGTGTTGATCTGAGTGGCGACGGTTCGGCCAACAGCTATCTGAACGCGGACGATGTCGTTGACGAGGCGCAAATCGTTGCGCTCAGACTCTGGCTACGCTTGCGCACCAGTACGCCGGAAATCGGTTTTGATGACGAAATGTCGTTCCTGTATTCCGACCAACTGTTCAGCGCCGCCACCACGTCCACGGCCGACGACGATCCCTATCGCCGTGCCGTGCTGTCAAAAACCATCGAACTGCGTAACCGACGCGTCGACCTCGCCAACGGAACCTGACTATGACGTTAACCAATCGCCTGCCACGCCGTGAACGTGGCGCCGCGCTCATCATCGGGCTGCTGTTACTGCTGGTGCTGACTGTCTTTGCCGTCTCGGGCATGTCCCGGGCGACGCTTGAACTGGCCCTGGCGGGTAACACACAGTTCTCAGAGAACGCGTTCCAAGCTGCCGAATCGGCCATCGAAGCGGAACTGGTTGCCGGACCGTCGCCGCAAAACGCAGCGCGTGTGACGGACTATTCGTTTGGCGACGGCACCAACGCGAACTCCACGGTTGATTTCGACGCAACCCGATTGGCGCCGCCAGGATTCTCGATCACCGAGTATGTGTCCGATCACTACGTCATCAACTCGACCGGTACATCGGGCAAGAACGCCTCGACGACCAACGAGCAGGGCTTCTACGTGGTTGTCCCTAGCGGCATCTAGTCTTCGACGGCCTCGTCGCCAGACGTCGCTTCGTCAGCCGGCACGCTGCCCTCTTCCTTGTAAACAAAACTGTCGATCAAAATCAGAACGACGCCCACGCTAATCGCCGCATCGGCGACGTTAAACGCCGGCCAGTAGTGTTCGTTGTAGTGAAAGTGCAGAAAATCGACCACGTAGCCAAGCATTGCGCGATCGTACAGATTGCCCACGGCGCCCGAGACTATCAGCGCCAGGCCCAGCACCAACAGTAAGCGGCCAAACTTTGGCAAACGCGCCAGCCACACCACCAGCAAAATGCTCACGACCGAGCTGAGCGTGATAAAGAAATACTTCTGCCAGCCGCCCGCGTTCGCTAACAGGCTGAACGCCGCGCCGGTGTTGTGCAACAGCGTGAGATCCAGATAGCCATTGACCACGTTTGGTCGACCGTACTGCAGCGTCGCGCTCGCCCAGTGTTTGGTCCACTGATCCGCGATCAACAGAATCAGGCTCAGCAGCAGCCAAGGGGTCGCCCCTGGCAACAGCTTGTGCCAAATCGACGGACTACTGACCGTTGGCGTCGAGTCAGACTCGCTCATACGAACGCTCGCTTCTCGCCGTCACCGACGACATTAACGACACAGCGTCCGCACAATCCAGGGTGCTCGCTGTCTGCGCCAACATCCGCGCGACGGTGCCAGCAGCGCTGACACTTTTCATGCGTCGACGCGCTGGTGCTGATCCAGAGGCGATCAGCGAGCTCTTCGCCTGCCGCGACTGACTCCGGCTGGCGCGCGTCGGCGGGCATCACCGTTGCCACCGACGTGATCAGGAAAAACCTGAGCTCGTCGCCCAGACCAGCCAGCGCTTCGACGAGCTTCGAATCCGCGTAGAGCACCACTTCCGCTTCAAGCGACGAACCCACCGCGTTGCTGGCGCGCAGCGCCTCAAGTTCTTTGCTGACGGCCGCGCGCACGTCGATCAGTGTCGCCCAATCAATCGACGGCGGCGTGGCGTCTTCCGGGAACTCATACCATACCGATGTCATGACGGTCGCATCGCGCTCGCCCGCCAGCGACGCCCAGATTTCCTCAGCCGTGAACGGCATGATCGGCGCCAGCCAGCGCACCATCGCCTCGGCGATGTGCATCAACGCCGTTTGCGCAGAGCGACGGGCAATACTGGACGCGCCGGTGGTATACAGCCGGTCCTTGAGCACATCCAGATACAGGCCACCCATGTCCGTCACGCAAAAGTTGTGTAAGCGCTGGTAGATTTTGTGGAACTCGAACGTGTCGTACGAGGCAGCAATGCTTGTTTGCAGCTCCTGCGCACGAGCGACAGCCCAGCGATCAATGGCCAGCATATCCGCCGGCGCCAGTGCATCTTTCACCGGATCGAAACCGTCCAGATTCCCCAGCAGAAAACGCGCCGTGTTGCGAATCCGTCGGTACGAATCGGCCATGCGTTTGAGAATTTCTTCCGACACGCTCATTTCGTTGCGATAGTCGCTCGCGGCTACCCACAAGCGCAGGATGTCAGCACCGAGCGATGAGAACACTTTCTGCGGCGGAATCACGTTGCCTTCGGACTTCGACATTTTTTTGCCGTGCTCGTCCACGGTAAAACCGTGCGTGAGCACCGTCTTGTACGGCGCCTCGCCCGACATCGCAACGCTGGTCAACAACGAACTTTGGAACCAGCCGCGGTGTTGATCAGAGCCTTCCAGATACAAATCGGCCGGGGCGGCGAGCGCGGCGTTGTCTTGCGGCGTACACGAATGCGCGCTCCCCGAATCAAACCAGACGTCCATGGTATCGGTGACTTTGCGATAGTCGGCGGCTTCGTCACCGAGCATCGATTCGGTGGTGATGTCTTGCCATACTTCGAGACCACCTTGTTCCACCTGCTCGGCAACGGCGCCGAGCAACTCAACGGTGCGCGGGTGCAACTCGTCGGTATCCTTGTGCACAAATACCGCAATGGGCACGCCCCAGATTCGCTGGCGCGAGATACACCAGTCAGGGCGACCGTCGACCATGCCGAGAATGCGCTGCTTACCCCAATCCGGCAGCCACTCGACCTGGTCAATGGCGTCGTTCGCATCGCGACGCAAATGCGCATCGTGCATGCTCACAAACCACTGCGGCGTCGCCCGGAAAATCACCGGCGTCTTGTGTCGCCAACAGTGGGGATATTGATGCTGATAGGCCTCGTGATGCAGCAGCGCCCCGTGGTCGCGCAAAACCTCGATCACGTGCTCATTGGCTTTGAGCACGTGTTCGCCCTCAAAGAACGGCGTGCCGGGTTTGAAGCACCCGTTATCACCCACCGGGTTTTCCAACGGCAAATCAAACTCCTTGCCCACCGCGAAATCTTCCTGGCCGTGCCCTGGCGCGGTGTGCACCAAGCCCGTACCAGCGTCGGTGGTCACGTGATCTCCGGTGATGACCGGCACAACGCGATCCAGATAGGGATGCTTGAGCTGCATACCCTTGAGCGCATCACCCTTGAAATGCGCCAGCGCTTTCACGTCCGTCGCGCCGATGCGTGCCGTCAGGTCGTGACTCAACGCCTCGGCCGCGACAATACGCTGCACTCCGGCCTCAACCGTGACCTGCAGCAGCACGTAGTCAAGCTCGGCGTGCACGGCGACCGCCTGGTTCGCCGGCAGCGTCCATGGTGTTGTGGTCCAGATGGGCAGCTGCACGGCGGCGCCGTCGCTCTCCATGCCAATCCGGCGGTAAAAGTCAGTGGGATCGACGGCGCCAAACGCGACGTCAATCGCCGGCGACGTCTTGTCGGCGTATTCAACTTCCGCTTCGGCCAGCGCGCTGCGGCAGTCCATGCACCAGTGCACGGGTTTGTAGCCCTTGTACAAGTGCCCGCGCTCGATGATCTTCGCCAGGACGCGCAGCTGCTGTGCTTCATAGCTCGGCTGCATCGTCAGATACGGCTTGGTCCAGTCGCCCACCACGCCCAGTCGGATAAAATCGTCGCGCTGCCCGTCGATTTGTTTGTGCGCAAACGCACGGCAGGCTTTGCGGAAAGCCGTGGCGTCAAGTTTGCCGCCCGCACGCCCGTATTTCTTTTCAACTTCGAGTTCGATGGGCAACCCGTGGCAGTCCCAGCCCGGCACGTAGGGCGCATCAAACCCGGCGAGCGTCCGCGCGCGCACGATGATGTCCTTAAGCGTCTTGTTTACTGCGTGACCGATATGGATCTTGCCGTTCGCATAGGGCGGACCGTCGAGCAGCAGATAGCGCGGCCGACCCGCGCAGGCTTTTCGAATGTGCGCGTACAGATCCAGCTCGTCCCACTTGGCCAGCATTTTGGGCTCGCGCTGGGGCAGATTTGCCCGCATGGGGAAATCGGTTTTTGGCAGGTTCAAGGTACGTTTGTAGTCGTTCTTTTCAGCCACGGTCATCTCAAGAGAAAATCAAAATTAAGCGGTTAGCAGCGCTCGCGCTTCTAACGCGTCGCGATGCATCTGTTCGGTCATGGCGTCAAGCGACGAAAATTTCGCTTCATCGCGCAGTTTGGCAACGAAATCCACGTGCAAACGCCGACCGTAGAGATTGCCTTGAAAATCGAACAAATGCACCTCCAGAAGATGCCCTTCCCCATCCACCGTGGGACGCGTGCCCAGGCTGGCCACAGCCGGGTGCTGATCGAGCTCGTGGGCATCGCTGACCGTGACCGCAAACACGCCTTCAATGGGCAGCACTCGTCGGCCGGGACGCAGGTTCGCGGTGGCAAATCCCAGCGTGCGGCCCAGCTGCTCGCCACGAACCACACGCCCACTCATACGGTAGCGACGACCCAGCAACTGCCCGACCTGATCGAAGTCGGACTGAGCCAGCGCATCGCGCACCGCCGTGCTGCTGATGCGCAGATCGCCCAGATACCGGGCCGCCACTTCGTCGACCGCGTAACCATCCCGTGCGCCGCAGGCGCGCAGCGTGTCGAGCGAGCCTTCGCGGCCGCGACCAAAGTGGAAATCGTGGCCCGCAATGATCTCGCGGGCGTTTAGCGTTTTGTGCAGGAGCAAGCTGGCAAACGTCTCGGCTGACATCGTCGCCATGCTTTGGTCGAAACGCACGCTGACGTGAGCGTCGAGTCCAAGAGCGGCAATGGCCTCGTGTTTCTCGATTAGCGTCATCAACCGCGCGGGGGCGGCGTCGCCCTGGAAGTACTCGAGCGGCGTCGGCTCAAACGTCACCACGACCGCCTCCAGGTCCTGCGCGCGAGCTCGCTTGACGACCTGACGGAGCATAAACTGGTGGGCGCCGTGCACACCGTCAAAATTGCCCAGCGTGACCACCGCCCCTTTTGAGCGCGCGCGGGACCGGCCGCGCCAGCGAATCAGGCGCGTGTCACCCACGTGCCATCTCGGTCAGATGATGCTTGCGCAGGCCAAGGGTGAGTAGCACCACGCCGTAAGCGCACGCGCCGGAAACGATCACCAGACCAAGACGCGTGATCCGATCCCCTGCCGTCATCTCCAGCCACGGCGCCAGATCGCCCGCCAACATGCGCAGCACGAACACCATCGCCACGCACGCGAGCACAACACGCCCCAGCAGCAGCGGCCAGCCGTCTACCGCACGGTACGCCCCGTTGCGGCGCAATCCGCGCAGCAGCAGGAGTGCATTGACCCAGGCGGCCAGCGCCGTGGTGAGGGCAAGCCCGGCGTGCGGGGTGGCGATGTCCTTGAACTGGAGCAACAGGACCAGAACGCCATTGGCCACAATATTAAAAACCAGCGCGATGATCCCGATGCGCACGGGCGTGCGCGTGTCTTGCCGGGCGAAAAATCCGGGGATCAGGACTTTGATCAGCGAGAACGCCATTAAGCCCAGCGCGTAGGCCATCAGACTCACGCGCGCCATGCGCACGTCGTAAGCCCCGTACTCGCCGTACTGAAACACGGTGCTGATCATCGGACCGGCCAGCATGAACAGACCACAAGCCGCCGGCAAGGCAATGACCACCACCCAACGCAAGGCCCAGTCGAGCGTATGTGAGA
This sequence comes from Gammaproteobacteria bacterium, assembly GCA_045107005.1. Lineage (GTDB taxonomy): Bacteria > Pseudomonadota > Gammaproteobacteria > Steroidobacterales > JBCCMA01 > JBCCMA01. The sequence goes on from JBGCFP010000054.1 coordinate 8,898, forward strand.
ACGCCCGCGTGTCGTTGGCGGCACTGTCGCGCGACAGACTGGGCAAGATCACGGTCCCCAGCGCGATGGCAAACAGCCCCAGCGGGAACTCGAGCAGCCGATCGGAAAAATACAGCCAGCTGATCGACCCCGTCTCCATGAACCACGCGATCTTGCGGTCAATCAACAGATTCACCTGCGCCACCGAGGCGCCGAAAATCGCCGGCAACATGAGCGTCATGATGCGCCGCACGCCCTCGTGCTGAAGATCGAACTTCAGGTTTGGCAGTAGCTTGATCCCGTGCAAAAACGGGATCTGGAACGCCAGTTGCAGCAGGCCCGCCGCAAACACACCCCACGCCAGCGCCACAATGGGCCGCTCGAGCGTTGGCGCCAGCAGCAGCGTCGCGCTGATCAAACACAGATTCAGGATCACCGGCGTGAAGGCGGGCACCCCGAATCGGTCATAGGTATTGAGCAAGCCACCGGCGAACGCGGTCAGCGAGATAAAGAAGATGTACGGAAACGTGATCCGCAGCATGTAGACCGCCAGATCGAATTTCTCCGGGTTGCTGGCCGAGCCCGAGCCAAACAACCAGATCAGCACGGGCGCGGCGATGACCCCGACGATCGTCAGCAGCAGCAGAATACCCGCCATCGTCCCGGCCACCCGATCGCTCAGCGCGCGCACGTCGGCGTGCTCGCGATTCTGACGATACTCATTAACCACGGGCACGAATGCTTGCGAAAAGGCCCCTTCAGCGAACAGACGGCGCAGGAAATTGGGGATCTGGAAGGCAACGACAAAGACGTCCATACCTAGCCCGGCCCCGAAAAAGCGGGCGAACAGAACCTCGCGCACCAATCCCAGCAGGCGCGACAGCAACGTCATCCCCCCCACTATGGACAGGGAGCCAAAACGACCCGCGCTCATCGAATGGATGCCTCTCGTACACATCAGGAAACAGGTCGCGAATCATACCGGTCGCGCTCGCGCTGCACCACGCGCACGAATCGCGAATCCCCCGCAAGGATTACGCTGGATAAGCCGTTGACAAGCGATCAGCGAATGCGCAGAATGCCGGGCTGGCTGTGGACAAGTGTTTTGACCGCCGCCATTGAGATTCCAAATTTTTTAACGACTTACATTAAGGTAACCGCACGTGGCCAACTCGAAACAAGCCGCCAAACGCGCCCGCCAGAACGACAAGCGCCGCCTGCACAATATGGCGATGCGCTCGAAGGTGCGTACGTACATGAAGAAAGTGACCGCCGCTATTGATGCCGGTGACAAAGACACCGCCAGCAGCGCGTTTAAAGCCGCTCAGCCGATGATCGATGGCATGGTCAATAAAGGCATTTTGCACAAGAACAAGGCCGCTCGGCATAAGAGCCGCCTGCTTCGCAGCATCAAAGCTCTGGCGTAACTGACGCTTCTTCCTGCAGACGCCGAGCCTCGGCGTCTTGCTCTTCCAGCCAGTTCATGACTTCCATTGCCAGGTGGTGTGTGCCACCGCCGGCGATGGCGGTGATGCGATAGACCGGACCGGTCCACTCCAGACGCTCGACGATGTCCGCGCACAGCGCCTCGACGTCTTCCTCCGGCATTAAGTCAATCTTGTTGAGCACCAGCCAGCGATCGCGCTCGGCGAGCTCCGGGCTAAACGACGCCAGCTCGGCGATGATCGCCTTGGCGTCGGCGACCGGATCGGTTTGCTCTGCCACGGGCGCAATATCCAGCACGTGCAGCAGCAACCGGGTGCGTTGGACGTGCTTGAGAAAACGGATTCCGAGGCCGGCGCCGTCTGAGGCTCCTTCAATCCGGCCCGGAATGTCGGCCATGACGAAGCTCCGCTCCCGCCCAACCGACACGACACCGAGATTTGGATGCAAGGTCGTAAAGGGATAGGCGGCCACTTTAGGGCGCGCCGCGCTGAGCGACCGAATTAGCGTCGATTTGCCCGCGTTAGGCAAGCCAACCAGCCCAACGTCAGCCAGTAGTTTCAGCTCGAGAAGCAAATGTCGCGACTCACCCCGCTCACCGTGGGTGAACTGACGCGGCGCCCGATTCACACTGCTTTTAAAGTGCACATTGCCAATGCCGTTCTCGCCACCGCGAGCCACCAGCAAGCGCTGCCCTTCACGGGTCAGGTCGCCCAGCAGCTCGCCGGTGTCCACATCGCTGATGATGCTGCCCACCGGTACGGTAACCAGCAGGTCTTCACCGCTGGCGCCGGTGCACTGGCGGCCACGACCGACGTCTCCGTGCTCGGCGCGAAAGCGTCGTGCGACCCGAAAATCCGCCAAGGTGTTGATGCTGGCGTCAGCGACCAGATAGACATTACCGCCCGTCCCGCCATCGCCGCCGTCCGGCCCGCCTTTGGCCACATAGCGCTCACGGCGGAAGCTGGCAGAACCGTCGCCGCCGTTACCGCCGTGAACGCGGATCGTTGCTTCGTCAACAAATTTCATTTGGCAAAAATACCATATTTATTAACAGCGTAAAGCACATTACGCACAAATCGCCTGATGATATGCATCGCTGCAGCGCCGGTGTGTATCCGCTCCGGAAACAAAAACCCCGGCACGCGGCCGGGGTTTCAACCTGAAGCGTGCCGCGCGAGATTTACTCGGCGACGACGCTCACGAACTGGCGGTTTTTCGGACCGCGTTTCGCGAACTCGACGCGACCGTCGGCTTTGGCGAACAGGGTGTGATCGCGGCCAACGCCAACGTTGGCACCAGCGTGATACTTCGTGCCGCGCTGGCGGACCAGTATGTTGCCGGCGATGGCAGCTTCGCCACCGTACATTTTGACGCCCAAACGCTTGGACTGGGAATCGCGACCGTTGCGCGTACTACCGCCTGCTTTCTTATGTGCCATGGTATGTCTCCCGGTTAGCCGCTGATTGCATCAATGCGCAAGCGCGTAAACGCCTGGCGATGGCCAGCCGTGCGCTTGTAGCCCTGACGGCGTTTAAATTTGACGATCTCAACCTTGCGGCCGCGACCTTGCTCTTCGATGGTGGCGCTTACCTTGCCGCCGTCCACATACGGACGACCGACTTTCACGTCAGAGCCGTTGCCGACCAGCAGCACTTCGTCGAATTCGACCTTCGAGCCTTCGTCAGCGTCGATCTTTTCGACGCGCACCGAGGTGCCCTCTTCGACCCGGTATTGCTTGCCACCCGTTTTGATTACGGCGTACATTATGTTCTCGCTCCACTAAAAACCGCGTCGTTACGGCAAAACGGCCTCGACGCGCTGGCAAAGAGCGAGAATTCTAATGAGAGTTGGGCCCCGCGTCAATGATTCGGAGCCCTTTTATGCCGCACGACAGCACCACGCCTTTGATGCTAGCATCGCGGCCCCAAAACCCTGAAATCAGCGCGAAAATCCCCTATGCAGCTTGGTGACATCAAAGACCTGATGGCCGACGACCTCAAAGCCGTCGATGACGAAATCAGGCGCCAACTCCATAGCGACGTGGTGCTTATTGATCAGGTCTCACACTATATAATACAAAGCGGTGGCAAGCGTCTGCGACCCATGCTGGTTGTCGTCGCCGCCCAAGCCTGCGGATACGTCGGTAAACGCCACGTGGAAGCCGCCGCCATCGTCGAGTTCATCCACACCGCTACCCTATTGCACGACGACGTCGTCGACGCGTCGGCCCTGCGCCGCGGTCAGGAAACCGCCAACGAGGTATGGGGCAACCAGGCCAGCGTGCTGGTGGGTGACTTCTTATATTCCCGCGCCTTTCAGATGATGGTTGAGATTGGCGAGATGCGCGTGATGGAGATTCTCGCCGACGCCACCAACACCATCGCCGAGGGCGAGGTGTTACAGCTGATCAACACCCACGAGCCTGAGACCACCGAACAGCAATATCTGCAGGTGATCCACCGCAAAACGGCAAAACTGTTTGAAGCGGGATTGCGCATTGCCGCCGTGCTGTCCGGTCAACCGGCCGATATTGAAAGCCAGCTGGCGCAATACGGGATTCACCTGGGCACCGCGTTTCAACTCATTGATGACGTGCTCGACTACAGCGCGTCGGCCGAATCTTTGGGCAAGAACATTGGCGATGATCTGGCAGAGGGCAAACCGACCCTGCCGCTGATCCACGCCATGGCCAAAGGCAACGCCGCGCAGACCAAGCTGATTCACGATGCCATTGAGCACGGCGGGCTGGAGCGGATCGATGATGTGATCGACGCCATTCAATCCACCGGGGCGCTGACTTACACCGAGGACTTTGCGCGCCGCGAATCCGAAGCGGCGCTCGCCGCGCTAACGCGGATCCCGGATTCTCGTTATAAAGAGGCGCTCGCCGCTCTAGCCCGTTTGTCCGTCGATCGCACCTATTGAATCGAGGCGTACGCGGTTAAGCGCTGCCACCAGCGCATCTTGAGAAAACGGTTTGTATAGCACCGGAATGCTAGCGTCCAGATCCACATCGCAGTGACCCGTCATCAACAAAACGGGTAGCCGGGGCCAGCGCTCGCGCACGCGATGCAGCAGGCCAAGACCGTCAAGATCCCCCGACATACGTACGTCCGACAACGCCACATCGAAACGGTGATCGGTCTCGAGAATCGCCAATCCACGATCCGCCGTCGACGCGTGCTCAACGTTTGCACCCAAGCCCAGCAGCATCGCGACGAGCGTCGCGGACAGAACCTCATTGTCCTCGACCACCAGAACGCGCACACCACCCAGCTTGCCGATGTGTTGCGGAGTCTTGGCGACGACTTGAGCGTTCTCGTGCGTTGCCGGCAATGCCAACACGACCCGCGTTAGCACGTTGGGCTCACTGACAATGCGCAAGTCACCGCCACACTGACGGGCAAACCCCTGCACCGAGCTTAAGCCCAGGCCAGAGCCGGCACCGGGCCGCTTGCCGCTGAAAAACGGTTCGCACGCTCGCGCGATCACGTCGGGCGTCATCCCAGGGCCGTTGTCCTCAACGCTGACGCGCAGATACAGACCGCCTTCCAGTCGCGGCCAGTCAGGATCGCGAGCATCGTCAACGGTTAGTGGCGTCACCCTGATCGCGATGCTGCCGGAGCGCTCCATGGCGTCCACCGAGTTTGACAGCAAATTGAGCAGTGCCGTAGTCAGCAAACTGGCATCCGCCACAGCGCACGCGCCATCGGACTGGTCGTCAATGGTTAGCTCGATGCTGTCACCCACCGCCGCGTCCAGCAGCGCGCACGTCTCGTTGATGTAATGCGAGAGATTGATCGGTTCTATTTTCAGATTCTGCCGTCGCGCGTACGCCAACAGCTGTTGGATCAGCGTTTTGGCATGAGCCAGTGCGCTGCTGGAGCCGTCAAGCATCGAACGCTGCGCCGGACTCAGAGAAACCTGGCCGAGCTGCTCATTGGCAATGCTAATCACCTGCAGCAAATTGTTAAAGTCATGGGCGACGTTACCCGTCAGCGCGCCAATGGCCTGCGTATGAGCCTTTTGCGCCATGGCTTTTTCGAGCTCAGCCTGTTCAGCAACCGTCGCCACCAGCGCGGCCGATTTTTCCTCTACTTGTTTGGCGAGGCTCTCGTTCAACGCCGACTGCACCAGCGCCATGCGACGTCGCGCGAACAGATAAACCAGCAAACCCAGCACCAAAGTCAGGGCGACGAAAAACGCGATCCACAGATTGCGCGCCTGGCGGGCACCGTTCGCGATCGCCAGAGACTCACGCGCTCTCGCCTCGCTGGCCAGCGCTTCCGCTTCGAGCAACTTTTGCGCTTGCGCGATGCGCTGGATTTGGTCTTCCTGTTCATGGGCCAGACGTGCGCCTTCGAAAAAGCGAATGTCCTGTCGTGCTCGATCGCGGGCGCGCTGAGCGCCGAGCTCAAGGAAGCGGTCGAACTCAGCCAACGCCCGCTCGGTATCGCCGACTGCAAGGAGCGCCCTGGTGCGCAGGCCGTGCACCTGTTCGCGCACACGCGGTGTGCGGATCGCGTCCTCGTCCATTTCGCCCAATGCAGTCAGGGCAGCAGAAAAATTACGCTGGGCCAGTAGCGTACGCACCAGCGACAGCTGTGCATCGGGTAACTCAATGGGCGCCTCGGACAAAAGTTCGACGGCGCGAGACGCCGCGTCAAAAGAGGCATCAAGCTGGCCAGTCCGTCGATACGCATCCGCCAGCAGCTCGTGTGCCGTGCCGGTGATCAAGACTTCGGCTTCCGGGTTGGTCTGAAGAAACTCTTCTAACGCTACGGCAGCGGGCTCGGCGTCGCCGAGCAGGATCATCAGTTGGAGCTTGTGCAGCTCAATCGATCGGACGACGTATGGGTTCGAGTGGTCAGTGATGAACGGCGCGACGCGCTTGTGCCAGTGACCCGCCGCCTCGTACATTTGCTGCTCGATCAGCAAGACCATCAAATTGTTGCCGATGATCAGCACGACATTGTCGGCGCCCAGATCAATCGCCTGCTGGAGAATGACTTCCAGTTCGCCAATAGCGGCAAAAAACCGGCCCGCTTCGTTTAGCGCCGACGCGTAGTTCGCACGAGTCCTGAGCAGAACCATGGGATCGCTGCCGGAATGATCGCGCGCGATAATTTGCTCGAGCTGCTCGATACCGGCGTCCACCTCGCCAGTGACGATGTGCAACACAGCCCGATACCGGTCAAGGCGCAGACGCAGCGTGTCGGTGCTGGCGGCGACGGCCGATGCGTAGCATTCTTCGAGACTGGTGCGCGCATCGGCCGGTGACCGAGCGAGGTAAAGCGCGGTGGCCAGCGCGAGACATGCCTTGGCCTCAAGCAGTGCATCGGGCGGGCTCAATAACTGAGCATCGGACTGCGCGCGCTGCGAGCGATTAAGCAGATCCAGTGGATCACCACCCTCTTCTGACAGCAGGAAATCCAGTTCCGCCTCGAGCGCCTGTCGATCGGCCCACGCCGTTGACTCAACGACAAACGTGAGCAGACAGGTCAAGACCCACACGCCCGCCGTTACGAGCCCGGACCACTTCCCGATCACGCGACGACTCGCTGTGCCTGCCTGCACGGTGACAACATCCGTTTCCTCTCCGTGAATTTGCGCGCCCCCAAATGCAGACTAATCATCCACGCCCTGAGGTGCAATGCGCAATTTGTTGAAGATTGAATCGGGAGAATCCCGGGAGTAATATTCAGCTTCGTTTCGCTGCGCGTTCGACGCGTCCGTTCCGGTTCCCGACCGACTGCGGATTGCTGAATTTCCAGGTCGTACGGGACGCGCAAGCCAATCGGCTTGCGATCAAACCGGTTCGGGGTGTAGCTCAGCCTGGTAGAGCACTGTCTTCGGGAGGCAGGGGCCGGAAGTTCGAATCTTCTCACCCCGACCATTTTCCCTGCAAGACGATAGTCCAAAAACAACGCCACGTAGGGCGTCGGAATTGAACACAGCGAATTGTCACGCATTTGAACCCTTGTGCATGGCCGCGTGCCTGCGCATGATTACCTGACATGTTTCACGATGGAGAATGAAACGGCCAGCGTTACACCCGGAGTCATCAACTGGCGCACACCTGCAAGCGGTATCGGGCCAGGAGTTGGAATACTCAAAGGACGGGGCTACATCAACAACATTGCAGGTCACGCCACCCGCTTGCCTCGAATTTGAGTCACGCGACAAAACCACAATTTGGCTAACCAAGGCTTGCCTGAAACAAATCCGGACATCGCTTCATAGACAAAAACCTCAACTCGCTCCTCAGCAGGTCAAGGCTTGGGACAGAGTCTGACCAAGGCCGTCAGACTCGCAACAAAACCGTTCGCACGGCTAAACAGGCCATTCCAGAGCCGGAAACTCCCTGAGTCAGGCACGCCAGACCATACTTCGTCTCTTTCTAATACCCCCCCCGTCATGGTTCCGGGAGCTCACGCCCACTTCAACAAATATATATGGAAATATTATTCATAATGATAAAAACAATAAATTTTACCAATGCAACAGCGCGAGCTACTGTGATGGCTGATTCATTTGTCCTATTAATGTCTACGAAGGAAGTCCTACATGGTGAAGGTAGCCCTATCAACTTGCAGCGCAGCCGTTTTGTCCGTAGCTGTCGGTTTGCCTTGCGCTTACGCACAGCAGACCGGCGCACAGGACGACACCAAGACTGCCACGATTGAAGAAGTCTTTGTGACCGCGCAACGCAGGGAAGAATCTCTGCAAGATGCGGCAGTGCCGGTACAGTCCTTCGGTCAAAGCCAGATCACGGAAGCTGGCCTGGAATCCGCGCAGGATCTTGCACTCCTCTCCCCCGCGCTTGGTATTTCGGCAGGCGGTGGCCCGCTGACCAGTCTGTTCGTGCGCGGTGTCGGCGCGCTGACCGTTAACCCGCTTACCGATGCGGCCGTCGCGCAAAATATTGACGGCATTTATTTGGGCCGTTCCAGCGGTGCCGCCGGACAGGCCCTGTATGACCTCGAACGCGTCGAGCTGTTGAAAGGCCCTCAAGGCACGCTGTACGGCCGCAACGCAACCGGCGGTGTCGTGAACTACATTCCGGTCAAACCTCAGCTGAATGAGAACTCGGGCTTCCTTCAGGGTGAGCTGGGTAACTTCTCCAAACTCAGTGTGCAAGGTGCGGCCAATTTTGCCGTCTCAGACACGCTGGCAGTTCGCTTTTCAGGCAATGTACTCAATCGCGACGGATTCTCGGACGACGGCACGAACGATCAGGACTCTTTGAGTGTGCGTGGCCAGGCGCTCTATGAACCCAGCGACGCGCTGTCCATTCGATTCGCGGCGGATTACACAACGATCGACAACAAGGGGCCTGGCGGCGATCTTGTCGGGACGTACGCCAATCCGCCCGCGGGAGCCATTACCGATTTCACTCCATCGGGCTTGCCGGTTTTCAGTGGTCCGACTGCCCAGGGCGCCAACGATATTCGAACCGGAGTGCTGCACACCCCGTCATTCGCGCCGTTTCAGCCCATTGATGGGAATAACCTGTTTCAAAAAGTCAACTGGACTGGTTTGATGGCCGAAATCAATTATCAAACCGATAATGGGACATTCACCGTTCTGCCGGCCTATCGCGAGTCGGAGCAAGACTACCAATTCTCAGGCCCGGGCTTCGCACCGGCGAAGACCAACGAAGACAACAGCCAAACGTCTTTGGAAGCGCGCTTCGCGACGGATCTTGACGGCCGATTTAACGGCATCGTTGGTGCGTTTTACATCGACGAAGAGATCAGCACCAAATCGGTGTTCGCACAAAACTACGCCTCTCCGATACAGGACTATGACAACGGTGGCGACAGTTGGGCGATCTTTGGCCAGGGAACCTTCGATTTTACGGATACCTTCCGCCTCAATGTAGGCCTCCGTTACACGGAAGATTCCAAGTTCGCAAACGGAATCAGCGATACGTTCGTTACATTTTGCGGTGGTGCGCCAGCCTCTGGTAATTTCCTGACGCCCCCCGCTAGCTTTGGCAATGGTTGCGCATCCGGCGCTATCCCTGCCCACCCGATCACAAATGATCGCGAAGAGTTCATCCAGTTCTTTGTCGATCAAGGGCTGATCGCGCCTGACTCCGTGGCGACGATTCCGGGAATGGGCCCACCTCCCGTGTACAACTTTACGATACCGGGCGGTATTTCCCCGAATCTTGGCGCCATTGTGAACGTCGGTGACGGGCAGCTGCAGTCAAACCTCGACTACGGTGAGACGACCTATCGCGTCGGCCTGGAATGGGATTGGGCAGACAGCAGTCTCCTGTATGCAACGTTCGAAACGGGCTATCGGGCGGGGGGCGTCGATCTCAGTATCGTTTCTCCAACCTACGATCCGGAATTTATTGATGCGCTCACGTTAGGGTCGAAGAACCGCTTCCTTGACAACACGTTGCAAGTCAACGCTGAGTTGTTTCTGTGGAAATATGACGGTCAGCAAGTCACCTACTTCACGACCCTCGACAGTGCATCGGCATTCCCCATTGCGAATGCAGACGCAACGATTCAGGGTTTGGACGTCGACATGATTTGGGCTGCCAGCGCTAACACAACCATTGGCCTCAACGTGCAGTTCCTGGACGCCACCTATGACGAGCTAAGCCTGGTTTCGGACCCGGGCCGCGGCCGATTTGGTTGTGCGTCGCAAGGCGTGAACGCCGGTCTCGAGACCTACAGTTGCGCCGGCAACTCGATGCTGTATTCGCCGGAATTTGGTGCCGATTTGAACGTCAACCACGTGATCGAGCTCTCTGGTTTTGATCTGTCTCTGACAGCGGTGGCAAGCCACCGTGCTGAGCAGGAAACGAACTTCCTGTTCCTGAGCGAGACCGTGTCAGACTCCTACACGATGTTCAATTTTGATGCGACACTCATGCAAGGTGACGGCAAATGGGCGATCTCGGCATTCGGCAGAAACCTGTCTGACGAGCAATTCTCGTTGAACACAAACGTCTCGAACCGGGGACTGGCTTATCAGATATTCTCGCCGCCGAGGACTTACGGACTGCGGTTTGTAGCCTCCTTCTAAGTCCTCGCACATCTCGCAAGAACATGCCTGACTCAACCGAAAGGTTGAGTCAGGTTTTTTTTGCACAGGACTTTAGGGGTACGAGTTGGGTAAGCCAGCCCGGGTTCTACAGACGACGCTCGGGATACAACTAGGGCCAATACAAACGCATCGGGTTGTCCACCAGAAGCTTTCTTTGTAACAGCGGTGTCGGGGCCAGCCGTGGCAGCAAATCCACCAACGCACCATCATCCGGGATTGCATGCTGCATGTTCGGATGCGGCCAATCCGTTCCCCACAGGACCCGGTCCTGAAATTGGTCAACAATCGGCGCGACGGCGGCAACAAAATCGTCAAACGGAGGTCCTTGCTCGGACAGCCGCTCAGCACAACTGACTTTGGTCCAGACGGTCGGGTGCGCAGTGAGAAAATCTGCAAAGGCGCGCACCTGGGCTCCGCCTGGACCGGCGGTTACATCCGGTCGACCGAGATGATCCACCACGACGGTCGTCGGGATCGCTTCGATAAACGGCGTCAGTTCTTCGAGCAAGTCTGCTTCGAAATACATCACGACATGCCAGTCCAGACGCGCGATGCGCTGTGCGATTTCCAGAAACAGATCTTTCGGCGCGTGATCCACGAGTCGTTTTAAAAAATTAAAACGCACGGCCCGAATGCCGCCGACGTGCAGAGCGTCAAGCTCCTCGTCCGTAATGGTCGGCTCTACCACCGCAACACCGCGCGCGCATTCCCCCGCTTGCTCAATGGCATGCAAGGTCGCGCGATTGTCGGTGCCATGACAGCTCGCTTGCACGATCACGTTGCGCTTGAAGCCCAAACGATCTCGCAGCGCGAACAGCATGGCGGCGTCCGCATCCTGCGGCAGGTACTTGGCTTTGGCACTAAAGGGAAATTCCGCCTGCGGTCCAAACACGTGGCAATGGCATCTACGGCCCCATCGGGAAGTTCGAACACAGGCTTTGATGGCGCCTCGGTCCAGCTGCGAATTCGCGTCATGTGAACACCTCTCCGTCCATTAGCTTACGCGCCGTGCGCAACAGAGCGGCGCGGGTGACCTTGCCGTGCGCATCCGTTGTCAGCACACAACTCATCTCACCGGTCGGATGCTCGATGGACAGAAGCTTGCTGTCTCCTGCCGGCACACACGCCAACGGCGCCGCGGGCGAGCCATCAATCAAACAAGCCGTTGCCACGGTCACCGCACCGAGCACACCGACAGACGCGTGTGCCCGATGCGGAATAAAGCTGCGTACGGTAATCGCACCGCCGTCGCGCGGCGGCGCTACCAGCATCAGCTTTGGCACTGACATGTTCGTCACGTCACCAAGCTTCATGCGTGGACCCGCCTGCAGGCGGATCGCTTCAAGTCGTTTTTTCAAGGCCGCGTTAGTGTCCAACGTGTCCCGGTCTTCATAGCCGCTGATGCCAACGTCCTGCGCGCGCATCACGATGCACGGCATGCCGTTGTCGATCAGCAAACAGTCGACGCCGTCGATGGTCTCGAGCGGCTGCCCGGTGGGCAACAACGCGCCACAGCTTGAACCCGCGGTATCCCGAAACTCAAGAGGAATTGGCGCATGGGTGCCGGGCACGCCATCGATGCTAGTGTCGCCGTCATAGTGCACGACACCGCCCGGCGTCTGCACCGTCGCAACGGCAGTCTGACCGGTATTGACCATGCGAATGGCCACGCGCGTCTCATCCGCCACAGGTTTAACCAAGCCCCGCTCGATAGCGAATGGCCCAACGCCGGCAAGAATATTCCCACAGTTCTGAGCATCGCTAACCTGCGCCCGATCGACGAACACCTGCAGGAAAAGGTAGTCGACATCGACACCGTCATGTTCTGAGGGACTGACCAGCGCAATCTTGCTGGTCAGCGGATCGGCACCCCCCATCCCGTCAATTTGGCGTGCATCGGGCGAGCCCATAATGCGAAGGAGTACGTCGTCGCGCGCAGCTGGATCCTGCGGCAGATCGCACGCAAGGAAATAGCCGCCCTTGGAGGTGCCTCCGCGCATCCACATGCACGGAACCGCACCGCCACCTTTTACACCCATTTCAGGCCTAGCGCTTCAAGCTTCGGTCGAAACCCGTAGATATCCATACCCAGCTCGCCAGCCGCAAAGCGCAAACGTTTTTCTTCTTCCTTCGCCTCACGCGCCTGTGCTTTCACCAGCACGTCCGCGGCCTCCTCACGACGCACGACCACCACGCCATCGTCGTCGGCCACGATAACATCGCCAGCGTTAACCGCGGCCCCGGCGCACACCACCGGCACGTTCACGCTGCCGAGCCGCGTTTTTTCCGTACCCTGCGCGAAGACGGCCTTTGACCACACCGGGAAATTCATCTCACGCAGATCACGGATGTCACGTACGCCGGCGTCGATCACAAGACCCCGACAACCACGCACTTGCGCTGACGTCGCCAGCAGGTCACCGAAATAACCATCCTCGCAGGGACTGGTCGGCGCCAACACCATAATGTCGCCCTCGTGCAGCTGCTCGATGGCAACATGCAGCATCCAGTTGTCGCCCGGCGGAGACGAAATCGTCACCGCACAGCCCGCGATACGGGCCCCGCTGTAAATGGGGCGCAGGTAGCTTGCCAGCAACCCTTTTCGTCCCTGCGCTTCATGCACGGTCGCGACACCGGCAGCAGCAAGACCATCAATGACCTCGCGGCTCGCGCGCTCAATGTTTTGTACGACGATTCCTGACATGTTGTGCTCCTGCCTCGACCCGTCACGGGTTCACTTGGCACGATATGGCAGGGCGGTCCGCAAGACACATTCAGACTTAACGCAAGGTATAAGCTCATGCTAATCTTTGCCAGGTGACAGAGCAAAAAATCAACCTGCGTCATCTACAAGCGTTTGTGAAAATCTATGAGCTTGGCACGCTGCTCAAAGCCGCGCGCGCCATTCATATTACGCAGCCTGCCCTGACTCAGGGTCTCGCACGTCTGGAGGATTTGCTCGAGGTCAGACTCTTTGATCGACAGCATGACGGCATGCACCCAAGCACCGCGGCACGGGTGCTGTACCCCCGTGCCAGGAATGCCCAGAGCCTGATTCGCTCGCGCAAGCTGACGTTTACGCATTTGCGCGCATTCACGGCATTGGCCCGTGCCGGCAGTTACGCAGATGCCAGCGCGGCGACCGGTCTCGCGCGCGCCTCCTTGCACCGATCCGTTGCCGATCTTGAAGGTCTTCTCAACGTGAAGCTCGTGCAGCGACGTGGACGCGGCGTTGAACTCACTCCAGTTGGCAGCGCCACGTCGCGGCGCTTCCGGCTCGCATTAAACGAACTGTCCGCGGCAGCGGATGAAATACGCTCGCTCGACGGCCGAGCGGTTGGCCGCGTGCGCATTGGTGCCATGCCGCTCAGCCGCGCAAGGGTTCTGCCAACCGCTATCGTGGCCTTCCGCAAAACACATCCCGACTGTCGACTCGCGATTGCTGAGGGGAGCCACGCTGAATTGGTCGAGCCATTGCGTGATGGCGAATTCGACTTTCTGATAGGCGCGCTTAGAACACCACTGCCGGGGCCCGATTTGGAGCAGAAACCGCTGTTCACGGATAGTCCGGTGATTGTGGCACGCCGCGATCACCCTCTTGCGCGCCTGAAGAAGTCGCCCAACGTGCTGGCGCTCAGCCGTTTCGAATGGTGTCTGCCCGCGCGTGGCGTGCCGTTGAGGGAAGGCTGCGAGAAGCTCTTCCTCGAAGCCGGGCTTGAGCCACCTTCGGTGAAGATTGAATGCGGTTCCGTTTTGTTGATCCGCCAGGTTCTGATGCACTCGGACTGCCTGACCGTGCTCTCGCCAGATCAGGTCGCTGTCGAGCTAAAAAGTGGCTGGGTGACCGTCATCGGCGCCCCACCGGATGCTCTGCAACGCACGATCGGCCTGATCTATCGTGAAGACTGGCGACCCACAGCGACACAAGAGGCGTTTGTCGCGACTTTGGAAAAAGCTTGTCAGAGTGGCTCTTAATTCGTTTTTTCTTATAGTCGAAAACGACTTGTGATTAGCAACCCCGGTGTGACCGTGACTTAATTGTGCCATGGAGCATGAAACCGGTTTTATGGGATTCGGAGAGGCGGCGCAGGCGTTTGTCTCAGCCGGCACCTGGCCTGGGACAGCCTGTACATTCGATCTGAAACTCCTGCCTGAGCACCACGACTCCGTTAAGCAAGCCGAATGCGCTGAGCTGGGCGTACGCGGCGTATTGAGTGCAAGCGCACTGGCGGCTTCCTCCGAGTACATCCTGAGTCTGGTTACCGCCGACCAATCGCTGGTCGCGGCGCAATCGGTCGCCAAACGATTGCGGCCTGGTGCGTTGTTTCTGGATATGAATTCCGTTTCCCCGGCGCGCAAGAACGCGGCCGCCAAAGTCATTGATGCGGCGGGCGGTCGTTATGTGGATGTCGCCATCATGGCGCCGGTGTACCCGGCGCAGCGGGCAGTGCCTCTGATGATCAGTGGCGCTCACGCTAGGGCGGCAAGTGAGTGCCTCGACCATCTTGGTTTTACCAATCTGTGCATTGTCGGCGCAAAAGTTGGACAAGCATCGGCAATAAAAATGCTGCGCTCGGTCATGGTAAAAGGTATCGAAGCCCTGACCGCGGAGTGCCTGTTGGGGGCTCATCAAGCTGGCATCACCAGTGAAGTACTGGGGGCACTCGGTGGTGATATGGCAGAGCATGCCAACTATCGCCTGGAACGCATGTTGCAACACGGGACACGCCGAGCGGCCGAGATCGACGAAGTGTGCGAAACACTTACAGCGCTTGGCGTAGAGCCGGTAATGAGCACAGCCACTGCCGCCCGCCAGAGGCGACTCGGGGCGCTGGGTCCTGAACCCATCCCCGGTACTCTGCCAGACAAACTCACTATCATTAACGACGCGTTGGCGATGAGCCCATCATGACCATGATCATTGACTGCCACGGCCACCACACCGTCGCACCACAATCCCATCTTGACTACCGCGATGCTCAGAAAGCGCAGTTGGATGACCCTGCGTTGCCCGCGCCAACGCGGCCGGCCATTTCGGACGACGAGATACGCGAGGGTATTGAAGCAAACCAGATGCGCTTGATAAAGGAACGCGGCGCCGACCTGACGATTTTCAGTCCACGAGCTTCGCGCATGGAGCCCCACGTCGGCAATGAATCGACCGCCGTCGCCTGGTCGCAGGCTTGCAACGACCTGATCGCACGGGTGGTCGATCTTTACCCGGAAACGTTTGTCGGCGTGTGCATGTTGCCCCAGACACCCAAAACCGATCTCAAGGCGTCGATCGCGGAATTGAGGCGCTGCGTGGAGACCCTGGGGCACATTGGCTGCAACCTCAACCCCGATCCGTCAGGCGGACACTGGACCGCGCCACCGCTAACCGATCGCTTCTGGTATCCCTTTTATGAAACCATGTGCGAGCTTGATGTCCCCGCGATGATTCACGTGTCAGGCTCCTGCAATCCCACGTTTCATGCCACCGGCAGTTACTACATTGCGGCAGACACCAACGCTTTCATGCAGTTTTTGGCGGGCGACTTGTTTCGCGATTTTCCGCAGCTACGCTTTATTATCCCGCACGGCGGTGGCGCCGTGCCCTATCACTGGGGGCGTTATCGTGGGCTTGCGGACATGCTCAAAAAGCCCGCGCTTGACGGCCACGTCATGCAGAACGTCTATTTTGATACCTGCGTCTACCATCAACCCGGTATCGATCTTCTGTTCGACGTTATTGATCCGAAAAACATTTTGTTTGGCTCGGAAATGGTTGGCGCTGTACGCGGCATCGACCCACAAACCGGCCAGTACTTTGACGACACCAAGCGCTACGTCGACGCACTGAATCTCGACACGGTCACGCGGCACAACATCTTCGAGGGCAATGCGCGGCGCGTATTCCCAAGACTGGATCAGCAGCTCAAGGCACGTGGACTATGAGTTTTGTAACCAATCGCTGGTACGTCGCCGCGTGGGATGGCGAAGTCGGCTCCAAGCCGGTCGCGCGCACCATTTGCGGTGAGGCCATTGTCATGTATCGCAAGCTCGATGGTACCGTCGTGGCGTTACGCGACGCCTGCCCCCACCGCTTGCTGCCTTTGTCCATGGGCGTACGCGAGGGCGACAACCTGCGCTGCATGTACCACGGCATGCTGGTGGGTGCCGATGGTCGTGCCCAGCAGATGCCGATCGTCACCGAGCGCGTCAACAAGAAAGTGTGCACGCCCACCTATGCGGTGACGGAAAAGTATCGCTACATCTGGGTTTGGATTGGCGATCAGGACCAAGCCGATGAATCGCTGGTACCGGATTTTTGGCCCTGCGCTTCAGACGGCTGGGTATTTGATGGCGGCTATATGCGCGTGGAATGCGACTACCTGCTGTTCATCGACAATCTGATGGATCTGACCCACGAGACCTACGTGCATCAAGGCTCCATCGGACAGCATGAATTGATGGAAAGCCCGTTGGAAACCAAAGTTGATGGCGATACGGTCACGCTGTCGCGCTGGATGCCAAACGTCAACCCGCCCCCGTTTTGGCGCGATGCCTTGAAAAAGGATGGCCCGGTTAATCGCTGGCAAATTTGTCAGTTTGTTGAGCCGTGCTCGGTACTCATTGACGTCGGCGTGTCGCCTGTCGAGGCCGGTGATTCGCTTGAGAGCCACGACTCCGGCGTTCGCGGTTTTGTGATTGACTCGATGACGCCCGAAACGGACAGCACTTGTCATTATTTCTGGGGCATGGCGCGCAACTTCGATATCGACGACCCCGGCGTCACGAGCCGGATCAAGAACGGGCAGCAGGCGATCTTTACAGAAGACATAGACGTACTTGAAGCCCAGCAAAAGTCCATGGCAAAAAACCCGGACCTGCGCTTGCGCAATCTGTCTGTAGACCAGGGTGGCGTCCACGCGCGACGTATCATCAAAAAAGGGATCGAAGAAAATGCCTGACCGCTCACAGGATTTTGCAGCACAGATCGAAGACATTCCGGGCACACGTGTCTTCACCACCACGCGCGCCCGGCAGGGCTACTGGGTCAACCAGTTTTGCATGAGCCTGATGACACCCGAAAACCGCAAGCGCTGGCTCGCAGACGAACGTGCTTATCTGGCGGACTGGAATATGACCGACGCCCAAAAAGAAGCCGTGCTGGCACGAGACTACAACCAGCTTTTGGATCTGGGTGGCAACATTTACTACCTGGCGAAGGTTTTCTCCA
>JBGCFP010000055.1:0-12238 GCA_045107005.1 Gammaproteobacteria bacterium
AAAGCCGAACAACGGTTGAACTTTCTTGTTGGGCACGACGGCATTGACCGTACCAGAGTACCAGCCAAATTTTTGTTTACCGAAATCGAGATCAGCTTGCAGCCGAGCAAACGCATCGCGATTCCATTCAGGATCATCAAAAGGCAGGCTCTTGGTTGAGCTAAAGCCACGCGTCGCTTCTTCTCTGGTCGACGCCATTGCCGCTGACTGACCAACGCTGCATCCGGCGAGACCGGCTCCAAGAAGTAGTGCGCTGGAAGACTGAAGCAAATTTCGACGACTGAGATTCAGTTTTCTGGTTTCGACTGACATGGTTCTATCTCGCATTTTTCGGATCAGGTTGATATCCATTGTAGGCACGCAATCGTGCGAGCGTCCTTGACAAAAATCAGTGCTCCCAGCCGCCAAGCCGACAACTGCGCAGCGGCGAGGCCACCTGCGGCGTTTCATTTTGGTCGCTGCAAGCGGAAACCGCGATTCGCGCGATGACGACTATTCGTTACCTAAATGGTTGTAATACGCCGCCAGATCCGCGATATCCTCGTCGGACAGGCCCTTCATCAAAGGTCCCATCATAGGACCCACGCGCTTGCCACTGCGAAAGTCCTTCATTTGCTTGATCAGATAGCCGGTTTTCTGCCCTGCCAGATTAGGCCACAGTGGACCAACGCCAATACCATTGTTGCCATGACAAGACACGCATACGAAAGATTTCTTCTTGCCTGCCTCAGGATCGCCGGCCCATGTCTGAGCAGGCGCGAGCACCAGTGCGAGCATCAATAGTCTTTTAACCGTTTTCATCTGTTTCAGGTCCTCTCTGGAATCTAAGCAACCAGGTCCAATATTTCATACGCGGCTCGCTCCCCGGACTCCAGCGCACCCTCCATGCCAGATGCCCATCGGGCCGTATGCTCACCGGCAAAATGCACCCGGCCAGCAGGTTGAGCTACGACGTCAACGTAGCGCTTGATCTGCCCCGGCGCCCAGACGGCAAAACCGCCGTTTGAAAACGCCTCGTTGTTCCACGTAAACAGTTTTCTCAGTTTTACGCCAGACCTTGCTTCAGGCAGAACACCGAACAAGTCTTCGGAGATCAATTTTTCCGCTTTGTCATGTGACAACTGTTTTACTTTTTCAACGCCTTCGCCGTTAATCCACACAGTAAGATTGGTCAACGCACCGGTATATCCGGGATCTGTTGCAAAGACTCGCTCAATTACGGTGTCTGACCAGATATTCGGCATGAAGCCGGTGCCCTCCCAAAACGGCTTGGTCACCTCAAAGTGCGCCTGGTAAACCTGAGAATAGGGAACTTCGGCTGCGGCCTCTCGCTGCATTGGAGGCAATTTGGGCTCGAACTCAACATGCCCCAATGTGGCCAAAGGCAAGCTACTAACGACATAGTCCGCCTGATATCTCGCCCCATCTGCGCATATCACCTCAACCCCGCGCTTGTTCTCGCGCACGGCCGTAACTTGCCGTCCCGTCATCACGTCTCCGGGCAGAGCAGCGGCCATCGCCTCAGGCAAGCGCTGGTTGCCGCCTTTAATTGTCCTCATGGCGTAGGACACCTGCATCGCCGCACTAAAAATCTGATAGTTTCGATGCATAAACAGCAGCGAGGTTTCGTCCAGAGTGCGACCATAACCGTGCGTCTGATTCAGAAGCCGCATCGAATCTTCATTGAACCCGCGATCTCGCAGAAACTCGCCAACGGACACGTCGAACTCGAAATACGGCTTTTTGTGCCACTCACCCATGTCGGAAAATGGCGGCGTACCCAAAAGCTGACTGAGTGCGCGATCGGGGAGCAAGTGTTTAGCCTCCGCGGGAAAGGGATTGCGCTTGGAGTCCGCCCAGTTATTTGGCAGCACTCGCTCACCGCCCACATGATAGATTTGCTTGTTCGCCTCATCGCCGAGAGTCATATCGATCGTTCCCAACTCAAGTCCGTACTTCTGAGCGAGAAACAACATGCGACCGTAATACGCGCCAATGGTCTGACCACCTGCTTCCGGTCGACCCGGAACATCATCCAGAGTCAATACGCGACCGCCCACCCGATCTCTGCCTTCGAGCACCGTCACCTTCGCCCCCGAGTCTGCCAAAAGCTGCGCCGCATAAAGTCCGGATAGGCCGGCGCCAATCACTACCACCGACGGCGCCTGCGCTCCCCACGAGTATCTTGACGCCATCGCGCCCGCGATCGCGGCTCCAGTTACTTTCAGGAATGCGCGCTTACTCAGTGTGTTTTCATTCATGGTAATAGCTCCAATTGGCAATTCTTCATTCAAGGTGGCGCCTGCCTCATTTCCATCCATTTGCCGATACTCACGGCCGGTTTCTAATCCACCTGCGACCACTTGCGCTCGAAGCTCCACACTTCTTCAAAACCGATCAGTGAGCAAAATTCCTTGAATTCGAACAGGTCGATGCCCTCAGGCTCGGCACTGCCTTGCGACTTGAAGGCGCGCAACGCCTGTTCGGCCGCATAGGCAGCCGCCAATGACGTCAGCGCTGGCGCAATGGCAATGCTGAAGCCCAACTCAATCATCCTGGCTTGGGACATTTGCCGGGTCGATCCACCGTTGGACATATTGACCATCATTGGACCGTCGATCCGTGCGCAGGCAGTGCGCATCTGTGCGGCGTCAGGCAGGGCCTCGACGAAAATCACGTCGGCACCCGCCTCACGATAGGCTTGGCCCCGGTCGATGGCGGCGTCGAGTCCTTCGCTATCCAGAGCATCTGTGCGAGCGATGATGACCAGGTTCTCATCGCTGCGCGCATCGACTGCCACTTTGATCTTGTCCACCATTTCCGATGTGGCAATCACTCGTCGACCGGGGGTGTGCCCGCATTTCTTGGGGAACTCCTGATCCTCAAACTGGATTCCAGTGACGCCGCATTTTTCATAGCCTTTCACCGTGTGGTGAACATTCAGCAGCCCGCCATAACCGGTATCGGCGTCAGCGACGACTGCTGCGTCAGAAGTCCGGACCAGGGTTGAAACTCGATCCAGCATTTGAGTGAAGGTCGCAATACCAGCGTCAGGCAAGCCGTACCCTGACGCCGTGAGCCAGTAGCCCGAAGCGTAGACAATATCGAAACCCACTTTATTGGCAATAACGGCTGTAAGCATGTCCTGAATACCAGGCGCAAAAACAAACTCGTTTTGGCTTAGCTTTTGACGGAGTATAGGACTGGCCATAATTATTCTCGCTTGTTTCAGTAGGCAGCTTGATACACAGCCAACGCGTCCGCGCGTGCCATTTCTCGAGGGTTATTGACCAGCAATCTTGTTTGTTCCATCGCCTCGTCGGCCAGCATCGGCAAATCTTCTTCGGGGATGCGCATCTCGGATAACGTCCTGGGTAGCTGGACGGCATCGATCAAATCTTCGAAAAATGAGATGAATGATCCGCAGTCGTCGTCAACCTGTCCCACTACGCTACGCGGCTGCACACAAGGCAACAACCCGGCGTAATCTTCGCGTGCCACCGGAGCGTTGAATCTCAAGACATGGGGCAAGACCAGCGAATTACTCAGACCATGGGGAATGTGATAGTTACCGCCCAGAGGATAGGCAAGTGCGTGCACAGCGGCGACCGGCGCGTTAGCAAACGCTTGCCCCGCCATCATCGCACCCAGCAACATCTGCGATCGGGCCTCAAGGTTTGCACCATCTTCTACAGCTATTTGTAAATTTCGCGACATCAACTTCAATGCCCGTCGCGCCAACATATCCGAGTAGACATTTCTCTTTATCTTGCTTGTGCACGCCTCGATCGCATGGACCATGGCGTCAATGCCCGTCGCTGCGGTGACTGGCGGCGGCAGGCCAACAGTGAGCTTCGCATCCAAAATTGCCAGGTCCGGAATCAACTGTGCCGACACAACGCCCGTTTTTGTCGTCGCACCCGTGGTGACAATCGAGATTGGAGTCACTTCTGAACCGGTGCCCGCGGTGGTCGGAATCAGAATCATTGGCAATCGCTCACCCTCGACCATTCCGATCCCGTAGATGTCGCTCAAAGACTGCTTCGATCGGGTCAGAACTGCGACCAGTTTGGCCACATCAAGACTGCTGCCGCCACCCACGGCAAGCACGCCGTCGACGCCATGGGATCTGGCGCTCTCGATCGCCGCATGCACAATGGATTCCGGTGGGTCCGCTTCTACATTCGTATAAACCAGGGGCTCTATGCTGTCTTTGCGAAGCGGCGCCAAGACTCGCTCAAGCACGCCAGCGGCAACCAGGCCTTTGTCCGATATCAACATTGGGCTGCGCATGCCGGCAGCCCTGCAATGCCCGGACAATCGCTCCGCCGCACCCGGCTGGCAGATCAACTTCGGAACTGTGGCAAATTCAAGGTTGTTCATTGATCGCATTCCTGGCCACTTCAAACTCAGCTATGTCGCCGCTCCAACACCTTGGTCGGGCAAGTGCAATGAGCGACCATACTGCGTGAATACCAGCAGACTCAACAGCATAAACACCGCCGGTATGACGGAGTAGCTAAGGACAACGCCGAAGACCGCCGCACTATTTTGCTCCACGACGCCATCCACCGATGCCTCAAAGCCTACGACGCTGAGTACCAGCCCCGTTACCAGCGGGCCCAACGCAAACGCAAGTTTCTCTACCGCTGTGAAAATTCCGGAGAACAAACCTTCATCGGCCGTGCCATACCGCTGCCGTTCGTAATTGATGGTGTCCGTTAACAACGAAAAAGACAAAAGAGAGAAGCCCGAGTTGGTGATTCCAATCAAGAACGCTCGCATCAATACGAGCGACTTTTGCGTGGACAAATCGCCGATCAGCGGAGCGCTAAACAGAACATCGTCACTCTGCCCGACCCATAGCCACGTGATCGTCACGGCCACCCAACCGAGACAGGCAATCCACAGCGCCACCACCTTCCCGAAACGCCGCGAAAAAGCCAGCCAAAACGGCTGACTGACAACGGAGCCACACGACATGACCAGAATAAAGGGCAAGAGCAGACTTATATCTCCGATCGCGAAAATGAACACAAAGCCCACAACTGCGTAACCGCAAGATTGCGCGATCGACTGGATGAAGTAGGTACTGGTAAGGATAAAGAACGGTTTGCTTTTGCTGGCCGTCATGAACTGTTTGAAAAGCGTCGGCTGTGGGCCCGAAGAAACCGCTCCAAAGTTGCGCGGTACCCCATATGCCGTGATCAGCATTGCGATCGTGCCCAGCGCGCCAAACAGGGCACCCATTTTCAACCAGGCGGCGGCGTCTCCTCCCCATTTGAAGACCAGAGGCTGAGCCAAACCGACCCCCAATATGACGCCCGCGATGGTAAACACCATCCGAAAAGCCAGTATCTTGGTTCGCTCGTGAGGGTTATCCGACAGTTCCGAAGCGAGCGCCAGGTACGGCACGGAGAAGGCACTGAATGCTGTCGACATAAGCAAAAACGCGATCCCCACTACGATTGCAGCGACCCAGGGTGATGAAAAATCACTAAACAAGAACAGGCAGGCGAAGGTCGCTCCGGTCGTGACCGCCCCAACCACAAGGAATGGACGGCGACTGACTTTGGATCTGAGGCGATCGGACCACATTCCCATGAGTGGGTCCCACACAATGACCCACAATTTGGGAATCAGCACTACGACTCCGGCGAGCCAGGGGGCCACGCCAAGCACGGTGGCCATGAACAGCGGTAATAGCGCGGCAGGTGTGTCACGGAATATTTGCGCGCCCGTTTGCCCGACGCCAAACGCGAGCAACACGCGTAGAGTTAACGGCGAGCTGGGTTCATCTTGACCCGCGCCAGCACTGTGTCGAACCCTGTTTGTCAAAATTGATCCATACCAATCGTCTCAGATGACGTCGACACTCAAGCGACGGAAAAGGCGGTGCAATCGTAGTGAAACAGCCCAAGTGTCTCCTCGTTCACAAGCTTGTTGACGCCGTAGAGTTCGGACTCTTCGCCCTGCAGTCGATCTGCGTTCGCATTTGACTCAAGCAAAATGTAGTTGGTGCGCTCAATCCGCTCGGATTCATAGCTCTGCAAAGCGTGTTCGATACTACGCGCCTGCTCGAGCGAACGCGCCAAAACGACGGCATCCTCAATAGCTGTCGCAGCACCTTGCCCCAGGAACGGAGTCATCGCATGCGCTGCATCCCCAATCATCGTTACCTGATGGCCCTTGCTCCATGTGGCCAACGGTTGATGCGCATTGATTGCCCACTTGAAAACAGTGTTGTCTTGAGTCGCAACCAAAAGGCGCTGAACGTCGTCGCACCATCCCTCAAAAACGGTACGTAATTCGTCCAAATCTGCGCGAATAGACCAACCGTCTTCGGCCCAGCCGTTGCGGCGATTGAAAAACACAAGATTGAGTAAGGTACCTTTACACAAAGGATACCGAACTACCATTTTGCCTGGCCCGATATGCATGCCAGGTTGATCAACCAGTTCTCGTATGCTGCTGTTTACCTGTGCGATGGCACGCTAGGCAACGTGACCTGTAAATTCCGGCGGTTGCGTCGCAAACATTTTTCGCACTTGCGACTTAATGCCATCTGCGCCAACAACCAAACCCGCCTCCTCCGCGGTTCCGTCAGCGAAACGCAGTACGGGAGTGTCCTCTTCCAGGTCCACATCGAGCAAGGACTTGGAAAGAAACATTTCCACACCGGCACGCTTCACCGCGTCCGTCAGAATCTTGTGCAACTCGGCTCGATGTATATAGACGTAGGCGGCACCATAGCGCTCGTGAGTGCGGCGTCTATCCAGCTCCAGTATCAAACTACTGTCTTTCCAGTGGCTGATTGTCTGGGTCGATGGTTCGATACCAGCGCGTACGATTTCCTCTCCTACTCCGACATAGTCCAGACCCCGCATGGCATTCGGTGCCAATGTGATTCCAGCTCCCACATCACCCCAGGCCGGAGCAGCCTCATAAATACGCACGCGCTGACCACTTTGCGCCAATGCCAGCGCACAGGTCAGCCCGGAAATACCGGCTCCTACAATGGCTATGTCTAGACGCTTCATGTTGGTCCCTGAATTTCATCCGTAAGCGCAAAGCAAGGAAAACTCTACGCTGACTGAGTTTGTTGCATTCCTATGTGAGCGCAATGACAATTATCAACGCTGACAGAACCCGTTAGGATGTAGCTTCCCGATATCGATAGAATGCGAAGAGGCGTACGGGGGCTGGCGCACAAATGACGAATCCAACACAGACTCAGCCAGCTGAGTCACACCCAGTAATGGAAACGCTTTCCGCCATTGTCGGGAGCGCAAACCTGATAACCGGCGAATCGCTCGACTACTACAGCCGCGATGTCTACAACACGCTCAGTCCACCGCTAGCGGTGGTACGCCCTGACTCGGTAGACCAGTTGCAAGCGATTATGCGCAACTGTTACGAACAGAAAATATTCTGCACCGTACGCGGTGGTGGCGCATCGTATACGGATGGTTACCTGCCCGATGCAGACGGTGGTCTCATGATTGATCTGGGCAGGCTTAACAAGATCATCGAGGTAAATGAGACGGATGCCTACGTCACGGTGGAGTCTGGCACAACATGGGCACAACTGAAGGAACGACTTGACCCAATGGGCTGGCGCACCCCCTTTTGGGGACCTTTTTCGGGATTGCGTGCCAGCATCGGAGGTGCGCTGTCGCAACACACTTTAAGCCACGGTACCGGCGCCTACGGCATCTCAGCTGAATCCGTGCTATCCCTTGATGTCGTGACGGGAGACGGTTCACTGCTCAGTACAGGTTCAAGCTCCACCGGCGCGAAACCTTTCACGCGCTATTACGGCCCGGATCTGACCGGTTTGTTTACCGGCGACTGCGGAACACTCGGAGTGAAAGCCAGGGTCACCCTGCCGCTTTTACGTAAACGTCCAGCGCACCAGACAGTCTCATTCGCATTTGCGGATTTCAAAAGTATGCATACATCAATGCAACGGATTGCGGCCGAGCGTCTCGAAGACACACACTTCGCCCTCGACGGCGCATTGTCACAAGGCCAGATTGCAAGGCAAGAACGCAGCCGTGAATTGCTCTCAATGGCACTTTCAATATTGAAATCTTCTCCTTCTTACGCTCAAGGCGTCAGGCAACTCGTCCTGTCTGCCTTCCGGGCAAAAAAAGTGATTTCCAGCTCACCGTACATGACTCACTACATCGTCGAGGGCGTCAATCAAATGGAGGCGAACTCCAGAGTCCAGCGCCTGCGGGAAATTAATCTTGAGCTTGGACAGGAAGTTCCGGCGACTGTGCCTGCAGTTGTACGCGGGATGCCGTTTGCACCTTTTTTCAATACGCTGGGCCCAAGGGGAGAGCGCTGGGTCCCATTGCACGGCATCTTGCCACATTCCGCGGTGAACGCATTTCACCAAGAATTGAACAACTACTATGGAAAACATGAGGCCGAACTGAAACAACTCGGTATCTGGCATGGAAAAATGTTCAGCGCCATCGGCTCCAGTGCGTTTCTCTATGAGATTGCACTGTACTGGCCCGACGAAATCACCTCCTATCATCGCGAGGTCATCCCAGGTGACTATCTTGAGCAACTACCCACTTACAACGCCAATCCCGATGCGCGCGAACGCGTCGAACGCATCAAGGGCGATATTATCGAGCTGCTATGTCAGCATGGAGCAACCAACTTCCAGTTAGGCAAGGCGTACCCGTATCTGGGACGTTTGAGTCCTGAAATGCAAAATCTGGTCAGGTCACTGAAGCAGCATCTCGACCCGCGGGGAATAGCGTCTCCGGGAAATCTTGGATTGCCCCGATGACAAGTGACGGCGGCGCGTCTTGAACTACCATCATTGATAAAAATCATAGAGCCTATAGTGCGGCAGAGCTAGTCTCAGGCGACAAACCCGTATGCGAACGTCCATAGCCGTGTTTGGAGACCATCTCACACCGTGACCACACTGCGGCCACATACGCACTTGGTGTAGCACTGGGCAACCAGCACAGCAATCTGCGCCAAGGAGCGACCAGCGAGCGCCCCAGACGCGATTTTTTTTGGCAGGCGCACGGCTAACAGGCAGGAGAAGCCGATGTCTCAAATTCAACCTAGCGACGACACACATAATGGCATCACGGTTTCGAGTGCGACGACAGCGTGGCTCGGGCGAAAACACCAGCTTCTGATCGATGGCGTCTGGCAAGCCGGCGCGGCTGGGGAAACTCTGGCAACGTACGATCCGGCGTCGGACAAGAAACTCGCAGAGGTTGCCATAGGCGACGCCACTGATATTGATTTGGCTGTATCCGCAGCGCGCTCAGCATTTGCCGGGCCCTGGCGCAGACTTTCGCATTTTGAACGCGCACGATTGCTTCATCAGCTCGCTGAACTGGTCGAAGCGAAAACCGACGTCTTCACGGAATTGGAAATTCTCGACAATGGGATGCCATCTCAAATTGCTCGCTTGACCATCCACAACATCGTGGAAATGATCCGTTACTACGCCGGTCTTGCGCAACAAATCGAAGGCACCACCACCTCGCCGCCACGCCACATTTCGCAGTATTCCGAAGCATTGACCTATACGGTCAAGGAACCAGTTGGCGTTGCAGGCTTAATCGTTCCGTGGAACGTGCCAATCTCAACTGCCATACTCAAACTCGCGCCGGCCCTTGCCGCAGGATGTACCGCGGTGATCAAGCCATCCGAGCTAACACCGCTGAGTGTTCTGCTGTTGGGCGAGCTCATCGTGGAAGCGGGCATCCCGCCCGGCGTCGTGAACATCGTCAACGGGTATGGTGAAACCGCGGGTCAACGACTGGCGGAGCACCCTGATGTGGACAAGATTTCGTTTACGGGCTCCACAGAGGTTGGGCGCAAGATAGTTCAGGCCGCGATCGGCAATCTGAAAAAAGTCTCTCTTGAGCTTGGCGGAAAGTCGCCGGTTGTCGTAATGCCAGATGCCAAACTGGAGACCGCCATTCCCGGCGTCGCGCTCGCCACTTTTTTCCTGCAGGGCCAAAACTGCATGGCCGGCACTCGGATTTTCATACACGATGATATTCACGACCAGATGATCGCCGGACTAAAAGCCTTTTGCGGCCACATGAAATTGGGTCATGGCATCGATCCGGCCACGATGCTCGGGCCGCTGATTTCTTCGCAACATCGCGAACGCGTGCTCAAATATATTCAAAGCGGTCTCGATGAAGGCGCGACCCTCGTCACGGGAGGCGAATGTATCGACGGACCGGGCAATTTCGTCGCCCCCACAATTTTCGCCAACTGTACACCCGAAATGGCGATCGTTCGCGAGGAGATATTTGGTCCGGTGATGGCGATTCAGCGCTTTGGCAGCCTTGATCTGGACGCGATCGCCGAACTGGCCAACGACACCTGCTACGGGCTCTCCGGCAGCGTATGGACGCAGAATCTGCAAACAGCCCATGCGCTGGTAGCGCGTATTCGTGCCGGCCAGGTTTCCGTCAACTGCCACGGCGCGGTTGGTACCAACATTCCTTTTGGCGGTTTCAAGCAGTCTGGCTGGGGTCGAGAATTCGGTCGAGAAGGACTGGAAGCCTACCTTGACCCCAAGGCCGTTACGGTCCAATTGTAAGCATTCGGCTGATGTAGTTCGTTTATTTGGCCACCTGTTGCAGCCAACCGCTGCGACCATACTTGAGGGGAAAATCCAGCCTCGAGCCGAGCGGCTCCTTCCACATCCCCCCCTCCGCCGCCGCCAGATGCGACGGCCGACGACCGCGTACTGACAAAAGTAAGCCAATAATCTAAGGTACATTGTCAACCCGACTTATTTGACCTGGGGCGTTGTCTGGCGCGCGCTCTCCATGGCCAAACGCAATGACTGCCGCTCCACCATGGATGACGCATGTTTGACAAGAACTCTGTGCTGTACAAATCGTTGTCGAAAAAAGACCTGGAAGTCCTGGGACGCCATTCCAAAATGAAGGTCCTGGGTAAGCGTCAATATTTATGTGAACAAAACACGCCAGCACATTTCGTCTATACCATTGCATCAGGGTGCGCAGTTGCGGAACGCGTTTCCAGCGTTGGACGCCGACAAGTTCTCTCGTTTATTTTCCCTGGCGATCTGGTTGGTCTGTCAGAGCAGTATGATTTTGGTGTGAAAAGCCTTACACCCTTAACCGCTCACCAGTTCGACCATCAAAAACTTCACGAACTGGCTGAGACTCTTCCACTGCTCGGAGAGAACTTGCACAACATCCGCAAACTTGTCCTGTCAATGATGCTCGACCAACTTTATCTGCTCGGTCAGAAAAAGGCGCTCGAACGACTGTGCTTCTTGTTCATTCACTTGCTGGAGCGCCTTCCGGACGCCAACGTCAGCTGCGTCGAACTGCCGATGACGCGACTGGACATCGCCGATTATCTGGGGCTGACGGTGGAGACTGTTAGTCGTTCGATGACCAAGCTCAAGAACACCGGGCTCATTGACATACTCGGCCCCCACTCTATCGCGATCAAGAATCTCGACAGAGTTAGTGAAATGGGTGTCATTGACTAAAAACGTGACCACAGCGTCAGCGAGTAGCACCTTGGCCTGTGCTTGATATTTGTCATGGCTGACAGTGCGCCAAGATAACTACTATAGCTGGCGTAATTCAGAGTCAATCGTGCCAGCCACGCAGAGGTGATACGTGCTCAATTGTTTCCAGCAAGCTCAGCATGACATGCTGCCAGAAAATACCCACGACGAGACTTCCCGTCAGGAGTTCGCCAAGAGCATGAAGAGCTTTATCCAGCAGGAATTGCTGGTGGGTCTCGGACCTGTGTTTGGCAATCGTGTAGCGCGCCAGTTTGAACGCGAGAACAAACGGCCCATCAAAGACCGTCACGATATTCGCAGAGGCATGGTCAAGGACCGCTATTTTCAGCTCTACGCTTCAATCAATCGCATTTCTCAAGAACTATTGTGGGAAGCCACAAACATCAGTATTGACCGCCAGTTGCCGGAACTCATCGAAAAGGCGCGACAGCTGTCCGCTCAAGCCAACGCCAAACTGGAAATTCCGGAGGATTTTGAGCCACCGCGCTACGTAAGCGCGTTGGATATCCACTGTATGCCTGGTGGCTATTGCAGCGAAGTAACCAAAGATGATATTGCGGCGGGCGTTCTCTATGATCGAGGTGTCTATCTTTATTCGCTGGGCTACGCCGGTCCCAATAATGACGACATGGGACGATCTGTGTGTAACTACCTGAAACGTAA
>JBGCFP010000056.1:0-87634 GCA_045107005.1 Gammaproteobacteria bacterium
GGCAATTGTGAGCGTTTCTCGGTTTTGTTTGAGATTCACACGCGAGCTCTTTTTAGAGTTAATGTCTGGAGCGACAGGGCGTTATGGCTTGGGATTAACGTTCCAGGGTCTGAGGGTTGGGTTTTCGCGTTTCAAGGTCGAGGTTTGTTGAGTTCGACCGACTTGGAGAAGTTTGTGCCCAGGATCGAAGATACGATTTCGGCGATTAACACTGGGCGGTACAATGAACTTGAGCAATACGTATTGGCGCTTTGGGACTTTTCGGACATGACGTCGGTATGAATCCGCCGCCTAATAGAAAAATGCAGCTGACAATTGCAAAGGCCACTCGTTTGGCTACGCCGAGCGTCAGGTCTTTTACGTTTGCCGTTGATCTTTGGCGTTAGGCCGGCCGTCTTGTTCCGTTCTGGAGACGCCGCAATAGTCAAACGACCAAAAGTTATGCTGGTCGTTGCGGCCGTGTTTCTTCTAATGGCGCTTTTTCTGCTCAACTATGAGTTGTTGTGGAGAGAAGCGATTTGCGAAGCGAGTCTTCTTGAGACGCAGAAAGCGACTTGTGCACTGAATGGCGAATCGATGACGACAGCCAGAGTCGTGGTTGCAGTAGGGCCGAATCGCACTGCCAGGGGGATGCGTTTGCCGCTCGATGTGACGATTCTGGCTGAGAACGGCATATATCGTTCCATGGCTCTTCGACCGAAAAGTGCATCTGCCGGCGCCTTCGAGCCCGGCTCTCTAAACAACAGGCACTATTCAACGTTGAATTATGGGGTGATGCCTGCTGAGGATACTGAAACCGTGGTGCTTAGCATGTCTGATGTTCCGGGGCACTTGAAGCTCCTCAGCGTTAAACTAATTCCCAACCCGCGGAATTGGCCCATTCATCTGGCTTCTCTAGGTTTCGTTGGTTTCTTGCTTTTGGCGACATACTCTCGAAGGGCAATTTTCAGAGGACGTTATATTCGTTGGGTTCCTTACACTCTTACCGGGCTGCTTTCGCTGATTGTGCTGTCATGGAATTCCTAATCGAAGACGGCCGGCGCAACAAGATGCAGCTAACAATTGCAAAGGCCACTCGTTTGGCTACGCCGAGCCGAACGTCTATTGCAATTGCAGCGGACCTCTGGCGTTAGGCGGCTCGCGTGTCTGTTCGCTTCGCATTCGCTTACCTCAGCGCTTTCGCGAGCACACTGCTTGCTTCCTTACCGGCGGTTTACTTGCTACTCAGTCTTGATCGGTTGGTTTCGCATTCCGGATTGCGGGTCGGGAACGACGTCATTCTTTTTGGGTATGGCGTGCTTGTCATGTCGCTTTTGGCAGCGATCGCATGCTGTTTTCTCACGAACAAAGAGGGCGCGGGTCTGCTGTCTTTAAAGAGCGTATTTTGGCCGGCAATGAGTGTGCTTGTCATTTGGACGGTATTGCACGTTTGCGGAAGAATCTATCCGCATGGAGAATTTGTTCTTGTTGGTGAGACTCGCGTGCTTTCGGGACCCGACGAAAAGATGCAACTGACGACTGCAAAAAACACACGTTTGCTACGCCAAGCTGAACGTTGTTCGAAATTGCATCTGATCTTTGGCGATAGGCGGTGTGACTAGTGGCTTTCAATGACATCGAAAAGGCGCGCTTTGAGAGGCCTGTGCGTGAGTACATCAAGAGACGACGACCGCCGCCGCCTATTCGGCCGCAGTTAGATATCGGCTTTCGCTTCAAGAACCAGAGCGTCGAGCTTTTTGAAATTCGACCCATGTGGCGGGAGCCCGATAAGAAAATCGAGCACAGTATTGCGAAAGCGACCTTTGTAAAAAGCCGCAACATTTGGCGTGTCTATTGGGAGCGAGCAGATCTGAAGTGGCACAGCTACGAGCCGCACGCTGAGGTGAATACAATTGAAGATTTTCTGTCAGTGGTTGAGGCCGATCAGTATGGGTGTTTCTATGGGTAACCCGCCGCCTAAAAAGATGTCGCTGACAGTTGCAACGGGTTTTTGGCGCTAGGCGTCCAGGAATGCGCGTTGTCTGGCTATCTCTGTTTTTGGTTGGTTGTGTAGCGCGACGACTTCGACGCTGTGGGCGGTGAAGGTTGGTACGGTGTCGGTGAGTTGGCATGGCCGGTTGACGTAGGACTGTATTGGATAGCCTTTGAGGTGCACGATTCTGACCTCGTGGCGACGATGTCCGGCAAGAACGGGGATCCAGTCCTGATGTCGTGGCTATCGTCTGACAAACAAGAGTGGGGCTCGGCCATTGCGCACCGTTGTTTCGGAGTAAAAGTTGCCTCAGCGCAGTAACGTAAATTCGGCGGGGGAACGTAAGACTGACCATCGCTCGAAGACGCCTAATTTGCAGATGGCATCACCTTACCAGCCTCCCAGTTCAAGTCTTGGTGAGACGGGGTCCATTGGAAAGACTGTTCGCTCTCTTGGCGTATTGATGGCGCTGTGGGGGCTTTATGGTCTGATTGCGGGCTCAGGTGAAATAATTGCTGTTGCAGCGCGCGACTTCACAGGCGCCTATGGTATATACGAGGCGTCCATTGCGCTTCAGCTGTCTGCTGTGTTTTCGGTGATTGACTGGTTGGCTTTTTGCCTTGTTGGATTGGCTGTGGCGCTACGCTTTCGCAACGTCAGATTGGTGATTGCGTTGGCCGTGGTCGCACTGGTGTTTCGGGGTGCTTGGTCGTATTTCTTGGTTTGGCCTTACTTATTGGAAACGTGGAATGTGCCGCGGCCGATGGGTCTCCAACATATTTTTGATGGAATAACGCTCGCGGTTTACTTGTGGCTGTTCTCGTGTTTTACATGGCAGGATTCCGGCGCAATGTCCGAGCTAGTTTCATGACTTGTCCGTTCCAACTCTTGCGCGTGCCGCCGCTTGGCAAGAGGCAGCTGACAAGCGAAAAAGCAGCCCGTTTGGCGACGCCAATCCTCGGTTCCCTTGCAAGCGCGTTTGCGAACTGGCGTTAGGTTTACCAATGGCTGCGCTTCCGGAAAGGCTGAGAGATCTCATCGAGGCTGAACTTGCCGCGGTTTCAGACTCCAGGGTCTTGCTGCACATACGGACACTGCTGGTGACCCCCAGACGGCGCATGCGTCAGTGGGATTATTCTGCAACGCCCACTCAGTACGAGTGTTGGGACGTTCTTGTCGAATCCGGTGGCCCGGGCATCGCTTTTTCGGACTACGGTTTTGGCCCGAAAACGCCTTGGGGATTGGTCCGTGTGTCCGGCTCTCGAGCCGAAATGTCGATGGGAATGGACTGCGGATGGTATCCGAAGTTCATGGATGCTTATTTCGAGTCGGCGGCTTCTGAGATTGATATTTGGCGTGTATTTCGTCAGGCGGAAGGTGAACAGTATCCCGGCACGCCAATAAGCGGCGAGTTGTCTTGGGATTCGTCATGGAGCAAGGTTATGGCCGTTCGAAAGAAACAAGGCGACGCTCGTATCAACCACTGTCATTCGATTGACTATTGATGGGCCCGAAGACTTGGGCGTTGGTTTTTTAGGGGAGGCGGTTTCATTATGCAAGCACAAATCATGTACATCGAAGAAAAGCCGGACGATTTGAAGGGCGAAGGCCGCATTGGTTTGGTCGGTTTCTCTAAAACCGGTAAAACGCTGTACTTTCAGGGGAGAGTGTTAGCAAAGACCTCGAGCGCTCTCAAAGCAAATTATTTTGATGAAGACACTGGCGACTATTTCTGGATTTCACGACCCACGCGAACGGGTGAAGACTCGTTGTTTCCTGCGTTAGTGAGGATTGATCCTGATGTTCGTGTCGAATACTGGACGGAAATCAGAAAGTCCCCGTCCAGAGCGGCAGAGACTGAATTCAGATCCCCTGGGAGATCAAAAACAGAGAAAGAGAAAATGGAAAAGGGGCTTCGTCGCCGGGGTATGGACAGTGGCTGGTAGAGTATTTGGGGGGCAGCGGCTAAGCTAGACGGATTCGTTAACTTGATGCCCGCACCACTTGGAAGATTGCCATGCCGCTGAAGCGACTGACATCGAGGTCCACTTCTCGATCCTTGGTCAGTTGCACGAGAAGGTTAATAACTCGCCGGACGGCACAGACGTTTCTAGCGTGACGTTCAGATAGAGAGGAGCCACCAGGCAATGAAAGACATCCCGGGAATCGATGAAGACGGCAACGCGAAGAACGGCCCCTTCAAGCTCTTCTTCAAAAACGGCCTTGTTTCATGTCAGGGTGAATTCGACAATGGACAGAAGTCGGGAAAGTGGAAGTACTTTCTCAACAACGGCCAGATGCAGTCGTCCGGCAGCTTTAAGGATGGAAAAATCGTTGGTCGATGGAAGTGGTTTTACAAGACGGGCGATCCACGGGCGGTGGGCGGATTCGACGACGAACAGCAGAAACACGGTGCATGGAAGCGATACCATCCCAATGGCGAACTCTGGGACGAAGGTCGCTTCGAACACGGCAAGAAGAAGGGCGTCTGGAAAGTGTACGATGAGTCTGGGCAGCTGCTGAAGTCGCAGTCGTTCAAGTAATTGGGGTTGCGTGCAGTGAGCTGGTCAAAACCGGGAACGCAGCGGTCGCCCGCAACCGCCAACAATAGAGTTTAGGCTGGCGGGGTCAAGGGGCGCTTCAGATGGGTTGTCGAGTTTGTTTAAGCGGTAGACACCCTGGACTAACGAGTGGCACCTTTAGACTGTGCTCGAATTGGATGACGACTGTCTTCGGTTAAGTGCAAGCCCGTTGGTGACTAAGGCGGCATCCTGGTTCCGATCAGCTAGTGCGGCCGACAACGATGCCGGCGTATTTTTTGGTTTCGAATACAAGTAGGTGGTCTGGTCTTGATGGAAGTCACAGTGGAAACGTCGTACGCCGCGATCGCGATTCGACTCATGGAATTCTGGCTGCCAGCGGTCGGCGCACTGATACTCAGTCTGGTTGGGCTCAGTTTAGGAACGACAACAAAGTACTTGGTGACGTCGATTCTTGGTGTCGTGGCGATTTACGTTACCTTGTTCTTGTTGACGTTCGGTCTTGACCAAGCGCGTTATCTTTGCGAGTCGGGATGCGCGTGGGCAATAAGCGGAGGCGAGTGGTTTCGTGGTGTTGGATTCCCGATCTTTGAAATCGCTGCTCTACTTTTCGTGTTCACTGTTTTTATACGCTCGTACCCTTCGAAACGCATACGGGGAGAGCGATCCTGAGGCGTCCGACCAGTTTGCCAAATTATACGCAGAAGCCGATACGATGACCGTGATGAGAGCCAAAACAAAGATCCGGCCGCCAAACGAAGCGCGGCAAAAGGTCATCGCCATTAACCCGAGCTTACTCACTGAGCTCGACCGGTATCTCAAGCGATGAGCGATGACGCTCTGGCCACCCTGTTAGCCCTAACGCAATCAGAGTGCGCGCGCACTCTTCACAGCATTCAGGTTGGTGTCTGGTCGCTCGTCGGATTGGCGGCGATGGCATTGGTCGCCTGGTTCTGGGTCAGCGGTAAGCGGCGCACAGAGGAAGCGGACGATCAGCCGGACAGACTGAAACAGGTCGAGAACGCCTACGATAAAGGTAAATACGAAACGGCGTTGGAAACGTTCGGAATGCTTGAGGTTACCTACCCGAAAGCGGTATTGATCAAATTCTGGCAAGGTCGGTGCTACTTCCGTCAAGACAATTGGCAGAGCGCG
Organism: Gammaproteobacteria bacterium; assembly: GCA_045107005.1. Classification (GTDB taxonomy): domain Bacteria; phylum Pseudomonadota; class Gammaproteobacteria; order Steroidobacterales; family JBCCMA01; genus JBCCMA01. The sequence continues at coordinate 5,668 of JBGCFP010000056.1, forward strand.
GCGAGCAAGTTCGAGGAATGTTTGCGGCTAGAACCGTATTACCGTCAGAGCGTGCGGGACTACATGGCATTCATCGAATTGAACGGGTTGGTACAAGGTGTTGAGGGCTATCTGCGAGATTCGTGACTGACACATGCGTTACATGACCGCAGCCTCGCTGCTCCTCAATATTGTCGTTTTATTCCGGTCTGCTTTCCATTCCTTCATGGATTGTCGCGGCTCGTTGAAGTGTCGGTAATCGTCGAGTTGCAGCGACGGCGCCAAGGATCCGTTCGCGTATCGCGTCGGGCCTTTCCCAATCTGCCGCCGCTTGGCGTGGCGATGGCGCCGCGCTAATGCAGTCTATCGAGGTTTTCAACGCCGACGACACGGCGCGAATAATACAGCTAAGAGACTGGGTGGTTGGGCATTACGCGGGCGCCGAAGCCTACGAGTCCGTCGATGGCAAGCTTAGGTTGATCCAGACAATTTTAGACAAGAAGTGGATAGAGAAATCCGAGGCTTTGAAGCTGCAGGCGCTCGGCGTCTCATTTGGCGACGCGTTGGAGCAAGAGGTCGACGCGTTGTCTTGGGTAATGGTTGACGACGAGTTCGGACGCGACCCGGCGCTGCGCTGGATGGACACCGAGATACTCGCATTCCCCCTGACGTCGATATCCAAGCGCGTTGAGGACGGGGTCGATGTTGACGTTTACGAACTGTTCGACGGCTACAAAAAGTCGTTGGAGGAAGCGTGCCGCGACCGTCTTTGAGCGCCAGGCTCTAACGGTCGAAACCGTAACGTGTGCCACGCCCGTTATTCTGGCCTGACCAACGCTAATCCCTGCAACGACTCTACTGCGTTACCGTCTATCTGCTCGCATCACACAGATTTCCAGCGATGCCGCTGGGGCCAGGGGCGCTGAAGAAAGACGAACGCAGCAATCCCAAATCGAAAATGTTGACGACGCCGTCACCGTTGATGTCGATGTTGTCATCATCGCTAAAAAAGCTGGCCCGCAAGAGTCCCAGATCGATCACGTTGACATTACAGTCTTGATTGAAATCAGCATCGCACGCGCTTCCGATGCCGTCGCCGTCCACGTCGCGCTGATCCGCGTTGGGCAGTACGATGCAGTTATCGTTGATATCCTGAATGCCGTCGTCGTCGCTGTCTGGCACGATCGCGACGGTGTAGTTAAAGCTGGCGAGGTCCGTATCCGGCGCGTTGCCGGCAACCCGGATGGCCGAAAACATGAGCAGCCGATAGGTTCGGTCAGCACTGAGGAGTCCAACCCAAGGCGTGTCGTCGACATGATTGTTGTAAATCACGCTCGAGAACCGCGGTTGCAGAGAAACGGTTGTTCTGGGGTCGCCCATGTTTGTGCTGCTTAGACCAACGAACTCGCCTTCGATCCGCACAAAGGTGTCTTCGGTTGGCGAGAATTCGATCGCGGTCTCGGCGCGCACGCTGATGACGGGGCCGCCGCCCGTCCCGTTTGACGTCACCTCGGCTTCGACCGCGGCCGATCCGGCAAACTGGGTCGGCGTGATTGTCATCGTATGGGACCCGGTGAAACTGCCCTCATTGATGTCGCCACCTGGTTCCTCGAACGTGATCTGCGGCGCGTTGAAAAAGCCGGCGTACGGTGCCGTCAGATCGGTAGTTGACTCGATGATTTCGTCTGTACCGAGGTTGAGTAGCTCGATGTTAATGAAAGACAGCCGTTCGCTAACGACCAGCTCCGCGCCGCTTGCGCAAAGCGTCGCCACGCCAAATCCTGCCGTAATAAGGGCTCTAAACACACTCATGATGGTCTCCGGATGGAACTGATCTGGCGCGCTATGACGTTATTCTTTTTCAAAATCGCCGCCCGCGTGCTGTCAAGCGCGCTCTATTATTGTTTAGTTCTTATAGCGTGCGGCACGTTCCAAGCTACTGGACGGCTAAGGTGGCGTCAAGCTTGTACTCGGTCTTTCTTGCAGACTCGATGAACTTGCCAGTGCATTGCGTCGGCGTTGATTCGCGCGATGGAAAGTGATCTGGCGCTGACGGGCAATGACAATATCCATAGGACGAGGCTGCCTGGCCGGCTTAGTCAAACCAAACCGACGTCCGCCGCATCCGACATGGCAATACGTTTACCCGTTACGTCGAGAGTTTCCATGCGTTTAGACAGGGTTTGGTCGTGGCGATCACTGATGCTGCGAATCCTTTGCGGTGCGATGGCTCTGTCGTGCCCGAGCGTTCACGCGACGTTCTCGATCGTCGCGTGCGAACCGGAGTCCGGGACGTGCGGCGTCGCGGTGGCTACTCACAATCTTGCCGTTGGCGACGGTGTGCCGTTTGCGGTGGCGGATGTTGGCGCCGGCGTTTCCCAGTTCGAAACCAATCCCCGGCATGCCGACGTTGCGCGACGAGCGCTGGCGGACGGCGCGAGCGCGGCTGATGCAATCAAGCAGTCTCTCGCACGAGACGCGTCCTTTGGTGACGGCCTCGACCTCTCTTTTCGCCAGCTCGCGGTGGTGAGCTCCAAGGGTTCGGTGGCGGTGCACACTGGGAAAGAGGCCGGGGATTTTGCGGGGCAGCGCGGTGCACACGCGGTGAGCGTGCAGGGCAACGGTTTGGTTTCTGCTGCTGTTCTGGATGCGATGCTGGTGGCGTACGAGCGGTCTGACGGTCCGTTGGCAGAACGCTTGTTGCAGTCGCTGGAAGCAGGCCACGCCGCCGGTGGCCAGCGCATCGGCGTCATGTCGGCAGCTCTGCTGGTGAGGACGTCGGAAGGATGGCCTGTTGACGTCGATTTGCGGGTCGATTTCAGTTCTGTGGACGCGGTGTCCCGTCTGCGCGCTGCTTACAATGCAAGTCGGGCGCGAGTGCTGCTAGGTCGAGCGAACCGCTCGGCGAAACGCGGCAACATGAGCGCCGCGAGAACGCAGCGCGATCAGGCGCTGCAACTGGCGCCCACTTGGGATCGAATTTGGCTGCGGGCTGCGCGACTCTCACGGGCTTGGGGCGATCGAGAGCACGCAACTTTACAAGCGTGTGTGTTCTATCGACTCAATCCGATGTGGGCACGGGCACTGTCGGAGGAAATTGAGATCGAGCACTGCGACAAAACGCCCGGACCAAATGATGGTGTAAAGTAGCGCAGAGTGTTCCGTCAAAGTTCGTGACCAACTGGGGGTTAATCATGCAAGTGCACTATCTTGAAATTGTATCCGACGATGTGTCGGCCACTTGCGCGGCGTACGAAGCATCGCTTGGCGTGTCGTTTAGTGAGCCGGAGGCGGCGCTTGGAAACGCGAGGCTCGCAACGATGCGCGACGGCGGTATCGTGGGTGTTCGCGCTCAACTGAGTCCGGGTGAGCCGATGGTTGTCCGTCCATATTGGCTGGTTGCCGATATTGAAAAATCGGTATCCGCCGCCGTTGCAGCGGGCGCACAGATCGCGCACCCGCCGCTGGAGATTCCGGGTCGCGGTACGTTCGCCATCTACGCAGTGGGCGACGTTCACCACGGTCTGTGGCAGCTGTAACGCGCTTGCCACACGGGTGAGAGACCACGCATGAGTGGGGAGATGAACCTCGCAAGCATGCTGGCGAGCTTGACGCCGGTTCTGGTGCCGGGCGAGTTTGTGTTTTGTTCGTTCGCGGGTGCCGCGTACGGCGAACACCATTATCTCGAGCCGATCGCGTCGTTTGCGGAATCCGAAGGCCTGACGTTGGTGGTGCCAAGATCTAACGCCGACGCGGCCAACCTCACTTACGAATCCGTTTTTTGTTGTCTCACCCTGTCGGTCCATTCGAGTCTGGATGCGGTGGGATTAACCGCCGCGTTCGCGTCCAAACTCACCGAACACGGTATCAGTGCCAACGTTCTCGCCGGGTACTATCACGATCACATATTTGTGCAGCGCGGCCAGGTTTCGCGGGCTGTTGCGGCGCTCGGTGAACTCAGGGATACGGCCGCCGCCAGCACTGCGCCGACTCCGACCGGACAGGTTCACGTCGGTGTTGATGGCTGTCCTGGTGGTTGGTTTTTTGTCCGGGAGTGCGACGGCGAGTGCAAGTTTGGCGTCGTTCCGGATGTGGCGGCATTGACCGCAGACTTGCCGCCAACGGCACGCGTGTTTATCGATATTCCCATCGGTTTGCGCGACGACAGCGGCGAGGCGCGGGGTTGTGATACCGCAGCGCGCGCCCTGTTGGGGTTTCCTCGCGCATCAAGTGTTTTTCCCGCGCCGATTCGCGCGGTGCTCAGCGCAGCAAACTACGCTGAAGCCAATGCAACAAGCAAAGCGTTGGCCGGGAAAGGGCTTAGCGCGCAGGCCTTTGGATTGGTGCCAAAGATTCGGGAAGTGGATATCTGGATGGCGCAGCGCCCGGGCGCGTCGCCGCGACCCCGTGAAGTGCATCCTGAGCTGAGTTTTTGCGCGCTCAACGGCGGAGTGCCGATGGTGCACGCGAAGAAAACGCCGGAAGGTTTCGCCGAACGCATGGCGCTGCTCGGCCAGCGATTGCCCCAAGCGCCTGCCGTCGTGGACGAGGCGTTGGAGCGCTATCGTCGCAAGGAGGTCGCGCGCGACGACATCGTCGACGCGCTGGTGGTGCTCGTCACGGCGATGCTGCCGGATCGGGAGTTGTCCACAGCGCCGGTGAGTCCGGCGCGGGACAGCACCGGGTTGGCAATGGAAATCGTTTACCCCACGATTTCGCAACCGCTTTGACTTGATGTCTGACGCGACGGCATAGTGCGGCCTCATGTCCCCCACACCCGATAAACCGAATTTACAGCCGACGCTCGACGGGACTTTGGTGTTGATTCGTCCGATCGCCGAGGCCGATCGCGATCCGATGTACGCCGCAGCGTCCGATCCCGGGATCTGGACGCAGCATCCGGCGACCAATCGGCACGAGCGGCCCGTCTTCGATCAGTATTTTGACGGCGCGCTGTCCAGTGGTGGCGGCTTAACGTTTATAGAGCGTACGAGCGGGGAGATCATCGGTTCGAGTCGCTACTACGGATTTGATGAAGCGACTCGCGAAGTGGAAATAGGCTGGACGTTTTTGGCGCGCCCATTTTGGGGTGGTCGGTACAATGGCGAAATCAAGGCGCTGATGGTCGCCCATGCGTTCACGTTTGCGAGTACGGTCGTGTTCTGGGTGGCGCAGGAAAACCATCGATCACGCAAAGCCGTTGAGAAAATTGGCGCGATTGTGCGTGACGGTGTACACCACCGCCGGATCAGTGGCGATGCGCCTTATCTGATTTACCAACTGCGCCCTTAGCGTCCATTCATGATCACTACCCTCGCGGTTGCCAACTATCGCTCTTTGCTCAATCTGGTTGTGCCGCTTGGGCAACTCACCGTCGTCACCGGCGCCAACGGCAGCGGCAAATCCAATTTGTATCGAGCGCTGCGCCTGCTCTCGCAAACGGCAAGCGACGGCGTCGTTAACGCGCTGGCCCGCGAAGGGGGCTTGGCGTCAACGTTCTGGGCCGGACCGGAGACTCTGACCCGCGGCATGAAGCGCGGCGCCGTTCCGGTGCAAGGTGGACCGCGCAACAAAAGAGCGCGACTGAGATTGGGGTTTGCGGGGGAAGATTTTGGTTACAGCGTGTCACTTGGCTTGCCGCAGGACGGGGCATCGCGGTTTCATCTTGACCCACAGATAAAGAAGGAGCTGATCTGGTCAGGCAGTCATTATCGGCCCGCCAGCGCTCTGGTGGATCGGGATGGGGCAATGGTGCGAGCACGCGACGGTCGGGCATGGCGTGTGATGGCTCAGCACCTGGCGCCGTTCGACAGTTTGTTTGGCCACGTTGCCGACCCGCAGACTGCACCGGAAGTCTTAACGTTGCGCCAGCGGATTCGCGGCTGGCGTTTTTACGATCACTTTCGCACCGACCAGTCGGCGGCGCCGCGCCGACCACAGCTTGGAACACGTACGCCAGTCCTGCATCACGACGGCCGGGATTTGGCCGCTGCGCTGCAAACCATTATGGAGACCGATGGGCGGGAAGTGCTCGACGAGGCGGTGGCCGATGCCTTTCCCGGTGCGCGCGTTGAGATTGATGTTCTGGCGGACAATCGGTTCGCCGTGCAGTTTTTTCAACACGGTTTGCTGCGGCCGTTGTCCGGTGCCGAGTTGTCCGACGGCACGCTGCGCTACTTGTTATGGGTGGCCGCGCTGCTGTCTCCGCGTCCGCCGCCGCTGATGGTGCTGAACGAACCGGAAACCAGCTTGCATCCGGATTTGTTGCCGGCACTGGCACGACTCATTGTCAAAGCGTCAAACGATTCCCAGGTGTGGGTGGTGTCGCACGCTTCTCGGCTGATTGCCGCGCTGGAACAACATGACGTGTGCACGAGCTTGCGCCTGGATAAGGCGCTGGGCGAAACCACCGTGCCCGACTTACGCTCATTGGATCAACCACCCTGGCACTGGCCGGATCAGGAGAAATAGTTGTGACAAAACCGACGCCGCGTGTGTTAATTCTTGGTAATTCCGGTTCCGGTAAATCGACGTTAGCGAAGCGACTGTGCGCCAGTCATCAGTGCGCGCATCTCGACCTCGATACGCTGGCCTGGCTGCCAACCCAGCCACCCACGCGTCAACCGCTGGGTGAGTCCGCGGTAGAGATCGACGCGTTCATGGCGCGCAACGACGCGTGGGTAATCGAAGGTTGCTACACCGATCTGTTGGATCTGGCGAAGATCCGGGCGCGTGAACTGGTGCTGATGGACATCAGTGTAAGCGACTGTCAGGCAAACGCGCGGGGCCGTCCGTTCGAGCCGCACAAATACGCCAGCAAGGAAGAGCAGGATCGCAATCTGGACATGCTGCTTGCCTGGATCGCGCAGTATGCCGAGCGCGACGACACGTTTTCGGCAGCGGCGCACCGTTCGTTTTTCGAGAGTTTTGGTGGTACGCGGCATCGACTGGTAAACAATGCGCAAAGCCGTGCTTTTGAGCTGACTCACGTCGACTGATACGCACGGGGTGTCGCCAAATCGGCGCATTGCGAACCCGCAACGGGTTGCGTTAGAAATGCAGTGGCGTGTCCCCTCCCAAGGAGCTTCCCGTGCGTCACGTTCGATATCTGCTGCTAGTCGGTTTTCTGATCGGGCTGGTGAATGCCTGGGCTGATCCGGTCGGCTGGTCCCAGCGCATCGGCGTTGGGCAGCGCAATACCGGCATTGTCGGCACCGGCGATTTCAATGGCGACGGCATTAACGACGTGGCGGTCGCGATCAACAGCGGTTTTGTGTGGTACCCGGGACCGGATTTTCTGCCCGCGGATGAAGCGCGCATCGGCGACGGGAGCGGTACCTCTTACGGCGGTACAGCGGCAGACATGACCGGGGACGGCTGGCCCGATCTGGTGGCGTCTGACGGAGCGCGCAGTAGCGGCCCCGGGCGACTGTGGCTGTTCGTGCACCCGGGCACCGCGGCGGCTGCCACCGAGCCTTGGGAGCGCGTCGAAATCTACAGCGAAGACGTGTGGCATCAAAATGATCTGGAAATCACAGATCTTGATGGCGACGGACGCTTGGACGTAGTGGTTCGTACCCGTGCCGATGACAAGCGTCTTGTCATTGCTCTGCAAAATGAAATGGTAACGGACTGGACGGCGCGAGCGTGGCCAACTGGCGAGACGGCCAATGCGCCCGAAGGGCTCGGTGTGGGCGACATCGACAACGACGGTGATGTGGAAATTGTGCTGTCCGGCGTTTACTGGGACAGCCCGCAAGGTTGGCGTAGCGGCGATCCTGTTGAGTACCTCATCGACGATGAGTTCGTCGGTACAGCGGTCAAAGCTGTGGTGGCCGATCTGGACGATGACGGGCAGGCTGACGATTTGGTCATGAGTAAAGCCGAAGGATCGCAGCAGATCTTTCTCGCCTGGTATCGTCATGACGGGCAGCCGAGCGCCGGATCGTCAGCGTGGACCAGAACCGTGCTGCTGAACAATGTCTCGGCAATGCACGCACTGGAAGTGGCCGATATCGATCAGGACGGGCACAACGACATCTACGGCGGCAACTCGTTTTCGCAGTCCGGCCTCTATGTGTTCTACGGCAGCGACGCCGGACAGTCCTGGGAGCAACAGATTATCGACGCCGGCGGGCAGCAGTACGTGGCATCGCTGGTTGATCTCGATGGTGATACCGATTTGGATATCGTGGGTCCTGCGACCTGGCAAGGCGCCGTCTATCGCTACGAAAACCTGTTGTATACGGGCGGGCCCGTGACTCAGGCGCCTGCCGCTCCGGATCAGCTCGAAGCGGTGGCGATATCCGACACCAGTGTGGCCTTAAGCTGGCGCGACAATGCCGATAACGAGGCACGCTTTTTGATTGAACGCAGCGACGCTGGCGTCAATGCTTTTGCGACGGTGGGCGAAACCGGTGCGAATACGGAACAGTTTGTCGACGTGGCGCTGAGCCCGTCCAGCGCGTACGAGTATCGCGTTCTGGCGACAAATGCAATCGGCGACTCGCCGGCGAGCGACTTGGTCGTCGTCACCACCGACGATCCGCCACCGCCGGATTTGGAGGCGCCGAGCGTGCCGACGTCATTGACGGCCATCGCGGTCACCTACAATACCGTCACGCTGAGTTGGCAGGCGTCGACCGACAACGTTGGTGTCGCCGGCTATCAGGTGTATCAAAATGCTGTGCCGTTGGATCAGCGCGTCGGCACGAGCTTCCCGGCAACGGGCCTGCAACCGCTCACCAGCTATTCGTTTACGGTGAGTGCGTTTGATGCCAGCGGCAACGTGTCGGCCCAAACGCCGGTACTGAACGTCACAACCACCGCGGCGCCTGATTTGAGCGCGCGGATTGTCGCGCACTATCGATTCGACGAGTTGGGCGGCGCGGTGGCGGCTGACGCGACAGGCAATTACGACGGCGCGCTGCGCGGCGGCGCGCAGTTTGGGTCTGGTCAGTACAACGGCGGCCTGATTTTGCAGGGCTCTGCGGACGCTGTCGATGTCGGCGTGATCGACGTTGACAGCGGCGACGGATTGACGCTCAGCGCATGGGTGCGACCGGACAGCGTCGCCGGGATTGCGTCGGAGGCGCGCTTCCTTTCCAAAGCGTCGGGTACGGTCGATCAAGCGCACGTCTGGATGCTTGGCAGCTACCTTGACGGCACCGCGCTGCGATTTCGCCTCAAGACGGCTGGCAATCCGACCGCGACCTTGATTAGCCCTGAGGGCGTGCTGCCGACCGGCCAGTGGTCGCACGTGAGCGCCACGCACGACGGCACAACCATGCGTCTCTATGTCGACGCCGTGCAAGTTGCCAGCCAGAGCAACAACGGTACGGCGGCGGTTGACCCGACCGTTTCCGTTGCTGTGGGCAACCAACCGGTCGGCGCGGGTGATCGAGGACTGATCGGCGCACTCGATGACGTCATCGTGTTTGATACGGCGCTCAGCGTCGATGATCTTGCTGTCGTCATGACGGGCCTCGCGCCGCCGCCGTGTGACGATGCGGTCGCGGACTGCGATGGCGACGGCGTGACCACAGCGATCGACAATTGCCTCGATGTCGCGAATCCGGCGCAAATCGATGCGGACGGCGACGGCTTCGGCAACGCCTGCGATGCGGACTTCGATGACAATTGCGTGATTAACATCGCGGATCTGGGGCTCATGCGCGCGGTGTTCTTTGGCGCAGACCCGGTGATCGACCTGAACGGCGACGGGACCGTCAATGTTCTCGATCTGGGTATTTTGCGCTCGCGGTTTTTCCAAGCCCCCGGGCCGTCCGCAACGGCAAGCTGCCCGTGAATTAACGCCAGCGGTTTGCGCCGGTATACTCCCAACACGAATTGGCAACCTACCGTGATGGCATGCAGGATTATGAGAAGCTCGGCGCGTTTTACCTTGGCAAGCGCGTTGACGACGACGGCGACGCGCTTACCGATGATCTGGTTCTTTATGACGCGAAAGATCTGACCACGCACGCGGTCATCATCGGGATGACCGGCAGCGGCAAGACAGGTCTTGGCATTGGCTTGCTGGAAGAGGCGGTGATGGATAACGTCCCCGTCATTGCCATCGATCCCAAAGGCGATTTGGGCAATCTGATGCTCACGTTTCCGAAACTGGACGCCGATTCCTTCGAGCCCTGGGTTGACGCGCAGGCGGCCACGACCGCCGGGCAGACGAGCCGTGAATTCGCCGCAGCGCAAGCACGCCTGTGGCAAGGGGGTCTCAAAAAGTGGGGCCAGGACGGTGAGCGCATCAAACGCATGCGCAGCAAGGCCGATTTTTGTATCTACACGCCAGGCAGTTCGGCGGGAGCGCCGGTCAGCGTACTGCGATCGTTCGATGCGCCCGCGCAGGCGGTGCTGGACGACGCGGATATCTACCGCGACAAAGTGTCAGCCACGGCCACCGGAATCCTGAACCTGGTTGGCGTTGACGCCGATCCAATCACTAGCCGCGAACACATTCTTTTGTCGAACCTTCTTGATCACGCCTGGCGCGAAGGCAAGTCACTGGATCTGGGTGGGCTGATTGGTGCTATCCAGAGTCCGCCGATCAAACGCGTCGGTGTCATGGATCTCGATTCCTTCTTCCCGGCTAAAGATCGGTTTGCGCTGGCGATGCGTTTGAACAATCTGCTCGGTGCGCCGGGTTTTGATGCGTGGATGACCGGCGAGCCATTGAACACAGCGAGCTTGCTGCACACGCCCGAGGGCAAGCCGCGTGTGTCGATCATGTCGATCGCGCATTTGGACGATGCGCAGAGAATGTTCTTCGTCACGATGTTGCTGGCCGACATTGTGAGCTGGATGCGCGCCCAGCCGGGCACCGGCTCGCTGCGCGCCGTGCTCTACATGGACGAAATTTTCGGCTACATGCCGCCAACGGCAAATCCGCCGTCGAAAGTGCTGCTGTTAACGCTGCTCAAGCAAGCCCGTGCCTTTGGTCTTGGATTGGCGCTGTCCACGCAAAACCCGGTCGACCTGGACTACAAGGGTTTGTCTAACACCGGTACGTGGTTCATTGGCCGGCTCCAGACCGAGCGCGACAAGATGCGCGTCATGGAAGGGCTGGAGGGGGCCGCCGGTGGCGGTGAATTTGATCGCGGCCGGATGGAACGCGTACTGGCGGGCTTGGGCAAACGTCGTTTTCTGCTGCACAACGTGCACGAAGATGAAGACGTGGTCTTCAACACACGTTGGGCGATGTCGTATTTGCCCGGCCCACTGACGCGCGATCAGATTAAGCGCCTGATGGCGAACAAGTCCGGCGGCAAGGCAAAACCCGTCAAGTCGAAAGCGCCAGCCAAGGTGGCCAGGAAAAAACTGCTCGGACAACCGGTGGTCGAGCCTGGCGTCAAACAGTATTTCGTGGCGCCGCTTTTGCGCGGTGAGGGCGAACTGGTGTATCAGCCGCAAGCCATTGGCGCAGCGGATCTAACCTACTCGAACGCGCGCTATGGTGTAGAGGAAAATCGCCAGCGCGTGGTCTCAACGCCGTTTGAGGCACCGCCAGTGGTGGTGGACTGGCTCGAATACAGCGAGCTTGGCGTGGCCTTGGACGATCTGGAAGCCCAACCACTGGACGACGCCGGGTTTTTGGAGCTGCGCGTTGAGGCCACTAAAACCAGGAGTTTTACCAAGTGGGAAAAACTGTTCAAGCGCTGGCTGCGGAATGAAAACACGCTGAACCTGTATCGATCGAAGGCGTTCAAGCTGATTTCGACAGCGGGTGAGACCGAAGGTGACTTTCGCGTTCGTCTGCAGATGCTGGCCACTGAGCAACGCGACGTCAAAATCGCCGCGCTGCGCAAAAAATACGCGACCAAGGTTGCGACGCTCGAAGAGCGCCTGCGCAAAGCGAATCAAACGTTGGAGAAAGAGCAGGAGCAAGCCAAACGCAAGAAAATGGATTCACTGCTCGGTGCCGGCAGCGCGATTCTCGGCGTCTTGCTGGGTCGCAAGAAACTGAGCAGCACGTCGGCCAACAAAGTGCGCCAGGCCGTGGCCGGTTTTGGCAGCTCGCGCAAGGAAGCCGGTGATGTCACGCGCGCCATGGAAACGATCAAGGCTGTGAAGCAGACCCTCGAGGAAACCGCGGCAAAGATGCAGGCGGATATCGACGTGCTCGAAGAGAAGTTCGACGCGAGCGACGACGAGCTGACGACGCTCGCGATCAAGCCCAAATCGACGGATTTGTTTATCCATCTGGTTGGCGTCGTGTGGCTGCCGTTTTATCGAGATGCGAAGGGTGCGTTGACGTCAGCTCGTTGACGTCAACGCACCAGGTCTATGACTGCCGACCAAATTCGTCGGCGAGGCCGTGCTTGCGCGCCAGGTTGCGAAACTGGTGATAGCTTAGTCCCACGAGTTCGGCCGCTTTTTTCTGGTGATGGCGGGTGGCGCTCATTGCCGCTCGCAATCGTCGGGTCTCCAGTTTCGCGACGTCTTCTTTGAGGTCGCACGGCAGTGCTGTTGCAGTGGGTTGCGGCACTGCCGGCGTCTCAGGCTCGCCCTTCGTGATACCAGGGGCGGTCGGCAGCGGGTAGGCCGACTCGAACGGATTAATGATAAGTGTGTCGAGCTCGTCTTCGGGATCGTCCATGCGATAGACCGATCGCTCGACGGCGTTTTTCAGCTCCCGAACGTTGCCGGGCCACGGGTAACGCAGCATCTGATCTTGCACGGTCTCGCTAAACCCGGGGAAAAAGGCGCGACCCAGTTCGGCCGTGACGTTCACAGCGAAGTGTTGGGCGAGTACTGGAATATCGGTAAATCGAGCACGCAGCGGCGGTACGGTCACCACGTCGAATGCGAGGCGGTCGAGTAAATCCGGGCGAAACTCGCCGCGCGCCGCGAGCGCCGGCAGATCAGCATTGGTAGCACCAACGATGCGCACGTCCACCTGCAGCGTGGTGTCGCCACCAACGCGTTCAAACTCCCCGTATTCCACGACGCGCAGCAGTTTCTCCTGCATACGCGGCGGGATGGTGCCGAGCTCGTCGAGAATTAGCGTTCCCTGGTCGGCCATTTCAAAGCGGCCGATGTGACGCTTGGTCGCTCCGGTGAACGCCCCGGCTTCGTGGCCGAACAGTTCGGATTCGAGCAGCGACTCGGTCAACGCCGAGCAGTTGAGCTTGACCAGCGGCTGGTCCCAGCGTGGCGACAGATAGTGCAGCCTTGCGGCAATCAACTCTTTGCCGGTACCGCGCTCGCCGATCACCAACACCGGTTTCGGGATGGCGGCGGCGCGAGAGACCTGTTCGAGGGTGGCGAGGAAGCGCGGTGCCTCGCCAACAATGGGAATATTGCCTGTGGTGGTAACCATGAGTGATAAAATACACTAAGAAATGATGTAAAAGAACAAATAGTGGTAATAATATTGACTATTGCTGCGTCACAAATTATGACGAAAATATCGAGAATACGATTAAAAACAAGAAGTTAAGGATTTTTAGCGATGTTGGCACGCTACATGCTTTATCTACCCTGACCATCCATTTTTATGAGGCTTAGAGCATGGGCATTTTTTCTCGCTTTACCGACATCGTGAATTCGAACATCAACGCCATTCTGGATAAGGCAGAGGACCCGGAGAAGCTGGTCCGCCTGATGATCCAGGAAATGGAAGACACGCTCGTCGAAGTGCGCACCGCTGCCGCTCGGTCGATCGCTGACAAGAAGCATCTCAACCGCAAGCTCGATCAGCTTGAGCGCGAGGAACGCGAGTGGCACAACAAGGCCGAGCTTGCGATCGCAAAAGGCCGTGACGATTTGGCCAAAGCGGCGCTGGCCGAGAAGTCGCGAGCTACCGAATCGGTGGAAGCGATGAAAGGACAGTATCAGCACATTGACGACGGCTTGACCAAACTCAACGACGACATTACGCGTCTTGAAGAGAAACTGGCTGACGCCAAAACGCGTCAAAAAGCGCTGATCATGCGTCACCAGACGGCATCGTCACGATTGAATGTGCGCAAGCAGATTCACGAGAACAAGATCGACGACGCGCTGGTTCGCTTCGAACAGTTCGAACGCAAGATGGAGGGCATGGAAGGCCGCATCGAATCGTACGACCTTGGCGCAAAGAAAGATCTGCGCCGCGAATTCCAGGATTTGGAATCGGAGGAATCGATCGAGCAGGAACTGGCAAACCTGAAGAAAAAGATGGCAGGTGGCGGCGACGCCTCATAAAGCGCGACGCCGCAGCTTGCAATCTTGTGTAACGAACTGGCTTGAAGGACGACTGATCTAATGAATGAAGTGTTTGGCATCCTGTTTATGGTGATCGTTCTCCCCCTGGTCATTGTCCTGCACTACACGACTAAGTGGAAAACCGCCAAAGGGCTTTCCAACGAAGACGAAAAAATGCTGGAAGACTTGTGGGAAAGCGCACAGAAAATGGAGAGTCGAATCAACGCACTTGAGACGATTCTGGATAACGAAGTAGCAGACTGGAGGAAAAGAACATGAGCGGCCACCAACATGGCAACGGTCTTTATAAAGACACCGAAGAAGGCATTTTGATGGGCGTCTGCGCCGGCATCGCCAACTACTTTAACTTCAGCCGTAACGGCGTTCGTTTAATCGTAGTCTTGAGCCTTCTGTTCATGTTTTGGCCGACGGTCGTCGCTTACACGGTGGCCGGGCTGGTACTGCGCCATCGGCCACTGTGCTACTGCGGACGCGATGAACGAGGTTTTTGGCGGCAGAATTCACCTCGCTAAGCGTTCGCCCAGTTTGATTTTTCACTCGCCAGGAGAGTGTTGTGCACGACGATTACAATCAATTTGATCCACGCCGGATGTACCGGGATACCAGCAAAGGCGTCGTCGCTGGAGTGGTGGCGGGCTTGGCCAGGCATTTTGGCTTCGCCCTTGGACCAACGCGACTGTTGGTGTTCATTGCCTGCTTGATGACCATGCCATTGGGACTCATCATATACGTGGCGGCAGCGGTTCTGCTCAAGCCAATGCCGAGCGAGACCTACAAGTCGTCGCAAGAGGAAGTGTTCTGGCGCCAGATTCGCAAGTCGCCCAAAGCGACTTTTTCGAACGTACGCTTTCGCTTACGCCAGATTGACCAGAGCCTGCAGCGTATGGAACGCTACGTCACGTCGCCGCGATTTACTCTCGACCGCGACTTCCAGGATCTCGAGCGCGATAATGATCGCGACCGTCCGACAACCTAGACTAAGGGGTACTCATGGCCGATCCGTTTAAAATGGTAATTTTCATCGTCCTGATTGGTGGGATTGTGCAGATTGCTAAATACATCCGCGATGATCGTGAGCGCCTGCGGGCCGCACGGGAGCCGGACGAGGGCACGACACGACAGATCGTGGCACTCGAAGAGCGCATCAAAGTGCTCGAGGCGATTGTTACGGATGATCGAACTCAGCTTCGTCGGGAGATCGACAGTTTGTAGTTTCCGGGCACCAACGTATGTTTTGGTCTTCATCGCCGCGCTCTGCGCGGCGTTGTCGTTTGGTGGGTGCGCCGATCCACGCGCGCCTGCGGGCGATAGCAGTCCGGTCACGCTGGTCAAAGTGCGCGACGGGGATTCGCTGGTGGTACGCATGAATGGGCAGCCGCTGGAAGTCAGGCTGCACGGCATTGATGCGCCGGAGCGAGGGCAGCCCTACGGCGACGCCTCGCGCAAAGGCTTGGTGAATTTGGTGAACGACAAGACTCTGCTGATGGAGCGCCGCACCGTTGATCGCTACGACCGCCACGTCGCGCTGATCACGGTGGCGGGTTCGACCACCAGCGTCAATCAGCAAATGCTCGAGCGCGGCCACGCCTGGCACTACGTTCGCTACGATCAGAATCCTGCGTGGGCGCGGTCGCACAGTGCGGCCAAAAGCGCGAAAAAGGGGCTGTGGAGCAACCCCAAGCCGATTGCGCCGTGGGAATGGCGCCAACGTTAACCCCACTCGGGTGCGCCAGACGTTAACCCATGTGAGAGCAGTTCAGTGTCGATTCAGCCGACCTTGGGCATGCTTAATCCCGAGCGCAGATACGGCGCGATGCACGGAGAATCACATGCGTAACCCTATTTTTCTTTTTACTCTGCTGACCTTGCTCATTGCGCGGTCCGCGGTTGCCTATCCGGATGCCAACGGTCTGATTGACGTCAGCATTGTCGATCAGCGCGGCCAGTCTTTCCGCGAATATCCCGCGGATGTTCGTCACGCGCGTGATGAGTCCCGCGCGTACCTGATGGCCGAGCCCGGCGCACGTTATGCCGTCCGTGTGGCGAATCGCAGCGGTGAGCGCGTTGGTCTGGTGATCGCCATTGACGGTCGCAATATAGTGTCCGGGAAGAAGTCAAAGCTCCGTCACAACGAGCGTATGTACGTGCTTGGGCCTTATCAGACTGCGACTTACCGTGGGTGGCGCACGGGCCGGGACCGGGTCAATGAATTCTATTTTACCTCGGATCTCGATTCCTACGCCGGTGCCTTTGGCGACTACAGCGCGATGGGCGTGGTTGCCGTCGCTGCATTTCGTGATCGCTACGTCCCCGAGCCTTACTACCGCGGTCATCATGATCAAGCGGTGCCTGAGCGTCGCCGCAGCGACAACAGTGCGGGCGCCGCACGGGGCAAGGCGGAATCCGAATCGGCACCGGGTACCGGCTTTGGTGACGAACGCTATGCGCCGTCCCGTCGCGTGGAGTTTGATGCCAGGCGCCAGTCGGCCAGTCAAGTGTTTCTCAAATACGAATGGCGCGACACGTTGTGCCGGATGGGCGTTGCGCGTTGTCACGCGAACAACAATCGGTTCTGGCCGGAGCGCGGAGTAAAACGACGTCATGCCCAACGCGGTTACGCGGCTTACCCGCCTGGATACCGTCACCGCGAGACATCGGCTTACGCCTTGCGCTACCGTCAGTGAATGAAAGACGGATTTTGATAAGCGGGCTGGCGGTACTTGAGTGCCGCCAGCCTTGTTTCGACCGTTTGAACTTCGCGCGTGGTGGAGCGGCGAGCTGGCCTTGCGCCGCTCTGGTTATGCGGCGTTTGCGGCCAGAGCGACCTGGTTAAAACCGTTGGCTTGAGCATGTTGCAACGCTTTCTCAGCGCGGGCGACCACTTCGCTGCGATCGTGCACCCGCGTGGGCGGGACGGTTGTCAATCCAACACTGATCGTGACGCGGTCTGCCGCGTCAGATCCGACAAACGGGATGCACAAATCGTAAACGGCACGACGCAGTTTCTCGGCGAAGCGCTCGCCGGTCCGCTGGTCCGACTCGGGCAGAATCACCGCGAAGCGTGACGGACCGACTCGCGCGACCATGTCGCCGGCGCGTCGAAACGTGTCGCTGACGCCAGTTGCCACCGTCTGCAAAACGAAGTCGCTGCGGTCTTCGCCGTGAATATCAATGTAATCGGGGAAAAAGTCGAGCTCGCCGAACAGTAGCGTGAGAGGTCGCCGCTGACGCACCGAACGTTTGATTTCTTCGCCGAGCGTTTCGGTAAAGTGCTGCAGGTTGGCAATGCCGGTGTGGCCGTCAATGCGCGCGACGCGTTCAACCTGTGCGCGCAAAGCGACGAGCATTTCGCTGGTTTGCTGGCGCTGTTCTTCAATTTCGGTAACCGCCTGCTCCTTGCTTTCGATGGTGCGCTCAAGTTCGCCTCGGGTGACCTGCAGTTGGCCGACGGTGCGTTCGCTCTGGGCGAATCGTTCCTGGAGATCGGTGTGAGCGTCGACCAATTCCTGGCGTTCGAGCCAGAATTTGGTGACCAGCGCCAGGCAGATCAGCGCCACGGCGCCTGACCCGATGACCGGGCCGGTAAGCAGGGACGTCGTCGCCGCGTGAGCGGGCGCGCTCAGTGCCAGGCTGACGAGTAGATAAAGGCTGCGCATCATAGTGTCTCTTTGATTGGGACTTCCAGACCAAGAGCGTAGCGCAGGCCATTGTTGTAAAAAGAGAACTACTTCAAAGTTCCGAGCCCTGACGAGTTTCTTGCCCGGGGTCTTTGAATGGGCGATAGTTCGCGCTCAGGCTCCATTAGGGAAAGTCACTTGCCACGTTTGACCGGTCAACAGATCGAGGCTTTTTTCGCCGCGGTCGCTGACGAAGACCTTCTGCACAGCCGCTACGGCATTGAACGAGAAACGCTCCGCGTTGATGCTGCTGGTGCCCTGGCGATGACGCCGCATCCGGCTGCGCTGGGATCAGCGTTGACGCACCCGTCAATCACCACTGATTTTTCCGAAGCGCTGCTGGAATTTGTCACAGGTGCCGTGTCGCAGCCGTGGGAAGTGATACAAGAGCTGTGTGACGTTCACCGGTTTACCTACGATCGCATCGGCGACGAGACCCTCTGGCCGCTCAGCATGCCGTGCACGGTCATGCACGATGAAGCCATTCCGCTTGCGCGTTATGGCAACTCCAACGTAGGTCGGATGAAAACCGCCTACCGCCGCGGTCTCGGGCACCGTTACGGTCGGGCCATGCAGACGATTGCCGGCATCCATTTCAATTTTTCGCCTGCGGCGAGTTTTTGGCGCCAGCTGGCGTCAGCGCGTGGCGATGAGCGCGCGCCGGGTGAATTTCAGTCCGCGGCCTACTTTGCCTTGTTACGTAATTTTCGGCGCTACGCGTGGCTTGTGCTTTACTTGTTTGGCGCTTCGCCGGCCGTTTGCCGTTCGTTCCTTGATGGGCGCGATCATGCTTTGCAGCTGTTTGATTCAGACACCCTGTATTTGCCCAATGCAACGTCTCTGCGGATGAGTGACCTGGGATACACCAGTGCCGCCCAGGCGCGGTTGAACATTTCACTTAACAGCCTGGACGAGTACGTGGCCGGGTTGACCCGTGCGATCCAGACACCGTACCCGCCCTACGCCAAGATCGGTCTTAGAAACGGCGATCAGTGGCGCCAGCTGTCGAGCAATATTCTGCAGATTGCCAACGAGTTCTACAGTGTTGTGCGGCCCAAGCGAGTAGCCAACAGCGGCGAAAAGCCAACCAGTGCGCTGCGTGATCGCGGGGTTGAATACGTTGAGATTCGTGCTCTGGACGTCAACCCGTTTGATCCGGTTGGAGTTGGGCAAAATCAGGTGCGCTTTATGGAGTGTTTCTTGCTCTTTTGCGCCGTCTGCAACTGTGAGGTGATCTCGTCCGCGGAGCAGGTTGACGTCGAATTCAACCAGCTCGAAGTGGCGGCGCGCGGCCGGGCCCCACAGTTGACCTTGCGCTGCGGCGGCAAGCCGCGGGCGCTGCGGGAATGGTCGTTGGCTATTTTTGATCAGCTCTCGATTATCGCGACCCGACTGGATCGGGCCGCGGGAGGGGGGCACTACGTGGACGCCGTCTCGGCCTATCGTGACTCCGTGGAAGATCCTTCCCTCACGCCCTCGGCAAGGGTTCTGGACGCCATGCGCGACGGTCGTCGCTCGCACGCGGATTTTGGCGTTGAGCTTGCCGGGGAACACAAGAATTACTTTCGGGATATGGAGCCATTGCAACCTGAGCGCATGGCGGCGTTGCTCGACTCGGTTGACGCGTCGCTGGCCCGGCAGCGCGACATTGAAGCCGCCGACGCGGTCTCGTTTGAAGACTACCTGCGCGACTATTTTGCGTCACGCTAGCCGGGTGCAGGCGGCGTTTTTCACATAACCGGGTTGCCATTTATTTGAGACTGCGATCACGGCGCGCAGAGGTAACCGATGGGACACTAATTGCGCAATTGCATGCAGAGCAATGGGGAAGGCTCAGAGCCGTGGACTACACCAACAATTCCAACGAGATACTGATCGCTGAGCACGAACGTTTTCTGCTCAGGGTGTTGACTCGTGGCTTGAATCAGCCAGATCGGCGCATCGTTGCAATCAGCAGCGGCGAAGAAATACTCCAGCGGCTGCGGGCGACGCCGCCCGCCGTGTTGATCGTCGATACCGGCATTTCACCCATGGGTGGTGAGGAGCTGTGTCGCCGCATTCAAACGGAGATGCCGGAACGGGCGTTCCTGACCTGTGTTCTGACAGATTGCGCCGAGGACGAGTACGGCAACTATGCCGAGTGGTTTGCCAATTTCCGGATGCTCGAAAAACCCGTCAGCGTAGGACGATTGCGACGCTTTATTGATGATCATCTGATCGACAACGCCGCCTGACGAATGTCTACACCTTCTGCCCTTTCCGGCGCGCCCGTTGTTCGCGCCCTCGACTATAAGAAATTTGCGCCCGTCGTGAAATTAATGCTGGCCGACGCGCTCGCGATCGTGATTTGCGATCTCGACGGGCGCCGTGTCTGGTCGCTGTCGCGCGATGCCAAACAAGTCTACCGCCACGCTTTGAGTTGCCTGGCCGAATCGGTGCCGAACTGGACGCGCACTGGGGAAGGCGTTCGCCGCTGCACAATTAATGACTCTGTCACTGCCTACGTGACCAGCCTTCGCGCCGCGGACGGCGAGATCCACGGCGGACTGATGGTTTTGCTTAACCAGCGCCAGGCTGCCGACAACGCCGTATACCAACGCGTCTGCGAGGGTATGCAAAACGTTCGAAACTTGCTGGGCGAAGAAGCGAGCTTGCTCGGTGAACTTGACGCGATGACCGGCGAATTGAGTCGTCGTTACGAAGAGCTGAACCTGATCTACAACACCGAAGACAGTGTGAAGTACTTCGATGAAGGTCAGGACGCCATCCGCAAGCTCGTGCGCAACACCTGCGACTATACCGGCGCGGGCTTCAGTGCCCTGGTGATGGCAGATCGAAAAACGGTTCACAGCTATGCGCATCCCTCTCAGTCGCTCAAACAAGCGGAGCGCGTGCGGGCGATCATGCAGGGCGAGATGTACGAGCATCTTGCGTTTCGCAAAGAGGTTCTGGTGCACAACGGCGGACCACGTTTCCGTCGCATGCTCGACGGCATTGAGTGCAAGATCATCGGCTGCCCGATTTTCGATGAGAATCGCGAAGTGGTTGGTGCTCTGTTTCTGGCCAACCCGGAATGGTCGTCACCGTTCACAAGCTCTGACCGCAAACTACTCCAGGTGATGGCGCACAAAGCAGCTCGGATCATTCAGGCCAACTACGATTCGCTGACGGGCATGATGACGCGTAACGGCTTCGAGTATCATCTCGAAACCGGTCTCTACGTGGTGCGCTACAAGAAAATTGAGCACACCGTGCTCAACATCAACGTCGATCGACTGCACGTCGTCAATGACACCTGCGGGCACCACGCGGGCGACGCGTTAATCAAGCAGGTGGCCGAGGCTATCCAAAGCGAGCTGGGCCCGGAAGATGTCGTGGCGCGTCTTGGCGGCGGTGAATTTGGTGCTCTGCTGGTGGAGCGTGAAGAAGAGGATGCCGAAGACGTGGCGGAACGCATTCGAGGTCGCGTACGCAAAATCGAGTTTAGCTGGGACGGTCGCCGCTTCCAGGTGAGTGTCAGCATCGGGCTGGCCGATATGGAGCCCAATACCGAAAGTGTCATGAGCGTACTGTCGGGCGCCGAGGCGGCATGCGCCGCCGCCAAGGACCTGGGGCGTGATCGCGTTCAGTCTTACCAAATCGACAACACGATGCTGGTGCGACGACGCGCGCAGGTGCACTGGCTTGGCAAGCTGCACAGCGCGCTGCGCGAAGACAAGTTCGTGCTTTACTGTCAGCCGATCAAGCGCGCTGGCGAAGATGGCGCGATTCATCACGCCGAAGTCCTGCTGCGTCTTAACGACGAGTTGGAGGGCGCCCTTGCGCCCAACGTATTCCTCGGGTCGGCCGAACGCTACAACTTGATGCCCGCCATTGATCGCTGGGTGATTCGCAACACGCTCAAGACGCTAGTGGCGAACTTGCCGCGCAGTCTACTCGATCAGCACGTATGGGCGATTAACCTGTCGGGCCAGACCTTGAGCGATCCGAAGTTCATGCAGTTTATTCTCGACGAGACGCGCCGCGCCGGCGTGCGGCCACAGAACTTGTGCTTCGAGGTCACCGAGACTGCGGCGGTGGCGAACCTGAAAGAAGCCGGGCAGTTCATCGCCGATTTGCGTACCTATGGGTTTCAGTTCTCACTCGACGACTTTGGAAGCGGTCTGAGTTCGTTTGCCTATCTCAAAGCGCTGCCCGTCAACTATTTGAAAATCGACGGCTCGCTGGCAAAGGAAGTGGTCGCGGATCCGATTTGCGCTTCGATGGTCAGAGCGATTACGCAGGTGGGTTGCGATATGGGGCTGGAGACCATCGCCGAGTACGTGGAATCGTCCGATATCGAAAGCAAGCTTGGCACTCTCGGCGTGCACTTTGTCCAAGGTCATCACATTGGCAAGCCCGAGCCGCTGCGCGATACGCTCGTTAATCTCACGTCGGGTCTGGCGCGCGCGGCTGACGAAGATACCTGTACCGTTGCCGCGCTGGACGACGCGGCTGGCAACGTAACGGCGCTGCGCGCTCAGTCCTGAGCGCTTCTCCAGCGCGAGACCAAACCCTTGCCCAAAAGAAAAGCCCCGCTTGTGCGGGGCGATTTTTATTATTTTTAATTGTTGGTGCTCATCGAAGACTAGACGATGCGAACCGCGGACTTTTTTGTTTTATGAAGTCTATTAAGCAAGTATTGGGCCAAGTTCGAAGGGCCAAATAAAACAGAGAGTTAGGAGGCGTCAAAGCGCGAAAATGGCTTGAAGTGTAAATTATCTCGACACCATGGCGGGCGCGGAACGGGGATTTATTCTGGCCGCATGAGGTCTATCGAAGTGTGCGCTCGCTCACGAAGGCGGCGTCATTCGGAGGATAGACTTTGAGCATGAATGTTAAGTACTACGCGTGCTTTGTGGTGCAGAACGGCCCGACCAACCTCGGCCGTGAGCTTGGCAGCATTGTGGAGATTGATGGCGACGTCGGCTCGATGATGGATCACGAGGACGTCGCGCAAATGCTGGCCGAAAATCTCGACGTCAATCCCAGCAATCTGAACGTCTACCACTGGTCCCGCGTCCACTAGTCTGCCGGCGTTCTTGAGTGCGGCACAGCGGCCACGCCTGGGGCCATTGGCGCCACAGCACACGACCGTTTAACACCGCCGTTTAACAAAGCCCGTCGTGACAAATGCGGCGGTGAGAGTTTGTTACACTCCCGCTCCCTTTGACTTAGACCATTCATCATGTCGCGCACCGTTTCGGATTGTCACGCCACTCTATTTCGCCGCGCTTTGCTGTGCGCGATCAGCGCGCTTTCGCTCGGGGCGCTGGCGGACAACCTTGAGCTCGAGGAAGTGCAGGTCACCGCGACGCGCTCGGCGAACGGCACGTCGGCCGTGTCTGAGGCCATCAGTATCGTTGGCGAGTCGGAACTCAACGACGCGCAGATTCAAGTCATCACCGACGCGCTGCGTGGCCAAACCGGTGTGTTCATCCAGCAAACGACGCCGGGCCAAGGCACTGCGATTGTGCGCGGCTTGAAAGGCTCGGAAGTCTTACACCTCGTAGACGGCATGCGTCTCAACAACGCCCTGTTTCGCAATGCGCCAAATCAATACCTCGCTCTGGTCGATCCTTTCGCGACGGATCGCATCGAAGTGGTGCGGGGGCCGCTTTCAACGCTCTACGGATCCGATGCCATGGGCGGTGTGCTGCAGGTTGTGACGGATCGCCCGTTTTTGGGTGGTGGTGACTGGGCGGTCTCCGGGCGTGCGTTGGCGCGCTATGACAGTCGGACGCTGGGTAACGTTGCGCATGCGTCAATCGCCGCCGGTCAGGGTAACTTCGGGTTTGGCGGCGCGGTAAGCGTGCAGGATCATCAGGACGTACGCGCCGCGGATCGGCGAGTGCAGGCGCCTTCGGGCTATCGATCGCAAGCGGCCAGTGCGTTTTTGTCATGGCGCCCAAACGATCGTCAGCGCAACGAGTTATCGATTCAGTATCTGGAGCAGCCGTCCACGCCACGTTTCGACGAGCTGGTGGCTGGATTCGGGCAAACCGAACCGGCTTCCGAGGTGTTTGAATTTGCGCCAAACAGCCGTTTGTTCATTCACGCTCAACACTATTCGGAAGGCTGGTCCAAATGGGTCGACGAATTCGAAGTGCACGCCGCCGTGCAGACAATGACCGACGATCGGCGTACGCGCGACACGGGCGCCACCAGCACCCGAGTCGAACAAAACGATAGCCAGCTGTTTGGCTTGACGCTGCGCGCATCGGCGGAGCCAACAGCGAGGCACGCTGTGACCTACGGCGTCGACATGTACTTTGACGAAGTGGGCAGCGCGCGTCAGCAGGTGGACGTTGCCACCGGCGAATCAACGACGGTTGCGTCGCGCTTTCCCGACGGGTCGACCCTCGACACGATCGATCTGTACGTGCAGGACGCAATGACGTTGAGCGATCGACTGTCACTGACGGCAGGTGGACGTGTCAGCCGCGCACAGGTGGAGCTCACGGCCACCGAATCGGGACCTGCCGCCAATATTTCCAACACCGACGTTACCGGTTCGTTGGGTTTGCGCTATGACCTGAACGATCAATGGTCACTGATGAGCAATCTCGGGCGCGGATTTCGCGCGCCGAATATTTTTGATCTGGGAACATTGGGCGTGCGCCCCGGCAATCGTTTCAATATTGCCAACTCGGAACTCGGCCCGGAAACCGTCTGGACGCTCGACGCCGGTTTTCGTGTAGACACGGATCGTCTAAGCGCCGAATTTTTTCTCTGGGCGAGCGATTACACCGATCAAATTGTTTCAGTGTCGACCGGCGACGTTGACGACGTCGGGCGCGAAATCGTGCAAAGCCAAAACGCGTCGCAAGTGGATTTGCACGGCGCAGAGCTGGCGACGAGCTATGTGTTCAGCGAGAACTGGTCCGCCGAGGTGGGCGTCAATTGGGTGTGGGGCAGAACCGATCTGGAAGACGGTGAGGCCGAGCCGGCGGATCGCATTCCGCCTTTGAACGGTCGCCTGGGTGTGCGCTACGAACAAGCAAGCTGGTGGCTGGATACGCAACTGCGTTTTGCGCAAGCGCAAGGACGGCTCAGCGGTCGTGACGTGCGCGATCCACGCATTGATCCATTCGGTACTGCAGGCTGGGGATTGCTGAACGTTCGCGGCGGCGTGCAGTGGAACGATGTGTTCAGCACGACGGTCGGACTGCACAACCTGACCGACCGCGACTACCGTGAGCACGGTTCCGGAATTGACGGCGCCGGTCGCTCGGTTGTGGTGACGCTCGAAGGGCGTTTCTAATTGGAATAAGTCCGCATTGCTGCATCGCAATGCTCAGAACCGGGCTGAAACTTGGCCACGAAACGCGTCGTGGTCACAGGCGCGTACACAGCGCAAACCCTTTAAAAACAGTCAGAAATGTTCCGCCCCGAGGGTGTCGACGTGACCTAAAATGCCGCAGAGCATCATTATGTTACAGGTGATACAAATATCGGGAAGCTTGGGCTACACTCGGAAACATTCGTAATTCGGGCAGCCAAAAATAATTCTACGCCCTACCGCGAAAAGCACAGACTTTTTGATCCTTTTAAAAGGTCACGTCACCTAAAAATATTTCAGGGGGAACCATGAAATCCAGTGAAACGACGTCCGCGCGAACTCCGCGTGTGGCGAACAAATGGCTGTCCGCCGCGGTTGCAATGGTATTGCTGCCAATGGCCAATGCCCAAAACATGCCCGAGCCAAACATTCTGCAGACGCGCGGCGTCGACCAGCAGGTCGACTACACGAGCCTGACCAAGTTTGGTAAGTGGGATGATCGCAACTACGAGCTGACCAAAGAAGACCTGTCTTATCTGTCGGCCGATGAAGACAAACTCGGCAACCAGATCCCGGCCTTCTTCCGTGTTGAGCTGCGCAAAGCCTGGCCGCACCTGCAAAAGAGTGGCCCTGCGCAATACCCGCGTGCGGCATGGCAAATGTTCCGCATGAAATACGGCGGCTTCCTGCGCGACGGCAAAACCTACGGACCGAAGTGGGGCGTTGATCGTCTTGCCCAATTCCGTGCCGATAACGAACTGCAGCTCAACCAGGTGTTGGGCGCAAACGAATTGACGGTGGAAATCAACCACGCCAATCCTGATCGCGTTATTGCTGGTTCGAACAACAACGGCGGCCAGGAAATGTACTACTCGGCCGACGGCGGTCAGAGCTGGACGATTCAAGGCACGTTGCCAAACACCTGCTGCGACCCCACTGTGGGTTGGTCGCCAGACGGTACAGTGGCATACGCTGCCGCGCTGTCAGGCCCAATCGGCGTCAGCTTCTGGCGTTCGTTTGACCAAGGTGAAACCTGGGTCGATCGCTTTGATCTGACGCCAAACGGTAGTGATAAAGAATGGTTGCACGTCGACATCTCGGGCAGCTCGCCGCATTCGGGTAACGTTTACCTGACTTGGCATGACGGTAATACCATGCAGTTCGCGCGCTCGACCGATCAGGGCACGAACTTCGACATCACCTCATTCCCTGGCGCACCGCGCGGTATCGGTAGTGACATCACGACCACGACCAACGGCGACATCTACTATTTCTGGGGCGCCACGGGCGACTCCACGGTGGAAATGCTGAAGTCGACCGACGGCGGCGCCTCGTTCGCACCGGCGTTTACGGTCGCTTCGACCAACGCGTCGTTTGACTGGCCGGTACCATCGATGGAATCGCGTCGAGCGTGGATCTACGCGTCGGCTGATTCGGATCGTTCCGGCGGTGCGTTTGACGGCAGCGTCTACGTCGCGTTTGCCGATACCCTGGGACCAGAAAGCACAGCAGTGAACAACCACACGGTTGTCAACGTGTATTACTCACGTGACGGTGGTGCGACCTGGAGCATGAGCAACCCGCATCCGGTTGACGACACCGATGATGTGGATCGTTACAACCCCTGGATGACGGTTGACGAGTTTGGCACCGTGCACACGGTGTTCTATGACACTCGTAACTCGCTGAACCGTACTGGTGTTGATTTGTACTACGCATTCTCGACCGATGGTGCGGTGACCTGGAGCGAGCCAGAGCGTGTTAGCTCGGCCACTTCCGCCAACTTGACCGACGGTCAGGAATGGGGTGACTACAACGGCATTTCGGTCGTTGGTGAGAAGATTGTTACGGTCTGGACAGACAACCGCGACGGTCCTCCTAACCAGAAAGACGGCTTTGCCGCGACCCTCGTGAACGCGGGCGCATCGCCTTCGTTCCTGTTGGGCGCTGCAGGTGCTGACACCCTGTCACAGGAAGTGTGCGCACCGGGCGATCTGACCGACATCGATATTGCTGTTGGCCAGATTCAGGGCTTCGACTCTCCGGTTAGCCTGAGCTACACCGGTCTGCCAGCGGGCTTCAGCGGCGGTTTCTCGGTGAACCCGGTTGTTCCGGCAACGCCGGCGGCAACGTCAACCGCGTCGATCACCGTTGGCGGTGCGTCTGCGGGCAGCTACAACTTCTCGGTAACCGGCACGGCAGCTGGTGTTGATCCGAAGAACGTTGGCGTTAATGTTGACGTGTTCACCGGTACGCCTGCAGCGGCGGCGCTGAGCGCTCCGGCTGATGGTGCCACTGACACTTCGACCAGCCCGATCTTCACGTGGGGTGCCGTGGCGCAAGCGGCGAGCTACACGTTGGAAGTGGACGACGATCCTGCCTTCGGCAGTATCGACTTCACGACCACGACGGGTGCGACCAGCGCGACGATCACCGGATCACTGTCATCCGAAACGACCTACTACTGGCGTGTAACGGCCAGCAACCCATGCGGTGGCGGTGCTACCAGTGCGGCGAGCTCGTTTACCACGGCGGCTGAGATCTGCGTATCACCGAACCTGGCGATTCCAGACGGTACGCCTGCCGGCACGTCGGATTCGGCGGCTGTGTCTGCAACGGGAACGATCGAGAACCTCGATGTCAGCATCGTTGCGTCGCACACCTACGTGGGTGACCTGATCTTCACGCTGACCCATGACGACACCGGCACGAGCGTTGTGCTGATGGATCGTCCGGGCGTACCGGCCAGCACCTTTGGCTGCAGCAGTGACAACATCGACGCAACCATGACCGATTCGTCGTCCACGGCCGTTGAAACGACCTGTGGATCGGCGCCTGCACTTGGCGGTCTCTTGCAACCACAAGAGCCTCTGGCAGCGTTCATCGGCGAAGACCTCGGCGGTACCTGGACGCTTAGCGTTTCGGATAACGCAGGCGTTGACACCGGCGTGCTCGAAGAGTGGTGCCTGTTGCCGCAAACGGCTGGTGGTCCTGACAGTGACGGTGACGGCGTGGAAGACGCAGCCGATAACTGCACGCTGGTGCCTAACGCGGACCAACGTGACACCAACGGTGACGGCTTCGGTAACGCTTGCGATGCTGACCTGAACAACGACGGCGTGATCAACGTTGCCGATCTGGGTCTGCTGCGTGCGGTGTTCTTCACCGCGGATGCGGATGCAGACCTCAACGGTGACGGCGTCGTCAACGTTGCGGATCTGGGTATCCTGCGTGCGTCGTTCTTCGGTGCACCTGGCCCGAGTGGTGTTGCCAACTAAGCGTTAATCTAACGCGAAAAGCTACGCAAACCCCGCCCCTGTGGCGGGGTTTGTTTTTTGGGGACAGGGAAAACGTTGCTGTGCGTCACGCGCCCCGGGTTGCGCTAGAATAAGAGCTCGCGTCGCAACCGCTTACCGGACAGGCAGCCAGCCGTGCACGAGCCGTTTACCCATTTTTCATTCACTGGCGTCACGTCGCTCGCATGATCCATGACGCTGCGAGCTAGCCGACATGCCTGGGTCGCCGTGCTTTGTGCGGCGGGCAACATCAATGCCGTTGCCGCGGACGCGCCGGTCAACCACTGTATGGCGGACACGATTTGCGTGGACGGCGAATGGCGGTCTTCCGACAGTGGGCGGCAGCTTGTTTTTACGGCGCGCAACCTGTCTGAATTTCCGGTCACCGTGACGTTGAATCTGCGTTCCACTGCGTTCGCCAACGGTCCGCCGGAAGACGTGATCACAACCGTCCAACCGCGCGCCACGACGGCGTTGGCCAATGTGATGGCGCTGTCGTCCGAAGAGGCTGCGCCCGAATATCACTACAAGTTCGAATGGGATTTTGGCGTCGCCAACGTTCTGCACGATGACGACTACCTTTACCGCTTGCCCTACGCTGCGGGCAAGAGTTACCGCATTCTCCAGGGTTACGGCAGTCGATTCAGCCATACCGGCAACGAGCACTACAGCGTAGATTTCGATATGCCGCGGGGGACGCCCGTGCACGCCGCCCGCGACGGCGTGGTCATGGAAATGGTCGAGAAATTTGGTGAAGGCTGTTGGGAGGCGCGCTGTCGGCGTACGGCCAATTACATCAACGTGCTGCACGACGACGGCAGCACCGGTGAGTACTACCATCTGTTGCGCGACAGCGCCGAGGTTGCGGTCGGGGATAAAATCACGCGCGGGCAGTTTCTCGCACGATCAGGCAATTCCGGGCACTCGACAATGCCGCATCTGCATTTCGGTGTTTACGAATCCATCGCGTGGGGTCGGACGCGCTCGCTGCCGGTTCGCTACGACAGTGTCGACGGTGTCGTCGATGCACCCGGGCGACGGCAGCGTCATGTAGCGCGCTAACTGTTACGCAGCGTCTTCTCAATGATTCGCCACACCGCCGGATTCGTACCCAACCCGATGTGGGATCCGATGACACGCACGTGCCGGGCGTGGGGGTTGTAACGATCCACCGCTGCGCGCCAGCCAACGACGCCGTCGCTGCGACTGTAAATCACGGTCAGCGGCTGCGTGATGCCTTGCTGGTTAATCTCGTGCACGTGGGCTTCGAAGCTGTCCAGATCGACGCCTTGACTGGCGGCGAAGCGTTCGCCGGCGATCGTGTATTTCGGGCCGCCCTCGACCGGTGTGCCGATCGTGATGACTTCACGCACGGCATCGGGCCGCTGGCGCGCGACCTCACGCGCCACGACGCCGCCAAGACTCCAGCCAATCATGGTTATTTTACGATCCGGGTCACGCAGGTCGTCGAGGCTTTCGGCAATGCGTTGCGCGTCGCGCTCGGGAAAGCCCTTGTTGCGCCCGAGGTTCCAGCCCTGTGTTCGGTAGCCCAGATAGTCGAGGTATCGACGCAACGGCCAGGTCACGCCATCGTCCGTCAGAAAGCCAGGCACCACCATGATCTGTCGCCCGTCACCGCTGCGTCGCGCCGCCAGAAGCGGAGCGCTCGGTAACAGCAGCAGGGTTTCCAGCGCGGCGCGAAACTCGAAAAATTTTAGTGCGCTAGCCGGCTGATCAAGATCGAAATGGGCTTCGCGATCGGCAGCTTCAATATCCGCAGCGCCGTTATCGTCCACTAGTTGACGGTTGCTTCAATGTGCACCTTAACGATCACGGTTTGGCCGACCCAGGTTGTGTCCGTCCATTCGCCGGTGCCAACGCCAAGTGCCAGGCGATCGAGTGTTGCAGTGCCGTTGAGTACGCGTTTGTCGCCGTCTTCGGTGACGCTGAACATCAAGTCGGTTGCGACGCTTTTGGCTTTGATGACCAGCTGCCCGTGCGCCACAAAACCGTCCTGCGTGGGCTCAAACGCCGTGGCGCGAAAAAAGGCCTGTGGAAACTGCTCCACATCGAACCAGTCTTTTTGCGTCAGTGTGTCGTCGCGTTCGGCATCGTTGGTTGCCATCGTCGTGGTATCGATCGTGACGTCAAAGCGGCTCTGCTCCAGAGCGGCATTGTCGAACTGCAGTGTGGCTTCGAAGCGTTCCCAGGTGCCGGTGAACGACGCACCGGCTTGGTCGGCGACAAATTCAATCCGGCTGCTGGCGTCGTCGAGCTCCCATACGGGCAGCGCCGAGGAGGCGGGCGGCTGGGGAGCCGCAGCGGGCGCCGGAGTCGTGACGGTGGTTTCCGTTGATTGATCAACGGGAGCGCCACTGACTTTGGGTGAGGTTTGCGCCAGAAACAACAGGCCCGAGACGATGACCGCCGTGAACGCCGTGATTGCGGGCGCGGAACTAATGCGCCGCAAAATACCGTCGCGATCAAACAGGGCGTGCTTGAGCGCCGCCAGGATGTGGACGAGGGCGACGACAAACAAGAGTTTGCCAAGCGTCTCGTGAATCTCTTCGAGTTGATGTTTCAAGTCGGCGTCCGCGGCAACCAGGTCTGGAAACTGAAAAAGATTGAACCAGCTAACCGAGTAGGCAGAGGCTGAAGACATCAGCCAACCGGTGATCGGCAGCGCGAACAGCAGTGCGTAGAGCGCAAAATGGCTCACGTGGGAGGCGCCGCGTTGCCACGTGGGCATGGTCGCCGGCAACGGTGGTGGTCGATGCGACAGTCGCCAGACCAACCGGCCAATGGCCACAATCAGAATGGTCATGCCGACCGATTTGTGATTGGCCAGTAGCGCCAGTTGCGAGAAAACGCTGCCGCTATCGTGGGCGCGTTCGGCAAGCTTGGCCAGCACAAACTGCAGCACAATCGCGCCCGCTACCAGCCAGTGCAGCAGCTTGGCCGTCGCGTCGTAGTGGACGACCGTTTCATTCGTGGACGTAGTGGCCATAGCAACCCTCTAAAGTGTCGGCAACGATCCGAAAATCACAGGTGCCGTCAACGTCTGATTCACGACACTAGCGGACCATACCGTCGCTTCGAAGCGCTGTCACGCACTCGCAGTGCGATCCGGCAGCACGAAAGTACGTCGGGCGGTGGGACAATCAAGACGCGCGCTGGTGTACCACTTGTCAAGGCAGGACGCTGACAGCAAATCCGCGTTGGCGGCGGCGAACTCGGCGAAGTTTGACGCTTTGGTGACGGTGAGTCGTTCGCCAATCAAGGATAGAAAAGCCAGTGTGACCGTCATGTGAAATTTATCCGGCGCACCGGCAGCACGGGCCAGTGAGCGAATGCCTCGGGCGTAGCGTAGCGCGGCGTCTTCAAACGGATATCGCCGCAGCAGCGCGTAGCCTGCGGCAACGTGCTCGGCGTGGCCGAACGCGGCCGCGTCCACCGTGCCTGCCTCGAGTTGCCGCGCCAGTTGATCGGCATCGATCATTGCGCGTCTTCGAGCAGTGTGTGGCTGTCCTCGGCCCGCAGATCCAGATCGTAGACATCGCGCAGTTTCGCGATCCTCGCCAGCGTTTCGCCACCGAAAGGTGTCTTGTTATCAAAACTGTGCAAGACGATCCCTTCCAGCAAATCGCCGAGCGACATGTCGTGATATTCCGCTAAGGCCTTGAGAACTTTGAGCAAGCGTTTTTCGATGCGTACGCCGGTTTGGACGCGTTCAATCGTGTGTTTCATTGGCGCAAGAATATTACCAATGTACCAAGATAACAAATTAGCCGAGCGACTCGATCTCAGTTCCTTTGTCGGGTTTTTTGATAAAACGCTGAAAAATCTTATAGATATCCATATCAAACTGCCGCTCGTTGTCGAGAAGGTCGTGCACATCGTGCGGATCATGAACGGTACCAAGCAGACACCATTGATCGGCGACATGCAGATCCATCTTGCCTCGTCGCTTGCTGACAAACGCCACCGGACCTGGAAACGGCCAGTCCGGTACCCGTGTGCCGCCCAGCGCATTGAGCAGTTTCAGCTGCCACGCAACGGCGCTTTGCTCTCCAACACAGGCACCGGCGCAGCGCTTGATCTGGTAGCCAAAACAACTGCCTGGCCCGGATTCAATGCCGAGCTTTTTGCGGCAGAGCTGGTGCTCGTCAACCAGGCCTTGTAACCACTTTTTGGCGGCGGTTCGCTGTCGAAACACACCATATTGAACGAGACTGCCGTCCGGCGGCTCCAACGGTTCGAGGCGAGGCACGGCGTAACCGGCGTCATCGGTACCGAGCGCCAGCGTGTAGACCGGCGCCTGGTGGCGCAAACGTCGATTGAGCACGGGTCGCTCCCGTTTGATCAACTGCGCTTCGAGCAGCAGCGCGCCGAGCTCTGATGTGGTCTTGATGGCATCCACGTCTACCGCTTGGGTGAACAGCTTCGCTTCTTTTCCTTCACGGGTTGCGAGAGAGAAATGCGACAGCACGCGGCTGCGAATATTGACGCTCTTGCCGATGTACAGCAGGGCTTCGTCAGCCCCGAAAAATCGATAGACACCGGGTCCGGCGGGGAGCGCATCCACGCGTTTGCGCGGTAAGCCCGGTGGTAACTTCGGCCCGGCCAACTGCTTGCGCACCGCTTTTTCAACGACCGCAGCGCCGAGTTCTTCGGTGACTTTGACGCTCCATTCCCACAGCGCGCTGGCGTCGGTGAGCGCGCGATGACGCGGCTCGCAGGTCAGCTGGTGACGCTGCATGAGCGCATCCAGATTATGATAGCGCTCCTGCGGATAGAGCGCGCGGGACAGCGCAACCGTGCACAGTTTTTTGGGCCGAAACGATCGCTCCAGCGCCCGAAACGCATTGTGCAGGAAACCGAAATCAAAGCGCACGTTGTGAGCGACAAACAGATGGCCCTCCAGTCGCTCGTAAACGTCGCGCCAAATGTCATTGAAGTGCGGCGCGTCGGCGACCATTTCGTCGTGAATGCCGGTCAGCGCGCTGATTTGAAGAGGTATTTCCCGGCCCGGATTGATTAGTGTCGACCAGCGTTGCACGTCGCCGCCCGTCGTTGCGGTGACGATGGCAATTTCGGTGATGCGATGAAAGCCGGCGCGCGAGCCGGTGGTTTCAAGATCAACAAACGCCGTGGGGAACTCCGGGTGCAGCATGGCGGTAATAGTGTCAGGACGGTCCCGGGGCAGGGCATCGCACAGGGAGTCGGCGTTTGATAACAAACCCCGGGAGCGTCCCGACAATACAGTAGACCTGCCCAGGCAAAAAATTATTTCCCGGCAATGGCCGATTCATGCAACGCGGT
The DNA here is from genome assembly GCA_045107005.1 of Gammaproteobacteria bacterium. Taxonomy (GTDB): domain Bacteria; phylum Pseudomonadota; class Gammaproteobacteria; order Steroidobacterales; family JBCCMA01; genus JBCCMA01. The sequence goes on from JBGCFP010000056.1 coordinate 39,486, forward strand.
TGCATTACGGTGTCAGCGCCAGCTCGTAGCGTTGCTCGCCGTAGCCGTCCAACAGCGCAAAGCGCAGCGCGCCGTGACGGTCAATGTCAATCAGTCCGAAGTTATAGCCCTTGAGGGCTTCATCGAGGGTTTCGGGAGGCGTGTCGAGCGCGTGGAAAAACAAACGCTGTGGTTCAAACGTTGTGTCGAGTGCCCTGGATGGATACATGCCGGCGCTCAACGGCCCGACAATCAACTCGTGCAGTGTGAACGCCGGTTGCCCGGGCAACGGCTGCAGCTTGAAGCCGGTCGCAAAATGCACGTCTCCAGCCAGCCACAGCAAATTGGTGACGGCCCCTTGGGCCAGCGCGTCAAAGATCGCGTAAAGCTCACGCTCGAAGCCATCGTCCCCGTCACCGCTGGCCCAGCCGTCGCGACCGGCAGTGGCCGGGTAGCCCGTCGGAATGGCGATGGGCACGGAACTGATGACAAATTTCCACGTCGCCGTCGATGCCTTCAGCCCGTCAATCAGCCACTGTCGTTGGGTGGCACCAAGCATGGATTTTGGCAGCACACCGGTGTCATCTGTTTCGTTGCGATCACGGTACTGCCGCGTGTCCAGTACAAAAAATTCAGCGTGGCGGCCGCGGCGAAACGTTCGATATAACCGATTCGGATCATCGGCAGCGGGGCGCAGCGGATTACTGTGGAAGAACCCGGCGCGACCCGCACTGAGCAGATCCAGTTCCGGGTTGTCCTTCGACCGCGCTGTCTGCGGACCAAAATCGTTGATGATCTCGTGATCGTCCCAGACCGGCACGTATGCCATTGCGTGGCGCAGCTTGCGGAATCCCGGGTCGGCCAAGTTGTATCGCCAGCGGGCGCGGAAACTTTCGGCATCACCGAGCGGTTGGTCCTCGCGCGCAATCTGTTCATTGTCGAACGGGCCAGCTGCGCCGCAACTTCCGTCGGCGTAGATCATGTCGCCCAACCCGATAAAAAAATCAGCCGACTGTTGATTGATGGCGTCAAACACTGCAAAGCCGCGCGCAGCATCCCGACAGGCGTTCTGCCCGGCCAAATCGCCGCTGAACAAGAACCGGACCGGAGCGGCCACCTCGTCGCCAGGCGCGGTGGAGAACGTGGCGATGACGGTCTGCTGCTGATGGGCGAGCGCCAGCGTGTAGTGGGTCGCGGGCCGCAACTGACCCAACGCGACGTGCGCGTAGCCGTTCGCTGTCAGCTGCAGTGCCTCGCGCTGGATCACCGTGTCGCCCGCGCGCAGAACCAGCGTGACGGCGGCGCGAGGTTTACCACCAACCCAGACCACCGCAGAACGATCATTGACCTGGCCAATGCTCATATCGATACCCGTCGAGCCACCGCGTACGTCAACGTTGCCGCAGGCGCTCAGACTCAAGGCCCAGATGGCGCCGAGCAGGACGGCTGGCCAGCAACGCAGACCGTTCCAGGTCGGTTTTGTCATCGATACTGAACCTCGCTGCAACGCGTCATCCGAATTGGGCGTCGAGAAGCTTTACATTGGGCGATTGGCGCGACAGGGCGATACCGGTATTCCAAAGCTAACATCATGAATTTACATGAATTGACAATTGCTGGCACAACACTTGCTAAACACAGTACGAGGGGCAGTGCTGCTGCCTTCTCAAGTGAAAAGTGATGGTCGTTGAGTTTTATTGTACGCGCAACCGCGCAGCTGGAGCTCTGGTCAAGTAAAGGCACAATCTAACAACGCGGACATTTCAAACTCCTGAAAAGCGAAATCACCCCGTTCGAATAATAATAAGAACGCGAACAATAATAAGTTGGGGTGGAATCAAAAGCCGAAGATTATCTTCGGCTTTTGTTTTTTGTGGGACAGCAAATACGGGTCAGCGGCTCAAGAGCACAGTCATCGGATTGTGATCGGACGTCGTGACGCTGAACGTCGCCGATCGCTGGTGCTGCAAACCGCGCACGTACACATGATCGAGAGCCAGTCCGAATTTGAGCTTGCGTTGATCGTCACTGAACGGAACCGGCTCGAGCGCTAACGAGGCCGTCAATGCTTCCATCACCCGAAAACGCGCCATGCGCCACGTATTGAAATCACCGGACAGAATCACCGGTCCCTCGTGAGCATTCAGCACTTGCGCAATCTGCTCAAGTTGGCCTTTAAAGTGGCGCAAACCAAACGTGTAGTTCACGGCGTGCAGATTGACCACCACCAGCGTTTTGCTTGCGCCCTGCAGTGCATACTGCGTGATGTTGGTGGCTTTGGGGCTGCGTAACCACGGCTCCCACGCCATGAAACTGCAGCGACTGAGCGGCATCGTAGCGCTCAGCGTCAGAACACCGGTCAGCTCCTTACCTTTGCGATAGCCCGGTGCAAACGTCCAGAACCGGGCCTTGCTTCGTGGGTTCAAAAACGCCGGCGCGATGGCGGCTTCCTGCAGCAGTACCAGATCGCTGTCACCGGCAATCCGGGTCAGATCACTGAACGATTGCCGGTCGTTGCCCTTTTGCATGTTCCAGTTGACCAGCCGCAGCGCGGCCGGGTCGAGCGCCGATTCATCGTCGGGCGTCGCTGCCTGCAGTCGTTGAATGCACGCTTGAGGATCGGTGGCGATGGCGGCATGCGCCGTCCAGTCAGTTGCGCGGGCCGATTCTCGTGAGAGGGTGTTACAGCCCGTCAAACAGAGTGTGACGAACGAGACAACAAGTGCCGTGCCGCCGATCCGGCGGACCGGACTTAAGGCAGAGATTTGAAGAAGCGCGAACCGCGCGGAATGTAGTAGTTGTCGGGGTTAAACGACATCACAACGCTGCTGGTCCGCCCGATAATCAGCTGTCGCGGCACGAACCCCCAAAACCGCGAGTCGTCGCTTTGATCACGGTTATCACCAAAGGTCAGATACTGACCTTCCGGTACCACCCAGCTTTGTTCCGGCGTACGCGAGCGCGGTGCGTGCAGCACGGGGTGGGGATTGTCCGGCAGCTTCTCTGTGTACAGCTCGTACTGTTTCGCTCGTTCGAATTTGACCGATTCGTCGACGTCCTCAAACGGCAATGGCTCGTACACCAGTGGCTCGCCGTTCAGTCGCATTTGATGACGGTCGTAGGACACCCGATCGCCGGGAATACCGACGATGCGTTTCACCAGTCGCGTACGGTCTTTGGGAGAAATGAACACAATGATGTCGCCGCGCTGCGGGTCGCTGACTTTCTTGAGCACAATGTTGGTGTAAGGCACCTTGACGTCGTAGGCCAGCTTGTTGAGCCAAATCCGGTCGCCCTCAATCAGCGTTGGGCGCATCGACCCGCTGGGTACATGGTTCCAATCTGCGATCGCAATGCGAAACGCAAACATCAGGACGATAAAGACAATAAAGCCACGCCATTCTTCCCAGAAAGTATTCTGTTCAGGCGCTTCAGACATGCTCATAAATTACGGCTCATAAAGGGTGGCGGCTACCAGGGCGCCTTATTCTGCGGTAGTCAGCCCGACGGGGCAACTGACACCCGTTCCGCCAATCCCGCAGTAGCCGTTGGGGTTTTTGGCCAGGTACTGCTGATGGTAGTCCTCAGCGTAGTAAAACGTGTCCAAGGCTCCGATTTCACTGGTCACGGCGTCGCCATGACCGGCATTGCGCAGCGCAATGTCGTAGGCGTCGCGCGCGGCCTCGGCGGCGGCCAACTGGGCGTCTGAGGTGGTGTAGATGGCTGAGCGGTACTGCGTACCCCGATCGTTGCCTTGACGCATACCTTGCGTCGGGTCGTGCGACTCGAAAAACACTTTCAGCAGTGACGCGTAATCAATGCGCGCCGGATCGAAGGCCACCAGCACCACTTCGGTATGGCCGGTCTGTCCCGAACAGACGTCCTGGTATGTCGGATGCGCAGTGTGACCGCCTGCGTAGCCCACCGCCGTGCTGATCACACCGTCAAGCTGCCAGAACACGCGCTCGGCGCCCCAGAAGCAGCCCAGTGCAAAAACCGCTTCCTGGGCCGTGGCCCCGAACGGCGCTTTTAACGGTGCGTCAAGCACGTAATGCCGGTCCGGTACGCGAATCGCCGACGTGCGATCGGGCAAGGCTTGTTCTCGCGTTGGCAGAGCCGCCGGTTTGCGACGTAGGGAATCAAACATAATCTCGCGTCCTGTTCGGAAAACTCGTTGCAGCCGTTTGGGCCCTGTCGCGGACGACGCTTGCGTCGACGATCAGGAATTGTTCAGTCGCGCCAACTGCTCGCGCGCATTGTTCCGCATGTAATCGACCGATACTCTGAACTCAAGTTCATTTTGTATGGGCTTGAACAGCGTATCGTTGTCCATACGCAGATAATCCGGGTAGCCGCTCTCGGCCAGTGTGCGAATCGATGTCATCGCCCCAGCCGTATCGCCGAGCGCCAACTGGGCGCCCGCTTTGGCGTAAATGAGGTCAGATCCACCGAACCCAAGGTCTTGCTGCTGAATCACGTAGTCGAGCAAGCGACGCGCGAGCACGGCCGCATTCTGTTCGTCGCCACTGCGTCTGAGCGAGGTGGCAAGGTACATGACGCCGAACATGGTGTCTTTGTTCAGAAGGTATCGATCGATCGTGTACTCGCCGTCGACGTTGCCTGAAAAACGCTCGAAAATTCGCCGCGTCCAGTCAGCGGATTCCTGATAGTTCTCCCGTTCGAAGGCGATGGCTGAGCGAAAATAATAGGCGGGAAAGAAGTTTGCCTCATCGCTAAGGCGGGTGTCGATGATTTGCTCCATACCGTCAAGATCGCCAGCCGCCAATAGCATGGCAAGTTGCTGGCTGATCACGGAGAGCTGCTCGGGTCCGATTTGCGTTGCGCGGTCCATCCACTCACGCGCGGTGTTCAGGTCGCCAAGTAGCGTGAACAGCTGCGCCAGCGCGACCATGGTCGCCGCGCGTCCCGGATCGAGCTCGTTCGCTTTTTGGAGCGAAGTAATCGCCGCGGCGTAGTTAGCGTTGGTCTCGTCCAGGCGCGCCAGTTCAAAATAGACCAGCGGATACTCCGGTGCAAAGTCAATCACTTTCAAATACTGGCGGCGCGCTTCGTCGACCTTACCGACGGCGTACAGACTTTCGCCGTAAAGATGCACCGCGATTGGCGACAGCGGTTCCAGATCAGCGGCGATCTGACGTTCTGCTAGAGCCCTGTCCAAATCGACCCACGAGAGCACGGTGCCGAGCCACATATGGGCGTTGGCAAATCCGGGGTTCAATTCGATGGCGCGTTGAAACGCTTGCGCCGCCTGTGGCCATTCGCCCTTATCACTGTGCACCAGTCCTGCGGACGCATGCGCTTCGGCATACTGTGGGCCCAGCTCCACAGCTCGTCGCGCGGCATCGCCCGCCTTCTCAATGGCTTCGGCGTTTTCCATATTGCCGTAGGAGCTGGCAAAGCTGTACGAGTCGGCGAGCCCGGACCACGCCAGGGCGAAGTCTTCGTCCAGCGCAATGGCGCGTTCGAACAGGTCGATGGCTTTGGTCGTGGACGACGACGTACGCTTGTGCCATTCGTTGCGTCCACGCAGGTAGAGCCGATAGGCGTCAATGCTGGCGGTCGGTCGCTGCGACTGGGCGCTGGTGTCACCGATGAGCTTGATCTGAAGGTTAGCCGCGACGTCGCGTGCGATTTCTTCCTGAATCGCGAACAGGTTGGTCATTTCGCGCACGTAGCTTTCCGACCAGATCATTACGCCGTCACGTGCGTTAACCAGGCGCGCCGTCACTTTTATACTGTCAGCGTAGGCTTGCACCGAGCCACGCAGTAACGTACTGACATTCAGCGCCCGGCCCACGACACCGAGGTCGGTTTGCTCGCCGCGATACTTGAATGACGACGTCCGTCCGGGCACGCGTAACGCTTCAATTTTCGACAAGCGGATCAGCACATCTTCGGCGAGGCCGTCGGCAAAAATCTCGTTGTTTGGATCGTCGCTGTAATTGTCGAACGGCAAAACGGCCACTGATGGGCCAACGGCGGTGTTGTCCGCTGCTGCGGCGACTGGCGCGGTGACGGGCTGGTTAGCGTCTTGCAGGTTCTCGAACAGCAAGTAGCCAACGGCTGCGGCGAGTACGCCCATGATCACGAGATCGATCGTGCGCGATTTGGACGAAGGTGGCGCCTCGCCCGTCGCTTCGCTTGGCGTTCTTTTGATGCCGCCACTGGTGAAGTCGAACACCCAGGCAAGCACCAGCGCAATCGGAAAACCGATGAGCAGCCCGAGGATAATCAGACGCATGACTTCATCGCTGCCGCCGAACGCCGGCAAAACGGTGTCGGCGACTTGGACCAGCACCCACGAACCCACCGCGTAAGCAGCGCCGGCGCGCACGACTTTGCGTCGACTCAGTTCTTCAAAGCTGCGGCCTAGCCATGAGGTCTGTGACACGAGTTGTTCCTGTTCCTTCGGGGGCTTAGCGCACCTTGATGTGTCAGGAGTTTGATTCTCCCTGATTCGATTGGTTCTGTCAGCTTAACGGAATGCCCGGGCTGGTCAGCTTCATGGCGGCCAGATCCAGCACCATGCCGGGGTCGCTGAGCGTCACTTTGGTGCCGAAGTCCTCGTGTAACTTCGTCGCCAGCTTGCGCGCGGATTTTTTCTCGCCGTGAACCAGATAAACCGGCGGGCGATTGTCGAAGTGTCCGTACCAGCGGGCCAGATCCTGCTCATCGCCGTGCGCGGAGAAGCCGCCAACGGTGTGGATTTTGGCGGCCACGCGGATTGTCTCGCGGTGGATCTTGACCGTTGATTTGCCGTCGACCAATCGACGGCCCAGCGATCCACGGGCCTGGTAGCCGACAAACAGCACTTGCGCATCACGGCGCCACAGGTTGTGCTTGAGGTGATGCAGTATGCGTCCGCCGTTGCACATGCCGCTGCCGGCCAGCACGATCGCGCCGCCTTTCAAGCGATTGATGGCGCGCGACTGATCGGCGCTCTTGCTCAACGTCAGATTCGGCAGAGGCGGCATCTGATCGTTGCCGCGGCGCAATTTGGTCGCCTCGTCGTCGTACAAATGCGGATAGTCCCAGTAGGTTTCGCTGGCTTCGATGGCCATCGGGCTGTCGAGGTAAATCTGCCAGCGTCCCACGTTCCAGTCGTCGTAGTGTTTACCCAGCATATAAAGCAGTTCCTGCGATCGGCCAACCGCAAACGCCGGTATCAGAATATTGCCCTGGCGGCGCTGCGGATCGGCGACGATTTCGCCGATTTCGGCAACCGTTCGTTCGCGATCCCGATGGCGGCGCCCGCCGTATGTGCTTTCCATCAGCACGAGGTCGGCGTGGGGCAGCGGCTCGGGGTCGCGCAAAATGGGGGTGTCGTACTGGCCGAGGTCACCGCTGAACACGACGCGTCGGGTCAGTTTGTTTTCGGTGGCTTCGACGCTGACGATGCACGAACCCATGATGTGGCCGGCGTCGTGGAATGTCAGCTTGACGCCGGGTAGCACGTCGATGGCTTCGTGGTAGCGGTGGCCGACCATGGCTTTGACCGCGGCCAGTGCATCGTCGCTGCCGTACAGCGCGGAAACGGGCTTTTTGCCGCGTCGTTCACGCCGCCGGTTTTCTCGCTCGGCATCCCGCTCGCCAAGGTTCGCCGAATCACGCAGCAGCACACTGCACAGATCGCGACTGGCGTTGTGCGTATGGATCGGGCCTTTGAATCCACGTTTGACCAACAGGGGAAGTCGCCCGGAATGATCAATATGAGCGTGGCTCAAAATCACCGCATCAATGGCGGCAGCATCGAACGGAAACGCATCGCGATTGCGTCGCTCGGCCTTGCGGCCACCCTGAATCATCCCGCAGTCAAGCAGGACGCGGCGACCGTTGACCGTCAGAATGTGGCAGGAGCCGGTGACCTCGCCCGCCGCGCCAAAAAATTCCAGATTCATACTTTTTCCCGCACACCTCGAAAACCAGCGGTAGTGTACCTTAGCCCTGCACAGCGCCGAGATACCATCGGTCGAAGTCGTATACGCAGCGCTCCAGCGGATGGTACGGGCCGGGCTCGTGACCGCTGGAAGCCAGGCCGGCGTGAGCGTTCTCGCACAGAGCAAAATCCTGCTGGTTGGTTTTCTCCCACAGTGCCACGGCGTCCCCGCCGTCGAAGCTTGTGTCGTCGCGCACCGTACGATCAAACAACCACTCGGTCTGCACGTGTGTGCGATGCGGGGTCAGCGGAAACAGGTAGTGTGCCATCACGTAGTCGGGTGCGACGCTGAGCAAGAGATTGGGGAACAGATGAAAATAGTAAACCAGTCGCGCTGCGCTCGGATCGGTGCCTGGCAGAAGCGGACGCGTCGTCGTGCCGTCAAGCGTCAGACTCTGGTGCGGCGCTTCGATCGCCATTGGGCCGCCCGTGAAATGAACGCCGCGATGATCGAAGCCGGGCAGGTCGGCCTCCCGACTCAGGCGGTGGAGTTGCGGATGGGCGCCCGGACAGTGGTAGCACTCATTGAAATTCTGGCCAATCAATTTCCAGTTGGCGGACACGGTGTAGTCGCGTTGCTCACCGCGCGCCAGCGTGTTCAGCGCTAAATGACCCAGATCGGGAAAGTCGGCAAAGCGCTGCTCAAAATCTCCCGCGTCGTCATTCAGGCAGACGAATACGAAGCCATGAATCTGCGCATGGAGGACGGGCTTAAGGCCGTGCGCGTCGAGCCTGAAGTCGGACGGCATACCGGGCGCGCGGGTCAGCTCGCCGGCGGTGCTGTAGCGCCACGCGTGGTACGGGCACACGATATGCTGGCAGGTCGATTCGCCGGGTGGCAGCAGTCGCGTGCCGCGGTGGCGGCACACGTTGTAAAACGCGTTGAGTTTGCCGTGCGGGTCGCAGGTCAGTATGACTGACTCGTTGCCCAACTCGACCACGCGCGCATCGCCGGGGCGGCGTAAACCGTCGACGTGCCCGACGCAAAACCAGGACTGGAAAATGGTGGTCAATTCGCGATCAAAAAGCTCGCGATCGTGATGGACAAATCCCGGCAGCGTGCGCGCTTGAGCGAACGGTTGCTCGGTGAGCGCGGCGGCTCGCAGTCGCTGCGCCAGAGTCGTGGACATCAATATTCGGCGGCGGGCGTCTGACGTCGACGTGGTGGCGCAAAAAAAGCGTCGTCGACGATCTCGCAGTTGGCCATTACGGTCGACCAGTGCATTTCGCGCTGGTAGTAGATCTCCGCGGTCAACAGACCCAGCTCGCCGCGTTTGGGCCGCTCGACGGTTGCCAGCGCGATGTTCTGCTTGGCGACCGGCGACCACAGGGCTGACGTGACAAAACCGATCGGTTTTTTACCGCGGCCGTAAATGTACGCGTCCCTGGCTGGCTTGTTGCCCTCGACGCTGAGTTTCAGAAGCTGCCAGCGGCTGCCGTTTTTACGTTCGGCAACCAGCGCGCGGCGGCCGTTGAAACTGGCTTTGTCCAGATGCACCATCCACTCGAGGCCGAGCTCATAAGGGGATCGAGCGCGCCCCGGACGCACGATGCGATCCGCCGGCAAAAAGTCTTTGCCCGCTTGAATGAAACCGGCTTCGATGCGCGACATCTCCAGAGCGTCGCCACCAATCGGGCGGATGCCGTGAAGTCGACCCGCGTCAAACAACCGGTCCCAGATCCCGATTGCGTCATCGGGGTCGAGCCACAGTTCGTAACCCAAATCACCGGTGAATCCCGTGCGTGACACAACGATCTCACTACCGTCAATGTTGAACGATTGCAGCCCGAAGGGCTTGAGGTTTTCCAGACCGAGGCAGCCGAACGCGCGCAGCACGGAGCAGGACGTTGGGCCCTGCACGGCCAGCGCGGCGACATCGCTGGTTTCATCGACGACCTGAACGTCAAAACCCAGCGCTGCCGCGGTCAGCCACTCCAGGTGATATTCCTGCGAACACAATCGATAGTCGTTGTGACCCAGGTGAAAGACGGTCCCGTCATCGATCAGTTTGCCCGCATCGTTGCACCACAACGCGTAGGCCACGCGGCCGGGCTTGATGCGCGTCATGTCACGCGTCATCAGCCGGTCAAGATAAAGCAAGGCGTCCGGCCCGGTGATGCGATACTTGGTCATCGGCGACAGATCGAACACGCCGGTCGCGTTGCGGATCGCGAAGTATTCAAGCTCGCCGTCAAAGTACGCGTCTGCCACCGTGTAGCCCTGCCACAAGTGCCAGCGGTTGAGCAGGTTGGCTTCGCTGGTGCGCGCGTGAAACGGCGTACGCAACGCGGCGATGGACACGCCTTGAGCACTCACGTTTTGCCACCACGTCGCGCTGCCAGCACGACCGCCGCGGCATTGCGCCCGGGCAATCCGCTGACATTGCCACCCGGGTGCGCGCCGGCCGAGCACAGGTATACGCCGTCAACGGGCAGCGCGTACTGCGCCGCATGCGCGACGGGCCGCGTGAACAGGAATTGATCCAGCGCGAGTTCGCCGTGATGCCAGTGTCCACCCGACGCACCGTACTCGCGTTGGATATCGTCCGGTGTTAGCAACTCGCTGGCGATAACGTGCGCGCCCAGTCCCGGCAGCGCTTGTTCAGCGGCGTGCAAAATGGCGCGCTGAAACTGATCACGCGCCGGTGCGCTCCAGCCGTGCTCGGGCGCGTAGGGCGCGTACTGCGCAATGATCGACACGACGTGCTGTCCCTTTGGTGCCAATCCTGGATCGGCAAGCGTTGGTACGCTGATTTCAAGCGCTGGCGCGGTGGAGGCTTCACCATACTTGACGGGGTTAAACGCGCGCTCAACGTAGTCCATGTCCGGGGCGAACAGCATGCGCTGGCGCAGCAGTGCGCTGTCGCCCTGCGGCGCACCGGGCAGGGCTTTGAGCGCCAGATGCAACTTGGCGGCTGTTCCCCGCGCGCGCAGGTTGTGAATTCTGCGCGCGAAACCGGTTTCGATATGAGACGGAGCGATCAGGCCAACCGTCGTTTTTGGATCGGCCCCGCTAACGACGGTTTGCGCTCGAATGTGCGTGCCATCGGCGAGTTCGACACCGCAAGCGCGCCGTTGATCGATGTCGATGCGGGTGACGGCATTGTCGAGGCGAATTTGCACGCCGGCTTCCTGCGCACTCGCTGCCAGCGCGTCGCTGAACGCGCCCAAGCCGCCGATGGGCAAGCTCGGGCCGCCGCCGTCGCCCAAACGATGCAGTAAGGTAAACACACTGTTGGGCGAGCGCGGGCCCATGTGGGTGCCGAGGACGGCGTCCAGCGCCAGCCCGCCTTTGAGCGCGTCGTCGTCAAAGGTCTCGTGCAGAAAATCGTAAGCGTTGCTCGCAATGAGACGCAGGAATTCGCGCATGTCCTCACGGCCCATGCGGCGCAGGGCCAGGCCCATGGCAGCGAGCTTCATCTTGTCGTGCCGTGCGCCGCTGACCAGACGCGGCGGAACGTCGGATTTGATGTTTTGCAGGAAGCTGGCGAAGCGCAACAGTTGTCTGCGAAATGCGCCAAACGTCGCCGCATCACGGTCGCTGACGCCCTGACAGCCGGCGGCACCGTACACGCGCGGCGCACGATCCGGGCTTAGCACTGCGGTGCGCAGCGGTCGCGGATCCATGGTCAGACCGTGGCTGCCAAGGCGCAATTGATCGATCATGGCCGTGGGCATCTGGTACAAATAGTGCGCGCAGCCGGAAACGCGAAAGCCCGGCGCGAACTCGCGCGTGTCGGCCATGCCGCCCACGTGGTCACGTCGTTCGGCGACCGTTACGCGAAGTCCCGCTCGAGCAAGCTCAATGGCGCAGATCAGGGCGTTGTGACCCGCACCAATGACGACGACGTCGCACTGTTCAGTCATCGCCAAAATTCTCCGGCACCGTCGACGGTTTGCGCAGATCGTTCAAAATTTCGCGTGCGGCGTTGGCGCCTGGTGCCGCCATCACGCCGCCACCAGGATGCGTGCTCGAACCGCACAAGTACAGACCGCCCACCGGCGTTCGGTACTGCGCGAAACCGGGTACCGGGCGATTGAACAGCAGCTGATCCATGGTCAGCTCACCCTGGAATATGTTGCCTTCGGTCAAACCCACTTCGTTTTCCAGTTCGCGCGGTGTGCGAATTTCCACGTGGCGGATCAGGTCTTTGAAATCGGGGCTGTAGTTGGCAATCTGATCGATCACCGTTTGGCCGAACGCATCGCGATCGGCATCGGTCCACGGCCCGGTGTCGAGTTCCGGCGGGCAGTACTGCACGAAGCAACTCATGTAGTGCTTGCCGGGCGGTGCCATCGTGGGATCGGTCAGGGTCGGCATGACCATGTCGATGTACGGATCCTTCGACCAGGTCTTGTTTTTCCAGTCGTCGTAGGCGCGTTCCATGCGCGCCATCGAATCGATGAAATGCATGTCGCCGTCGATGAGCGGGCTGCCTTTGGGTAACGCCGGAAACGTCGGCAGACCGTCCAGCGCAATGTTGAGTTTGCCGGACGAGCCGCGAATCCGAAAATGGCGCACGCGGTCGAGAAACGTCTCGGGCAAGTCGCTCGCTTCCATCGAGTGCAAAAACGTACGTTTGAGATCCATGTTGGACACTACGATGGACGCGGTGATCTCTTCGCCGCTGTCGAGCGCAACGCCGGTAGCGCGACCGTTTTTGACCGTGATCGTGTCGACGCCGGCACCGGTGCGAATGTCGCCGCCGTGTTCTTGCAGCGCGCCAGCGATGGCTTGACTGACAGCACCCATACCGCCGCGGGCAAACCCCCACGCTCCGATGTTGCCGTCGACGTCACCCATGTAGTGGTGCAGCAGCACGTAGGCGCTGCCCGGCGAGTAGGGCCCGAGCGCGGTGCCAATGATGCCACTGCCTGCGAGCGCGCCCTTGATCACGTCGTTTTCAAAAAATTCGTCGAGGTAGTCGCCGATGCTCATGGTCCAGAAGCGATAGGTGTCGTATATCGCGTCGTCGTCCATATCCAGGAAACGCCCGCCCATGGCGGCGAGCCCCATCAGATCTTTGGGCTTGAACGACGTCGGGTCGGGCGGCGTGCGCAGCAGAAAATCGCGAATGAGCCGACACTGGCGCATGGTCTCGGCGCTGTAGCGCTGCTTGGCGTCTGCGTCGTGACGCGAGTGCCTCGCGTATTCCCGATGAGCGACATCCGGATCGCGATAGCTGCCCAGATAATCGCCGTTCTCCATGAACGTAGCGCCGCCGGAGTAGGGTGTAATCTGCAGCCCGTGCCGCGCAAGATCGAGCGCTCGATACAGCTCGGGGCGCAGCAAACTGCACACGTAGGAGCAGTTGGAGTAAATCCAGTCCTCGTGCAACGTGCGACTGACCGCAGCACCGCCGATCCAGTCGTTCTTCTCCACGACCAGCACCGACAGCCCGGCTTTGGCGAGGAACGCGGCGTTGGTCAGACCGTTATGGCCCGCTCCGATGATCAGGGCGTCGTAATGTTTCAAGGCATCTGCGTCGGCAATCAGTGGCGGCCAGTGTAATCGCTGGCACGCCGTCTGGCACCCGGTTTATGCGCTGTCGCCATTCTCGGGTCGTGTTTCGATGCGCGTCTTGTGTCGCCAGTAACCACCGGTGTTGAACGCTCGCCACAGCCACGGCAGCCAGCGCATCACGGCGAACGCCAACCACAGCGACCAAACCAGGATCAGTCCCTTGTACAGCCACATGGGCGCGGACAGTACGCTGGCGATCGGCGTCGTGCCGTCGCTGTGATCGACAAACCACTGCAGCATGTGGTGGCTGGAATTGTTGCCCACAACGTGCATGTTCGGGCTGCCGAGCAGACCGAGTGGAATCGTGGTGAGCAGGGCTACTGCCGCGCCCAAAAGCAGTACGGCCAATCCGATCTGCGTCAGGTTGAAGCCAACGCGCGATTCGACCGGGCTTACCTCGCGCCAGCGAAACGCCAGCAGCGACACGGCGACCACCGCAAAAGCGGGCCAGAAAAACGTGCTGAATCCCAGCCCAAGCGCCAGCCAGTGGAAAAATTTCAGCGGCGTGCGCGCTACGCGGGCGAGGACAAACGCAGCAAGGATGAACACCGCCAGCTCGCTCCAGTAGAGCACAGCTGGACCCACGCGCGGCCCGCGGGCGAGCAACACCCATCGATCGCGTGGCAGGTTCAGCGTGGTGTTGAGGTTGGTCGCCTCGATACCAAGATCGACCGCGTCCGTAGCCACCCGCAGTCCGGCCCCGTCCGCGCTACGCCAGCGTACCTGCAGGCGGTGTTCGCCAGGCACAATGGGCAGGGCCAACGTGGCGTCGTCGAGCACTCTGGACAGTGCCCGACCGTCGGCAGTGACCCCATTCAACGTGCTGCCCGAGGGCAGGGTGATGACGTGTTGTCCACCCTTGGTCGCCCGATAGCTCAGATTCAGCGTCGACTCGGATCCGCGCCGACCGACGTCTTTTTTCAGGCTGGCCTGTTCGATGGCCAGTGTCGGTCCGTCCACGCCTGCGGGTCGCACAATATTGAGATTCAGCGTTTCGCCGGGCCACGGGGTAAACACAGCGCGCCAGTAGGGCAGGTTGCGCAGGTTGGTGTTGCCCTGTGGCACGCCACTGTGCGTCAGGCGCCAGCTGGCCCCGGCGTTGACGATCCAGGTCTCCTGCCACGGCGCAGCTTTCGCGGCCGTTAACGCCAGGTCACTGACTCGAGTCAGGGTGGACGTCCAGGTGTAGGTCTGCGCGCCGGCGGGAATGTTGACGTTGACGCGTCCGTCCTCGACCTGTGCGGCGTCGGACGTGACGGCTTCGCCAGCGAGCAACGGGACCTGCAGGTTAATGGGTGACCGCGCCGGCGTCACGCGCGTAACAGTGGTCGTGACTTCCCAATCCAGATCGATGAATAACTCACGCTCGATGGTCACAAAAGCGGGAAACTGTTCGACGTCAATGGCGTCGAGCGTGCTGGTTTCATCAGTTGCCTGACGCTGACGAATCAGCGTTAGTGCGCCGCCGGGGAGTCGGCTGTCATCGAGCCCGGTAATTTCGAAACCGTTGCCCTGGACGGTCACGTGGTGAGGGTTCACGTTGAAGGCCAGTGTCACGGCGTTGGCATTGGGCAGTGCACCGCGCAACTCGATGCGATGGACGCCGCGCTCGAGCGGCAGAGAAAATCCGGACGCATCGAGGATCAGCGTGTCGGTTTGCTGGCCGTCAACGGTGACAGTGGTGGCGTGCCACGATGAAGGATCACCCGGCAGCAGCAGACCGCCGTCGGCCTGCGCGTGAGCAATCAGCGAAATCCGCAAGTCGTCGCCGTCAAAACGCACGTCGGCGCGCTCAATGTCGATGCACTGTGGTACGCACTGTTCGGGCGTCAACAGTCGGCGCTTCAAGTCGGCCAGTATTTCCGGTGACGGTGTATCCGCCGACGCGTGCGGTGCCGGCAAGCTGGCGAGCGTCATCGTCAGCAGCGCACTCGCCGTTACGGCGGCAGCGGTGCCAACGGCAGGTCGTGGTGATCTCGGCGGGTCGCGTTTGACGAGCATGCCGATCACGCCCAGCGTCAACAGGACCATGATGACTCGCCACAAGCTCATCGCCCACGGCGGTAGCACGATGAGTCGATAGGTTTGGTCGGGCGCGACAGGACCGGACCACGTCAGCGTGTGCGCGCGCCAGCGCCATGTCGGCACGCCCGGGCCGGCTTGAACCTGAGCGCTCTTGGCGTAGCGATTCAGCTCCTGTGGCGCGATTTTGCGTATTCTCGAGCCGGTGACGGTAATGGTTTCCGGCACAAGGGCGTCTGGTGCGGCGCCCGCTTCCGTGCGCACAAAATCAACGTTTCGCTTTGCGACCACCGCCTCGCTGGCGGTCGATGGGCCGTAATTGTTCTGGGCCAGTTGCCGCTCAAGCTGCGGGTATAGCGCCAGCTTGAGTTGGTCGGCGGCGAACGGCACTGCCACCAGGGCGATGACGACGATGGACGTCACTTTGATGATCCCCGCCAGGTGACGCAGGCGGCCATCGGGCAACGCTCGCTGCACGGCGAATGCGGCGATCAGGAATAACCACGACCACAGTGGCGCGTTGCTCTCGTGCATGCCAAGAGCGAGCGCCGCGAACGCCGCGATGCCCAGCCACGGCGCGTACAGACGCCACAGCGCCACGCTAATGATGAGCAGCAAGAAGAAATCGAGCAGATTCCAGGACCCCGCCCAGTCGCCGGATGTCGTGTCGCTGCCGGGTGCCGCGAGCAAGCGCGTGCCGGGTGGCAGGTACAGTTGCGTGCTGACCCCTTCGACATTGGTGCGCCAGCCGCTCACCGGCAGCGCGCCGCTTGCGGTGGTCAGACGCGATACCGCGGATACGGCCAACGCAGGCGTGCGCACTTCGACGCCGCGCAAGCTCGGATCGCTCGGGTTCTGCGTGACCAGCAGACTGTCACTGCCGGGGATTTGAGCGCTTTGAAGTTGCAACGGGCTGCCCAGATCGAGTCGCCACTCTCGAGTCATTGATCCGGTCAGTTTGTCACGCGCGAGATAGCCGTCGCGATCAAAATTGAGCCACAGTTCGCGTTGGAGTCCGAAGCGGTTGTCGGTGCTGGTGCCCAGACCGCGTTGGCGTTGCTCGATGTTTAGTACATCGCCCGGGCTCATGCGCCACGCGGGCAGCTCTTGCGCGCTTGTGGGGACGCCAGCTTGCGTGGGATCGACCGGCGACGCGCTGCTTGCTTCCGTGACGCGCAGTGACGGTTCGCTACGATAGCTCCAGATTTCTTCGGTCGGCCAATTTTCGCCTTTGGGTTCAAACGTCAGCGAGCTGAGCGGCCCGGGCGTACGTGCCGTGAACGTAATTTCCCAGATTCCGGGACGAGCCTGAATGCGCAGTTGCCCGTCAGCGTCAAGGCGCGCGGGCAGCGGTGAGTCCATCCGCGCAGGCGCGAAGCCCTCGGGTAAGAGTTGACCCAGCACTTCTTCGCGACTGTCGCCAGAAACGTTCACGCGCAGCGTCACGTCTTGCGTCGCCGGCGCGGTGTCGTGGATGGTGCGATAAGCCGTAACGGAAATTCGGTTTTGGGTTTGGGCCGTGGTGTCGGGTTGATCCTGGCGTATCCACAGCGTTCCGCCCTGCCAGCGCGGTGCGTCGATCGGCTGCGCGTCGACGCGCAGTGCAATCATGCCCGTTTGCGGGGCGAGGCTTAGCGTGGCTGGTGGCTGATCCCAGGCAAACCGCCCGCGCACCGTAAAGGAGCCCTCGCCCAACTGAACGGCCGGCCGTCCGCCGCGCGCGACCACGGCAACGCTGACGCCATCCACTGAAACGTCCATCGGCCACTGCTGAGTGTTGCCGGGAAGCGTGACGAACTGTTCGAAGTAGCTGTCAACGGTTTGGGTGAAACTGGCGCCGCGGTCGGTAACGTCGAGCTGCAATTTGCCGGGCCACAGGCAGCGTCTGTCGGCCGTACCGCTGCGCGCCAGCGGGCAACTCGCCATCTCTCCGTCCAGCACCCAGGCTCGCCAGGGTTCGAGTTCGTCCGGTACGTAGGGTTCATTGGCGGCGGCTGACGTGGCCAGCGCCAGGCTAAGGACAAGCGCAAGGACAACGAACGTGACACGAAACAAATGCATGACTGTGGCTCCGGGAGCGATCTATTCAAGATGTGAATAGTAACGCGCGTCGAAGCCGCATGGGGTTAATGCAGCTTTACTTCCGCTCGCGTGGCCTTGTAAATGCGGTCGCCCAGCATGATGAGCAAGGTCGACATTTTGCCGTGGACGGCCGACTGATGCAGTCGATACAGGGACAAATAGACCAAACGCGCCACCCAGCCCTCGACGAACACGGTGCCGCGCACCAGGTTGCCCATCAGGTTCCCCACGGTGGAAAATTTGCTGAGGCTGACCAAGCTGCCGAAGTCGCGATAGACAAACGGTTTATTCGGTTTGCCCTTGCGCATCGCCAGCACGTTGCGCGCCGCTATCGACGCCATTTGATGTGCCGCTTGTGCTCGTGGCGGCACTTCTGCGCCGTCTTTCATGGTGCAGGCACAGCAGTCGCCAATGGCCATCACGTTATCGAAGCCTTTGACCACCAGGGCGTCGTTGACTTCAATGCGCCCGAGCCGGTCGACAGGAAAACCGCTTTGGGCGAGCCACGACGGGGCTTTGACGCCGGCGGCCCAGACGCTGATGTCGGCGTCAATCGCTTCGTCTTCTTTGGTGTAGACAGCGTCCTCGGCGACTCTGGCCACCATGGTGTTCGTTCGCACGCTTACGCCGATGCGCTCGAGTTCCTGTTCAACCGACGCGCCAATCCTCGGCGGCAGACGCGGGAGCAAGCCGGGCGCGGCTTCAATCACGCAGACGCTTAGGCGTTCTTCGGAAAAATGTTCGAACCCGAACTCGCGCAAACGCTGAACTACATTATGCATGTCGGCGGCGAGCTCGACGCCGGTCGCGCCCCCACCGACAATCGCGATGCTCAGCTTGGCATCGGGCTGCTCCGAGGCGTTGACCCGGTGCAGTTGGGCCGCAAAGTTCTTGTGGAACAATTCTGCCTGCTCGCGCGAATCGAGTTGCTTGCTGAAGTCGCGTACGCCGTCGATGCCAAAGTCGTTGCTCAACGAGCCTACGGCGACGATGAGCTGGTCAAAGTGGACCGTGCGTTCGGGCATCATTTCGCGCCCTTCGTCGTCGTTGATCGAATCGAGCTCGATGGTCTGTGCAGTCAGATCGATGCTCTGTGCCATGCCCAGCACGAAACTGAACCGATGCTTGCGCGCGAGCATGCGGTAGCTGGCCTCATCGTGATAGCTGTTCATGGAGCCCGTTGCGACTTCATGGAACAGCGGTTTCCAGATATGCGTCGGGTTCTTGTCAACCAGAACCACTTCGGTGTTTGGATCGCGCTTGAGTTTGCGCGCCAGTCGGACCACCAGTTCGAGACCGCCTGCGCCTCCTCCGAGTACAACGATACGGTCTTTCACGATGGGGCAGTTCCTTGTGGGTCGACTACAGGCAATAACGCGCGGTGCCGCACTGCGACACCGCGCTATTGTCCTGAATTCTGCCGCAGAGGCAACTGTCAGGGGCGAGCTAGTTCACAGTTATGACCACTCTCTGGGCGGTATATTGGGTCGCATCGGCGACCACCACATCGGCGCGGACGCTGGTGACGGCCGTACTACCGTCAAGCGCTGAGGCAAGGGCGGCGCTGAACGTGGCAAAGTCAAAGTAGACCATTTGCGCGCCGGCTTGCCGCAGTACGAACAAACCGCGACCGTTTTCGTCCGCCGTTAGTGTCAGCGTTTCGCCAAGACTCAGCAGATCGCGCAAAATACCCGATTGATTCAGAACATGAATCAGGCCGAGCTCATCCGCTTCCAGCGCAAACGTCAGGCTGTTGTCATTGATCACGGTGAGCGTATTGACGCTGCCCGGCAGTGCCCAACGCACGTGGATGCGGCCATTGCTCGCGGTCAGGTCGCCGACCGACTGCGCAATAAAGTCATTGGGCGCGGTACCAAATGGGGCGACGATGCCAAGGACCCGAACGGGCGCACCCAGCGTCAGCGAGTCCAGCGCAAGGCTGCCGGTATCGACTTCGTAGTGGTCCGGATCGGCGTCAGTGTCGGGCGCGGTGCCGGTGCCGCTGAAGTCGAACAGCCCAGTGCGGCGCCCGCCTATCTGACTGACGTTGACCGCGAGCGGAACCACGCTTGTGGTGGTGCCGGCGAAACTTGTGTAGAGAATGCGGGCCAGACCTTCGGTGGCGTCCAGCGTACCGTTGTCCAGGTCGCCAAGAACGGTGAGCCGTTGTCCAACGGATATGTCGGCTGGCGTGAGCGTCGTTAAAGGTGAGCCCTGCTGTCGCAAGACGGTCGCGTCACTAACGGTGACGCTCAGCGTGTCGTTGAACGTGACGAGCATGTCTTCGCGCACC
Organism: Gammaproteobacteria bacterium; assembly: GCA_045107005.1. Taxonomy (GTDB): domain Bacteria; phylum Pseudomonadota; class Gammaproteobacteria; order Steroidobacterales; family JBCCMA01; genus JBCCMA01. Next base: position 59,343 of record JBGCFP010000056.1, read on the forward strand.
AGCGTAACGCCGCGCAGAGTCAGCTCGTTACCTGAGCGGGCGATGACGCTGCCGGTGGCGATGTCCTCGCTGCCAAACGGCACACTGCTGCCGGCCAGCACGCGCGTCGCAACCACACTCCGCTCGCCGATCTGATGTTCGCCGAAAGCCACGACGTAGCTGCCGGTATCGAGTGTCGACAGTGCCAACAGGCCGTCGTCTCCGACATACGTAACCTGATCGATTTCGAACTCGGTGAGCGTTGTGGTTTCGATGTTCAGCGCCCCAAAGTCGCCGCGCGGGTGAAAGAAAGGGCGTACGTTCAGCGTAAATTCGGAAGCGTCAGTGTCGACGCTTCTAAGCAAACCGCGGGCGCGACGGGTTTTCGGTCGTGCCAGCTCGGTGTCGGCGAACAGCACGCCGTCCATTGCCGCCGTTGCTGGCGACACACTCAAATCGAGCTTGTGCGACGCCTCCAGGTCGAAATCCAGCGTGACACTGGCCGGCACGCCGGGCGCCAGGACAAAGCGATCGGCCGCTGCGAATTCCAGAGCGATATCGACCGTGGTGAGCGGTGCGCCCGACGCGTCGACGGCGGTCACCTCGACGCTTTGACCGGAGTTGTCTTCGGCGAGGATCGTCGCATTGCTGTAGTCGAGCTGGAGCGTGACGGCGGTGTATGTACCGGTGGGCAGCGTCGCCGCCGTCACCAGCTCGGTGACGTCAACGTACTGGGCGAAATCGATCTGGGTCGACTCCGGCAGCGTGTCGATCTGCGTGCCGTTGGCGCGCGTAAACGCAATGCCGAGTACGTCGACCTGATAGCTCAGAAAATCCCCCGGTGCATCGGTCAAACCGATGATGACCTGGCCCGTCGGATCGGGCGGCGTCGTGGTGTCCGGTGGTGAGGTTGTGGTTTCGCCACCACCTGAGCCGCAGCCCGCAAGGCCAAGCGTCAGCGCAATTAACAGGCTAAAAACCCAATTCTTCATGGTTCTCTCCGTTTGATTCAAGCAACAGGACGGGGTGTGTCTTGCCTGATCAACGGCTCGCCGCCGTTTTGGTTGACGGCGGTTGACGGTCGAGCACAAAAAAAGCCCCGCACGAGGGCGGGGCTTTGTCGCTAGATCATCAACCTCAGACTAGCCAGTCTCATCGAGCTGGCGCCAGTACGTCCGCGTGGGTCGCACACGACCACCCGCGTCGCAGGCCTCAGCACCGAGCTGGCACTGAACGTTAGTGCCGCCAGGACGCGTCTCCTCGAACTCACAGTCGTCCGACGAAGAATCGCAGGTGTCATCCGGGTCAGGTTGATCCGGGTTGCTTGGGCAGTGAGGACCGAAACAGTTGTCGAGCACCAATTCTTCTTCCGGTGGCGCACCGAACAGGAAGGTGGCTTCTGGCGGAATGCCGGCCTTTTGCAGCGGGTCACGAATCAGCAGGCCGGTCGTCAGGTCAATGGTGTACAGCGCGCCGCTGCCCACGGCCGGAGCGCACGGGTTGTTCGTTGGTGCGCTGCCTGGCGTATACGCCGTGTAGTAGGCGGTGTTGTCGAACACCCTCGACCGCGCCAGCGATTTCTCGCCGTTGAGCGTCAGCGGGAACTTGAAGCCAGCCGCGCCAGCGGGCACCGTGACCGTGCTGGTGGCGCTCAGTGTCGTCAGATCGCCCGGCGCGATTTCGTAATCGTAATCGTCCGTTTCGTCGCCGATCACTTCAAACGGAATGTAATCGCGTATGCCGAACAGATAGTCGTCGACGACCGTTTCCAGCGGGTGCGCGCGATGACCGGATGACAGGGTGATGGTCAGAAACGCGGTGCCGTTCTCCGTGCTCAACGTGACGTCCGGCGCGTAGAAAAAGCGCCGGTTGTTGTTTGCAGAGCTGCTCAGCGTGCCGCCCAGCTCGGCAATCACACCGCCGGTGATTTCAAACGAATCTTCGTTGTGTACGTCAAACCGCATCAGGCGGCCGACGATGTCTGTGGCGTACATGCGGTCGATGCTGCCGTCGAGATCCAGATCAATGGCTCGCACGCTGCTGGGAACGGCGTTCTTCATTTTGCTGACAACCGTATTGCGTGTAGCACCAAGATTCGTGTTGCTTGCCGACCATTCCAGAGCACCGGTTTCCGCATTGATCATGAAGATCGCATTGCCCTTTTCGTTGGGGTCGTAGCTGTAACTCGTTTTGCTGTCCTGGACCGGATCATAACCACCGCCGACAATCAGAACCGTCTTCACGTTCGGCGAATCGGTCGTACCGAAGTTCACCTTGGCGCGAGTCGGGGTTGACCAGCTTTCGATCATCTGCGAGTTACTGAACACCCACTCGAGCTTCGGTGCGCTCGTATCGGTAACGTCGAAAGCGTAGTACTTGCCACCACCGCGGCGCATGCCGACGTAGATACGAACCTTGTCGCCAGCGTCAATGACACCGTCACCGCCATCGTCTTTCCACACGGTAAGGGAGCCGTCGAGGCCATAGCGACGTTTGTTCAGACCGAGTTTCGGGTTTTCCGCCATGTACGGAATGTTGTCCCACAATGCGTCGGGCATGAATGAAAACAGCTCTTCACCCGTTGAGCCGCTGACCGCCTGGAGATACCCTTCGTTGGTGCCAACGTAGAGCACGGTTTCCGGCGTGTCGGCACTGCTGCCGTAGGTCACAACGATGGGCTTGGAGTGCAGCGGGTCACCCATCGAGCGGCGTGCGTCGGTAAACGAACCGTTGCCGTTGGCATCGTAGGAATCAATGCCTGCCGCCCAGTCCAGCCAGCGATCCACAACGTCGTCGTTGGCAGTGGACGGCCAGGGGATCGCTTCACCGGCGGTGTATGGGACGGTCTTGTTGAGCAGCCGCTCGCGCATCGTTTCGTTGTCGCGCGACACCCGGGACAGGCTGGTGCCGCCGCCGGCGTTGGTCCATACGTTTCGGTTAACTGTCAGCTCGTCAGCCGCGCCGCCCGCGGACACTTGCGCGCCGTCAGGTGCGGATGACCAGTAGCTCCACGCGGTCGGCGTGTTGGGGTCGAGGTTGCCCAGCTGGTCGCGGCCGTCGTAGAAGAAGCCGGTCAGTGGATTGACCGCCACTTCATCGTCCATACCGATAATTGATAGACCGTCATCCTGGTCGTTGTTGGTGTACTTGTATTTCTTGACGTTGCCGTCCCAGTTGTACGCGTCGCTGGGCTGGAACACGGTAAAGTAAAGTTCGTCGAGGTGGGTCGTGCGGTCAAAGTCGTTGACCGTCACAGCCGGCGCGGTAAAGCCGTTCACGTCGTCGGCAACGTTATTGAAAATCGCGCCCAGCGCGTTACGCAAGGTATCGGCGTCGTTGGCCGGATAGTAGGTGCCGCCACCGGCCGTTGCGGCGCGTTGCAGGAACGGTGCGTCGAGTGCGAAACCAATAAAGTGGCTGACGACGTTCTGCTTGCCCGGCAGGTCGTCGTTAAAATCGTTGGCGTACAGGAACTCGGCGAGTTCTTCGACGCACTCACCGCCGCTGGTAAAGCCATCGGGGTTCGTGCAGGTCGTGGTTTCGTGTTCGCTGTACGTTGGATCGTTGATCAGGTTGGTGATCAGTGCCGTGCCGTTGATATCGGTCGTGGGCAGGCCATCCGTGATGTAGACCGAGTAGTTGCGCTGGCAGGCGCCGATGATCGGGCTCTCATAAGTCGTGGTGCCTGATACATACGACTCCGGCACGCTTGGTGCGTAGCGGTTGTAGTAGTAACCATTGGAGTGCAAATAGGCGTCGTACGCGTTGACCCCAAACAGTGCCGGCGCGCCCATCCAGTAGTAGGCCGATTCCAGATAGGTTTCCTGGAGCGGCGTGTTGCCCGCGTGAACGATGTCATTAATGCGCTCGGTGAGCGACACACGATTGCTTTCGACTTCCGCCACTTCGTGGGTGACCATTCCGCCGTCGGCGTAGGCATCGCCGCTGCCAACCCGAATGTCGTAGCGCATCAGGCCAATGTTGACGTTTTCCATGTTGGCCACGAAGTCGTTGGCCACGTCCTGCATCACCTCCATGCGGTCACGGCCCAACGGATCATCGGCAACGCTGGCGCTCATACTGCCCGACGAATCGAGAATGAGCAGCACGTTCGGGTTGCTGGCCTGACCGGTTGCCGCGTTCTGACCGAAGAAGATCTCGGTGTCATCAGCGAGCGCAGCCTGGCCACTGAACAGGGTCAATGAGAAGCAGGCTGAAGCGACGAAAAAACCGCGTAGCGAAAAAGTATCCATAAAGGTGGCGTCCATCATCAGTGTGTCTAAATCGGTTTGGCATAACGCGCGAGCCACTTGAACGCATGGCGCACGCCTTTGATTGCGAGGTCCGAGTCTAGACAATACGCGTGAGACTGCACGCGATTCACGACGAGAGCGGGGGCTTGTCCGACAAGCGGTTGGCGCGCCGGACTATCGTTAAACGAAAATTGCGCGTGCCGCGCGAAACGCTGTATACGTAGCGTTTTTCGATCTACAGTTAAACTGTGATGCGGTTCACAGTTTGGCGCGCAGCAGGAACTCGGCGGCGCGTTCGGCGATCATGATGGTGGGCGCATTGGTGTTGCCACTAATCAGGTTTGGCATCACTGACGCATCAACGACGCTAAGTCCATCGACCCCGTTGACGCGCAGTGTCGGTGACACGACGGCGTCGGCGTCCGCGCCCATGCGGCAAGTACCCACGGGGTGATAGATCGTCTCGGCTTTGCGCCGAATAAAATCGGTAAGCACGTTGTCATCCTTCGATTCGGTCTCCGCGAACACCGCGTCGCCGCGCCAGGCGTCGAATGCCGGTTGATGCAGAAGCCGTCGGGACACTTTTAACGCTTCGACCATCAACCGTAAATCGTCGGGCGCGCCGAGATAGTTGGGCAGCAGGGCAGGGTGTTCGGTTGGATCGGCCGATTTGAGGCGCAGGCGCCCGCGACTCTGGGGTCGCAGCACGCAGGCGTGCAGCGTGAAGCCGTGGCCTGGCAATCGATTGCGACCGTGGTCGTCCAGCTGCGCCGGCACAAAGTGGAGCTGCAGATCGGGCCGGTCGTTGTGGGCCAGATCACTGCAGACGAAGCCGCCGGCTTCTGCGGCATTGCTCGATCCCGGCCCGCTGCCGGTGAGCAGGTAGCGCATGCCGGCCGCCAGTTCCTCAACGGCGTTGAAGTCGTACGTCGCGTTAGTACGGGCGCGATACAACGTGCAGATGTCCAGGTGATCCTGCAGGTTTTCGCCGACACCGGGCCGGTCGGCGACCACTTTGATACCCATGCGACGCAGGTGATCGGCCGGCCCCACGCCGGAGAGCATCAAGAGCTGCGGCGAGTTAATGGCACCGGCGCTGACAATAATCTGGCCGCCGTTCGCTTTAATCGGTTCGCCGTCCTGCTCGCCAGCAACGCCGTAGGCACGCTGGCCATCAAACAGCACTTGATGGACGTTGGTGTCGCGCCACACCGTCAAATTGCTCCGCGATGCGACCGGATGCAAAAAAGCGACGGCGGCGCTGCAGCGGCTGCCGTTGCGCTGGGTAACGTGATAGGGCCCAACGCCGTGCTGGGTGGCGCCGTTGAAGTCGTTGTTCACCGGCTCGCCGGCTTCCTTCGCCGCGTGCAAAAACGCGTCCGTCAGGCCGTTACGATAGCGCAGCGACTGTACGTGCAGCTCACCATCGGCGCCGTGGAAGGCATTGGCGCCTGCACCGAAGTTTTCCGACTGACGGAATGCAGGCAGCACGTTTTCGTAGGACCAGTCGCTCAAGCCGTCCTCGGCCCAGTCGTCGTAGTCTCGCGCCTGCCCGCGGATGTAGCACATGGCGTTGATTGAGCTGCTGCCGCCGATCACTTTGCCGCGCGGCCAGTACAATCGGCGATTGTTCAGTTCTTTCTGAGGCTCGGTGTAATAGCTCCAGTTGAAGCGCTCCATCGTCGCCATTTTGGCGATACCGGCGGGCATTCGAATGTACGGGTGGGTATCTCGCCCGCCCGCTTCAATGAGCAGAACGGAAGTCGCCGAGTTGGCCGACAGACGATTGGCGAGCACGCACCCCGCCGAACCGGCGCCCACGATGATGTAATCGAAAGAAGGGGGCTGGCGGCGTCCGCGCATTATCGGCCCGCACGTCCAAGCAGGTAGTGACTGACCCACCACTGTTGTCCGTTGTCGTACGCAAACAGCTCGGAGCAGGCAAGGAAAAACAGCCGCCAGCGTACCGTCCAGCGCGTACGCTCGCTCGCGCCGTAGGTGTCGGCGATCATGTCCTTGGCGGTATCGCCCGCTTGATCCATTTTGGCCAGCCACGCTTCCAGCGTCTTGCTGTAGTGGGTGCCCGACCAGCGCCACTGATCCACGACGTGCAGATCGCTGGCAAAGAAATAGGGCAGCCCGTCACTGGGCATCATGCCGCCACCGAAAAAGTAGCGAGTCATCCAGTCGGCGGGACCGCGGTCTTCGAACGGGTAGGGCACCTGCGCGTGACAGAACACGTGCTTGAAGAACAGACCGTCGTGGTTGAGCCATCCGCTCACTCGCCGATACAGTTCCGGCCAGTTGCGCATGTGCTCGAACATCTCGATGGACATCACTCGATCATACTGCTCGTCGGTCTGAAAATCGTTCATGTCAGCGGTGATGACGCGCAGATTGCCAAGGCCTCGCGCCAGCGCCTGGCTCTCGATGTGCGCCCGCTGTACGGCAGAATTGGACACTGAGGTGATCGAGGCGTTGGGGTAGAACTCCGCCAGCCATAGCGACAGAGAACCCCAGCCACAGCCCAGTTCCAGAATTTTCTGGCCGTCTTCAATCCGGGCGTGCTCGCAGGAGAGCGTTAGCGAACGCACTTCCGCTTCGTCGAGATTTTGCGCTCCGTCCCAGTGGCAGCTCGAATACTTCAGGCGCTTGCCCAGCACCGTCTGAAAAAACGCCGTTGGCACTTCGTAATGCTGCTCGTTGGCCACTTCGGGCACTAGTGCGACCGGGGCTTGCGCCATGTGCCTGGCAAACTCGCGCTCAGTGCGCGCCATCGCCGCACAGTCGTGCACCTGAATCTCCGACAGGCGCTCGCGTAGCAGGCGACGTATGCCGCGCCGGATTAGCGCGTCGGGGACGAGGTTGCGTTCGGTAAGGTCAATCAGCGCTTGCATAAAAAAGTCGGCTTGTGCGGTGGCCCAATGGACACTGTTCGGAGCGAGGAGACTAATGGATGACAAGGGTCAGGCCAAGCCCCAAAGACCGAGGTGGCACGCTGCGCTGGCGCTGGTATGGTTTAACGTAACCGACAGGACATCCGTTCTGCCGCACCATCAGGATAGGAGACTTATGCCAGAGGGGCCTGAAATTCGCCTCGCGGCTGACGCCGTGTATGACGCCATTGGTTCGGGCAAACTCAAGCGCGTTCAGTTTGATCTACCGCAAATAGCGCCGTTTGCCGAGCGTTTGACCGGGCGTCACGTCACGCGCATCGACACGCACGGCAAGGCCATGCTGACGCGCTTCGCAGGCGGGCTGACGATGTACTCGCACAACCAGCTTTACGGTCGCTGGTACACGACGCGGCCTGGGCAGGAGCCGAATTCGTCGCGCGCGCTGCGCGTCGGATTGCACACGGCGCGGGGCAGCGCATGGCTGTTCAGCGCGACGGACGTGTCGATACTGACCCGCGAGGAAGTCGCGGAACACCCTTTCTTGCTACGCCTGGGTCCGGACATTCTGGATGCCACGCTCACCGAGGCGGCGATTGTCGCGCGATTGCAAGACAAGGCTTTTGCGCGACGCTCCCTCGGCGCGCTGTATCTCGATCAGGGTTTTTTGGCCGGCAACGGCAACTACCTGCGCTCCGAAATCCTGCATTTCGCAGGCGTCACCCACATGCAGCGGCCGATCGATCTGACCGCCACGCAGCGCAAAAAACTGGCGCGCGTCACCTTGAGCCTGGCGCGACGCTCGTACCGGACGCGCGGCTTGACCAATCCGCCCAAAATGGTGGCTGCGCTCAAGCGCAAAAAGTGGCCCTACGAGCGCCATCGATTTGCCGTGTTCGGGCGCGCGGGACAGAGGTGTCACACCTGCAAAGACAAGGTCGCCAAGACCGTGGTGGGGAGCCGTCGCCTCTATTTCTGTCCCACTTGCCAGCCAGGAACTGGATCCTGATCATCGCGATGGTCGCGCCTCGAGGTGCGATCAGTCCGCTATAGAGCCCACTGGAAATTCAGTGACAACGACTGACCGACGTCTTCGCTAAAGGTCAGAATGCCGCCGCGCTCAATTTCGACGGCTTCGTCGAGCAGGTTCTGGACTCTGGCTTTGACCGTAATGAAGTCGGTGGGGTACCACGAGTAGGTCAAATCGACCGAGTGAAACGGCTGCTCGAAACCGTCTGGCGAGCCGTTACGGCCGGCGACATACAGGCGTTCGCCGAAGACGTTGTAGCCAATGGCGGCACTGTGCCTGGCATTGTCGGAATCAAACCCCAAGGTCAGGTTGGCCGTGTAGTCCGACGCACCGGACAGCTTGCGCACGTTGTTGGTTGGCGCATCTGCTTCTTCACCGGCCACGAGCTCGGAATCCTGGAGGGTCACGTTACCCTGCACGTAGAACTGACTGAAGGCGCTGCCCAGGAAGCCCAGTTCCTTCAAGCCCTCGATCTCAATGCCAAGGACTTCGGCCGATTCGGCGTTGACGATCTCGCGTGCCACCGTCGTGTCGCTGGCCGCCGACTCGAAAAATTCGATCGGATCGGTGATGTCTTTGTAAAACAGCGTCGCGGTCAGGCTGTCACCGCCGCTAAAGAACCACTCTGCGCGCATGTCGATGTTGGTAACGTCCGCCGGTACCACGCCCGGGTTGCCGTCAACCAGGTCGTCGGTAATTGGATCGATGTAGCTGGCGTCGGTGATCTCACGCAGATCAGGGCGGACCGTGGTCTCACTCCAGCCAAAGCGCAGCTGAAACGTCTCGGCCATCCAGTCGCTCATGTAGGTCATCGCGACGGCCGGGTAGATGCGGTCTTCCTGGAACGATCCGCGCTCAAGGGCTTCGGGGTCAGTCGTCAAGACCGGATCGGTGTCCGAAAAGCCAAAGGGGTTCCAGTCAAGCGCAACCTGGCGATAGTCTTCCCAGCGTGCGCCGGCGGCAATGCGCCACGTGTCGTTGATGGTCAAGTCCACTTTGCCGTAGACCGCGTCGGTCATCGTTGCGGCAATGTAGCTTTGGTTGTTCGTACCTTGAATATCGAACACGAAATTGTTGCGCGGGTCGCTGATGTTGGCGCTGCTGAACACGTCGCTCAGCGGGCCACCCAAAATATTCGGATCCTCGACGCTCAGTGCGCCGATGCTGAACTGCGACTGGCGATACGTGCGTGCCTTGCGGTTGTGCGAGTAACCGGTGCTCACGTCGATCGTCGCGTTTGATGTTTCAAACGGAATCGTCAGATCCCAACCGTGGTTGAGCACGTCGTCGTTCAGGTCCGTGAAGCGGTAGTCTGCGGCCGTGGCGTCGAGACCGACCGTCGAACTCAGAACTTCGCCGGTGACCGGGTCGGTGACCGTCTGAGCAGAAATATCGACTTGATTCGGGATGTCGGTGTTCGCTTCGGCGTCTGACCAGAACCAGCGAAGTTCGGTTTCTGTCGGTATCCACTCGATCATGTCCGCCAGACCCCCAGGAAGCATGTCGCGCGTTGCCTGACCCAATCGGTGCGTGCCGACGACCTGATTGGTCGTCATATCCCGCTCTTCAAACTGGAAGCGATAACTGCGAAAACCGATGCCATCCGGAATCTCGCGGTTTTCGTTGAAGAAATCGCGCACGGCTGTCTCATCGTCGGTGTTGCGCAAATACAGAGTGGTTGTCGCGAGCTCATGATCGTCGGTGTAGCGCACACCCAGGTTCAAATTCCCCGACAGGTTGACCGAGCGCGTGGACTCGAGCTCGGTGTCCGTGCGTTCTTCGGGGAAGCTCAGGTTGCGGGCCAGGGATTGGGTTTCGCGCCAGTTGGTGTTGTAGTTCGCGCCGACCAGAAAGCCGACTTCCCAATCCTGATTGAGAATAACGTTATTCCCCACACTGCCGCGCAGCGAGATATCGGGGTGAATGTCCTTTTCCTCAAGACCAATGTCACGGTTTAGCTGTAGGCCAAGCTGACGATTGATCAACTGCGCGTCGGCGACCGTCGCGTTGGTCTGGCCTTCGCTGCGCAGCGTATTCAGGATGCCCTGCACGTTGACGTTGCCCTGAAACCGGTTGATCTGATCGAGCAGCTGTGGCGACAAACCCCGGCTGCCATCGTCCACGCCGAAATCGTCGTCGCTGCCTCCAGCGTAGCTGAGCGCGGTGCCATTGTTTTGGGAGTTCAGTCCGCTACCCGCTTCGAACAAGACGGTGAACTGATCCGGGATGCCTTTGGTGCGGATATCGACGCTGCCGCCGCCAAAGTTGGCGGACATGTCGGCTGAGTAGGCCTTGTTCACGCGCAGCGATTCGACGACGGCGGTCGGAAAGATATCCAGCGGAATCACGTTGCGGCTCAAATCCGGGGACGGGATGTTGGCGCCGTTCAGTGAGCTTGCCGAATAGCGCTCGCCCAAGCCGCGAATGTAGACAAACTTGTTTTGCACCAGCGACAGACCGGGCACGCGGCGCAGCGCTGTCGCGACCGTGGAATCGCCGAGGCGACTCATCGCCTCGGAGCTCAGGACGTCGACGACCACTTCGTCGTCGATCCGCTCATTGATCAGCTGTTGCGTGCTGTTCAGCGAGCGACCCACCGTGATGACTTCTTCAACGGGTCCCGAAGCGGGCTGTTCGATGGTTGGCGCTTCAATCGCCAAGCCGCGGTCAGTGCCTGCGGTTTCTTCCTCACCCTGCGCCGCGCTGAACGGGCTGGTGAGTCCAAGTGCAAGCGCAATGGCGGCACTTAGCGAACGCTGGGTGGATTGTGGTTTTGTCATGCTCAGCTGCCTGTCGTCACGTTTGGGGCGAACGGTGCGTTTCAATGGCGGTTTATTCGAACCACAAAGGCTCGTCGCGCGCGCCGTCGTTGATGCCGAACGTCCAGTCAGCCAGCCAGTTGGTGCTGCCAAGGCTCAGGCCACCCACAAACGTACCGTTGACAGGCATGCCGGTGAGCGTTGCGCCGTCCACGTTCATCGTCGCGTATTCAATCGAGAGCACCGGCGGCGTACCTTCCAGCAGTTGCAGATCGGGATCGGCTGCTGCGGTTGCGTCGGTTTGTCCGGTGAGCGTTGCGAAGACGTTGCCGCCGACGGTGCGCGCGAATTCTTCAACCGTGGTGCCGTTTGGCAAGCTGCCGTCACGAGCAGGTTCTTCGCAAGCGAAAACCGAAGAGTTGATCACCAGATCGCCATCTTGCGCGGCTTGTTGCGAACGGTTGTCGATGCGCAGGCAGTAGTTCGAATCGGCCGAATCGGGGCCGAACGATGAAATGACCATCGAATCGTTGACCGTGGCGAAGATGCCTTCGCGGAAGCGCCAGCCTGCACCTGGATCAAAATCGCCCTGGGCGGCGCTCGGTGAGATGATGCACGTCAGGTTGTTGATGACCGGGCGGCTGTTCAAGCCGCGCGCGATGAAGTCTTCGATGATCGTCGGGTCGTTTGCGAACAGGCTGTCAAAGGAGCCGATACCGTCGGCTTCGATGCAGTGGTTGCCGATGTTCTCCGCTTGAATCACTAGCGAGTTGGTGATCGTGCCTGAGTAGCCTTCATCGATGTCAATGGAGTCATCGCGCACGTAGACGGCGAGGAAGTTGGTGAAGTTGACGGCGCCGCCAAACATTTCGATACCGTCATCGAACGTGGAATACACTTCCAGGTTTTCGACAATCGTGTTGCGACCCACGCCACCGAACGAGATGCCGTTCAACTCGTCACCGTTACCGACCGTTGCGCCGGTGTGCTTGACCACGACGTATTCAAGGCGACCGGAGCTGTCGTCATTGTTATCGCCGCCGTACTGCGACTCGTCGAGGCCCGCGGCGCCTTCAGCGTCCACGTGGCAGTCGCTGGTGGCCAGGTCGCCACCGGCAACGGAGCCGGTATAGGCGCACTTGTTGGTCACGCCGAAGCCGTTAATCACCATGCCGCCCCACTGCTGCACGGCGTCGAAGCTTGGCAATGTGCCCAAAACGTCAGACACCGACGTGAAGGTGATGGGTGCGTCAGCGCGACCTACGGCGAACAGCTGCGATCCGCGGTTGACGATCATAAAATCGGCACTGGACTGCCAGGCAAGCGTGGCGCCCGCTTCAACCGTCAGTACCGGGCCGTCGCCGCCTTCTGCAATACCGGCTGCCACCATGGCAGCGTCGTTGTCGTAGGTCTCGCCAATGAACAGGCTGCCTGCGAAGATGTGCGCGCCACCGTTAGCCAGTGCCGGGATCGTCAGATCGACGGTGATGTTGTTGCCGGCGTCGGCGAAAGCCGGCGAGTAGTTGCAGTTTGTGCCGTCGAAGGTGCCCTGGATCGTTTGGCCACCCGAGTTCAGGTACGAAGCGCAAACGTCGTTGGTGGTGTCCGTGCCACCGGTGGTGGTCGTATTATTGCTGTTGCTGACGGTCGTCGACGGCTCGATGTTGATGTCGCCGCTGCCACAACCCACCAGCGCGGTGCTGATCATCGTGGCGAGCAGACAGGTAGTACGTTTCATTTGGATGCTCCGATTCGAACGGGTGGCGAGAGAGTAGAGTGGTGTCGGACGCGCTCAGACGTCTGACGGAGATGAACCTGGCCGCAAGGCTAGCGGTCAGGTGTGTCCAAATTCTTTCACTTGAATGACAGTTTTGTTACGTGCGGTGGGGTGCGATCCGCTGATCCGCCAAACCGGTCTTCGCGGGGCCTGCGGGCATATCTGGCGAAAAGCGATAGCCCATGCCGCGCACGGTCTCGACGTAGTTTTCGCAGCCAAACGGCTCGAGTAAGCGACGCAAGCGCCGTACGTGAACATCCACCGTGCGTTCGCCCAGTCCGCTGGCTTGCTGCCAGACAAACGTCAACAGCTGCTGTCGTGAATAGAGTCGGTCAACGTTGGACGCGAAAAAGCGCAGCAGATGGTATTCGCGCGGCGCCAATTCAATCCGTTGGTTGTTCACCGTGACCCGATGTGATGAATCGTCGATGCAGATTTTGCCCACCTGAGTGGTCATCGAATCAATGCCGCGCACGGGTTGGCGCTTCAAGCAAAGGGTTACGCGTGCCAACAGCTCAGCCATCGCGTAGGGCTTGGCGAGAAAATCATCGGCACCGGAGCGCAGAGCGTCGACCGCAATTCGGTCCGGCTGTCGGCTTGAGGTCATCAGTACGCGAACCGCCGCGTACTGCGCCTGGTCTTTGATTCTGCGCAGGATGCTGAGCATGTGGGCCGGGTCGTCGGCGCCGTCGAGCAAGAGCAAGTCCGCCGGGCGACGGTCCAGGGCAGCAATGGCATCGTACGCATTGGGCACGTCATTGACGCGGTGCCCGACGCGGCGCAGTTCATCCATGACCTGAATTTTCGCGGTGGTATCAGGCTCGGCAACGAGAATCGATGTGGTAAGCATGTTGGTGTCGTTGGCTAGCGGTAAGAGCCAAGCTCAACATGCTTGTATTACGAGTGTATGAAATTTGCGCTACAAGTTTGTGACGCCGATCTCGCGTGATGGTCAGATCAAAGGACGTCCGCGAGTTTCAGTGCCAGTCCCATATCCCCGTCAATCTTCAGCTTGCCCTGCATAAACCCTATCGTCGGGTTCAGATCACCCTGAATCATCGCGAGCAAATCTTCGGTACTGACCGTCACCGTGCACGGCGTGTCGGCGTCTTCGGTGAGCACTTTGTCGTGATCGAGAATCAGGACGCCGTCATCGCCACAGGCGAATTTTATTGTGCCGTCAAACGGTTGTTCGTTCAGGCGCGATTTCATCAGGGATTTGGCTTGCTCAAGGGACATAGGGTAGCTCCACGAAATGAGGCTGCCAATGATAAGGGCTGCGGCGTTCGGGTGTCACGTTACCGCCGTGCGCAAAAAAATGCGGCGCCTGTCGAGTCCGTCTTACCGCCCGGGGAACCTGGGGGTCGTTGGGTCTTTTCAAGCGCCGCGTCGTCAGCGAACCTCAATGGTAGTCAGTGAATCCGCAGCGCCGGACTGGGGAGGCGGCGCGGCGACCCATCGATTACAGTTGCTCGCTTTCCTCACCACCGTTGCGACGGTTGCGCTTGCCTTTGCCGCGTCGTTCCATCATCGAGTTGAGCTGATCGAGCTGCTCGGTTGTCAGAACCCCGCTCAGGGCGTTTTGCGTATCCAGGCGACCCTGTTCGCGGGTGGCGCGGAACTGCTCACGCAGAGCTTCGGATTTGCCTTCTGCCTCGCGCTGGGCGCGCAGTGCTTCCATTTGGGTGCGGCGTTGCGCGTGCTGCTCGGTCATGATCCGGGTGAATTCCGAGGTTTGTTCGTCACTCAGCTCCAGCTTGCTGGCCAGGCGTTCGAAATTGGGCGTCCGGTCATGTCCACCGGGTCCAGCCAATGCAGGTGCGGCAAACAGGGTCATGGCCAAGGCCAAAAGTGTGTTGCGATTCATGTTCAATCTCCGGTCAATAGGGGTGTCGATCTGGTCGACGGTTGTAATTGTGCCGAACGATTGCGCAATCGAGACAGAGAAAATGTGAAGATTCGGTGCAGATTTGGCCAAACCGCCCGTTTACAGCCCGCGCACGGGGTGAGAGCATCCCGTTCGGGCGCGTGCCCGGCAGCGTACGGACCGATACTGTGAGCAAACTTGACCAACTGAAGACGATGACCGACGTCGTCGCCGATACCGGCGACATTGAGGCAATGCGGGCGTTCAAACCCATGGACGCAACGACCAATCCGTCACTGCTGCTAAAAGCGGCCGCTTTGCCCCAATACGCTGATTTGATTGATCGCAGCGTCGCTCACGTTGCCGCCCAAGGCGGCAGTGAAGACCAACAGGTCGCGGCGCTGGCCGATCACTTTGCCGTTGCCATTGGTCTGGAGATTCTCAGCATCGTGCCAGGTCGTGTGTCGACCGAGGTGGACGCTCGACTGTCGTTTGACGCCGCCGCGTCAGTGGCCAAAGCGCGTCAGATCATCGCGCTGTACGCTGACGCCGGAATCGGTCGTGAGCGTATTTTGATCAAGCTGGCGTCGACGTGGGAGGGCATTGAGGCTGCCCGCGAGCTCGAAGCTGACGGCATCCAGTGCAATCTCACGCTTTTGTTCTGCGATGTTCAGGCGATCGCCGCGGCCAAAGCCGGTGCGTTTTTGATCTCGCCGTTTGTCGGTCGCATTCTTGACTGGTACAAAAAAGCGGAAGGTCGAGACCACTTCCCGGCCGAGGAAGATCCCGGCGTGCTGTCGGTGCGCAATATTTTTCATTTGTACAAAGCCCGCGGCTACCAGACCGTTGTCATGGGCGCGAGTTTTCGCAATGCGGGTGAAATCGAAGCACTGGCCGGTTGTGATCGATTGACCATCGGTCCGAATTTTCTGGAAGAGCTCGCGGCTGATAGCGGGGACTTGCCGCGCAAGCTCGACGCAAAACAGCCCGGTGAGTTTGTTGATTGCGATTACCGTGACGAGGCGGATTTTCGCTTCCAGCTCAATGCGAACGCGATGGCCACCGAGAAACTGGCTGAGGGCGTTCGTTCATTTGCCGGCGATCAGATCAAGCTCGAAACACTGCTGCGTCAGCGCCTGTTCGGCTAATTCCAGATTTGAATCAAGCCTGCGTTGGTGTCGATACTCGCCTTAAACCGCGCGGGTTCATCACGCTAGCCAGCTTGCAGCTGGTCCCGAATGGCCTGGCGATAGCGCCGACTCACCGGCACCGACTCGTCGCTGCAAAGCGCCAGACGGGCGTCACCGTTTTGCAGCGGTTCCAGATGACGCACTTTGCAAAGGTTAACGATCGCCGATCGGTGGGCGCGCGCAAAGCCTGATTTCGCCAGGCGTTCCTGCATGGCGGTCATCGTGTCGCGCATCGGATAAATGCGCCCGGCAACGTGCAAATTGACGTAGTTGCCCGAGGCTTCGATCCAGTCGATGTCTCCGACGCTGACCAGAAACTCGCGCCCGAGTTTTTTGACCAGAAAACGATCTTCGACCGGTTGCGGCGGCGCGCTCTCGGTGCCTTGCGACAAAAACCCCGCTTCCCCCTGCCAGCGCCGCAGCGTCAGACGGTAGAGATACACGATGGCAATCAGCCCAAAGTAGGTGCGAAAGTCCTTGGAAAACTCGTAGATCAGTTCTGTGCCCAAAGGGCCGAACTCGTAATGACGCCCCGCCAGCCAATAAATCCCTTTACGCTGCGCCACCATCCCGCCGACGTGCAGCAGTGAAAAAGGCACGGTAAACGCGACGTGCAGGGTGGCGTGACGCAGGAGATTGGGCCGGGTCAGTGGGAAACGTCGATCGAACGCCAGCAGTACTGGCAGCAGGAAGCCAAGCATGGCCAGCGACGTCAGTTCCCAGACGACCGGTTCCCAGCGGTCGAATGGCGCGCTGATGCGCGACACATCGCGCAGCGCCACGCCCACCTGAGCCATGCCGTTCAAGGCCAGGTAGGCGAGCCACAGCCAAATTTCATTGCGCCGCCGGTGACGCAAATACGTAGTGGGTTCCATAGTGCGCATTGTGCCCCGTTCGTCCCGCGCGCGCCGCGCCGTTCGACCCAGCATATCGCCACTGGTCACAAATACCCGGTCAATCAACACATTGTGGAACGCCGGGCGTTAACGCTGCCAGACTCTGCCCTCCGCGAACTAACGGAGAACCATTGATGAACACGACACGTCGCCACGATATTGATGCCCTGCGCGCGCTCGCGTTCTCCCTGCTGATTCTCTATCACGTCGGCATGTTTTACGTAAGCTGGGACTGGCATGTGAAATCGGCCTACATCGCCACCTGGCTTGAACCGCTGATGATTTTCCTGAATCAGTGGCGCATGCCGCTGATCTTCGTCATTTCGGGACTGGCGCTCAATTTTCTGATGACCTCCCGCGAGGTCGCAGGCTCGGGCCGCAAACTGGCGTCATCGCGTACGCGCCGACTGCTGCCACCGCTGCTCTTTGGCATGCTCATCATCGTCCCGCCGCAAGCCTATTTCGAAGCACTGTCCAACAACGCGACGCCGTCGGGCTACGGCGAGTTTCTGGTGCGCTATTTCACGTTTCACGAGTGGCCTGAAAACGCCTTTGCAGGAAGCAGCAACGGAATGACGTGGAACCATCTGTGGTATTTGCCCTATTTGTTGCTCTACTCGCTCTTGGCGATCCCGTTGTTGAGTGAGCATGGACGACTGGCCGGCATTCGCCGTTACTGGTGCGCGCGCCGCTCGCTGTCGCTTTACCTGCTACCGGTGCTCTTTTTGCTGCCCATCGGGCTATGGGTGTTTCCGCGATTTCCCTACATTCGGCACGACTTGATCTCCGATTTTTACGCGCACGCGATGTTCGGCACGTTCTTTTTTCTTGGCGTACTCACCGGTCGTAACGAGGGTTTATGGCAAGAGATTGCCCGCTTGCGCTTCGTGTCCGTGGGACTGGGTATCGCGACCTTTACCGCGTATCGGCTGGTCCCTGTCATTGCCGCTGACGATCCAACGTTTGCGTTCAATGCGCTGTGGTCCTTCGTGACCTATCTGAACCGCTGGACCTGGATTCTGGTCGTCTTCGGGTTTGCGCACCAGCATTTAAACCGCCCGATGGGGTGGCTGCGCTACGCCAATCGCGCGGTTTTTCCATGGTACGTTTTTCATCAGTCGGTGACGGTGGTGGCTGGCGCCCTGCTGTCTCGCCTCGCGCTGGGCCCGGTGATCGAACCGGTACTGGTGATTGGAATGACAGTCCTCGGGTGCGTCGTGTTGATGTGGCTGGTCGAGCGACTGTTGCCGTGGCTGTCACCGCTGGTCGGTTTAAAGCGTCGTCAGCCAACCTCAACAGCAGCGGGGTCGCCAGTGGGGGTCTGACCCGACATGCGCTACCATGCGCAGCGTCGTGACACCATGAGAGGGCGAGCAGGTTGGCCGCACTTTGGCGAACGTTGGCGCTGGTGCTTGCCCTGCTGTTGCTGGGCCTAACCTGGCCAGCCAGCGCGCATCCGGAAGATGAATTTTGTACACCGGGGGAAGACGGAATGGATCCGGCCCTGTGCCTGGCACTGCGCGAGTTGGATCGCCCGGGAGAGGTGTCTGCGCCGGCCGTGAAAAAAGCGCCGATCATTGAGCGCAGCGCGTGGAGCACGTTTACAACTTACGTCGCGATCGGCACACGCCACATTCTACCCGGCGGGCTTGACCACATTCTGTTTGTGCTCGCGTTCTTCCTGTCATCGGTTCGCTTGCGCGCTCTGTTATGGCAAATCGGCGCCTTTACGGTCGCGCACACCGCGACACTTGGACTGGTGGCAGGGGGCGTTTTGACGCCACCCGCCGCGATCGTCGAACCGTTTATCGCGCTGAGTATCGTGTGGGTCGCGGTGGAAAATCTGCTGCGCGACGACGCTTCGCGATACCGACTGGCGCTGGTGTTTGCGTTTGGCCTCGTGCACGGCATGGGCTTCGCCGGTTTTTTTGGTGAGCTTGGTTTGCCGTCAGGGCAGTTCTTCAGTGCGTTAGTCGGGTTTAATGTTGGCGTTGAAATCGGTCAGTTGACCGTGATCGCCGTGGCACTGTTACTGACGTTTTGGTTGCGTCCGCGAGCGGCGGGTGACGGACGGGATCTGGTGTATCGACGCTGGGTGGTTCGACCCGTTTCCGCGGCAATTGCCCTGGTCGCGCTGGTCTGGTTTTTTCAGCGGATTCTGGGGTAACGGTCGCGCGCGATTCGCGCTTACGTTGCGACACGCGAGGAGCGTGTCGCAACGTTCATTTTGCTGCGTCTATTTGAAAACCAGATCCGCAGGCACCACGCGAATGCGCTCGGCATCAAGCTGCAGCGCGTAATTGGCAATTCGCTCGTCTTCCTCTGCGAGTTCCGGTTTCGGTGTGTTGTATTGAATGGGCGATGCCAGGTCACCGGCCAGGCGCTGTTTCAAATCATCGGCATCTTTGGCAATGAACACCATTTTCATGTCGTCCGTCTGCACGTTTTCACGCAGTACACGGTTTACGTCTGCCAGGGTAAGTTTGGCCAGGCCGGCGCGTACGTAGTTGGTGAAGCTGTCAATGTCGTAGTACTCGCTGTCGATGCCGTAGCCGAGTTGCCGTGACTGCGTTTTGACAAGCAGGCTGACAAATTTGTCGAGATAGTTGCGCGTTGCGTCGAACGACTCCTGGTCGAGGCCGTTCCTGAGCAGTTCATCTATTTCATAGATTGCTACACGAGTGGCGAAGTGCGCGTCGTTATTGGTACGCAACGGTCGAATCCAGACCTGGAAAATTTGCTGCTCGCGACCGAGGTTTGCGTCGGGATGGAATTGATACATGCCGCGTGGGAAATACTCGATGTAAGCGTAGTCGCCGTAGTTCATGCCGCGTGTCTCGCGAATGCGGTCATACAAATAGCTGTTCGAGCTGCGATGCTCACCAAGGTATGAGCGCAACAACCACAGCGCCACCCAGTCCGGATCGCCACGCTTGACGTCGATGGGAAAACCGAACGACACGGCAACTGCCGGCGTTTCTTTTTCCACGATGATGACGTCTCGCCCGCTGAAAGCCGGGGCTTGCGCGACGGACGCTTTGCTCGCCGGAGTTCTTGCGGGCAGACGACCGAGATCTTTCTCGACCTTGGCAGCAAACGCCTCGTCGTAGCCGCCGGCCAGACCCAGCGTCACATTATCGGAAGTGTAGTGCGCCACATAAAACGCACGCACGTCGTCGAGCGTCAGCGATTCAAGATCGTCAGAGCGCCCGATGTTAAACACGCCGTAGGGATGGGTCGGGCCGTAAATGGACGCGTAGAGCACTTCCTTGCCCAGCTCTTCGTCGTTGTTGCCCACCAGATCCGTGCGGATCGCGTTGATGTGCTGCTGCTTGATGCGCTCGAAATCGTCGTCACGCCAGCCTGGCGACAGCAGCTGGTCTTTCACCAGACCGTACCAGACGGCCAGGTTGTCGCGGTGCGCGCCCCCCGCGAGGCGAGTCATTTCCTTGTCCACCTGCGCGTTGAAACCAGCGGCGATCGGATACATCGCCTGTTCAATTTCCTGAATGCTCCTGGACGTTGAGCCACCGCCGGTCACCATGGCCGCAGTGAGCGCGGCTAAGCCCTTTTTGCCCACCGGATCGTCGGCGCTGCCGGCGTGAATCACGACGCTGACGTCAATCAACGGCGACGAGGCCGAAGGCATGGCGAAGACATCGACTGCGCTTGGTGCCATACGGCGGCTGTCGGCCACGCGCTGGTCGAGCGACGCATTCGCGTCAAAGTCCGGTACAGCCGGCGCGTTGGACAGCGTGAGCGTAGTGCGACCGACGTCGACAAAATAGCGGTCCGCAAGACGGGTTAGATCATCGGCGGTGATGGACGCGTAGCGTGCGTACGCTTCGTTTATGACCTGCGGGTCGCGGTCGTGCTGCATGAACGACGCGAGCATGTCGCCGATGGATTCGGAGTTGTCCATCTGACTGGTGAACTGGTAGCGCAGACGTGATTTGGTGTTGGCCAGAATCGTGTCGTCCACCGCTTCGGTGCGTGCGCGCTGCAACGTTTCGTTAATCGCGTCCTGCACCTTGCTGGCATTGGCCTCGTCGGTCAGGCGGGCACCAATGTACAGCAGCCCCGGGTCCTTGCGGTTGGGAAAATAGGCGAAAAACTGGTCGGCCAGCCGCTCGGTGTTGACCACTTTTTGATACACATCCGAGCTCGGCGAGAAATAGATACTCGACAGCACGTCCATCGCCGGCATGTCTTTTTCGGTCGGGTCAAAGGCCGGGCCGCGCCACGCCATCAGCAACCAGGGCTGCGTGGGTGCTTCCCATTCGACGTGCTCGTAGATCGGACCGCTCGGCGGTGGCTCGGTTGGCACGGGTACGTCGTAACTGCCGCGCTGCCAGTTACCAAAATACTTCCTGACCATGGCGAGAGTCGCGTCCGGGTCCACATCACCCACCACGATGACGCTGGCTTTCTCGGGGCGGTACCAGCGGTCAAAGAACGTGCGTGAGTAGTCCATCTGATTGGGCATGTCTTCGATGTCACGCAAAAAACCCATGGTGGTGTGTTTGTAAGTGTGCGTCGTAAAACTGCGATCGCGGCCAACCTCCAGCAACTTTTGTATGGGATTCGAATAGTTCTTCAGATACTCGCCTTTGACCGCGAGCGCTTCGGTTCGAAACTGATCTTCGGAGTACTTGAGGTTTTGAAATCGATCCGCTTCCAGTTCCAGCATTTTCTCAAGATCGGCTTTGGTAAACGTAATGTGGTAGTTGGTGAAGTCGTCCGTGGTGAACGCGTTTTGGTCTGCGCCGGCGTTCTTCAGAATTTCGCCGTACTCACTGGCCGGGTAAGTTTCGGTACCGCGGAACATCATGTGCTCGAAAAAATGGGCGAAGCCAGACTTGCCTGGTTCCACCTCGTTGCGTGATCCGGTCTGAACCGGAATCTGCAGACTCACGATATCGGGGAAGTCGGTTCGTACGATCATCACTTTCAGGCCGTTGTCGAGCGTCTCCAGTCGGTACGGCATCGTGAAAATCTGATTGGCGTCCGTCGCCTTCGCCGACGAATCGTCCATCGCGGTTTCGGTTTGGCCGGTTGTGCTGGTTGCGCAGCCCGATAGTGCAAGGAGGCCAATGGAAACGAGTATGAGATATGAGCGCATAGGTGCCGTCCTTTAACAAGAAGGTCATCAGTGGAAGTGAATTGGGGTTCGATGCCGCCTGGAGCCAAAAGGTTGGGATCGACGCGCGCACCGATATGGCGCGCGCCCATGTTAACTAGAAACCGCGCGTGGCCCGCTGCACGGCTTCGCGCGTATTGCGGGGCCGTTGTTTTTCGAGCTCTTGCTCGGTCATGACGTCGACCCGTTGGGGCGAGTCACGCACGGCCTCATCTTTACCGCGTTTGATTCGGCTGCCGGTTTCGGTGGTGGCGGATTCGCGCACGATCGGATCCGGGCCCGCGTCTGGCACATAGAAACCGTCGCCGACGCAACCGGTCAGCGCGCTGACCGTGATCACGGCGGCGAGGATAAGACGCGCTCTGTTCAAAACAGAGCGGCTCGCGATGCAAGCAGAGTTAGTCTTCGGCACGGGACGCCTGCACTTGCGTTTCCCAGTTCTTGGACACAAATCCGATGGCGATCAGGATGGCTCCGATGGCGACGCTGAACTTGACGATCTGCAGGTAGAGATTGGGCATCTCCGCGACATTTTCCGGGTCGAAATTGCCGGCGAAAATACCGGCAATAATGTTTCCGATGGAGTAGGTCAACACAAACACACCCATCATCTGACCGAGATACCGCTTGGGCGACAGCTTACTAACGGCGCTTAACGCTACCGGGCTGGCAACCAACTCGCCGACGGTGTGAACAAAGTAGGTCATGACGAGCCAGTAAGGCGCCGCTTTGAGTCCTGACGCGGCGATCTGTGCGGCAAAAAACATCAGAATAAATCCGCTCGCCATGATGATCAGACCAAGCGCGCACTTGATGCCGTAGGCAGGCGTAATCATCCGTTTGCCTAGCCACAGCCAGAAGGCGGCAAAAAACGGGGAAAGTACGATGATGAAAAATGAATTGGCCGACTGGAACCAGGTCGTGGGAATCTCGAAGCTGCCTACCATGCGATCGGTGTAGTCGCGCGCAAAGAGGTTGAGCGAAGAACCCGCTTGCTCAAAGCCCGACCAAAAACACGCTGACGCCACGCACACCAGGAGCAAAGCCAACATGCCTTTCTTTTCCACCCGCGAGAGGTTGCCGCGAAAGTAAATGCCGGCGAAATAAATGCTGAAGAAGACAATGAACAGGACAGCGGTGACGCGCGCTACGCTGACCGGATCAAAGTTGATCACCCCGGTCATGATCAGGCCAACCAGGATAACCAGCGCAACCAGGAACGCGCTGATGATGTTCCAGCTCCGCCGCACGGTGCTGTCCGCCATGGTAACCGTTGGTGCGAGACCTTCGCCCTTAAGCTCACTTGAGGTCAGGCGGAATTGGATCAGCCCCAACGCCATACCCACAGCGGCGGCGCCAAACGCCCAGTGCCAGCCCACTTTTTCGGCCAGCGTGCCGCACACGTAATAGCCAATGATCGAGCCGATATTGATGCCCATGTAGTACAACGCGTAGCCGCTGTCACGACGGGCGTCCGTCGCGCCGTATAGCTGGCCGACCAGTGCACTGATATTAGGTTTAAGCAGACCGGTACCGAGAACCACCAGGATCAAGCCGATAAAAAACGTGTTGGTGTTGGGAATGGCGAGCACGATGTGGCCGCACATAATAATAATGCCGCCGTACCACACAGCGCGCTGACCCCCGATGAGGCGGTCGGCGATCCAGCCACCGGGCAAGCCCATGAAATAGACGAAGGCGGTGTACAACGCGTAGATTGACGTGGCGGTGGCGACGGTGAGTTCCAGCCCGCCGGTCTGCAGCGCTTCGGTCATGAACAAGACCAGCAAGCCGCGCATGCCGTAATAGCTCATGCGTTCCCACATCTCGGTGAAAAACAGCGTGCGCAGCCCTTTGGGGTGGCCGAAAAAACCCGTATCGGACGCGCTGACGGCGGTACCGGAGGTGGTCTGATTCATAAATTGTCCCGTCGCAAAAAAGCGCGTTTTTTGTTTGTGTTTGCTGGCGCGCAAGCAGGCAGGCCGCGCGAAATCGCCACAAATCTATCATAAATGGGCCGGGCGATTAGCATTGCGCCGCGCAATCGCCAGTCGCCCGGCATCATTGGCCGTTTCAGGGGCGTCGCAACCCGGCGACCTGGACGCGGGGAGGATACGCCGCCCGGTTGGCTTTTGTGCCGTTTTATGTTGTCGTCGCGGGCCGCGGCGCACCGTGGCGGTACAGATATCGAGTTTTCGGGAGCGACTATGGGTATTGGACGATTTCTTGGCGTCGTGGCGTTTTTTGCCTTGGGCGCGTGCGTGCCCGAGGGCGAGGTCACCGAGCCGGCTCGCGCGAGCGAATCCGCCGCGCCGTCAGCCGCCGATGCAGACGCGTTTATCGACAACGTGAACCTTGAGCTCGCGAAACTCAATCTGGAGCAGGCCAAACTCGAATGGATTCGCGCGACTTACATCACCGAAGACTCCGTGGCTCTGGCGGCAGGGGCCAGTGTGAAAGCCCTCGCGTTCAGCAGTCGCACCATTGAGGAAGCGAAGGGCTTTAATGGGGTCGAGCTTGGCGGTGCCACGGGTCGCGCCATCGATCTGATCAAACTGGGTTCGTCGATGCCGGCGCCCAACGACCCCGAGCTGCGCGCCGAGCTTGCGCGCATCGCGGTAGACATGGATTCGATGTACGGCAAAGGCAAATACTGTCCCGATGGGGAAGGCAGTTGTCGAAATCTCGGCGAGCTGGAGAATGCTCTGGCGACATCGCGCAATTACGACACGCTGCTCGAGGCCTGGACCGGGTGGCGCTCCATTTCGCCGCCGATCCGTCCCCTCTACGAACGCTTTGCCGAGTTGACGGCCATGGGCGCCAAAGAGCTCGGCTACGACAACCTTGGCGATCTGTGGAAGTCGGGGTACGACATGCCGCCCGCCGAATTTGAACAGGAAGCCGAGCGTTTGTGGGGGCAGGTCGAACCGCTGTATGAGGCGCTGCACTGTCACGTGCGCGCCAAGCTCGGCGAAAAATACGGCATCGACAAAGTGCCGCAAGACGGTCCGATTCCGGCGCATCTGCTGGGCAATATGTGGTCGCAGCAGTGGAACAACATCTACGATCTGATCGAACCTTACCCGGGCGAAGCGAGCCTCGACGTATCAAGCGCGCTGGTGGAGCAACGGTATTCGGCGCTCAAAATGGTCGAACAAGCGGAAGATTTCTTCATGTCGCTGGGGATGCCCGAGCTGCCGGATACGTTTTGGGAACGCTCGATGTTTACCAAGCCGCGTGACCGCGACGTCGTGTGCCACGCCAGCGCGTGGCCGATCGACGGCAAGGAAGACGTGCGCATAAAGATGTGCATTGAGCCCACCGAAGAGTTTCTGACCACGATTTATCACGAGCTCGGTCACATCTATTACTTCCTGGTCTACAACGATCAGCCGCTGCTGTTTCAGGACGGCGCACACGACGGATTCCACGAGGCAATAGGCGACACCGTCGTGCTCTCCATGACGCCTGACTACCTGCAGCAAATTGGATTGGTCGGCGAGGTGCAACCGAGCCGCGAGTCGGTGATCAATCAACAGATGAAAATGGCGCTTGAGAAGATCGCCTTCTTGCCGTTTGGCAAACTGGTCGACCAGTGGCGCTGGGACGTGTTCTCGGGCAAGACGCCCCCTGAGTCTTACAACGCCGACTGGTGGAAACTGCGCACGCGCTATCAGGGCATCGCCCCGCCAGTGGAGCGCACCGAAGATGACTTTGATCCGGGCGCCAAATATCACGTGCCGGGCAATACGCCTTACACGCGATATTTTTTGTCGTTCGTACTGCAGTTTCAGTTCCACAAGGCACTGTGTGAGTACGCGGGCGTCGACGCGCCGCTGAACGAATGTTCCATCTACGGAAACGAGGTGGCCGGCAAGCGCTTCATGGATATGTTGGCGCTCGGTCGCAGTGTTCCGTGGCCAGAGGCTCTCGAAAAGCTGACGGGCCAGTCGCAAATGGACGGCTCGGCGATCATTGACTATTTCGCCCCGCTCATGAGCTGGCTCGGCGAGCAGAATCAGGGGCGCAGCTGCGGCTGGTGATGTCCTCACGCTACGGAATTTTGATGGCCTTCGCGCTGGTCAATGCCGTGTGGGGAACCACGTTTCTGGCGATTCGCGTTGGCGTGCAAGACTTGCCACCGGGTCTGTTTGGCGGCGTGCGATTCCTGCTCGGTGGTCTGATCATGATCGTTGTCGCGCGGCTGCTGAAGCAATCGTTACCCCGCACCTGGGCGGACTGGAAAGTGATCCTGATCACCGGATTTCTCATGGTGGTCGGCGGCAACGGTCTGGTCACGTGGGCCGAGCAGTGGCTGCCGTCGAACCAAGCTGCACTGCTGGTGACCGCGTCGGCGTTGTGGATGGCGCTGCTCGGTACGCTTGGGCCAAAAGGCGTTGCGTTGACCCCGCGAGTGATCTTCGGGCTCGCACTTGGGTTTGCCGGCACGACGGTGATGTTCTGGCCGGAATCGGGGTTTAGCAGCGAGTATTTGTGGGCGCAGCTCGCAGCCCTGGGCTCAAGTTTTCTGTGGTCGGTGGCCGCCATTTATCTGCGCAACGCAGAGCTTGAAACCCGGGAGATTCCGTTCGCCGCCGCGCAGATGCTCAGCGGAGGATTAATGATGTGCGTGATCGGTGTCCTCGCGGGAGAATTGCCGCGTTGGGAAATGACCACGAACGGGGCGCTGTCTTTGAGCTACCTGGTCGTGATGGGTTCGTGCATCGCCTATTCGGCCTACTTGTGGATGATTCCGCGCGCGGCACCTGCGACGCTCGGTACTATTGCGTACATAGTACCGGTGATCGCGACGTTTGCCGGTTGGGGCTTACTTGGCGAACGACTCAGTGGGGCCCAGTTTTTTGGCATGGCCGTGATCGTCGTCGGCGTCGCAATCGTGACATGGCCCGAGCGACGCGATGCGCTGACTGGGGGCTGAAGGAAGTCAGGTCAGCTCGTTCCCTCATCCAGCACGGCGACACTTGCGAAATGCAGACTTGAACACCGGAGAAACCATCATGCCCACATCCATGCCCTATCGCGCGACCACCAGCAGCGGCGAAGTGCTCGACTACGACTTCGTTTTGCATCCGCATACGCAGTCGGCCGTGCGCGTGTCGCAGCTGCTCTCTGCGCAACTTGCGTCCATTGATCGCGAAGTTGCGCTAACCGGGGACACCGGCAATGGCGATGTGTTGCAAGCGCTGGCGATGGCACTTGCGGTGCGCGTCAGTATGGTGCCGGTCTCCCATGAACAAACCGCGGAACTGGCGGGCGAGCTATTGCGCAACGCGCTCGTGAGTGCCCAGCGCGCGCGTCGCCACTCCACGCCTGTGGGCCACGGATAGTTCGAACGATGCTGAGTGTTCTGCCTCGCGCCTTGCGGGAACGCACGGTCGTGCTGAACGACGCGCCGGCAAGCCGTGGCCGTTACGTACTTTACTGGATGCATCACGCGCTGCGCGTCAACGAGAATCCGGCGCTTGATGTCGCCCGACTGGCGGCTGCCGAGCTCGATTTGCCTTTGCTTGTATGCCAGGGGCTTGGCGGCGCCCACCCTTATCAGAACGATCGTCACCATTTTTTCGCGCTGCAGTGTGCCCGCGACGTGGCAAACGACCTTGCGGCGTACGGCATTCATTACCGCTTTCATCTCGACGCACGGCGCCATGGCAGTGTCGCCTCGCTAATGCCTGACGCGGCGCTGACCGTGTTCGAGCAAATGCCCGTCGCGCCGTTTCCCAAATGGCAAGCCAGCTTGAGTGCGCGCGCTGGGTCGTCCGTACTGCGCGTCGACGCGCGCTGCATCGTGCCCATGCCACTCATGACCAAACGCTACGATCGCGCGTTCGCGTTTCGAAAGGCGGCGATTGACCTGTTTGACGCTCGCGTTCTGTCCGCCTATCCGTCGCTGGACGTGGGCTTGCCAACGGGCGACGAAGACTTGAGTGTCGGCGCGCTCGACGTGCGGCCTCTCGACGACGGTGCGTTGCTCGACCTGGTCGCAAGCTGCCCCATCGATCACTCCGTCGCACCCGTGTTCGAAACCGTCGGCGGCAGCGCGGCGGGCTACGCGCGCTGGCAAGCGTTTCGAAACGGGGGCTTGCGCAGCTATCACCAAACACGCAACGACGCGGCGATTGCGCCGCCCGCGGGCGTCAGTCGTTTGTCGCCGTATTTGCACTACGGGTGCGTGTCACCGATGCGCGTGGCTCGCGAGGCGCAGCAGGTGGGCGGGGCAGGGGCTGAGAAGTTTCTGGATGAACTGTTTGTCTGGCGCGAGCTGGCCCATAATTTTTGCGCCCATTCGCCGCAGCTCGAAACGCTGGACGCGCTGCCGGCGTGGGCGAGCGAGACGCTGCGCGCGCACGCCAACGATCCGCGACCGGCCATCTTTTCGTGGGACACGCTGGCGCACGCACGCACTGGCGAGCCGTTGTGGGACACAGCTCAGCGCTCATTGTTACGGCACGGCGAATTGCACAACAACGTCCGCATGACCTGGGC
>JBGCFP010000057.1:0-51129 GCA_045107005.1 Gammaproteobacteria bacterium
AATCCACGAAAGTGGAGCGCTGCTCGCGCAGCTTCTGGATCATGTCGTCGATGTCACCGTCGGTGACTTTGGTGTCTTTGCGCGTCACCGGCAGCTTGTCAATGTTGCCCAGCGCAATGTCCGGATAGATCTCAAACGTCGCCGTGTAGGCCAGATCCTTACCGGTTTCGAGCGGCTCCGGGTCGAACTGCGGGCCGCCAGCCGGGTTCATTTCCTGTTCGCGCACAGCCTGCAAATAGGAGTTTTGCATCATTTCGCCGACCACTTCGCGACGCACGGAAGCGCCGTAGTGCTGGCGCAGGACTTTGGGCGGCACCTTACCCGGGCGAAAGCCTTTGATCTTGACGTTGCGACCGACTTTTTGCAGACGCTCCGTGATCTCTTTTTCAATCGTTTCGGCGGGAACCTGAATGCGCAGCTTGCGCTCCAGATTGTTCGACTCTTCAACCGTTACCTGCATGCTCTTATCAACCTACGTTATCCAACATGGTGCGAAAGGAGAGACTCGAACTCTCACGGGTTACCCCACTGGAACCTAAATCCAGCGCGTCTACCAATTCCGCCACTCTCGCAATGACTTAAGTGGCACGCCTGCGCGTGCCCCCGATTGTAATCGTTTCTCAGATTTCAAAACCAACAACGGCCCGCCACCGGAACAGTCCGTCAAGCGAGCCGAATTTGGTGGGCCGTGAAGGACTTGAACCTTCAACCAATGGATTAAGAGTCCACTGCTCTGCCAATTGAGCTAACGGCCCGCAATTCAAGGCGGCGTTCGTTACGCCAGAGGCGCCGGCCTCGATCAAAAAATGGGGTGGACGATGGGACTCGAACCCACGACGACCGGAATCACAATCCGGGGCTCTACCAACTGAGCTACGCCCACCATTGAAATCATCGCTATACATTTTAACAGCTTGGGCGACGACGCAGTACCTGTCGCGGGCCGGTTTGCGCGAAAAATGGCGCGCCCGGCAGGATTCGAACCTGCAACCGCCGGCTTAGAAGGCCGATGCTCTATCCAGTTGAGCTACGAGCGCCGGGAAATCGCCGCTGCAAGTCTTGCTGAAGTGGTCGGGGCAGAGAGATTCGAACTCCCGACCCTCTGCTCCCAAAGCAGATGCGCTACCAGACTGCGCCATACCCCGATATCTTCAGCCAAACTGCCCGCTCTCGTTAGCGCGAGCCGGCGGATAATACGTCCCGCCCAAAAGGGTGTCAATCCAGTTCGACCCGGATTCCGCGCCAATTTGAGCCCGCCCCGGTTGTCACTCGCGTTGCCAGCTCGTGCCGTTGGCACCGTCCAACAGCGCGATGCCAAGCTTCGCGAGCTGATCGCGCAACTCGTCCGCTTTGCCCCAGTCGCCTGCGGCCCGTGCCGCGGTGCGCGCAGCGACCAGTTCGTCAATGGCGGCATCGTCGGTCTCGGCCGCTTGACCGCCGGCGCTTTTCAGATAACTCTCGGGATCATCCTGCAGCAAACCCAGTCGGCCACCCAGCGTGCGCAGCTCAGAAGCCAGTTGTGCCGCCATCTCCAGATCGCCCTCTTCACGTGCACGATTGGCCAGACGCGCCAGATCAAACAGGACCGCAATCGCGCCGGGCGTATTGAAATCGTCGTCCATCGCCGCGATGAACGCGTCGCTGTGCTTGCCCGTTGCCACATCCGGCAGGTGCTCAAAGCCGGCCAGCGTCGTGTACAGACGTTTGACGCAGGCGCGGGCCTGGTCGAGTTCGTCCTGCGAGTAGTTGATCGGTTTGCGGTACTGAGCGCCGAGCAGGAAAAAACGCATTTCCTCCGGGCGATACACTTTCAGCACGTCGCGAATGGTGAAGAAATTGCCCAGAGACTTGGACATTTTCTCATCGTCGACCTGGACAAAGCCGTTGTGCAGCCAGTGTTTGGCAAAGCCGGCATCCGATGCACCGCAGGACTGCGCAATTTCATTCTCGTGATGGGGGAATTTCAAATCCATCCCGCCACCGTGAATATCAAAAACCGGACCCAAATGCGTTTGTGACATGGCCGAGCATTCGATGTGCCACCCGGGCCGACCTTTGCCCCACGGGCTGTCCCAACTCGGCTCGCCGGGCTTTGCGGCTTTCCACAACACAAAATCCACGGGATCGCG
Source organism: Gammaproteobacteria bacterium (assembly GCA_045107005.1). GTDB lineage: Bacteria > Pseudomonadota > Gammaproteobacteria > Steroidobacterales > JBCCMA01 > JBCCMA01. Next base: position 2,130 of record JBGCFP010000057.1, read on the forward strand.
TTTGGCGTCATTCACCTCTACCCGTGAACCCGATCGCAGGTCTTCAACTTTTTTACCCGACAGCGCACCGTAACCTTCGAAGCCGGCCACCGCGTAATAAACGTCACCGTTGTCCTCGGCATAGGCGAGACCGCGCTCCACCAGCGTCTCGATGATTTCGATCATGGTGTCTATCGCACCTGTAGCTCGCGGTTCAACGTCCGGTCGCAATATCGACAGCGCCGCGCAGTCCTCATCCATTGCTTCAATGAACCGGGCCGTCAATGCCTCCACGCTCTCGCCGTTTTCGTTTGCGCGCGCGATGATTTTGTCATCGATGTCCGTGATGTTGCGAACGTAAGTGACGTCAAAGCCGGACGCGCGCAGATGGCGCACGATCGTGTCGAACGCCACCAGCATCCGCGCGTGGCCAATGTGGCAGTAGTCGTACACCGTCAGGCCGCACACATAGATACCCACGTGCGGCGGTTTCAATGGCGTAAACGGCACTTTTTTGCGTTGGAGGCTGTCGTAGAAGGTCAGGGACATGGCATTGGCACGAAAATCACACGGCCTGCGATGGTAGCCCATGCGCTTAGCGGCGCAAAGCCTCACCGCGACGCCCGGACTTGTACTCATCTGACCGGCCTTTATCATGCAAGCAATTCACCGTATCGGAGACACCATGAAAACTCTCAAACTCGGCCTGCTGCCGACGCTGCTGCTGATTTGCCTCACCGCCAATGCGGCGGGCGAGCGCCCGCCTTTGTTTCCCAAAATCCAGTTTGAAACCAACGCCGGCGATTTCATCGTGCAGCTCGACGGACGGCGCGCGCCGTTAACCGTTGCCAACTTCGTCAAACTGGTCAACAGCGGCCACTACAACGGCACGATTTTTCATCGCGTCATTCCGGGCTTCATGGCACAAGGCGGCGGGTTTGACAGCGCACTGTCTGAGAAGCCAACCATGAAAACGGTGCCCAACGAATCGGGCAACGGACTGAGCAACCGTCGCGGCACCATCGCCATGGCGCGCACCGGCGATCCGCATTCGGCCACCGCACAGTTCTTCATCAATCTGGTCGACAACGGCCGTCTTGACCCGAGCCCGCAACGCTGGGGCTACACGGTTTTCGGTGAAGTGTTCGATGAAAACCCGAATGACGACGTCGATCCCATGGCGGTGCTCGACGCCATCGCTGCCATCGAGACCGGCCCCAAAGGACGCTTTCGCAGTGACGTACCGAAAACAGAAGTGCTGATCAAGACAGTGACCGTGATGGGCAGTAAAGCCAAAGGCGCTCCGTCAAAGTGACCACCTGGTTCGTCTCTGACGTGCATCTGGATCAGACGCGTCCTGACATCGCGGCCGCGTTCGGAGATTTCCTGACCGACACCGTGGCCGGCGCTGACGCCATTTACGTGCTCGGTGATTTGTTTGAAAGCTGGATCGGCGACGACGATCCGGACCCGACCAAACACGTCGCCATGGGCCAACTGCGCGCGCTGCGTGAGGCGGGCACGCGCTGCTACTTCAGCCACGGCAATCGCGATTTTCTCGCGGGCGAGCGATTTTCGCGCGAGTCGGGCTGCGAGCTGCTGGATGAAGAACACGTCATCACGCTGGGCGACGAACGCGTTTTGTTGATGCACGGCGATTCGCTGTGCATCGACGATCATCAGTACATGGCTTTTCGTTCCCAGGTGCGTAACCCGGCGTGGCAGGCTGGTGTTATGGCGCTAAGTATCCCCGAACGGCAGGCGTTGGCAGCGCAAGCGCGCAACCAGAGTGCGACGGACATGGCGCAAAAAGCCGAGGACATCATGGATGTCAACGCCGGTGCGGTCGCCGATGCGATGGGCCGCCACAACGTCCAGACACTCATTCACGGCCACACCCATCGACCTGCTGATCATCGCATTGATATCGACGGCCTCGAGCACGTTCGTCACGTATTGGGCGACTGGTATGAGCAGGGCAGAGTGCTGCGCTACGGTGCCGGTGAACTCACGTCAGTGGTTCTGGATGTGGCGGGCCGCTGTGAAAGTTGAAGCGCTCGTCCGGCGTACAGATCGCTGTCCATTCGATCTGCCGAAACTCGGCGACACGCGCCTCGAAGTTGCCGTCGTCCGCCTCTTCGGCCAGGTCGAGATAGTGCTCAAAATGACGCGCTTCTGACGCCAGGAGACCACGATAAAAACGCGCCAGAGGCGCGTCCAGAAAAGGCGCCAGCGCTGCAAAACGCTCACAACTGCGCGCTTCGATAAACGCCCCGCAAATGAGCGTATCGCTCAGACGCCGTGGTTCCTGTTTGGACACGGCGGCTCTCAGCAGACCCGCATAGCGGCTGGCCTCGACATAACGATAGGACAATCCGCGTTCAGCCATCAGAGCGTTCACCTGTTCAAAGTGACGCAGTTCCTCACGCGCCAGTCGCGACATGCGGTACACCAGCGTCGGGTGCTCCGCATAGCGATGCAGCGTAGCCAAAGCGGTTGATGCCGCTTTCTTCTCGCAGTTCGCGTGATCCTGCAGCAAGGTATCGAGCTGCGTGAGCGCGTATTCAATCCAGGCTTTGGGTGTCGGTGCCGCAAGAAACGCGGCAATCGGTGCGGGCACGTCCGCAGCGAAAGACGGAACCACGGACGTTGCGGGTGCGACCATCAGGTACTCTGCAAATGAAGATCGATTGCCGCGAGCAGATCGTTCGCCGCAATAGGTTTGACCAGATAGGTGTCGTACCCGGCTTTGATCGCACCGTCCCGATCGTCGACGCCGAGCGACGCGCTCAGCGCAATAATCGGGCAGTGCACGCCACGCTCGCGCATGATGCGCGCCGCTTCCATCCCCGTCATCTCCGGCATGTTCACGTCCATCAACACCAAATCGGGTTGCGACTCCAGAACCTGCTCCACGGCATCACGACCGTTCATCGCGATCGCCACGTCGTACTCGGCGCGACCGAGAATAATCTGCACCAGATCGATGATGTCCGGATCATCTTCCACCACCAGAATGCGCGCGCCGGCGCCTGATGCCGGCCCAATCGGATCGCCAGAGGGCGTTGGCCGCACCGGAACAAGAGCGACCGGCTCTGTCGGCAGCGTAACCAAAAATCGGCTGCCCTCGCCAAGCTCAGAGGCCACTTCGATCGTGCCGCCCAAGACATCCATCAGACGACGGGCGATATTCAGACCAAGCCCAACGCCGCGAACCGACTCGCTGCCCCGGCCACGCTTGAACTCATCGAAAATGGCGCGCTGTTCGTCCTTAGCGATCCCCGGTCCGGAATCGATGACGGCCATCTGCAGTTCATCGTTTTGCCAGGTGACCTCCAGCCGCACTTCTCCCTCTTCGGTAAACTTTACGGCGTTACCGAGAAGGTTCAGCAACACCTGACGCAGCCTCACCACGTCCGTCAATATCGCGTCGGGAACATCATTGGCGACATAAGCGCCAAAGCCAAGCACGCGCGCTGCGGCAAGCGGCGCCATAATGGCCGCCAAATCGTCGACCAGATCGCGCACCGTCACTGACGTGGGCGACAACAAGACCTCGCCATCGTCCAGGCGCGCCTGATCGAGGATGTTGTCGACCATCGACAACAGATGCCGTGCCGCGCGCCCCACCGACTGGCTGTGCGCCGCCACGTCAGTATCGACCGACGTGTGATCATCAATCAGTTCGGAATACCCGAGAATCGCGGTTAGCGGCGTACGAAATTCATGCGACATACCGGCGATGAAACGCGCCTTTACTTCGTTGGCCAGCGTCAGCTCACGCTCACGATCTTCGAGCTTCGCTTTAGCCGCCGACAGCTCGTCAACCAACTGCCGCTGACGGTGATTCATCAGCTTCACTTCGTTGGCGGTTTGTTGCACCCCGACCAGCGCACTGTGCTCTTGTTCCGCGGGCAAGAACAAAACGTAGAGCTCGCTCTTGCCGGGCAGGCTGTGCACATGAAAGACATTGGAACCGTTGGTCGAGACCATCGGCAACACGACGTGCTGATGACTGTCCTGACCCACCAGAAATGGTGCGACGTCACGTATGTCCGCCCCAACCGTCAGACCGTCCAGCCCAACGTCCAACGGCTCGCCCCACCACTGTTTGACTTGCCAGTCGTGCCCGGCGCACAACGTGAACGGTCGCATGGTGTCAGCGACCAGGGACATCAGATAGTTGGCAACGGCTTCGGGCAACATCATGACGACCACCGACACGCGACACACTGCCGCTTTGACGGGACACGCTGGACGAAGTTTTTTGCTGGCATGGTCGCGACCGATTAGCGCATGAGTTGTGAGAGCGCCAGGAGCGCCTCTTCTACCTTCTCGCCTGTGCGTGCGCTGGTCAGATAAACCCGATGACCGTTAGCACGCAAAGCCTTAAGGTCATCGTCGGTGAGCTGCCACTGTGCGGTCAAATCATTCTTGTTAACGAGTGTTACGCAGGGCACATCACCATAACGCTCACGCGCTTCACGCTGCAGCTCCAGGGCCACATCCATGGTCTGTCGCCGCGTGCCGTCGATCACCAGCAAATAGCCGCTCGCGCCACGCAGATAGCTGTATTCAACGGCCGTAAAACGATCGGTGCCCGCGATATCCCAGATCACGAGCTTCATCGCGCGACCGTCCTCGAGCGCCAGCGACTTGGTATCGATTTTCACGCCGACGGTGGTCAGGTACTTATCCGAGAACACGTTATGCACAACGCGCGCAACGGTGCTGGTCTTGCCCACCGCGAAATCTCCGATAATACAAATCTTGCGCGTGGTCATAAGTCTGGATTTCCCGGGTATTTCAGGGGATTCATAAGCTGTCCGTCGACTCGGTGACTTCGACGCGCACGTTGCGCTGTGTCGCATCATTTTCGCTGCCTGCCGGCGACCGCGGACCGCTACGGATGACCAACCAGTCCGGGTTCACGCCGAACAGCGCCAGACGAGCCGCCGTGTCCTGCGCCCGAGCCAACCGCAGCTGCCGATTGGCTGCAGGGAGTCCACTGGCATCGGTAAAGCCGGTCAATCGAAACGACGGCGTTTTGCCAAGGACGATCGCGAAGCGCCCGTAGTCAACCATTTTGCGCGCCAGTGTCCGAACACCTTGCTGCTGCGCATCAACCAAATTGGTCGACGTGTTGTAAAAGATGCGGTGGTCGTTGATTGCCAAAGCCAGTCGTTTGAGCTCACGTTCTTCGGTCGTGACTAGTTGACGCAGATCGCTGCCCCGCAATCCATCAACCGTGGCCAGACGAGCCGCCAGCGTGCTCACAAACGCGTGCGGCGATTCGCCGGCGAACGTTGCCACGCCGCTGTTTACGGTTACCTGCACGCTATCAGGCGGCTCGGTAATGCGGATGATGCGCGCAAACAATTCAGTATCACTGGCGCCCAGTCCGGTGGAATCGACGGCTTTTACCCCAGCCACCGTCAGCGCAATCGTTTCAAAGCGCTGGCGCCACTGGACCGGCGCATCGCCGCGCGCCGCCAGAACGCCATTGTCAAAGCTCAGGCTGACTCGTTCCGGCGGCGCCAGCACGGTCCGCGCTCGCGCCTCGATCATTGACGGCTCGAGCGACACGAACGGACGAAAATCCAGCGCGATCTCACTGCCCTCGGGCAACGAGCTCGACGCCGCGACATCGCCCGGGCTGGCCGCTAGCGGGTCGCGCAAACCGGCGGCGAAAAACGTGTCGCGGTCGCGGCGCATTTGCGTGGTCACGATTCCGGGTTCCGCCGCCAGCGCATCGCGCCAGCGCTCAAGTGCCCGGTCGCGTACGACGTTTTGCCAGATTAGATAGCCCACACCGCAGGCGATCAGCGCGAAGACTGCCACGGCGGGCCAGCGCGACGGACCGCGGCGCACCGGCGCGTCCTGACGCAGACGCAGCCGCAGACACTGGGACAGTTCGTCCTCGAGATTGCCGATGCGTCCGCCCTGGAAGTTTTTGAGCGCTTCGCCGTTGCTCAGGTGCAGCCGCTCGATCGTCACGTCCAGCAAACTGCGCACGTCAGGCGGCGGTGTGCCGCGAATGACCGCGGCCAGCATGGCGTAGGGCCCTTGACTAATCCACACCGTGAATTCGCCGATGGAAGCACTGCTAAGGTCACCGCCGTCGTCACTGAACGAATCGCGCCCGAAGTCCTGAATGGCGGTCAGCATCGCGGACACGGCGTCCTCGTCTTTCTCGCCGGCTTCCGGGTGATGCACGTGCTCGATGAGCAAGCCAGATCTCGGATCGATCAGGAAAACGTCATCGACGCGATACACCAACGATTGACGCAACACCCACTCTGCCAGCGGTATTCCCGCGCGCCGAGCTTTAAACCGAGCCACTGGCGACATGGCATCGTCAATTCCGCGATTGATCGACATGATCAGCGACTTCATGGCCTCGGCAACCGCGCGACGAATTGCCGGACCAATGACGGGATACAGCGCGACCGCGAACTTGTGCGGATCGCGCACAATCGCCTCGGTTAACGTATCTTCGAGGGGTTTCTTGAGAGAGCGGCTGAGTTCCGGTCCCTGCTCTACCGATAAATCGATGGCACCGGGCAGCACATCGGCGACGTCCGCGGTACGACTCTCGGCGGTATCGAGCCGGCGCGTTAGCGCATCGAGGGCTTTCTTTTCGTGACCGAAAAGCAGTTCCTTCAGTTTCTCGAGATCGGACTGCACGCCACGCTTTCCGCTGATCAGGACTGGCTGTTGTCTTGAGGGTCCGCTGAGTCTTGCGAAATCTTCAATGCCAGCTCTTGCAGAAGCACAGCCAGATCTTTGCGCTCCACTTTCGTTTCGCGCAGCTGAGTCGATTCATCTCGCAGGCTTTGTCCAAGATCGCTTTTAGCCCGCCGGATGAGCTCAAGCAATTCCGTGGACTGCTCGTGCAGACGGCCGCGAATCTCCTGGGCGGCAACGGCCAATGATTCGTCAACGTCAGCGATCTTATCGGCCAGATTCTTGCTCGCATCAGCCAAGCGTTGTGTTTGATCTTCCAACGCTTCCTGGCGTTCTTTGCGCTCGGCACTGGCGCGCTCGGCGTGCAACGCAAATTCCTTACGCATGTAGGTGTCGAGTTGCTCAAAGCGCGCGCTGAGATCATCCGACAGCCGGCGATTGTCATTGGCAATGCGTTGTTCGAGCTCGCTAAAGCGGCGCTCGTAGTCACGCATCGTGCGACCAAAAATGATGTCGCGAATTTTGTCGACGTTGCCGTCAACGTCGTCGGTATCCCCTCGCGATACGCCTGCGGTCGATCCCGGTGAATTCTGACTCATGCCCCTACCCCCAAAAGTTGTCAGGATCAGACGTCGTTGGCGGTGGGCACCGCAACGTCGACCCGCTCAAGTCTGTAGCCGTGTTGGTAAATGGCAGACAGTTGCCATCCGTTGGCTTCAGTAATGTGGAGTTTCTTGCGCAGCCGGCTGATGTGAGTATCCACCGTGCGCGTATTCAAATCAGCGCCGTGCATGCCCCAAATGGATTCGAGGATGTGCGCACGCGATATCACACTGCCAATGTGCCGGAACATGAAGACGGCCAGATCAAACTCGCGGTGCGTAAGCTCGACCGGTTCGCCGTTGAACTTGACCGTCTTGCGTTCGGTATCGATGTCGTAAGGCGCAACGTTGTCGATCTGCTCGCTCGCGTAACCGCCAGCGCGACGACCCAGAGCCACAATCCGCGCCAGAAATTCTCGCTGACTGAGCGGTTTGGGCATGTAGTCGTCCGCCCCGGATTCGAGCCCCTTGACGACGTCATCTTCGTCGTCACGCGCGGTGATAAAGAGGATTGGCGTGTAATTGCGCAGACTCTCGCGCACCCGACTCATGACTTCCAGCCCATCCATGCGCGGCAACATCCAATCGAGTATCAGTAACTCGTAGCTGTCGCGCAGGACGCCACGCAAAAAATCGCGGCTGGTCGAGTAGTGGCGAACGTTGTGTCCGGCACCTTGCAGCCAGGCGCAAATCAGATCCGCTTGATCGATGTCATCTTCGAGGAGTGCAATTCTCACAGGCTCTGGTCCGTTTTCGTTGTCAAAGGTGTTGCGCGCAACCCATGCGTGCAGACCGCATAAGTGTGCACTATCGCAGCCTCACAGAACATCGACTGGACATAAAGTCCGTAGATTACAATCTTTTACAACCATAAACCAGCTTCTTCACCGCGCCCGGCGTGGTCGGTCGATCCGCCCCGCGTTTCGCCATCAGAGCGTCAATCACCGGCTGCCAACGAGCGAGATTTCCCGGTAATTTCGGGATTGGCGCGTGCGTATGTTTGTAAACCAGCGCCAACGCTGATCCGGCCGCGTAGGGCTTACTCCCGCAAAGCATTTCGTAGAACATGACGCCCAGGCTGTACAAATCGCTGCGCACGTCCATCGGCAGTCCCTGCCCCTGCTCCGGGCTCATGTAATAAGGCGTGCCGTAGATTCGCCCCGGAACCGTCAGTGCCTGAGTCAAATGCGCGTGTTTGGCCAGACCAAAATCAATGACGCACGCCGTCTCGTCCGCATGAAACATGACGTTGCCGGGTTTCAAATCACGGTGCAGGATGTTGACCTCGTGCATCGACTCCAGGGCGTCGCAGACCTGCATAAGCATGTCGATGCTCTCCGCTTCGGTCAGTGGATCGGTCACCATTCGATCGCGCAGCGTGCCGCCGGGAATGTATTCCATGGCGATATATACCTGGTCCTCGGCAAAACCAAAATCAAAAATGCGCACAATATTGCGATGATTCAGCGCCGACGCCGCTTCGTATTCGCGCAGGAAGCGCTCGAGGGTTTCACCGCTTTGATGCTCGACAAACCCCTGCATAACCTTCAGCGCCACCACGCGATCGCCGCGGACGTCGCGGGCATAGTAAACGCTGGACAAGGCACTGCGAGCCAGACGGTAGTCGATGCGGTAGCCGGTGATGCGCACATCGTTGACCGGATCGCGCATCGCGCGGGTGCGCAACGCTCGCGCGATGCCGTGCTGTTCGCGCATGGATTCTTTGACCGCAGCACCGACCGTATCCGCGTTTAGCTTGTGTTTGGGCAAGTAATCCGTCGCGCCCGCCTTGAACGCGCGAGCTACCAGCATTTCGTCACCGCCGCCGGACAGAAAAATAACCGGCAACCGCGGATTCGCCGTTTTTAGCGCGTGCACGAGTTTCACACCGTCGAGCTTGCCCAGTCGATGATCCACAAACACAACGTCGCTGCGCACGGCACGATCAATCAGACCACGGGCGGACTGGCCAACCGACGTCAGCTCCCGCACGCTGGAGTCGGGCAGCGCATCGGCGATAAAAGTGCGCAACGACGCGCGAAATTCATCGTGATCGTCGACGATCAGAATATTCAATGGACGGTCCGGCGATGCCAAACCGAATCAGGCCGTGCGTACACGCCCCAGATAGGCGTCAAGGTGGTTCAGAGCGTCGTCGATAACGCCTACATCGCCCGCCAGCGCAGCACGCTCGAGCTGGCGCCCAATTTGCGTCACAAACGGCATGCCGTAAGCCGCGCCAGACCCGCGCATGCGATGGCCAAGCTGAGCTATCAGTTCGAAAGAGGACCGGGCCAACGCGTCGCGCATTGTCGCAATATCGTCGGCACGTCGAGTCAGGTAGCGTGGCAGCAGCGCCAGAACCGCTGGATCATCGATTTCCAGTACGATTTCGTCCGTCATGGCTTCTCAACCCGCCGCTGCGGCGTCAGGTTCCTGCCCCGCTTCGGGTGTCGAATCTCGCGCCATCTTCGCGGCATCGTTGCGCTCTTTTTCGAGGCGCGACAAATAGTGTTCGGTGACATCACCGGTGACGTAGCCGCCGGAGAAACACGACGTATCGAAACCGGTGACGCTGGTCTTGTCGTGGTAAACCGCGTCGACCAAATCGTCCAGATCCTGGTAGATCATTCGGTCGGCGCCGATCTCACGACCGATTTCTTCTTCGGTGCGACCGTGCGCGATCAGTTCGCTGGCCGTTGGCATATCGATGCCGTAAACGTTCGGATAGCGCACCGGAGGCGCGGCGGACGCAAAATAGACTTTCTTGGCGCCCGCTTCACGCGCCATTTCGATGATTTGCTGCGAGGTCGTGCCGCGGACAATGGAATCGTCAACCAGCAGAACGTTCTTGCCGCGAAACTCCAGGTCAATGGCATTGAGCTTGCGACGCACGGATTTTCGCCGTTCGCCCTGCCCCGGCATAATGAACGTGCGCCCGACGTAGCGATTCTTGATAAACCCTTCCCGGTTCTTAACGCCAAGCCTGTGCGCGACCTGAACCGCCGCCGTGCGACTGGTGTCGGGAACCGGCATCACCACGTCTACATCGTGATCCGGCCACTGCGCCAGAATTCGATCGGCCAGTTTTTCGCCCATGCGCAATCGCGCCTTGTAAACCGAGATGCCGTCCATGATCGAATCGGGACGAGCGAAATACACGTATTCGAAAATACACGGCGTCAGCGTCGGCGAGTCGGCGCACTGCTCGGAATGCAGCGTACCGTTCTGCTGAATGTAGACCGCCTCGCCTGGCTCGACATCGCGCAACAGTTCGTAGCCCAGGGCATCGAGCGCCACGCTCTCGGACGCCACCATGTATTCCGGACCGTCCGGATGGTTGCGCACACCAAGTACCAGCGGGCGAATGCCGTGCGGATCCCGAAACGCCACAATGCCGTGCCCGACCAGCAGCGCAACTACGGCGTAACCACCGCGGCAACGGGCGTGCACGGAACGAGTCGCGTAAAAGATATCCTGCGGTGACGGTACCGGGCGCCCCAGGCGCTGCAGCTCATGCGCGAAGACGTTGAGCAGCGCTTCAGTGTCCGAACCGGTGTTGAGGTGCCGCATGTCATCGCGGACCAACATGTTCGACAAATCTTGCGCGTTGGTCAGGTTACCGTTGTGGGCCAGACAGATGCCGTACGGGGAATTGACGTAGAACGGCTGAGCTTCAAATTCGCTGGAACAACCGGCCGTCGGGTAACGCACGTGGCCTAACCCGATGTTGCCGTGTAAGCGCTCCATGTCAGGTTGGGTAAACACATCACGCACCAGGCCGTTGCGTTTGTGCTCGTACATGCGTTTGCCGTCACTGGTAACAATGCCGGCCGCGTCCTGGCCCCGGTGTTGCTGCACGGCAAGCGCATCGTAAATATCCAGATTGACTGCGCTGTGAGCGACAACTCCGACTAATCCACACACGCTGCTCGCCTCGTTAGATAAAAATTCTGCACGTCGCTCAATTGCTGTCCGCGCCCAATTCGGACGCCGCATCCCGCAGCTGTTCCAGCGGTAGCAACGACTCGGGATCGAGCGGCGACTCCGGCGTACTTCCGTCACCCGGCTGCGCGTCGACAAACTTCGAGACGCTATCGGGCAGAAAACTCTTGATGCCTGCGGCCATGGTTTCACCAAACGGCAGCAGCTTTGATTCGTCCCACCATGGATCTTTTTCAAAGCCGATCAGCTGGGCAAACATCACCAGAACGCCAACCACCACCGCGCCGCGAATCAGGCCAAATGCCACACCGAGCGTTTTGTCCGTGCCGCTCAAACCCGCTTTATCGACAATGAGCGATACGAGCTGACCGAGCAACCCGCCGACAATCATGATCAGCACGAACATGATGGCCCGTGATGTCCACATTTCGATAACCGGAGAGCCCATCTTGCCTTCCAGGTGTGGCGCCACCACGCCACTAAAGTGGACGGCGCCCAGTGCGGCCAGCACCCACGTCGCCACGGACACGACCTCGGGGAAAAACCCGCGGAAGTAGCCAATCATCATGGAGATCGCCACGATTCCGAGAATAAGAAAATCGATGTAACTCATAAGTGTGAGATCGGTAACCCTGACACAATCCAGTCGTTCGCCCAGCGCGGCGAGCGCAAGTCTAGCAAACTGCCGGTACCAATGACGCCGTCACGCGTCACGCCAGACAGATTCCGTCTCCGGCCCGGGTCGCGCTAGCCCGGATGCTCGACGACGCGCACCGGCTGGCGGTCAATTTTTAACCGCTCTGCCAGACCGAGCGCCTCTTCGCGGGTGGCACGCGGCCCCACGCGAACGCGATACATCACCCGCCCGTTCAAGCGCTTGCGCGAGACAAACGATTTGTATTCGAGATCGTTGAGCTGGTCCGCCAGTTTGTTGGCGTTGGCCTGACTGGCAAAGCTGCCAACCTGCACCGCCCAACCCGTCGCTGGGTCAGGCTTTACCGTGCGCGCCGGTGCCGGCGCGGTGGCAACCGTTACCGGCGGCGCAACTTGCGCCGGTTGCGGCGGCGGAGGCTCTTCGCGAGGCGCTTGCACCGCGGACGCCACGACGGTTGTCGTGGCAGGCTCAGACTCGGGCACCGTTTCCGGGACGGGATCGACCGGCACGACCGCGACGGGCTGAGCCGGTGCCGGTGTCTCGCGTACGGTGCGGGTCGGCACAGGTGCCGCCGTCACCGGTGCAGACGCATCGCGATCGGCGTCAAGAACAATAGTGCGCAGGTTGGATGCGCCCCCGCCGGGAGGCGGGATCACGATGGATTTTTCGAGCTCGTTAGGCGCCACGCGCCCGTCCAGCAGCCACGGAATAAAAATCACCGCTGCCAACACCAAAAGGGTCGCACCGGTGATGCGCTCTTTCAGCTTACGATCCATTGGCTTATGCCCTCAGTTCTTCACAATTTTGCAGCGCGAGTATAGCCCAAGCCATGCCAGTGCGGGCCCCACCACATGGAACGATCCACACACTACCAGTGTATCGCGCGCACCGGCGCGAGCACGCTCGATGGCCAGCGCACCAGCCACCGACTCGGATACGCAAACATTTGTCACACCAGCCGCCGCAAGTTGCTCGGCGAGGGCTTGTGCCGGCTGTCCGCGCGGACCGTCCACGCCAACCGCATGCCAGTGGTCCGCATTGGCCATAAGAGCCTTGGCAAACGCCCCGGCGTCTTTGTCTGCGAGCATGCCGACAATCACCCGTTTGGGACCTTCGATGGCGGCAAGGCGCCGCGCCAGCAACGCCGCCGCTTGCGGATTATGTGCCACGTCGAGCAGCACGTTCGGTGCGCCGGGCTGCCACTGCAGCCGACCTTCCAGCTGCCAGTCGCGCAATAGCGGCCGCAGCGTCACCGCATCGGGCAACGCGTCAACACAGTGCAGTGCCATTAGCGCGGCGGCAAAGCTGGTCAGAGGCATGCCAAAGGGTCGTGGCAGCGCGGACAGCGTCCGGGCGTCACAGGCCCATTCAAACTCCGTGTCGCTGATTGCGCCGCAGCGAAAATGATCGCCCCGCTGGAACAACGTGGCCTCCACCTCCTGAGCGTATTGCGCAAGCGTCGGCGGTGGCTCGGGGTCGGCGACAATCGCCGGTCTGCCAGACCGGAAAATGCCGGCTTTCTCGCGAGCAATGGCGGCGCGTGTATCGCCCAAATATTGCGTGTGATCGATACCAATGCGGGTGACGATGGCCACGTCGGCGTCCACGACGTTGACCGCATCGAGGCGGCCGCCGAGGCCGACTTCCAGAACCACGACGTCCAGTTCGGCGTCGGCGAAGATGCGCAAAGCGGCAAGCGTCGTGAATTCGAAAAACGTCAGAGTCTCGGACTGCCGCGCCATTTCCACCTGCTCAAATGCGGCGCACAAGGTGTCGTCGTCCACGGGACGTCCGTGCAACCTGACTCTTTCATTAAAGCGCAGCAGGTGTGGCGACGTGTAGAGACCGGTGCGCGAGCCCTGCGCACGAAAAGCCCGCTCCAGAAAATGCGCGCAGGTGCCTTTGCCGTTGGTGCCAGCCACACTAAAAACGGTCGTGGCAAGTCGCCCAGTGCTCAGACGCTCCCAGACGCGCCGCATACGCGACAGACCGAGCTCCATGTCATGGAGATTCAGTCCGTCAATGCGCTCAGTCCACTGGCTTAGGTTCAACCTGTATCGGCTCTTCGTCGGTGTCGACGGCGGCGTCTGTCTGCGTCGGTTCGGCGGTGACGTCGTCGTCCACTGGTACCGCTTCGCTGACGTCGGGGGTGGGAGTACTGGGCTTGCCGGCCAGCTTATCGAGCAGCTGCCCGATCTGTGCGCGCATTTCCCGGCGGTCGACAATCATGTCAATAGCGCCGTGCTCGAGCAAAAATTCGCTGCGCTGAAACCCTTCCGGCAACGTCTCTTTAACCGTCTGCTCAATCACGCGCGGACCGGTAAATCCGATCAACGCCTTGGGTTCACCAACGTTGATGTCGCCGAGCATGGCCAGAGACGCCGACACGCCGCCGGTCGTCGGATCGGTCAGCACCGAGATGTAGGGCAGTTTCGCATCGGCAAGCTGGGCCAGCACTGCGCTGGTTTTCGCCATTTGCAGCAGCGACAGCAGTCCCTCTTGCATGCGCGCGCCGCCGCTGGCACTGAAGCAGACCAGCGGCGTCTTGTGCTCTAACGCGTAACGCGCCGCGCGACAAAACCGCTCGCCAACCACCGAGCCCATGGAGCCACCCATGAACGAAAATTCAAACGCGCACGCCGCCAGCGCGCTGCCGTTCAGCTCCCCGAAACCCGCGATCAACGCTTCACTTTCACCGGTTTTTTTCTGGCTCGCGGAGACCCGATCGCGATACTTTTTCTCATCTTTGAATTTCAATGGATCGTTGGGAGCCAAATTTTCGCCCAACTCGGTGAACTCACCGTCATCGAAAAACATTTCCAGTCGAGCCCGTGCGCCGACGCGACCGTGGTAACCGCACTGCGGGCACACGTACAAATTGCGCTCCAGATCGGCACGGTACTGCACCGAATCGCACATCTTGCATTTGGTCCACAGGCCTTCAGGCACCGAGCGCTTGCGGCGCTGGGTCTTGATTCGCTCGGGGACGAGTTTGCGCAGCCAGCTCACACCTGGCACCTCGAGATATTTGCTTGGGTGGTTCGTTTCATGGCGCCATGATAGTCGAAGTCAGCGCCGAAGGGGCAGCGCTGATGGCATTCGATGGCAGTGCGTAGGCCGCGTCGTACCGCACCGACGCAAAATACAGCCCGTGCGGCGGCGCTGTCGTACCGCGATGCCCGCGATCACGTGCTGCCAGCACTTGCGCTACCCACTGCGCGTTCGCGTCTTGGCGGCCTACCCGCAGCAAGGTGCCGACGATGATGCGCACCATGTTCTGCAAGAACGCATTGGCGGTAATGTCGATCATGACCCAGGGCCCGTCGCGCGTCACGGTCAGTGCGTGCACGCTGCGTAAAGGGTTGGGTGCCTGACACGAAGCGGCCCGAAACGCCGAAAAATCGTGATCGCCAATCAGACAATCGGCCGCGACCTGCATCGCCGGCAAATCCAGTTCGCGGCGTTCCCACAGTGCCCGACCGCGCCACAGTGCGCTCGGTTGCGGGCGGTTGAGAATCAAATAGCGATAGGTTCTCGCGTGGGCGCCAAAGCGAGCGTGAAACGCCTGATCAACCGCCACGGCGAAAACCGCACGGGCGTCATCGGGCATCAACGCGTTCGCTCCCTGCACCAGCGCACGCGCGGTGCGCGGCTTGTCGAGATCGAAGTGGACCATTTGCCCCAGAGCGTGCACGCCGGCATCGGTGCGCCCCGCGCAAATCGTCGCCACAGGCGCGTCGGCGACGTCAGAGAGCGCCGTTTCGACGCAGCCTTGAACCGTGCGCTGATCAGGCTGAATTTGCCAGCCGGCAAAGTCGCCGCCATCGTATTCGACACACAGGGCGAAACGCTGCACGCCGGGTTGCGCGAGCTCCGTCATACAAAGAAAAACGCCGAAGGACGCGTACGTCCTTCGGCGTTCCCGCTATCGTTCGTGGTCCTGATCAGGGCAGTGCGTCCATCAAGGCGCGAGCGTCCTGCTTCTGACCGTCGTCGCCTTCATTAATGACTTCTTGCAAGATGCCGCGGGCACCGTCCGGGTCGCCCATTTCCATGTAGGCCCGAGCCAGATCGAGTTTCGTTCCAACTTCGCTAGAACCGCCCTCGTCAAGATCCGGTAGCGCCAGTTCCTGCGCCGCCACTTTCACCGTAGTGTTGTCACCCGATTCGCTGCTGTTGTCTTCGAACAGTGCGTCGCCGACATCCAGATCGATGGCCATGGATTCTTGCGTCGAATCATCGCCGCTGACCGCATCATCACCGAACACCGATGCCGAGAAGTCCTCGCCCAGATCCAGCGAGACGTCGTCGCCGCCGTCGTTGCTGACGGCCTCATCGAACACGCCGGCGAAGGAGGCTTCATCCAGGGTGTTGGTGCTGCCCGCTTCGTCGGCCAGATCGCCGATAGGCATTTGCGCCAGCACGGTCGCTTCGTTGTCGCCGGAGAAATCCTGATCGGCAACGTTTAGAACGGCCGTGCCGGAATCGGCGTCATCGGCGAAAATTTCGCCAAACTCATCGTCACCGAAAGATTCGTCAGTCGCTGCAACAGCGTCAGGGCCGCCGCTCTCGCCGCCAAAGCCCTCGCCCAGTGCCGGCGACAATACCGTGGCATCGTCGCTCCCGAATACATCTTCACTGAATGCCTCTGCCGGGTTGCCCGCCTGCGTGTCATCAATGGAAATACCTTCCATCAATTCAGTTGCATCGTCATCGTCATCCGTTGTCGAAAAATCGATGTCGATGTCCAGACTGTCGTCGGCGAGAGACTGGATCTCTGCCGAAAACGAACCCGTCTCATCGGTTGGTGAAAAGGCTTCATCGACGACTTCGGTTTCGCCGCCCACATCGTCTTTCATGCCCGCCGCGCTGGCCAGCAATTCTTCCATCTCCACTTTCAGCTCTGAGGTATCGAGCAGCTTGTCGCGCTCCTGCGTCTCGGCTTGCGCGACATCCGACAAATCGGGCGCCGGTGGTTCAATGACCGCATCGTCGCCGCCTACGTCAATCGACACGTCGTCAAGACCGCCGAACAACTCGTCAAAGTCTTCGCCGATGTCGATGTCGAGCACTTCGGCCTCACCGGTCGAACCGCCCTCCACCACTGACGGTGCGGCACCGAGGTCCTCATCGATGGCAGTCGAATCCTGAAAGTCGAGATCCGCACCCAAATCGCTCAGGTCGATCTCTTCGGTATCCTCACCGCCGTCCGCGGCCGCTTCGAGCTTCTCGCGAATCGTTTCATTTTCGTCGTCGGTGGCAGCGGTCGCACCGGTAAAATCAAAATCAATGACGTTGTCGACGGTGCCGGTGACGTCGGCCGATGCTTCGAGCGCATCACCAAGGTCCAGATCCATGCTTTCGTCAACGCTCGATTCGCCGGTCGACAAATCAATCGGGGTCTCCCCGGTCTCATCCAGTTGCAAATCGACAACGTCGGCGCTGGCGGCGACTGCGTCACCACTGAACAGATCGTCACCCGGGCAAATCTGACGCCCCATGATAATCACTTTGTCCCAATCGCGATCGGCACCGTCGCCGATGTCGTTGCGCAGCGCCTGCGCCGAGGACAGGAACGAATCCGTGTTGCCCCAGACGAAGAAAATCTCGAGCAGTTTCATTTTCAGATCGCGGCGCTCGGGCTCGCGTTCTGACGCCGCTCGCACCAGATCGGCCGCTTGATCATACAAACCGTAGGCAATGTGGAAATCGGCTTCTGCCAGAGGGTCTGACTGATCGAGCTTCAGCGAATCTTCGCCCGCGAGCGTGTCTTCAAACGGGAAATCGACCGCCGGCGCCGGCGCATCGGCGTTTTCCGCCTCGCGCTCAAGACCTACATCGGACTCAGCCTCGGAAAAATCGATGGGCTTGAACGTACCGGTGTCTTCGAAGTACTCAACGTCTTCGCCCGCCACC
Organism: Gammaproteobacteria bacterium; assembly: GCA_045107005.1. Lineage (GTDB taxonomy): Bacteria > Pseudomonadota > Gammaproteobacteria > Steroidobacterales > JBCCMA01 > JBCCMA01. Next base: position 19,914 of record JBGCFP010000057.1, read on the forward strand.
GGACCTTCGGTGACTTCCATCTGCGGTTCCGGCGTCAGCGCCGGTACTTCGGTCGTTGGGATAGCACTGTCACGCGACAAGGCTTCCCAGGTTTCTGAATCCTGCGCCGGATCGGCACTCTGGCGTGAACGCCAGAACAGGAAGCCGCCGATTGCCAGCAACCCGGCAAGCAGCGCAGGCCAAAAGCCCAGTATGCGATCGAGCAGCGACGGCGCGCTCTGAATTGGCGCTGGCGTACTGACCACGGGTGGCGTGACTGTCGCGGGCTCGGGTTCGCTGACTGGATCGGTTGGTGTGGTGTCGACCACCGGATCGGTCGACACGTCGGCCACAACCGGTTCGGTGGTTTCTGTCGTGGTGTCGGTCGGCGCCTCAGTCGCAACGGGTTCGAATTCCGTTTGCGTGACGTCGACCGCAGCGTCGTCGCCCTGTTCTTCCGCCAACCGGGCCTGCATGTCGGCCAGATCAGAATTACGCAAGTTAAACAACCGCTCGCTTTCAGCCAGCTCGGTGCGCAGCTGTTCGATTTGGTCGTTGAGCTCGCCGTTACGCGTTTGCTCTTCTTCAAGCTGCTGCTGAAGCGCGCTCAAACCGTCGGCGGTGTCACCGCCATCCGGCGCAACCAGTTTCAGTCGGCGACCGTCGTCAGTACTCGCCGCAACCGGTGCCGGCGTGGATGGCGTGCGCGCGACGGTGCCGCCGGCACGCCAGCGCTGGTTATGATCGCGCGCGGCGGTAAACGCATCCTGGCGCGAAATTTGCGCCACGCTGCTGGCGCCGGGAAGACTCAGCGTTGAGCCTTCTTTCAGTAGATTGATGTTGCCGAGAAACGCGTCGGGATTGGCCCGATAGATGGCAATCATCATTTGATTGATCGATAAATTAGTGCCTTCACGAGCACGCTCGGCGATCGCCCACAGGGTCTGGTTGCGACGCACCGGCCCGTAAGTATCACCGGTAATCGCGGCGACGGACGGTCGCGGTGCACGTGGCGCTGGAGGCGGTTCGCGACGCGGCACAAACCCGCTGTTCGACGACAGCTGAGTGTTCGCCGTGCTCGGCACGCGCAGTGGTGGCGCCGCGCTGTTGGGATTGAACACGGGCGGATCTAGCAGAACCGTGTATTCGCGCAGCAGGCGACCACTGTCCCAATTCGCTTCGACCAGGAACGTGACAAACGGTTCGGTAATTGGCGTGGTCGAGCGCACGAGCAATTGCGGCGAGCCACTGTCCACTGAAATGTCGAAGCGAAGATTGTTCAGGAAATCGGGTCGATCCAGGCCATACCGACTGAAGGTCTCGCCCGACGCGACCGCCGCTCTGAAGTTGGTCAAATCGCCTGACTGAACCGCATCAAGGCTGATCGTCGCGACAAGCGGCTCATTGAGCGCGGAGTCCAGTGAAATCTCGCCAAGCCCCAGTGCAAAAACCGGCAGCGGCGCGCTCAAAAGCGCAGTGAGGAACAGAGGTACGGACTTGCGAGGCATTGTGACTCCAAAAGGGGTGTCGCGGTTTGGGCAAGCGCTTCACATAACGTGTCGCACCCGCCCGTTCAAATAAGACGTAATCTACGTGTTTTACTTAAGCTTCCAAATATAGCTTACAAATAATCTTTTACCAATATTTCAGCAATTTGCACGGAGTTTAGCTCCGCGCCCTTACGCACATTGTCAGACACTATCCACAGGTTCAGACCAGGCCCGCCGTCGAGCCACTCACGCACCCGACCGACGTACACCCCATCTGTGCCAGTACCGCAAACGGCCGGCGAAGGGTAACCACCGAACACGGTGTCGTCCATCACCTCAATCCCAGGCGCCTGACGCAGCACCTCGAGGGCCTCGTCTGCTGATATTTTCCTTTTAAACTCGATACTTACTGCTTCCGAATGCGCATAAAACACCGGCACCCGGACTGCAGTTGGGTTAACGATAATAGAAGGGTCATCAAGGATTTTCTGTGACTCCCATACCATTTTCATCTCTTCTCGAGAGTATCGATTGTCTTGAAACTCATCGATATGCGGCCAGACGTTGAACGCAATTCGCGGCTCGTTCTCTCCCAGTTCCAGGTCCCGGCCGTTCAAAAGCGCGGCCGTTTGCCCGGCAAGCTGCTCGATCCCTTTGCGACCCGCGCCGGAAACCGACTGATAGGTACACACGTCAATCCGGCGGATACCCGCCAAATCCTGCAGGGGTTTGAGCGCCACCATCATCTGCATGGTCGAGCAGTTCGGGTTCGCGATAATGCGGCGATCAGACCAGTTTTCCAGCGCGTCCGGGTTGACCTCCGAGACCACCAGCGGGATATCGTCGTCGTAGCGAAACTCAGACGTGTTATCGACCACCACGCAACCCGCCTCTGCCGCGCGCGGCGCGTACTCACGCGATACGGCCCCGCCGGCCGAAAACAAGGCGATATCGGCCTGACGAAAATCAAACGTCGCCAAATCGTCAACCGCCACCATCCGGTCCCCAAACGCCACCCGCTTGCCTTTGGAATTGGCGCTGGCCAGCGCATAGAAATTGTCCACCGGGAACTGCCGCTCGGCCAGGATCTGGCTCAGCGTTTCGCCGACCAAACCGGTTGCCCCGACAACCGCGACATTGAAGAGTCTTGAATCCATTAGCTCTCGCCTTTTGCGTTGTTTCTTTCAATATTGGGGGCGCTGCAGTGCGCATCATGGTTCTGCGCCCGCTGCCGCAGGACGTGATCCATCAGCACCAGCGCCAGCATGGCCTCTGCGATGGGGACCGCCCGAATCCCGACACAGGGATCGTGGCGCCCGGTTGTAATGATCTCGATCGGCTGGCCGTTGGCATCGATTGAGCGCCCGGGCAAGCGCAGACTGGATGTGGGCTTGAACGCTACGCTAACCCGCAGTTCCTGACCGGTGCTGATGCCGCCGAGCGTGCCGCCGGACTCATTCGACAGGAATCCGTCGAGCGTCATTTCGTCACGATGCTCAGTCCCTTTCTGGCTCACTGACGCAAATCCCGCACCAATCTCAACGCCCTTCGCCGCGTTGATACCCATCATCGCCGCCGCGATGGTGGCGTCCAGCTTGTCGAACACCGGATCGCCAAGCCCCACCGGTACCCCGCGCGCCACCACATTAACCCGCGCACCCATCGAATCGCCCGACTTGCGCAGCGCGTCCATGTACGACTCCAACTCGGCGACCCGCGCCGGGTCAGCGCAAAAAAACGGATTGTCGTCGACCGTGGTCGCGTCAACCAAGTCCAGGTTTATCGGTCCCAACGCGCCCAGATACGCAAAGATCTCTACGCCAAACTGCTCGCGCAGATACTTGCGCGCGATGGCGCCTGCCGCGACGCGCATGACCGTTTCGCGGGCGCTCGAGCGCCCACCACCGCGATAGTCGCGGACGCCGTATTTGTGCAAGTAGGTGTAATCAGCGTGACCGGGCCGGAACTGGTCCTTGATCTTGCTGTAATCCTTCGAGCGCTGATCGACGTTCTTGACCATCAATCCGATCGGCGTGCCGGTCGTGCGTCCTTCGAAGATGCCGGACAGTATTTCGACCTGGTCAGGTTCGCGGCGTTGCGACGTGTGCCGGGATTTGCCGGAACGACGCCGCTCGACGTCTTCCATCAAGTCGTCGGGCGACAGCGCCAGACCGGGTGGACAACCGTCAACGATGCAGCCAAGGGCAAGCCCGTGACTCTCGCCAAAACTCGTCACTCGAAACAAATGACCAAAGGTATTACCGGACATGCTCTTGCCTCATTCAGGGATTCAACGACGCATCGCGCAGCGCCCGAGCGTCAATCGCAAACACGCCGTCGCCGCCGCGTTCAAATTCGCACCACATCACCGGCAGTTCGGGATAGCGCTGGGCGAAAGCCTCGGCACTCTCGCCCACTTCCATCAGCAGGACGCCGTCGTCGGTCAGGTGACGATGCGCGTCGCGCAGTAGCGTAGCGACCAGTTGCAAGCCGTCGTCAGCGGCAAGCAAAGCGAACGACGGCTCGTGGGCGTATTCGGCCGGCAGTTTTGCCATGCTGCTGGACGGCACGTACGGCGGGTTGGCCACGATCAAATCGTAACGCTGGCCGTCCAGCGCCGCGTATAAATCGGATTCCAGCACACGCACCTGATGCTGCATTTGATGTTGTGCAACGTTGGCGCGCGCCACGGCCAGGGCGCCCGCATCGAGATCCACCGCGTCGACGCTCACGTCGTCGAGCCAGGCCGCACAGGCGATCGCGATGCAACCGCTGCCGGTGCACATGTCCAGCACACGGCCACCTGGCGGCACGACTGCCCACGGTTCAAACCGGGCTTCGATCAGCTCACCAATTGGCGAGCGTGGGATCAGCACCCGTTCATCCACTTGAAACTCGAGACCGCAAAACCAGGCGCTCCCCAATAAATAGGGCAACGGCAGGCGCTCACTGACTCGGCGATGGATTAGCTCGCCAAGGGCCGTGCGCTCGGCAGCGGTCAGTGCCGCCGCGTAAACGTACGCGGGCGGCGAAAAAGACAGGCCCAACGTGTGCATCACCAGCGCATGCGCCTCGTCAGCGGCGTTATCGGTCCCGTGGCCGAAATGCAGCTGAGCGTGAGCAAAGCGGCTGGTGCCAAAGCGCACCCAGTCACCAACGGTCAAGAGCTCAGAAGGGGTAGTCAAGTTGGACATGCGTGAACGGCGCCAGCACAAAAGTAACGGTGGACCCATAATGATACGTGAGTTGAAAACCATTGCTATCCATCGTGCAATCCGTGGGATAATCCAGCCATGATGAATGCCGCCCGAAAACCTTTGTTGGCCCTCGCGGCCGGGCTCGCGCTGGCAGCGGGCGTCGGGCTGGCGCTTGTACAAAAGAACAGCGCCGCACCGGAACTGACTGCGACCGTCTTTGACACACCGCGGCCGCTGGTCGCGTTCGAGTTACTCGGGACGCAAGGGCAAGCGATTACCACCGACGATTTGAAGGGCGAATGGTCGTGGCTGTTTTTTGGCTTCACCACCTGTCCGGATGTTTGCCCCGCGACACTGGGCATCCTCAATCGCGCGGTGGAACAGATCGACCCGGCGCTGCGACCCAAGGTCTATTTGATCTCTGTGGATCCGGAACGCGATACGCCCGCAAGGCTAGGTCAGTATGTGCGCCATTTTAACGCGGGTTTTGATGCACTGACCGGCCCGCTTGAGGCCATTGAGACTCTGGCCGCGTCGCTGTACGCCACCTTTACAAAAGTACCGCTCGATAACGGGGATTACACGATGGATCACTTTGCCGGTTTGTACCTGGTGAACGACAAGGCGCAGGTGGTGGCGATTAGCACCACGCCGCACGTCGCCACGCAACTTGCCGCGGACTACCAAACCTTGCGCGGTGCGCACTGATGGCGCGGTTATCTCCTGCGCCGCTGATCTGCGCGCTGATCGCTTGCACGGGTTGCTCGGCGCCCGAAACCGACGTACGCGTCAGCGCGCTGACGCTGAACGACGCGCCGCCGACCGCCGCCATGCGCGCCGGCTACCTGACGCTGACAAACCCTGGTGATCAGCCGCGACGGTTGGTGAGCGTTGCGAGCAACGGCTTCGGCCTGGCGGAAATTCATCGCACCGAAACGGTGGACGGCGTAGCGCGCATGCGCGAAATCAAAGATCTGACTATCGCACCCGGACAGACCTTGAATTTTGAACCGTTCGGGCGACACGTCATGTTGATGCGCCCCTCCGCCCCAAAAACGCCTGATGAAGACGTCACCGTTACGCTGTGCTTCGACAACGAGCAGTGTGTCGTCGCCAGTGCCGAGCGCACACCGTGAGCTGGTGGAGCACGACGCAGGCGCTGCTGCCGCAGCACGCGATTTCTCGCGTCGTCGGGGCCATCTCTCGGGTTCACTACCCACCGTTCAAAAACTGGTTGAACAACTGGTTTGCGGGCGCCTACAACGTTGATCTGTCCGACGCGACGCACACGTCACCAACCGACTACGACAGTTTCAACGCCATGTTTACCCGCCACCTGAAACCCGGTGCCCGCGAACTGCACGGGGACGAATCCACCGTTATCAGCCCGGTCGACGGCACACTCAGCGAATTCGGCCGCATTGACGATAACCGCCTGCTGCAGGCTAAAGGACGCACCTTTACGCTCGATGCCCTGCTCGGCTCCGGGGCGTTGGCCGATCGCTTTCGCAACGGTCATTTTGCGACGATTTATCTGGCGCCCTATAACTACCATCGCATTCACATGCCCACCGCCGGGCGAGTGCTCGACATGACGCTGGTGCCGGGGCGTCTGTTCAGTGTCAACACCGCCACGGCGGCAGACGTCGACAACCTGTTCGCGCGCAATGAACGTGTGGTCACGACCATCGACAGTGCGTACGGCGCGTTTGCGCTGGTGGCAGTCGGCGCACTTAACGTCGGAAGCATCGCCACACACTGGCACGGCATTGTCACGCCACCGAAAGGACGCGGCGTGCAGCGCTGGCACTACGACGCGGCGGAGTCGGCGCCGCGTGGCGCGCACTGGGGGCATTTCAATATGGGGTCGACGGTAATTCTGGTCTGGCCCAACGACAGTGTCGCTCTGGACGCAACGCTGACCGTGGGTCAGACGCTGCGTCTTGGAGATGCTTTGGGGCGCTGGTCCAACGCGTAGCGCTACGCCTTGCGCGTTTGGGTGTAGAGCGCGGCGAGCGCTTCAAATCCTTCCTGATCCACGGCGGTGAATCGGGCCATTTTGGGACTATCGATATCAAGCACACCGTACACGCCGGTGTCATCGACCAACGGCACCACGATCTCCGACTGCGAGGCGGCATCGCAGGCGATGTGCCCGTCGAACTGGTGCACGTCAGCAACGCGCAACGTTTCGTTGTTGGCGGCGCTGGTGCCGCACACGCCACTCCCCATGGGAATTTCGACGCACGCGGGCTGACCTTGAAACGGGCCGACGATCAGCGTGTCGCCATGCAGAAAATAAAATCCGGCCCAGTTCAGATCGGCGACGTTGTTGAAAATCAGCGCGCTGAGATTCGCCGCATTGGCGACGGCGTTGCTTTGGCCTTCCAGCAGCGCATGAGCCTGGCGCCACAGCGTTGCGTAGGGATGCTCGGCAGCAAGGGGAAGAGCGTGGGCGGTATCGTTGTTCATGTCGCTTCCTGGGTGACGCCGGATCAGGCGTGATCAAAATCGAACGCGATGGTCTCGCGAATGTGCGCCGTATCCGTCGCCAGCATGACCAGACGATCAACGCCAACGGCGACGCCCGCGCATTCCGGCAGCCCGAATTCCAGCGCGCTCAGGAACGCCTCGTCAAGCGTACAGGTTGGCTTGCCCAGGCGCTGTCGCGTCGCGTTATCGCTCGCAAAACGCGCGCGTTGTTCGCCAGCATCGCGCAGTTCGTAGAAGCCGTTGGCTAACTCCAGCGCCCCCACGTAGGCCTCGAATCGGCGCGCCACGCGCGCATCGTCCGGATTTATGGCCGCCAAAACCGCCTGAGTCGCCGGGTAATCGTAAACAAACGTGATCTGATGGGCTGGGAAAGACGGCGCGACCGCCACACAAAACAACAGGTCGAGCAAATCGTCGCGCGTCAGTTCCGTCTCTGGAAGCGGCATATGGCGGGCGACGGCAGCGGCCAGATCGGTCTGTGAAATGGCAAACACGTCGACCTGTGCAAAACCCGACACGGCTTGTGCGTAACTCAGCCGCTGTGGCGGTGCGTTAAGCGAATCGAGCAACGCGCCCAGCAACGCCGCCACTTCATCCATCAGCTGGTGCTCGCTCAAGCCCAGCCGATACCATTCGAGCAGCGTGAACTCGCTGTTGTGCTGCACACCTTGTTCACCGCGCCGAAAGACCGGGCCCAACTCGTAGATATCACCGCTCCCGGAAGCCAGCAATCGCTTGTGCGCCAGCTCCGGAGACGTGCGCAAAAAACGCGGCGGATCGCTGACCGCAAAACTGTCTATCTGTGGCGTGGGGATCGCGTGGCGCGACAGCACCGGTGTCTGGACTTCCAGTACCTCACGATCCGCAAAGAAGCGGCGTATGCGCGCGATCAACTGAGCACGCGCCAGCAACGTGTCGCGCGTCGCGGTCGGGCGAAACGCCACTACTCCTTGACGCGAGAGACGTACTCGCCCGAGCGCGTGTCGACCTTAATGACCTCACCCTCTTCGACAAACAACGGCACACGCACACTGGCGCCGGTTTCCAGCTCCGCGGGCTTGACGCCGCCTTGAGCAGTGTCGCCTTTGAGCCCCGGGTCGGTACGGCTGATGCGCAGCTCGACAAAGTTCGGCGGTGCCACCAGAAGCGGCGAGTTATTCCACAGCGTAACCATGCAAATGTCTTCTTCTTTCAGCCACTTGGATGAATCTGCGACGGCATTGGCATCGGCGGCGTACTGCTCAAAGGTGTCCGGCACCATAAAGTGCCAGAACTCTCCGTCGCTATACAGATATTGCATATCCGTTTCCATAACGTCGGCCGCTTCGACCGACTCGCCGGATTTAAAGGTCTTGTCGACCACACGGCCGGTTTTCAGGTTACGAATACGCACGCGACTGAACGCCTGACCTTTGCCCGGTTTCACGAACTCGTTCTCAACAATGGTGCACGGATCGTTATCCAGGATTATTTTGAGACCCGACTTGAATTCGTTAGTGCTGTAAGTAGCCATAGTGTTCTTGAAACCCGTGGTAACGCAACGCGACAGCGCGCTATGATACACGGGGCGACCAGACCGGGTAAGTCCAGACCACCGATGCGATTTTCTGCAGGAGCATTACTTTGAAGCAGCACGTTTCCGTTGACGTGATCGTTCTCTCCGCCGAGCGCGATCATTGCGAAGCGATCAGCCAGACATTGCGCAATGCGGGTATCGCCGCGCACTGCCACTGGCACGCCGACCTCGGAGAACTCGACCAGGCGCTGGCGCAGGGCAGCGTGCAGCTGATTTTCCAGTTCGTCACCGAGCAGGACTCGCCCGACATTGGCACGCTGACGGCCGCGCGCGACGTTCAGGCCGCTTCCGTTCCGGTGATTGTTGTCGCCGACCTGGTCAATGACGACACGATTTGCCACGCGCTGACACACGGTGCGCAGGATCTGGTCAGTCTCGAGACTCCCAAACGCATTCAGGCGGTGACGCTGCGCGAACTCAATCATTATCGCCAGGCTACGGCGCTGGCTTCAATGCAGAACTCGGCCGCACAACTTGAGGAGCAGGTAGCTTCACTGGTGAACGAATCGGCGGATGCCATCATGCTGGTTCAGGAGGGCATCGTTGTCAGCGTGAATCCGGCCTGGCTTGCTTTGCTCGGTTACGCCGACGACGAAGACCTGATGGGCACCCCCGCCATGGACGTGTTTCACGAAGACAGTCACATTGCGGTCAAAGGCGCGATGGTTGCGACCAGCAACCAGCAGTGGGCTGGCCACACTCTGAAAGTCAAAGCCGTCGGCAGCGATGCGGCTCAGGTGCCGGTGGAAGTGGCTCTGGAACTCGCCGTGTTTGACGACGAGCCCTGCGTGCGAATTGTGCTTGAGCGCGACATCAGCCGCGACGACGAGCGCCCGCGCGAACTGGTCGAGAGCACCGAACGTCATCCGTTGACCGGTTTCTTCCGGCGTCAACGATTTCTCAACGAAATGGAAAAACAGCTCGAAGCGCCGTCGCGCGGTGGCTTGTGGGTGCTCGCCTACGTCAAGCCCGATTCCATTGCCGAGCTGCGTGAACAAATCGGCCCGCTCTCGAGCGACGACTTGCTCCTGGAGTTCGCGCGCATCCTGCAGGATCAGGCGCGACAAAATGACATTTACGGTCAGTTTGGCGGCGATCTGTTTATGGTGCTGATGCCACGCGGTACCGCACGCGACGCGCTGGCGTGGGCCGAAAACCTGCGCCAGACGGTGTCGCGGAAAGTGTTTGAAGTCGCCGACAAATCGTTGTCCGCCACGTGCACCGTTGGCCTGGCCCGCTTCAACAGCGACAGCGAAGAACTCTCCGACCTGATTCTCAAAGCGCAAAAGGCGTATCTGACCGGCGTCAAAGCGGGCGGCAACCGCTGCGTGCTCCCCGACATGGCGGATGAGGACGAAGGCCATCGCAAGGGCGACACGGTTTACATCAAGAAAATTAAGGGCGCGCTGATGCAAGACAACTTCCGTCTTGTATTCCAACCAGTCGCCAGTCTGAGCGGACGCAGCCAGCAGATGTTCGATGTCCTGCTGCGCATGATGGACGGCGGGCGCGAGATCATGCCCAGTGTGTTTCTGCCGCCCGCCAAGCGAGCCGGCATGATGAAATCGGTGGACCGCTGGGTGATCATGAACGCGCTGAAGTTCTGCGCCGAGCACCAACCTGCCGGGCTGTTCATTCGACTGTCGACTGAGTCAGTGTTGGACCTGACGCTGGCCGAATGGATCGGACAACAGGTTGCCGAAAGCGCGGTCAAACCCGGGTCGCTGATTTTTCAAATTACCGAATCCGATATCGAGGCGCGCCTGCTTGACGCCAAGAATCTTGCCACCGCGCTCAAAGCCCACGGCTGCCAGGTGGCTCTTGAGCATTTCGGCGTTACCCAGCAACCGCTGCGTACGCTGGAACACGTACCGCTGGACTACCTGAAAATCGACGGTTCGCTAATGGAAGGCATTTCTGCCGACAAAGCGATGCAGGGCACCGTGCGCGAGTACATTGACGTCGCCAAAGACAAAAACATTGCCACCGTCGCAGAGCGGGTCGAAGACGCCAACACCATGGCGGTGCTTTGGCAGCTCGGCATCGAGTACATTCAGGGGTTCTACGTTCAAGGACCCGAAGAAATCGTTCTCGAAAGCGCTTAGCAAGCGTTACTGAATCGGCGAAGCCTTGCGACGCAGCGCCTCAATGCGCACGTCGAGCGGCGGATGCGTGGCGAACAACTGCGCGACACCTCGTCTCAAACCGCTCGATATGCCGAATGCCGACAGGGATTCGGGCAGATCTTCGCTCGGCGCTCCGCCTTTCAGTCGCTCCAGCGCACCGACCATGTTTTGCGTACCGGCAAGCTTGGCACCACCTTCGTCGGCACGAAATTCACGATAGCGAGAAAACCACGCGACGATCATGCTGGCGAGGAAGCCCAGCACCACTTGCGCCACCATGCTCGACAGAAAGTACCCCATGCCCATCCGGCCGCTGGACTGGCCGCGGCTGAGCGCACTGTCGACCAACATGCCGACAATGCGTGAAAAGAAGATCACAAACGTATTGACCACCCCTTGCACCAACGTCAGCGTCACCATGTCGCCGTTGGCCACGTGGCTAATCTCATGCCCGATAACCGCTTCCGCTTCGCTGCGACTCATGCTGTTGAGTAAGCCGGTGCTGACGGCCACCAGCGCGGCGTTCTTGCGCGCGCCGGTCGCGAACGCGTTGACCGTACTCGAGTTGTAGATCGCCACTTCCGGCATCGTAATACCGGCGGCGTCGCTGTGACGTTGCACTGTCTGGAGCATCCAGCGCTCGGTCTCGTTGGTGGGGGTCTCAATAACCTGCGCCCCGACACTGCGTTTTGCCAGCTTCTTTGACATAAGGAGCGAAATGATCGATCCGCTCATGCCGAAGATTGCCGACATAATGAGCAAACCATTGAGATTTCCGGGCCCCATGGACTGTTCGAGGCCAAAAATTCGCGAAAAAATCGAAAGGACTATCAGAACCGCGACATTCGTCGCAGCAAAGAGGGCAACACGTAACATAAGCTCTCCGGGGTAACAGGTGTTTGTCTAAGTGGCGAGTTGCCACCGTGACAAACTCATGAGATTGTAAACAAAGGTCTTTTTTCGCATGACAAGGTTATTTCCTGCAGTTTCAGTGGAATCATGTCAGTGGGATGCGCAGCGCGCTGTCCCGGGACACGTTGACACACGGAGATGAAACAGATGATGAATCACACTGGTAGCGAGCGGCCAACACCGCGTCAACCCACTGGTTTGCTTCTGCAAAACTCGATCAGGCGCTTCTTGCTCAAGCGCAGCATTGAAGTGGCCAGCGCCGCGTCTCTCGTGGCACTGACGAGCTTTTCGCAATCTTACGCCTTGACCGTGGGCGAGCTCAACGTGAGCAGCGCCTTGGGTCAGCCGCTGCGCGCGACGCTGAACGTAACCACCGCCCCCGGCGAGTATTTTGGACAACGTTGCGTACGCCTCACCAGTCCCGATGCCGGCATGCCCGGGATAGACGGCCTGTCACTGACCGTTACCACCACTCTCAATCGATCCGTATTGCAGCTCAGCGGTCGGACCCCCATGCGCGAGCCCATGAGCGAAATCGTCGTCAAGATCGACTGCGCCGGCACACCTCAACTGACCCGATCGTTTCTGGTGATGCTTGATCCACCGACGGCCAGCGCCACTTACGTGCCACCGTTACCGGCAACACGCCCAGCTCGCGCTTCGATCACCGCCCCGGTACCGTCCGCGGCACGTCGTGCGACGCCGCGCGCAGCCGCTGCCAGATCCAATCGACCCATTGATGCCGGCAGTCGCTACGTTGTGCGGCCCGGTGACATCCTGTCAGTGATCGCTGAGCGCGTGGCAGGTCGCCCTGAATACTCGGTGTGGCCAATCGCGCAGCGCATCTTTGAAACCAATCCCGCCGCGTTTGACGGTAGCGATCCCAACACTTTGCGTGTCGGGGCCGAGATCACTATTCCAAGGCTGACCGGCCGTCTGGCCGTGGACAATTCGCCAAACCAGACTCGCGCCGTGGTCAGCAATGCGACGCCAGCGTTGCCACGCGAAGCGATCGTTGCCGCCGCCAAAGAAGCGCTACTGCGCAACGAACAAGCGCTCGCGCCCGCCCGCCCTGAACCGGTCGCCGTGCGCGAACCGGTGGTGCGCAAAATGCGCTACGCGCGCACTCTGTCGGGACTGTCGATGGATCGCCTGCGCCAACGTCGCAGTGGCGAGATCATGGTCGCGCCGACGGCGGTTGCCAACACCTCGGACGCAACGCCAGCGGTGGTCGCGGCCGCGCCTGCCCCGCGTGTCGAACAATCCGTGGTGCGGCAAGCCGCGCCTGTCGTGCAACCACGCGTGCAGGTTATTACGCGCCCTCGCCACTGGGTGTTTAGCGCGCTCTGGGCAGCAGCCGGACTGCTGGCTGGCGGTCTGTTGACAATGTTCAGCATGCGCGCCTGGCTGTCGCGCCAACGTTCCGAGCAGGAAGACGAGCTGGCGCGCGCGAAACGCCATCAGGCGAGACTCGACGAGTCGCGCAAGACACGTACCGATGACAAACCACCGTCCATCGTCGTGCATGAAGAATTGCCGCGCGTCGATATTGGTGGTGCGGGCGTCGTCGGCGGTCGCATCGAAACCGTTGGCAGCATGCAAGAAGTGCTCGCCACGCACGTAGCGATATCCGGCGACGACCCTGAGCCCGAGCCCACCGGTGATCTGGAAGAGGACAGCGACAGCACGACCGAGGCGGCGTCTCTGTCGGTCGACTCGCTGGACCCTGCTGATGATCTCGATTTTGACGTCTTTGACGCGCCAAACGAGACGGATCTGGAAATGCTCGCGCAGGACTATGCACAGAGTAGCGGAGATGTCCGCAGTCTGGAGCCGGGCCTGAATATCAAACATCTTTCACCGGACACCGTTCTGGATATGGAAGAGACAATGGCGATGATGCTAACGCCGGAGCAACTCGGCGTCGCGAGCAAAGAGACACAAATCATGGAAGCGTCTCTCGACCTTGAACTACCCGAGGCACATCCTGACGACACTGAACTGGCCTTGCGCGAACTCGAGCGCCAGGTGACGGTTGATCTTGACGAAGAGCTGACGCAAACGGCAATCAAACTCGACGCCGACCTGTTAAACGTGGACCACGCGTTGCTACCGGCGGACGTGGATCCAACTCAGGAAGCCGAAGCGCTTGATGTACTTGAACAAGACAGCAACGTCATCGACGACGACCCGACCAGCTCAATTCAGACGCGTGACACCGAAGATTTCTATCACCTGGAAGCGTCGAGCATTCGTCAAATCGGTGATCTGGCCTTCGAAAGCGAACTCGAAGAAGACGAATCGAAAATCCTGTCGTTCCGACGCCAGGACAAATCGGGCGGCGCGTCGTCCTGAGCTGACGGCGGTCGGCCCGCAGTCGCCCGACTCGACGTTAGTCCGGCGTTCCCGCCAGGCGATCCACTTTGCGCCACCCTCGTGGTAGGAGTGCCCCGCGGCGCCCGCGGCCACCGACGTATTTTTCCCGGTCTTTGGGCTTTAACGTCATCGTGCGTTCGCCGCACACGATGCGCAGCGGTTCATTCGGGGCCAGTGCCACCACGCCGGCCATCCACTCTTCGCCAGCAGCGGCGCGCTTGGTGGGAATCGCCAGAATTTTATTGCCCTTCCCGCGTGTCATTACCGGCAGTTCGTCCAGATCGAAGATCAACAAACGTCCTTCGTTGCTCGCGGCGGCAACCATGATTCCGGCACACTGCGGCACCCGCGATGGCGCCAGCGCCCGCGTGCCCTTGGGGACCGACAGCACGGCCTTCCCGGCACGGTTGCGCGACACCCAACTCTCGGAGGCACCGACAAACCCGTAGCCCGACGTGCTGGCCACCAGCCACATACTCTCGTCAGCCCCAAGCGCTACGCCGGAGAACAGCGCACCGTCGGGTGGATTAAACCGCCCGGACAACGGCTCGCCTTGCCCGCGCGCTGAGGGCAGTGTGTGGGCAGGCAGCGTGTAGCTGCGACCCGTGCTGTCGAAAAACAGCGCAGGCTGATTGCTTCTGCCGCGTGCGGATGCCGCAAAAGAATCACCCGACTTGTAACTCAACGATTCGGGATCAATCTCGTGACCCTTCGCCGCACGGGCAAACCCGCGCGTGCTCAACACAACCGTCACCGGCTCGCTCGGCATCAGCTGCGTTTCGTCAATAGCTTGCGCCGCGTCGCGAGCCACCAACGCTGTGCGCCGCTCGTCGCCGTATTTTTCTGCGTCCGCGAGCAGTTCATTGCGGATCAGGGTTTTCATGCGCGCTTTGGAGCCAAGCGTTTTGGCGATGCCGTCACGCTCTTTTTGCAGCTCGTCCTGTTCACCGCGGATTCGCATCTCTTCGAGCTTGGCGAGATTGCGCAGCTTGAGGTCGAGAACCGCCGTCGCCTGAATATCGGTGATGCCAAACCGGCTCATCAGCACCGGATGCGGCTCGTCTTCGTTACGAATAATGGCGATGACTTCGTCGATATTCAGAAACGCAATCATCAGGCCTTCGAGAATGTGCAGGCGCTTGTCCAGCCGCTCCAAATGGAACTGCAAACGCCGCCGCACGGTGTCCATGCGATACACCAGCCAGCTCTGCAATATTTCTTTCAGACTGTGAACACGAGGTCCGCCGTCAAGACTGATCAAATTCAAATTAACCCGCACGGTGCGCTCAAGATCTGTCGTGGCGAACAGGTGACCCATTAACTGTTCCGCGTCAACGCGATTGGAGCGCGGCACGATGACCAGTCGAATCGGGTTCTCGTGATCCGACTCATCTCGCAGGTCTTCGACCATCGGCAGTTTTTTCGCTCGAATCTGCTGCGCGATCTGTTCCAGCACTTTGCTCGGCGAGGTCTGAAAAGGGAGCGCGTCAACAATGATATCGCCGCCCTCTTTGCGAAACACACTGCGCATCCGCAACGTGCCGTGACCGGTTTCGTAAATGCTGTCGAGATCTTCGGGCGGACTGATGATTTCAGCACCGGTTGGAAAATCAGGCCCGAGGATGTGTTCGCGCAGTTCGGCGATCGTTGAACGCGGCGATTCGAGCAACCGAATCGTCGCGCTAACCACTTCGCGCAGATTGTGCGGCGGTACATCGGTCGACATGCCCACGGCGATGCCGGTGGCGCCGTTGAGCAGGACATTGGGCAGCCGCGCCGGCAAGCGCTCCGGCTCGTTGAGCGTGCCGTCAAAGTTTGGCTGCCAGTCAACGGTACCTTGCCCCAATTCCGAAAGCAGTGTGGCCGCATACGGTGACAACCGCGATTCGGTGTAACGCATGGCAGCGAACGACTTGGGGTCATCCGGCGAACCCCAGTTACCCTGGCCATCGACGATGGGATAGCGATAGGAAAATCCCTGCGCCATGTGCACCATCGCTTCATAGCAGGCGCTGTCGCCGTGTGGATGAAACTTGCCGATCACGTCTCCAACGGTTCGCGCCGACTTTTTGTGTTTGGACGCGGCTGACAAACCCAGTTCGCTCATCGCATACACGATGCGCCGCTGCACCGGCTTCAAACCATCACTGACGTGCGGAAGCGCGCGATCCAGAATGACGTACATCGAATAATCGAGATACGCTTTCTCGGTGTAGTCGCGCAGCGGTTGACGCTCCACGCCCGCGAAATCCAGTTCCTGATTTTTCATAGATCGGCCAAATTACCTTTGCTTTGCAGCCACTTCTTGCGATCGCCCGCCCGCTTCTTTGCGAGCAACATATCGAGCATCTGCTCCGTCTTGTCCTTCGCATCCACCGTGAGCTGGACCAAACGCCGCGTGTCCGCCGCCATCGTCGTGACACGCAGTTGCGCCGGGTTCATTTCGCCCAGCCCCTTAAACCGCGTCACGCTGACTTTGCCCTTGAGTTTATCCGTGGCAATACGATCGAGAATCATGTCGCGCTCGGCACTGTCGAGCGCGTAGAAAACCTGCTTGCCAACGTCTACGCGAAAAAGCGGCGGCATGGCGACATACACATACCCATTGGTGACCAACCCCCGAAAGTGGCGGACAAACAACGCGCACAGCAATGTCGCAATATGCAGCCCGTCGGAGTCGGCGTCCGCAAGAATGCACACTTTGTGGTAGCGCAAGCCCGACAAATCTTCCGAGCCCGGTTCTACGCCCAGCGCAACGCTAATGTCGTGCACTTCGGCCGACGCCAGCACCTGCGCCGAATCCACTTCCCAGGTGTTCAGGATCTTTCCGCGCAGCGGCATGATGGCTTGCGTCTCGCGGTCGCGAGCCTGCTTGGCAGACCCGCCAGCCGAGTCCCCCTCGACCAAAAACAATTCACTGAGCTCAGGCGCCTGCGAGCTACAGTCCGCCAGTTTGCCCGGCAACGCGGGACCCGCCACCACGCGCTTGCGCACTACTTTCTTGGAAGCGCGAATGCGCAGCTGGGCCTTATTGATCGCCAACATGCCGATAGCTTCACCCGCTTCCGGGTGTTGATTGAGCCACACCGAGAACGCGTCCTTGACCACAGCGGAGACAAACCCGGCGCACTCGCGGGACGTCAGCCGTTCTTTGGTTTGGCCAGCGAACTGAGGCTCGCGAATCTTCACTGACAACACCCACGCCATGCGGTCCCACACGTCGTCCGGCGCAATCCGCACGCCGCGAGGCGTCAGCGAACGAAATTCGCAGAATTCGCGCAGCGCTTCAGTCAGGCCGCTGCGCAAGCCGTTAACGTGCGTGCCGCCCTGAGAAGTGGGAATAAGATTGACGTAGCTTTCATTCACCGAATCGCCCACATCGGTTAACCAGGCCGTCGCCCACTCCACCGTTTCCTGCGCGCCGCTCATGCTGCCGTCAAACAAAGGCTCGGGAATGGACGTCACCTCGGCCAGCGCCTCGGTCAGGTAGTCGGCAAGACCACCTGCGTAGTGCCAGCTGATTTTCTCCCCGGTTTTTTCATCGTGGAAATTGACCGTCAGCTCGGGACACAGCACCGCCTTTGCCTTGAGCAAGTGCTTGAGCCGCGGCAACGCAAACTTGCCGCTGTCAAAGTAGCTTGGATCGGGCCAGAAGCGAATGGTGGTGCCGGTATTTGCCTTGCCCACTTTCCCCACCGCTTTGAGCGCGCTGGTCTTCTTCCCACCCTTGAACGCCATGGCGTACTCGCTGCCGCCGCGACGTACCGTTACGTCGAGCTGTCGCGACAGTGCGTTGACCACGGACACCCCGACGCCGTTCAAGCCGCCGGAATATTCGTAGTTCTTGCCCGAAAACTTCCCCCCAGCGTGAAGCTGCGTAAGGATCAACTCGACGCCAGGCAACTTTTGCTTTGGGTGTTTATCAACGGGCATCCCGCGTCCGTCATCGCGCACTTCAAGCGAGCCGTCTTTGAACACCGTCACGTCGATGCGTTTGCAGTGGCCGCTGAGTGCTTCATCGACGCTGTTGTCGATGACTTCCTGTGCCAGGTGGTTGGGGCGCGTCGTATCGGTATACATGCCGGGTCGCCGGCGAACCGGGTCGAGCCCGGTGAGAACTTCGATATCAGACGCGTCGTAGGATCGACTCATGGAAACCAGACCATCGTGCAATTAGGACCGCGCGAGTGTAGCGCGGCCGATGCACGATTTCGAGATGCGAATCCGGTCAGGCCAGGTCTTCGCGCAACGAATCGCGCAGTGCATCGCCGACAGGGCTCACCGTGCTGGTGTAATTGGGGTGATCGATACCCGCATCGATGGCCGCGCCGTCTTTGACCGCCTGGCATTGCTGTGCGTCAAGTTGAAAACGCAGAAAGTGCACCGCTGAGGTTTTGTCCTCGGTGGATCGATCCATGTCTTCATCAGCGATTGCGTAAATCGGGTCGGTATTGCCGACGCGCAACCAGACCTTGTCTTCAATACCCACCAGTCGCGTCAGTTGTACGCGGCGCTCGTCGACGTCCATGTACTGCAACATCATGGTTGCTTTAAAATTGTCACCGTCCGGAATGAGCGGATTGTAAGCAGCCAGCTCTTCGGCAATGCCCTCTGGATCAAAAATCTTTTCGGCGCGCAGCATTTCCTGCACCTGATAGTGCATCGTCAATCGGCTTTCGAAGTACAAGTGCACGTGCTCACCGATATCAAGTCGGCGGCGTTTTTTCTCGGCAATCAAGCGCTGGCGGAATTCCGGCCGCTGCTTGTGATAATCCTCTAACGACAACAAATCCGAATTCGACAGTTTTGCAGCGATGTTGCTCATGAGCCCTCCAATCCGTAAGCCATACGCAGTAGCGTCAATGGGTGAGTGGGAGACGAATCGTCCGCTTTTACTGACTGGATCTGGTGCCCCGCCATCGGACAGTCGCTCGCGTAATAGTCCGGTGCGGCCTTGTTGACTCGGGTGACCACCGGCCGGCAAATCTTCTTGGCCGCTTCGCGAAACCGCGATTTCACGCCGTAGGTGCCATCGTGGCCCGAGCACCGCTCGATCACCTCGACGTTTGTATCCGGAATCAAATTCAGCATTTCTCGCGTTTTCAAACCAATGTTCTGCACCCGCAGGTGACAGGCCGCGTGGTAAGCCACTTTACCCAGCGGGCGTGAAAACTCCGTGTTGAGTAAGCCATCCGCCTTGCGGGCAATCAAATACTCGAACGGATCAAAAATCGCTCGCCGCACGGCCTGGACTTTCGCGTCATCGGGAAACATGAGCGGCAACTCCTGCTTGAACATCAGCACGCAAGACGGGATTGGCGCCACGATGTCGAAACCGCGTTCTACAAACCCGTGCAGCTCATCGATATTGACCTTGCGATGCGCGTCAACACCCTCGAGATCGCCAAGCTCAAGCTTCGGCATGCCGCAGCACTTCTCACGCGTCGTGAGCGTCACTTCGATCTGGTTGTGCTCAAAAATACGCACCAGATCCTGCCCAATCTCCGGCTCATTTCGATTGCCGTAGCAGGTGGCAAACAACACCACTTTGCCCGTCGTCTGTTCGGTCGGCCTGGGCGTCACCGACGGCGCGCGGTGCGTGCGCATTCGTTTGCGCAATGTCTTGGAATGATAGGTCGGGATGGGCGCGTCCGGCGCAACGCCCAGCGTCTTGTCCAGCAGTTTACGTCCAACCTGCGTGCCGTTGACCGCGTTGACGGCCTGGGCCACCACCGGGATGCCCGCAAGGCTGCCCACTTTATCGGTGGCCGACAAAATCTGATCGGCTTTGCTGGCACCCTGTTTCTGAAACTTCTGCGCCTTGGCGCGCAGCATCAGGTGGGGAAAATCTACGTTCCACTCGTGCGGCGGCACGTATGGGCACTTCGACATGTAGCACATGTCGCACAAAAAACAGTGATCGACCACATCCCAGTAGACGGGCTTGGGGACGCCATCGACTTCCATGGTTTCCGACTCGTCGACGGCGTCGAACAACGTTGGAAACGAATTGCACAGGCTGAAGCAGCGGCGACAGCCATGGCAGATGTCGAACACCCGCTCCATTTCGTCAAAGAGCTTCGTTTCGTCGTAGAAATCGGGGCTTTTCCAGTCGATGGGATGGCGCGTCGGCGCATCCAGACTGCCTTCACGAGGGGGCGTTTTGGTCGGCGGCATAGTTTGGGCCTGGTCCAGTGGCGCGACGATGGCCGCGCCGATAAGGCAATGGAAAACGGGCCCGGGTTTGACGCCACGGGCCCGCATGTAGCATGAGTGAGCCGGTCTGTGAGATCAGCGATCTCACGAGCCGGTCGCCTCAACGCATCACGCGTTCAGCGTGTCGTAAGCTTTCTGGAAACGATTCGCGTGCGAACGTTCGGCCTTGGCCAACGTCTCGAACCAGTCCGCGATTTCGTCAAAACCTTCTTCACGCGCGACTTTGGCGAAGCCCGGGTACATATCGGTGTACTCGTGCGTTTCGCCAGCAATGGCGGCTTGCAGGTTCACATCTGTCTGGCCGATTGGCAGACCGGTTGCCGGGTCGCCCACCTCTTCCAGATATTCGAGATGACCGTGGGCATGGCCCGTTTCGCCTTCCGCCGTCGAGCGAAACACAGCCGCGACGTCGTTGTAGCCCTCGACGTCCGCTTTGGCCGCGAAATACAGGTAGCGACGGTTTGCCTGCGATTCACCAGCGAATGCGTCTTTCAAATTACCTTCCGTTTTACTGCCTTTGAGCCCCATGGCAACCTCCGTGAACTTGTGATCAGTATTTGCTGTGCAGACTTCGTCCGCACCCATTAGAATAGGTCGTAGCTACCGCATGTTAGCCTTGGTAAGCGTTAAGTCAAGCGCGGCCCCTTGATCTGTGCCAATTGACGCCTATATAGGGCGTGTGTAACGTACTGCGCCCGTCCACGCCTGCAACAGGAAACTCACTCGTGACGCCAAAAGCCGAAGCCAAAACGAAAACTCGCAAGACAGCGCCCGATTTTGAGGCATCACTCAAATCTCTGGAGCAAATCGTCGAGAAACTCGAAGGTTCCGAACTCTCGTTGGAGACGGCGGTGAAAGAGTGGGAAAAAGGCATCAAGCTTCGCGATAGCTGCGCGCACATTCTGCGCGACGCCGAGCAAAAAATTGAAATTCTGATGAAAAACAGCGGTGACGATCAGCTGGAGCCCTTTGACGATGAAGACTGATCAGGCCGCGCCGTCGACGCAGATGGAAGACGTGCAAGGGCGCGTGGACACCCGGCGTATTACGATCAATGCGGCGGGCGTACGCGATCTGCGCCACCCCATCTCATTCATAGACCGGGATGGCGATGTGCAGAACACCGTGGCAACGCTCAATATGTCGGTGTCGGTGCCCCACCACGTTAAAGGCGCCCACATGTCCCGGTTTGTTGAAGCGCTCGGAGATCAGTCCGGCGCGCTGTCGGTGGCCACCATGGCCGATCTGGCCAACGCAATGACCACGCGGCTTGAGTCAAAACGGGGCGTCATTCGCTTGAGCTTTCCATGGTTCGTCAGCAAGCGTGCGCCGGTTAGCGGCGTGGTCAGTGTCATGGACTATCAGACGACGCTGGTCGTCACGCAGAACGACCACGATGCCGATGTGCAGCTGACCGTTGCCGTACCGGCAACCAGCCTCTGTCCGTGCTCGAAGCAAATTTCTGACTACGGCGCGCACAACCAGCGCTCCATGATCACATTGACTGTCGGGCTGGACCCAACATGCGATCAGCCACTGTGGATTGAAGATCTGATCGACATCGCCGAGCGCGAAGCATCCAGTCAGGTTTACGGTGTACTAAAACGCCCCGACGAGAAATTTGTGACCGAGCGTGCTTACGACAATCCGAAGTTTGTCGAAGACATGGTGCGTGATCTGGCGGCGCCGCTGGACGCGGATCCGCGCGTTGCCCGCTACGTGATAGACGTTGAGAACTTCGAATCTATTCACAACCACTCGGCGTTCGCCACGGTGGAGTGCGACAAGACTCTCTAGTGCGCTATGCGGCGCCGCGTTGTGCGGCGAATCGCGTGCGGGCTTTTTCAGCTCGCTGCAGACGCTCGATCAGCGAACGCAGGAACGTTTTGGTGAAATGCAGCTGGCAAGCGGTGGACACCTGCTCCAGCAACGTTGAACTGACGCGCAGCAAAGTCACGTCGTCCTTGGCTTTAATCGTGGCAGTCCTGCGCGCTGCGGTCACGTAGCTCGCTTCGCCAAAGCAGTCGCCTTTGTTCAGTGCGCCAACCGGCGTGCCGTTGCGGTGCACCTGCACTTGGCCACTGACGATAATGTAGAACCGATCGTCGAGTTCTCCTTCACGTACGATTTCCTGCGACGGTGCGTATGCGCGCCAGTCGCTGGCGCGCAGAACTTCCCAAATCTCGGCGTGCGAGAAGTCGTGAAAGAACGACAGCTGACGCAGCTCTTCAAACCGCTCCTGGCGATTAATCTGATCGTCTTCGTTCTTGAGTTCCTGAAACGCCTTGGTCAGTACACCGGCCAGTTCTTTACCGCTGGTGTAGCGGTCGGCCGGGTCTTTTTGCATCGACTTGGCGACAATCTCTTCGAGAATCTCCGGGACGTTATCGCGCATTGTGTGAATGGGCGGCGGCGTTGCGTAAACGATTTTATGCAGCAGCTTGGCCAGATTGTCGGCCCGAAACGGACGACGGCCGGTCAGCAGTTCGTACATCACCGCGCCCAATGAGTAAACGTCGGAGCGATGTGTGATGTCAGCTGACTGCACCTGTTCCGGTGACATGTAGCTCGGCGAACCGGCGATACCGCGAATCTGGGAATGATCGGAATTGGCGTTAATCGCGATCCCGAAATCCACAATCCGCACGTCGGAATTATTGGTCAACATAATGTTGCTGGGTTTGATGTCGCGATGAACCACGCCGCGGTTGGCCGCATAGTTCAGCGCCTTCGCGCATTTGAAAATAATCTGTACGACGTCGTTGACGCGCAGCAGATTGTCCGGCTTGCAGTAGGCCGACAGGGTGCGCGCGCCGTGCACGTGTTCCATGACGACGAAGTAGCGGCCGTTCTCTTCGCCGGCGTCGTAGATCGGCAAAATATTCGGGTGCTGCAACATGCCAACCATGTTGGCCTCATTGAAAAACATCTTGCGGGCAACCACCGCGTCTTCTTCGCTGGCCGCCTCGTCCTTGTACACTTTGATCGCAACGTCGCGTCCGTAGAAAGGATCGTGCGACAGATACACCGTTCCGGTGCTGCCGCGGCCCACTTCCTTGATGATCATGTACTTGCCGATTTTTTCGAGCATTGGGAACCTGCGTAGCCTGTTGATGGCGGCCGCGCCGGGAGGATCTAGAGGATCGTGGAGCGCGCGACGGCGAGTGCTAGCGCGGCAAAGACGCCTGCGATAACGTCATCAAGCATAATGCCCAGACCCCCCGGGATACTGTGATCCATTTCGCGGATTGGCCAGGGTTTCCAGATGTCGAAAAGTCGAAACAATACAAAGCCCAACAGCAACTCCGCGGGCCCCGGCGGGAACCACAGAAAAGTCACGAAAAGTCCGGCGAATTCGTCCCACACAATGCCCGGATGATCGTGCACGTCGATGCGCCGCGCGGCCTCGCCGCACAACCACACACCGATCACGCACAGCAACAGCGTTATGACAACAAAGCCGATCTTGCCAGCGAGGACGGCCGCCATGACCAGCGGCACAGCCACCACCGTGCCTGCCGTGCCCGGCGCTTTGGGCGACAACCCACTCCCGAATCCAAACGCCAGAAACAGGACCGGGTCCGACGCCAGCTGGCGCCACGCAACGGGTTTCGCACTGCTCATGGCTGTCTACTCTTCCTGCGTGAAGTGGTCGTAACCCGACAGCGTCCGGGTGACAATTTCGTCGTTGTCTTTGAGCACCAGCGAATCGCCGGCGCGTAATCGCCCCACCCGTGTCGCAACGTGATTCTGGTCACGGCACCAGTTCACGAACGCCGCCCGCCGCGCGCGCGGCACGCAGAAACACAGCTCGTAGTCGTCGCCGCCATTCAGTGCCAGATATTGACGCTCCTGCATATCAAAACTCTCTGACAGCGCTTGCGACAGTGGCAACGCTTCAAGCGCCAGTTCTGCACCACAGCCGCTGGCGCTCGCGAGGCGGCGCAAATCGACGGCCAGGCCGTCCGAGACGTCAATACACGCCGTCGCCCAGTCGACCAGACTCACGCCCAGATTCACCCGCGGCGTCGGGTACAGGAATCGGCGCACCAGAGGATGAGAAGAACTGGCTTGCTCGAACAGGCGCAATCCGGCGGCCGCATCGCCGATGTTTCCGCTTACCCACACATCGTCATCCACTTGACCGCCGTCTCGCCGCAATGTCCGACTGCCCAGACGCCCGATGGCCTGGACCGCGACGTGCAGCGGGCCGCGCACCGTGTCACCGCCAATCAACTGTACGTTATGAGCCCGGGCGAGCTCAAAGAACCCGGCGCAAAAATCGGCAAGCCAGTTTTCGTCTGCCGTCGGCAGCGTGAGGGCAAGCGTGACCCACTGCGGCACAGCGCCCATGGCTGCCACGTCGCTCAGATTGACCGCGAGTGACCGGTGGCCGACGGCTCGGGCTGGCGTGCTTTCTGGAAAATGAACGCCACTGACCAATGCGTCGACGGTGATCGCCAGGCTGCTGCCATCGGTTTTTACCTGAGCACCGTCGTCGCCGATGCCCAGCACGACGTCGTCACGAATGGGGGCTTGATCTTTGAAGTAGCGCCGGATTAAGTCGAATTCGCCGGGCATTGGTCGATCCGGCCTACAGGCCGCTCGGGCGCAATGACGCCGCAAGTTTATCGAGCACGCCGTTCACAAACCGATGGCCGTCGGTTCCGCCAAAACGCTTCGCCACTTCGACCGCTTCGTTAATGACGACGCGAAACGGGACATCGATGCACTGCTCAAATTCGATAATGGCGCACCAGATAATGGCGCGCTCGATGGGGTCGAGCTGATCGGCCGGCCGATCCAACGCCGGCGCCAGCAGCGTGTCGAGCCGCGCGCGGTCTTTGGTCGCGGCACGCATCAACAGTCGATAGTGTTCCGGATCAACCGTCGGGTACTCGTTGCCCTCTTTTTGCTGCGCCATGATGTCCTGCACGGGCTGCTCGGTCATCTGCCACTGGTACAGACCCTGCATCGCCAGGCGTCGGGCACGCGACCGCTGCCGAACATGGGCTCGCTTGGCCTCGGCAGCGCTTGCACCGCCCTTTGGCTTGTTCATTGGCGAATCTCGCGCGCCAGCGCAATCATCTCGATGACCGCCCGCGTCGCCTCTTCACCTTTGTTGCCGACGCTGCCACCTGACCGAGCCTTGGCTTGGGCGTGGTCGTTGACGGTGATGACACCGAATCCGACCGGTAGCGAGAAACCCAGTGAGACGTCGCACAAGCCGCGCGCCGCCTCGTTACAGACAAAATCGAAATGCGGCGTCTCACCACGGATAACGGCGCCAAGCGCCACGATGCCATCGTAAATGCCGGTCTGCGCCAGCAGCTTGGCCGCCAACGGCAGTTCGAACGCACCGGGCACGTGGCGGGTGACAATGTCCTCCGCATTCGCCCCGGCGCTGACCAGCGTTCCGTGTGCGCACTCCAGCATGGGTTCGACGATGTCCTGATTGAAGCGCGCCGCGACCAGCGCCACGCACATCCCCGACGCATCGATCGCAACCGGATCCGGAAAGGATTTCACGAACGCTCACCTGCCCCGTCGTCAAGATACTCCACCACTTCCAATCCAAAACCGGACAGCGCGCGCATGTCTTTGGGTGCGCTGAGCACGCGCATCTTGCTCACGCCGAGGTCACGCAGTATTTGCGCGCCGATTCCGTAAGTACGTAAATCGTTGGAAGCCTCTTCTCCGGTTGGCGTCAGTGGCTTGCGCTGAAGTTCAGACAACAGCGTGCGCGCGTCGTTCTGACCGCGCAAAATAATCACCACACCGTCACCTTCATCGTGGACTCGCTGCATCGCGCTGCGCAGCGGCCAGCCCAAACGCGACCACTGCACGCCAACCACGTCGCTCAGCGTGTTTTGTACATGAACGCGAACCAGCGTTGGCTTGCCCGGTTCGGGCGTGCCTTTGACCAACGCCAGATGCACGGTGCGGTTAACGTGATCTTCATAGGTGTGCAGCGTGAAGTCGCCCTGCTCGGTCGTGACGTTCTGCGTATCAATCCGTTCGACCGATTCTTCCTTGGCCAGACGATAGCTGATCAGATCGGCGATCGTGCCGATTTTCAGATTGTGCTCGTGCGCAAACTTCATCAGTTCGGCGCGCCGCGCCATGGTGCCGTCTTCGTTGAGAATCTCGACGATCACCGCGGCGGGTGAGTGCCCGGACAGCCTGGCCAGATCACAACCCGCTTCCGTGTGTCCCGCACGCGTCAGCACGCCGCCGGGCTGCGCCATAATCGGGAATACGTGGCCCGGCTGGCACAAATCCGCCGGTCCCGCGTCCGGTGCGACAGCCGCGGCAATCGTGCGCGCTCGATCGTGCGCGGAGATGCCGGTGGTGACCCCTTCCGCGGCTTCAATGGACACCGTGAAATTGGTGCTGCCATTCACGTTGGTATCGCTCACCATCAACGGCAAACGTAACTGAGCGCAGCGGTCGTTGGTCAGCGTCAGGCAAATCAGACCGCGCCCGTAGCGCGCCATGAAGTTCACGTCTTCGGGCCGGACGCGCTCGGCCACCATGATCAAATCGCCTTCGTTCTCGCGATCTTCATCGTCGAGCACGATCACCATTTCACCGCTGTTCAATGCGTTGAGCAGATCTTCGGTGCCGTGAAAACCGCTGGCGGTCGGGTGCGTGTGCAGTGCAGTCATGATTTCACCTCCATCAAGCGCTCAATATAACGCGCAACGAGATCGACTTCGATGTTGACACGGGAGCCAATCGCGTAGTGGCCAAAGATCGTGTGGGAAAACGTATGCGGCACAATGTTCACGCCAAAATCCGTGTCCGTGACGTCGTTGACCGTCAGACTGACTCCGTCAATGGTGACGCTACCTTTGCGCGCGATATAGCCATTGAGTGCCGCAGGCGGGGTGATTCGAAAACGCCAGGAATCGCCGTCAGCCGCGCGCGCTGTGACGGTCGCCACGCCGTCCACGTGACCACTGACCAGATGCCCGCCCAGCGGATCGGCGGCGCGCAAAGCGGGCTCGAGATTCACGGCGCTCCCAAGCTGCCAATCCCCAAGCGTAGTCGCAGACAGCGTTTCGCCCGACACGTCGGCCACGAATCGGTCGGCGCTGCGCTCGATAACCGTCAGACAGCAGCCGTTGACGGCGATGCTGTCACCAAGCTGCGCCGATGAAAAATCAAAGGTCTTCGACGCAAACGTCATCCGCCCGTCGCCGTCGTTCATGGCCAGATCGGCCACTTGCGCCATCGCTTTGATAATGCCAGTGAACATAATGGGAATCCTGAGTTGAGCCGCGCGGAAATTCAGACCGCTGCGGGCAAAAAAGTAAGTTTCACGTCGGGCCCAATCTGTTCGCAACCCGTGCGGACGAAATTCTGGCGAGCCAGCATGTCGTCAAGAGCCGACGTGTTGACCAGCGCACGTGCATCGGGGCCCAACACGCTCGGTGCCACGTACACCACCCACTCATCGACGAGACCGGATTGAAGAAACGCACCGCCAAGCGTCGCCCCGGCCTCGACCAGGACTTCGTTCATTTGTTGCGCGTTGAGATGTTCGACCACGGCGTGCAAATCCAGACCTTTTTGGGCGGCCGCCACACGCCAGATCTGCGCACCGCGCGCGAGCAGGCGCGCCGCACGCTGGGCCGCTTCGGCTTCCGGCGGCTCGCGCCCGATGATCAGCTTGTCACCGGGACTCGCAAAAATCTGCGCATCCACGGGGCATCGAAACGTCGAATCCACGACCACGACCGCGGGCGCCGTGACCGGCTCGTCGACGCGGGCCGTCATGCGCGGATCGTCGCTTAACACTGTTCCAATGCCGGTCACGATGGCAGCGCTGCGCGCACGATAACGCTGTACATCGGCGCGGGCCGCTTCGCCGGTGATCCATTTACTGTCGCCGTTGTTCAGCGCAGTCCGGCCGTCCAGACTCATCGCAGACTTCAAGCGCAGGAACGGGCGCCCGCGCTCGACGCGAGACAGAAACCCCGGATTGAGCGCGCGGGCCTTGTCTTCGAGCAGACCCACCTCCGCAACGATGTCCGCGGCACGCAGTTGCGCCAGCCCCTTCCCCGCCACCGGCGGATTTGGATCTTCCATCGCCGCGACCACGCGCACCACGCCCGCTTCGATCAACGCTTGTGCACATGGCCCGGTGCGTCCCTGATGCGCACAGGGTTCGAGCGTAACGTAAGCGGTGGCGCCAGCCGCGCTACCCGCGACGCTGCGCAGGGCTTCGACCTCGGCATGACTCTCGCCAGCACGCGCGTGAAAACCTTCGCCGATCACTCGGCCGTCGCGGGTCAGGACGCAACCGACCCTGGGATTGGGATCCGCGGTGTAAAGACCTCGTCGGGCGAGATCGAGCGCCCGCAACATCCAGTGGACATCGATGGCCGGGTACGCGTCAGTCTTCATCTTTCAACAGCGACATCTGCTCACGATCGAGACCGGGCGGCTGCCGCTGCAGGTTCTCGACGGCCTCTTTAAATTCGCTCACATCCTGAAAACGACGGTAGACCGATGCGAAACGCACGAAGGCCACTTCGTCGAGTTCGCGCAGCGCGGCCATGACCATTTCGCCCAACCGCATGGACGGGATTTCCCGTTCACCGATTGTGCGCAGTTCGTGGGTGATGCGACTGATGGAGGCTTCGATATCGCTCGCCGAAACAGGCCTTTTCTCCAGCGCCTTGACGATGCCTGAACGCAGCTTGTGCTCGTCGAACGGTTCGCGCCGATTGTCACTCTTGACCAAATACGGCATGACCAGTTCGGCACTCTCAAACGTTGTGTATCGCTCCTCGCACTTAGTGCACTCGCGCCGCCGCCGCACCTGCGTGCCTTGCGCGGCCAATCGAGAGTCGATGACTTTCGTTTCTTCGTGAGAGCAAAACGGACAATGCACGGCGTGCCACCGATCCAGCGACTACGCGTAAACCGGGTACTGGCCGCACAACGCTTTAACTTCGTCACGCACGCGCTCGATCGTCGCTGCATCGCCTTTGGCATCGAGGATATCGGCGATCCAGTTGCTAACCTGCGCGCATTCGGCTTCATGAAATCCGCGGGTCGTTACCGCCGGCGTACCCAAACGCAAACCACTGGTGACAAACGGCGACCGTGGATCGTTGGGCACCGCGTTCTTGTTGACCGTAATGTGCGCTTCGTCGAGCCACGCATCGGCGTCTTTGCCGGTGATGTCCTGTTTGATCAAATCGACGAGAAACAGATGGTTGTCGGTGCCGCCAGAAACGATCACGTAGCCGCGGTCGACCAGCGCCTCCGCCATCGCGCGTGCATTCGCTTTGACCTGTTTTTGATAATCCTTGAACGCTGGGTCCAGCGCCTCCTTGAACGCCACGGCCTTAGCGGCAATCACGTGCATCAGCGGACCGCCCTGCGTACCCGGGAACACCAGGGAATTGAATTTTTTATGCAGCGCCTCATCGTCGCGCGCCAGGATCAGCCCACCGCGCGGACCGCGCAGCGTCTTGTGCGTGGTCGTCGTGCAGACGTCGGCAATCTGTACCGGTGACGGGTACTCACCCGCGGCCACCAGGCCAGCAACGTGCGCCATGTCGACCATGAAGTAGGCGCCCACCTCGTCCGCGATCATGCGCATCTTGCCCCAGTCCATTTCCCGCGAATACGCCGAAAACCCACCGATCAACATTTTCGGTCGGTGCTCGAGGGCCAGTTCACGCATTTGCTTGTAGTCGACCAGGCCGGTTTGTGGATCGAGACCGTACTGCACCGCGTTGAAAATGCGGCCCGAAAAATTGACCTTGGCGCCGTGGGTCAAATGACCGCCGTGCGCCAGACTCATCCCAAGAATGGTGTCACCTGGCGCGAGCAAGGCCAGAAACACCGCAGCGTTGGCTTGTGAGCCCGAATGCGGCTGGACGTTGGCATAGCCCGCACCGAACAGCCGCTTGGCGCGCTCGATGGCCAGCGCCTCGGCGACGTCCACGTGCTCGCAGCCGCCGTAGTAGCGCTTGCCCGGGTAGCCCTCGGCGTACTTGTTGGTCAGCACCGAGCCCTGCACTTCCATGACGCGCGGACTCGCGTAATTCTCCGAGGCGATCAGCTCGATATTTTCTTCCTGACGACGTTTCTCTGCCTCCAGAGCGTGATAAAGTTCATCGTCGAAACCTGCAACCTGCATTGTGGCGCCAAACATGCTCGCGTCTCCGGCCAAATAAAGCGCTGGATTGTAGCGCAAAAGGCCTGCCGTCGCGCCCATCTTTACCGTTACAAAAAGAGACTCCATGGCTGATTTCATTTACACCATGAGCCGCGTCGCGAAGCT
Source organism: Gammaproteobacteria bacterium (assembly GCA_045107005.1). Classification (GTDB taxonomy): domain Bacteria; phylum Pseudomonadota; class Gammaproteobacteria; order Steroidobacterales; family JBCCMA01; genus JBCCMA01. The sequence continues at coordinate 50,585 of JBGCFP010000057.1, forward strand.
CGTGCCGCCTAAGCGCTATATCCTGCGTGACATCTCCCTGAGCTTTTTCCCCGGCGCCAAAATTGGCGTTCTGGGCCTCAACGGCGCCGGCAAGTCGACTCTGCTGAAGATTATGGCCGGTCTCGACACCGAAATTGACGGCGAAGCGCGCCCGCAAAAAGGGATCAAAGTCGGATTTTTGCCGCAGGAACCCGAGCTCGACGAGACCAAGGATGTCCGTGGCAATGTCGAAGAAGGTGTGCACGAAATTGCATCGTTGCTGCGCGAATTTAACGAGATCAGCGATCGTTTCGCCGAGCCCATGGAAAACGACGAGATGGAAAAACTGCTCGCGCGCCAGGCGACGCTGCAGGACGCCATCGAAACCACCGGTGGCTGGGAACTCGACCGCATGCTCGAAGTGGCCGCAGACGCGCTGCGTCTGCCGCCGTGGGAGGCAGACGTCAGCAAGCTGTCGGGCGGGGAGAAGCGTCGCGTGGCCCTGTGCCGTTTGCTGCTGTCAAAACCCGACATGTTGCTGCTCGATGAACCAACCAACCATCTCG
>JBGCFP010000058.1:0-56276 GCA_045107005.1 Gammaproteobacteria bacterium
AGTATTTCCGACAGCCTTGCTTTCGTTGGCCAAACGGTTGGCCGGCGCGAGGTCGATGACGAAGTCCGGCAAGTTAGCATCACGGAGTATGATCTGGGCTTCCTCGACAAAGAACAGGAGTGGGGTGGAACCCGGTCCTAAACCGTTCGCCTCGGACAACGTGTTAACTATGTGTCCGTAAGCACCGCAGCTCGCGGGCACCGCAGCTCGGTGACCGGCACCGGAGCTGCTGTTCGATAATCCAGTGCTCGCCCTAGGGCAGCATCTCCAGTTGATTATCGAACCAATCGGTGAAGTCATCCTGCGACGACAACCGGTCCGTTGACTTCAGGTTAAGCAATATCGTCTTTCCTCGCTCCAGATAATCACGTCGCTGATCGCTGCCGAGGTGCTCTAGCCCGCCAAGCTGGGCGAAGCTGCTTGCCAGATCTATCTGCCAATTGGTGTTGGACGGATCTTGTTGCGCCAGACTTTCCGCGATTGCCAAATCTTTCTGATACGATGCCAGCGCGCCGGCACCGTCACCGGTGTTCGCCAGTAGATCTCCGATTACACTGTAGCTTACCGTCAGATCCCGCTGCCAAAGTGCGTTGGCCGGATCGAGTTTCGCCAACGTTTCAAGAATAGCCAGAGCACTCTGGTATGCCCGGATGGCACCAGATGTTTCATCCTGCGCAGCCAGCACGTTGCCGATTTTGTTGTGACTCACCGCCACGCCACGCCGCCAGTGAACGATGCTCGGATCGAGCTCCAGCAACGCCTGGCGTATCTCCATGGATTGTCGATAGGCCTTAAGCGCACCTTGCAGATCTCCCTGTTGCTCAAGCACACCACCAATATTCAGATGACTGCCAGACAGATCATATTGCCGGCGCGGGTCTGCCGGATCGAGCGCGCTTAGCGACCGATCAATGCTCAGCGCCTTGCGATAAGCGAGCAGCGCTCCCCCTGTGTCCCCTTCGGCGTCGAGCAAATCACCAACGCTTTTATGACTTATTGAAAGATCGCGTTGCCACTCACTGTTGCTCGGATCGCGTTTCGCCAGCGTCACGGCGATGGACAGATCTTTTCTGTACGCGCTCATGGCTCCAGTTCGATCACCCAGCGCATCCAACAGCCCACCGATCATGCTGTAGCTGACGGACAAATCGCGCAGCCACTCGACATTGGAAGGGTCGCGCTCACTCAAAACCTTGCGGATTGCGAGCGCCTTGCGAAACTCAGCCAGCGCGCCCGGACCGTCTCCCTGAGACGACAGCATTCCCGCCACATCGGAATGACTGACGGCCATATTCGATTGCCACAGCGTATCTTGCGGATCGAGCTCCGCTATCTTCTGGTCGATAGCCAGGGCTTTACGAAACTCGGCCAGTGCGCCCGAGGTGTCACCCTGGTCCGCAAGCAAAGTGCCGATTCGACTGTGACTGATTGACACTTCGCTCTGTCTGGACAGATTCTCAGGGTCCTTGATTGCCTGTGACCGTGACAACGCCATAGCGTCTCGATAGGCAACCAGCGCGCCCGACGTATCGCCCAGCTGCACCAATACGTCTGCGACATTGGCACGACTGGCGGCCAACGCCCGCAACACATCCGCACTCGGGTCACCCTGATCATGCAAAATCTGACGGAGCGCCAGACCCGCACGAAAGGCGGCCAGTGCACCCTGAAAATCACCCTGATCCTCCAAGGTGTCGCCAATGTCGTTATGCAGGCTCGACCGTTCGTAATGCCACTGTGTTTCGTCGGCGTCATCTTCGCTCAGCGCCGCGAGAATACTCAACGCCGACTGATACGCGGACACCGCTCCGTCTCCGTCACCTTGCGCCTTGCGAATGCCACCAATCCGACCGAAGGCGATTGACAAGCTATGCTGCCACCGTGCATTCAGCGGATCCAGCGCTACCAGTTTCTGGTCGATGCCAATCGCCTGGCGATACGCTTCCAATGCACTCGACGTGTCGCCCTGTGACTCAAGCTCGGCGCCTATGCGATCGTAGATGACCGACAGTTCGTGGTGATTCTCGGTATCCGTCGGGTCGACGTCGACTCGCGCAAGAGCAATGGCAAGTTCTTCCCGGAAAGCATCCGGCACGGACAGCTTGGCCTCCATTGGCTGCTCTGCCGAAGCGCTCTCCTCGCCCGGATCGGCTGGCGCGATCAGCGCCTTCGAATGCGCGCACCCCAGAGTGATTAGCGCGGCAAGAAGCCATGCACCACCCGACAGTAGCCTGCGGTTCGAAGACGACGCTCGATAACTTGCCAACACGGTTGGTCTAGTCGACACGGCAAAAACAGTAGGCGTAAACACCGTGTGGATCATTGAACCGCGCCAGCGCCGTTAATTCCTGCTGGAGCCTGGTCAGACCAAACGTATCGCGAATCTGGCGCCACGAGCCGCGATCCGAAGCCGCACGAATTTCATCACCGAACCAGACGTCGGCCTTCGCCGCGAACATCATCGCGAATTGCTCTTTGACCGTTAGCGGTTTTTCCACGTAGCGAACGCCGTAGCTATCGCCAAGGTCAGCCAGCTCGGCCGCCGCCGTAATCGCGTCGTCCAGTGTGCCCAGTTCGTCGACCAACCCAAGGCGATGCGCATCCAGACCGCTCCACACGCGACCGCGTGCAATCTTGTCCACGTCGTCGACGCTCATATCGCGCGCCGTCGCGACTGACGTAATAAACTGCTGATAGCCGTACTCCGTCCCCATCTGGATCACAGATTTGGTTTCCTCGTTCATTTCGCGATCGGGACGAAACGCGCCGCTGTAGCGCGTCGTGCCGACACCATCTACGTGCACACCCAGTCGATCCAGCGTGCGCTGGAACGTCGGGAAAAAACCGCCAATACCAATGGAACCGGTGATGGTCGATGGACTGGCGAAAATCTTGTCGGCATCCATCGCAATCCAGTAGCCCCCGGAAGCGGCAACGCTGCTCATGGCAGCCACCAGCGGTCGTCCGCTACGCTGCCACGCCATCAACTCGCGCTGAATCACCTCGGACGCAAATTTTGAGCCGCCGCCACTGTCGATCTGCAGCACCAGCGCTTTGAGTTCCGGCTTGGCCGCGGCGTCGCGAATCATCTTCGCCAAACTGTCGCCGCCGATCGTGCCGGACGGCTGCACGCCGTCCAGAATCTGGCCCGACGCCACGATAACCGCCACGGCGCTCTCGCCCGAGGAGACGTCCGGTCCGGTCAGGCCATTTAGCATCAAGTAATCGTTAAGGGTCGTAAACGAGTAGCTGTTGCGCTTTTCGTCGCGGCCAGCGATGCCGACCATGTGCGATCGAAACTGATCGCGATTCCACAGCCCGTCAACCAGTCCTGCTTCAAGCGCCAGCGCTGCCAGGTCACCACCGTTGCTCGCTAACCCCGCAGAGAGCGTGTCGGTGTACATCTCGATGGCGTTCGGCGTCAGACCACGTGCCGCGGCAACGTCGGTCTGGTATGCCGACCACAGCTGGCCCAGCCACACCGAGCTCGACGTCCGATCCTGTTCCGACATGTCGTCGCGCAAGTAAGGCTCCACAAACGACTTGTACTCACCGACCTTGAAGACATTCCAGTCAATCTGCAGCTTTTCAATCGCCTCGCGGTAGTAGGAACGGAAGCGTCCGTAGCCGTCGAGTACGACGCTGCCGGACGGGTGCGAGTAAACTTCATCAGCGTGCGCCGCCAGGAAAAACTGCGACTGCGTGAAGTAGTCGCCGTAGGCATAGACCTTCTTTCCGCTCTGGCGAAAACGCATCAGCGCATCCGCGACAATCTGTAGTTTGGTGATGCCGCCGCCGGTCAGTCCGCCGAGGCGCAATACAATCGAATTGATGCGGTCGTCGTCAGCCGCGCGGTCAATGGCCGCGACGACGTCACGCACGCGCACGCCGGCCGACGGTCCGCCCTGCAGCTCGGCAAACGCCCGGTCAACAGGATCACCAGCCAGCTGTTCGACCAGAGGCCCGTCCGGGTTGATCATCAGGGCGCCGCTAAGTTGTCCTTTTGGCCCACCGCCACCCGAGAACAACACCAGCAACATCGAGAACAACACGATCAATACAATGAAGTGCATCACTTTGCGCACAACATCGAATACCGATCCAACGCCGCCAAAAAATCGCCCTAGTGCACCCATCATTCACCTCGCGCCGCGCGCGTCAATTAATCAGAAAAAGAGACAGTGACGGCCAGAAGGTAATGATCAGCACCGACACAAAAAGAATTAGCAGGAACGGAAACGTCGCCGCGTAAACCGTCATGATCGGCTGGTTAAACCGGTAGCTGGCAATAAACAAATTCAACCCCACCGGCGGCGTCAGGTAGCCAAGCTGCATCGCTGCCAGGAAAACGATACCCAAATGCACCGGGTCGATACCATAGTTCGCGGCCAGCGGCAGGATCAGCGGGACAACCAGTACGATGGCTGAAAAGATGTCCAGAATAGCGCCAAGGATCAACAGAAAAACCAGCAGCGCCAGCAAAAACGTCAACGGCGAGCTCACGCGCGATTCGGTTAACGCAAACAGTTTCTCCGGCACGCCCGAATCAATCATGTAATTGGTGGACGCGAACGACACGCCGAGAATGATCAGGATTCCGCCAACCAGCATCATCGACTCACGCACAATCTTCGGCAGATCGCGAAACGCGATTTCGCGGCGCACCAGCACCTCGATGATGAACACATAAAGCGCGGTCACTGCCGCCGCCTCCGACACCGCGAGCAGGCCGCTGTAGATGCCGCCCAACACCACAATGGGTAGCGGCATCTCCAACGCCGCGTCCTTGGTCGCGCCCCACACCTCAGCCCATGAAAATTCCGACATGGAGGTCTGCGTACCGCGATTGCGCCAGATGGAATAACCGCCGAGCAAAATCATCATCAACAGGCCCGGCGCGACGCCGGCGATAAACAACGTATCGATCGGCACCTTGGCGACCACGCCGTACAGGATGATGGGCAGCGACGGAGCGAACAACAGTCCGAGACTGCCTGCTGATGTCACCAGGCCAAGGTTGAAGCGATCGTTATAGCCCGCCTGTTGCAAGGCGGGATACAGAATCGCGCCGAGCGCAATAATCGTCACGCCCGAAGCGCCGGTAAACGCGGTAAAAAAGGCGCAGGCGGCCAGCGACACCATTGCGAGTCCGCCGGGCATCCAGCCAAACACAGCTTGAGTGAAGCGCACTAATCGCGACGGCGCTTTGGATTCGCTGAGCAGATAACCGGCAAACGTAAACAGAGGAATCGCCAGCAGAATTGGCGTTTCGGCAATCGCAAAAATTTCGATGGGCAAGACGCTTAGATCGACGTCCTCGCGGTAGAAACCCCACAGCGCGCTGGCCGCGATAATGACAAACAGCGGCGCGCCGAACAGCGCAAACAAACCAAAGACGACGTTAAGACCCATGCGGCGCCTCAGTGGACGCGTCACCGCGCCACGCTTCGATTGTATGACGCACGGCCCACAGTGCGTAACGGTAGCTAATCAGCGCGAAACCCACCGGCAGCACCGCCTGAAACCACCACAGCGGCAGTTTGCCGAACGCCAGATCTTCGTACTCTCGCGTGCTGCCGACAAAGCTCAAGCTGTACCACGCAACGATGGCGCACACCGCGCAGGTAAACACATCGACCAGCACGCGCATGGACAGACGCACACGCGTGGGCAAAAAACGCGAAAGAATATCGATGCGGATGTGATGATCGTCGCGGCTGGCGGCGACGGCGCCAATCATTGCGACCCACAGCACCAGCAAACGCAGCAACTCATCGCTGAACGCCATACCACCGATGCCGGCATTGCGCGCGACGATCTGCGCGACGGCCAGCAGAACCATGGCCGTCAGGCTGAGCAACAGCAGCAGGTTTTCCGCACCGGCGCCGAGGCGGTCAAGGCGTTGCCACCAGCGCGGTGTGGTCACGGCGCGGCGCGAAAGCTGGTCAGCAGCGCGTCGATTTTGGTTAAACGCTCAGCGCTGTAGACGCCCTCTTTGGCCAGACGGTTGCGCACTTGCGCTGCCTGCTCGCGCCACGTCGGCACCAGGCCTTCCTGCGGTTCAACCAGATCGATGTCGCCTTTGAGCATGGCCGCCAGCGCTTTTTCATCGTCGTCGATGTTGTCGACTTCAAAGCCTTCGTACACGTCAGCCATGACCTGACGCACAATCGCCTGATCCGCCGCCGAAATCTTCTTGAACGCTTTTTCCTCAATCACCAGCGTACCGTAAAGATAGGCCACCGGCACCGGCGTTACGTAGCGCACTTTGGTGTGCCACTGCAGCACCAGTGCGCCCACGGGCGAGGAACCAATGATGTCGATCAAACCGGTTTGCATGCCGGTCAGCACGTCGGTGATGGGCAGCGTGACCGGTGACAAGCCCAACGATTCCATCGTAGCGTAGCTGATCAGATCGCCCTCAGGCACCCACACTTTCTGGCCCGACAAGTCCGCGGCTTTTTCCACCGGCTTTTGCGACATGATGTTGGCGAATCCGCCGCTCGCAATGCCAAGGCAAACGAGGCCGACGTCGCCCATGCTGTCCATGATTTCGGCGTCCATGGCCGCGCGCACGTGGATCACTTCGTCTTGCGTACGGAACAAAAACGGCAGACCGTAGAGCTGAATATCCGGATAGCGCTCCGCCAAACCACTGGCCGTAAACGCACCGCCATGCAGCTGTCCGATACGCATCTTGCGCATGACCTTTTTGTCATTGCCCATGACGCCGCCGCCGTAAAACTTGAACTTCACCCGGCCGTCCGTTTTCTCGGCAATTTGCTTGGCGCCCACGCGCATCTGGTTCATCCAGGATGAACCTTCCGGCGCAACCGTCGCGATTTTTAGCGTCTGCGCCGACGCCGACACACTGGCGCCGAACATCAGCAGGGTAAGTAGAAAAATACGTATGCTCATGACAGGTGGCATCCTCGTAATCTTAAAAATAGTCGTCGGCCGACGCGAGCAGCTCTTCAGCCTGGCTCTGGGCCATCACATTAAACAACGTAAGCCCTTCGGCTTCCGGCGATGCGCTCAGCACTTCGCCCAGCAGCTTGTCGTGCAGTTCACGATCGTAAAGCAGACGCGCGTAGCTGCGCGCAAACTCCACCTTGGCACTCAGGTCGCGACCGTCGCTCAACGCGATCGCCCGTTCGAAGTAAGCCCTGCCCTCTTCCGGTTTCCCGCCGAGTGCGGGTGGCCGCAGCGTGTTGAGAACGCCAAGGTACAAATTGATGTTGCCGCGCTCGTAGTCGGTATCCAGACCGTTCAGCGCCGACAGCACTGCTTCGACTTTCGGCAGATCCGCAAGCACCGCCCAGTCGTCAGAGTGAGCGCGCATGTACGCCAGCCAGCTCACCGCGTACGCGTAAAATACCGGCGCGTCCCGCGCTTCCAGTGCCGACATGCGCTCGTCAAACTCGTCAAAGCTCGCGTCGCCAAGCGCACAGTTGTTTTCGTCGTAGGCACACACGGCGCGCTGGCCGTAGTCGCGCGCGCGGCTGGTCAACCGTTTGGCACGGTCCGCCTCGTCAACGAACGCGACGCCGTAAGCGGCATACAACGTTGACGCCGCCGATAGCGAGCCCGGGCTCTTCGGATCGTTGCGCACCATCGCATCGAGGAGAACCAGATAGGCTGGCGCAGCGTCGCGCACGGTGGCTGGATCGTTCTGATTCAAAATGGCCTGCGACAGCGCATCGGCGGCACTGTCGGTGGCGCGTGAGATCAGCGCCCCGCAGCCGCTCAGCATTATGACAAGTGCCAGCGCCGCGCTGACTCTCAGCCCGCTTACGACGTATCTGCGTGGATTTTCCCTACTCATATCGATTGCCCTGGTCCGTCCAACGGCTCCAACCCGCTCGCCCCGCGGTTTGGATGCTCGAAATGGCCAATAAGTTCCGTTAAATCAATCGTATCAGGACGCGGTATCTGCGCCGAGAATGGCCTCGTTCACACGTTGCAGAAACGCCGTTGGGTCATCCAATTGACCGCCCGCCGCCAAAATGGCCTGCTCGTAAACCAGCATGCTCCATGCCTTGAACTGATCCTTGTCATCCAGATTCGCAAGACGAATCACCAACGGATGCGTCGGATTGATTTCCAACGCCTTTTGATCGGGCGGCACTTCGTGGCCGGCTTCGCGCAACATGCGCTTGACGTGATCGCCCAGCTCGCCCTGCGGCGCCACCAGACAGGACGCCGAATTGACCAGACGTCGAGACACCCGCACGTCCGACACCTGCTCTTTGAGCAGCGACGCCATTTTTGCCGACATGTCGCGGTACTGTTCGTCCAGATCGTCTTCCTTGGTCTCCTCGTCGGGCGTTTCCTCAGCCTCGCCGTGCGCGGCGTTCTTGAGCGACTTGCCGTCGAACTCGGTCAGGTGCGCGACCACCCATTCGTCGAGCGGCTCGGTCAGGATGATGACTTCGTGACCCTTGGCAATCAGTCCTTCCAGATGCGGACTCTTGCTGCCGGCGCTCACCGAATCGGCGAGCAGGTAGTAGATTGGTGCGTCCTTGTCAGACTGTCTTTCGACGTAAGCGGCCAGGCTGACGGTTTGCGCATCGTCACCCGAGGCGGTCGTTGCAAAGCGCATCAACTTGGCCAGCGCTTCGGCGTTGCCGTGGTCTTCCATGATGCCTTCTTTCAGCACCACGCCGAACGCATCCCAGAACGTCTGGTATTTTTCCTCGTCTTTGGCCAGCTTGCTAAGCATGCCGAGCACTTTTTTGGTCGAACCGGCGCGGATACTCTCCACCGTGCGATCGCTTTGCAGGATTTCGCGCGACACGTTCAGCGGCAGATCGTCGGCATCAATGACACCGCGAACAAAGCGCAGATAGTTGGGCAACATGGCTTGCGCGTCGTCCATGATGAACACACGTTTCACGAACAGTTTTACACCGCGCGCTTTTTCGCGATCCCACAAATCAAACGTACGTCGTGATGGAACGTAGAGCAGCGACGAATACTCCGTTTTGCCTTCAACCCGATTGTGGCTGTGGGCGAGCGGCGCATCGCTGTCGTTCGACACGTAGGTGTAGAACTCGTCGTACTGTTCCTGCGTAATGTCACTCTTGGCGCGACGCCACAGCGCAGAAGACTGATTGACCGTGTCGACCGTGGTTTCGCCGTTCTCGCCCTCACCGATCAGCTTGACCGGCACGGCGATGTGATCGGAGTACTTCTGAACGGTATAGCGAATGCGCTCACGCTCGCTGAAAGATTTGTCGTCATCGCGCAGGTGCAGCGTAATGGTTGTGCCGCGTTGCGTCCGTTCGCCGTCGTCGAGCGTGTATTCGCCGTCGCCTTGTGAACGCCAGGACACTGCCTCTTTTTCGCCCGCTCGCAGCGTGTCGACTTCAACCGTGTGGGCCACGATGAAGGCGCTGTAGAAGCCAACGCCAAACTGTCCGATCAGCGCCGCGTCGCGTTTTTCATCGCCGCTCATCTGATCGAGGAATTCGCGCGTGCCGGAGCGTGCGATCGTGCCGAGGTTCGACACCACTTCGTCACGGCTCATGCCGATGCCGTTATCTTCAATCTTGATCACGCCTTCCTTGTCGTCCAGCGTGATGGAAATGCCGAGGTCGGGATCGTTCGCCAGCAACTCAGGGGTCTTGATGGCTTCGAAGCGCAGCTTGTCGCACGCGTCGGCGGCGTTGGAGATCAACTCACGCAGAAAAATCTCTTTGTTGGAATACAAAGAGTGGATCATCAGGTGCAGCAGCTGCTTCACTTCTGCCTGGAACGCGTGGGTTTTCTCTGTCGTTGTCGTACTCATGACATCCTCCTGTGACGCAACGAAAAAACGGGCTGTCGCCAGCCCGTCTTGTCTTTAACTGTAGCCGAATCCGATCTATTAGACGTGGCGCCACATTGGATAATTTCAACGGGGTCGCAACAAAAAAACCGGGACTCGACGTTAAATTTTCTCTTTGATGCGCGCTGCCTTACCGGTGCGCTCACGCAAATAATAAAGCTTGGCACGACGTACATCGCCACGACGCTTGATCGTTACGCTGTCGACGGTCGGGCTGTAGGTCTGGAAAACACGCTCAACGCCTTCGCCGTGCGAAATCTTACGCACCGTAAACGCCGAGTTGATGCCGCGGTTGCGAATGGCAATGACGACACCTTCATAGGCCTGCAGGCGCTCGCGCGTGCCTTCTTTGACCTTCACCTGCACGACCACCGTGTCGCCGGGACGGAAGTCCGGCAGCTCACGGTTCATGTTTTCTTTATCCAGCTGCTCGATGATGTTACTCGCCATGACTCTTTCCTGTTCGATCGTTCGTTATCGTTGAGGGCGCTGACTTTTCCAGACCGGACTCTTGCCGGTACTCGTCGAGCAACGCACGCTCGTTATCTGTTAACCCGCGCGCCTCGAGCAACTCTGGTCGTCGCTCAAACGTGCGGCCCAATGCCTGCTTCAATCGCCATTTGGCGATTAAGCCGTGATCGCCAGACACCAGCTCTGCCGGCACCTTGCGACCGTCAAATTCTTCCGGTCGCGTGTAGTGCGGGTGGTCCAGCAACCCGTCACTAAACGAATCCTCCTGCGCCGAATCGGGATGACCCAACACGCCGGGGACTAGCCGCACCACCGCGTCGATCACCACCAGCGCGGCCAACTCGCCGCCGCTAAGCACAAAATCACCGATCGACCACTCCTCGTCGATCTCCTCATTCATCAATCGCTCGTCAACGCCTTCGTAGCGCCCGGCGATCAGTATCACGCCATCACCGGCAGCAACCTCGCGCGCCAGTGACTGATCAAACCGTCTACCCTGCGGGCTCAGCAGCACGGTCTTCACACCGACCGGCATCTGTGCCCTGGCCCGCGCAATCGCGCTGGCCAGCGGCGCGGCCTTCATAACCATGCCCGGCCCGCCACCAAACGGTCGATCATCGACGGTGCGATGCACATCCGTACAGTCGTCACGCGGATTGATGACCGCCAGCTCTGCATCGCCACGCGCCAGCGCGCTGCCCGTCACACCCATCCCGGCGGCCGCTTCGACCGCGTCGGGAAACAACGTGACCACGGAAATCTTCATGCGGCCCTGTCCCGACGAAACGCCCGCTAAAACGCGGCGTCCCAATCGACCAAAATTCGCCCCGCTTCCAGGTCGACGTTGTGCACGACACGCTCTCGAGCGTAAGGCACCAGTCGCTCGCGATCACCGTCGATGACCATCACGTCATGGGCGCCCGTCTCGAGCATCCGCGTTACGGTTCCCAGCGCGTCACCTTCGAGGTTTACCACCGTCAAACCGATCAGATCGGACCAGTAGTAATCGCCCTCCGACAGCGTCGGCAACTGCTCGCGATCAACGCTGATCTCACGGCCAATCAATTTCGCCGCAACATCCCGGTCGTCGACACCATCCAGATGCACAACCAAGCCTTTGCCGTGTGCTTTACCTTGAGTGACCGCCACCGCCGTCTCGCCGTCGATCGACCACGGCGAGTAACGCAAAATGTTATCCAGCGGCTGCGTGTACGACTGCACTCGCAACCAGCCTCTGACGCCGTAAACGCCCGCCAGTCGCCCGACGATGACGCGTTCGGCGCTCACACTTTCTATTCAGCCGTCGCCGCTTGTGCGCGCGAACGCTTCAAAAGCTGACGTACGCGCTCACTGGCCTGGGCGCCTTGCCCAATCCAGTAGTCGGCGCGTTCGGCGTCCAGACGTAATCCTTCCGACGCGCCACGCGCCAGCGGGTTAAAAAAGCCCAAACGTTCAATGTAGCGACCGTCGCGACGGTTGCGGCTGTCCGTGACCACAATGTGATAGAACGGGCGTTTTTTGGCGCCACCACGGGACAAACGAATCGTAACCATGTTTAGTTTCCCAACTGATAAAAACGGCCCGCGGTCGACGTGGCGACGGCTGGGCCGAAACAAACCCGGCATATTACTGTATTTGCGGAAAAAAGAAAGCGTTTTTGCAGGGCAACAATAACCGGGCAGGAATCCCGGTTATTTTATTAAGTCACTGATAAATAAAGCATTATTAGAGTCTAGCGTGGACCCATGCCTTGCGGCAGCCGGCCTGCCAGACCGCGCATCATGCCTTTCATGCCCACTTTGCTCAGTTTCTTCATCTGTTTTTGCATCAGATTGTGCTGCTTCATGAGCCGGTTGAGGTCCTGAATCGTCTGTCCCGCGCCGTTGACGATGCGGCGCTTGCGCGAGCCATTCATCAGTTTCGGGAAGCGGCGTTCCCGCGGTGTCATGGAGTTGATCAGCGCGATCTGGCGTTTGATGACCGAGTCGTCCGCCTGCTTGGACAGGTTGGCCGCCATGCCGCCCATACCCGGCAGCTTGTCCATCATCGCGCCCATGCCGCCCATATTGAGCATCTGCTGATACTGGGTACGCAAATCCGCCAGATCGAAGCCCTTGCCTGACTTGAGTTTGCGCGCCAGTTTTTCCGCTTCATCGTGGTCAACCTTGTCCTGCACCTCTTCGGCCAGGGATACCACATCGCCCATACCCAAAATGCGCGACGCGAGTCGATCGGGGTGAAACGGCTCGAGCGCATCGACTTTCTCGCCGCTACCGAGGAATTTGATGGGCTTGCCGGTGACTTCGCGCACCGACAGTGCGGCACCGCCGCGAGCGTCGCCATCGGTCTTCGTCAAAATGACCCCGGTCAGCGCCAGCGCTTCGTCGAACGCACGCGCCGCGGTCACCGCGTCCTGCCCGGCCATCGCGTCCACGACGAACAGCGTCTCGACTGGATTAATCGCCGCGTGCACCGCCTGCACTTCGCTCATCATCTCGCCATCGACGTGCAAGCGACCCGCCGTATCGACAATCAGCACGTCGAACGCGCCTTTGCGTGCCTCGTCCAACGCACGACTGGCGATCACCGTCGCTTTTTCGCTCGCTTCAGACTGGTGGAACGTAGCGCCCACCTGCTCGGCCAGACGCTCGAGCTGCAATATAGCGGCCGGTCGATAAATGTCGGCGCTTACCACCATGACCTTACGCTTTTCGCGTTCGATCAAATGACGCGCAAGTTTGGCTGCCGTGGTCGTTTTACCCGCGCCTTGCAAGCCCGCCAGCAACACGACCGCTGGCGGCTGGGCGCGCAGATCCAGACTCTCGTTGGTTTGGCCCATGACACGCACGAGCTCGTCGTGCACGATCTTGATGAAGGCTTGCCCTGGCGTCAGGCTTTTTGAAAACGCCTGGCCTTCGGCTTTCTCCTTAATGTGACCAACGAACTGTTTGACCACCGGCAGTGCCACATCAGCTTCCAGTAGCGCCATACGCACCTGGCGCAGCGCGTCTTTGATGTTGTCGTCGGTGAGTCGGCCTTTGCCCTTGAGCAAGCCGAAGGTATTGGAGAGGCGGTCGCTGAGATTCTCGAACATGCTGGTGGCTATCGTGTCGTTGCGGGTAGACCAGGCATGGTATCAGTCACCCCACGTCAGGTGTAGGCGTCGACCGATCACATGTCAAAAACGTCGCCGCGGTGCAATCGCTTGACGAATCGCCCGGGCAGCGCGCGTAACACTTCGGCGAAAATTTCGTCTTCGGAGCCAGGTTTCATGGCCGTCACCCAAATCTCGGGCGCGTGACGCAATTTGGCCAGATCGGCCGCCAACGACGACGGGGTGTAGTGCCCGGCCTTCATCGCCAACTCCGCCTGCTGATCCGGAAACGACACTTCCATGATGAGCGTGTGCAGCTGCGGATAGTCATTAAGCACAGTCCACAGCGAGGCGTTGGTCATGGTATCGCCGCTGAACGCAAAAACCCGGTCATCACGCTCGATGCAGTAGCCCAGCGATGGCACCGAATGATGTACGTCAACGGCGCGAAAGATGCACTGTTCGAGCTCAATACGATCACCGGGCGCGATGGTCGCGAATTTCAGCACGGCATTGTCGGCGCTGGGCAGCGCCTCGAAATCGGGCCAGACCACACCGTTGAAAACGTGCGTGCGCAGAGCGTCAATGGTTTCGGCGCGCGCGTGCACGGTAATCGGGTTGCCGACCAGATCGTCAAACACGCTGTCCAGGAACAGTGGCAGACCGGCAATGTGGTCCAGATGACTGTGGGTCAGAAACACGTGGCGAATGCCCTTGAGCTCGCCGATGGTCATATCGCCAACGCCGGTGCCGGCGTCGATCAGAATGCTCTGATCAACCAGAATCGAGGTGGTGCGCAGTCCAAGACCGATTCCACCACTGCAACCTAAAATTCTGATGCGCATGAAAAAATCTCAACCGCAGCTGGCGGCGACTCGGTGAAAAGTAAAACGCTTGTCCTCTTCTCTTCCCAAGGCCCATGTGCGATCATACCGGGTGAAAGTGTAACTTACGGTATTTATTGAATCTTTTCTGTGCTTCAGATCACAGTACCTCTTTGCTATGCAGTTCTGGGCGGGTGGCTCGTACGTCACGACCCGCCGCACGGTCGTGCGTGGACCATCGGTGCCATGTCAGCGGCATTGATCGCCCACGGCCTGCTCCTGGGTTCCCTGTTATCCATGCATACCGCCGTCAGTTTGAGCATTGGCGAATTACTCTCGCTCATCGGTTTTTCGGTGGCGCTGGCCGCCACGGCTGGCGCGGCGCGCGCCAACTCGAAAGTGCTGGCGGGCGCATCACTGTTACTCGCCGCCGTGCTCAGTGCGAGCACCACCGTGGGCGCGCCGCAAGCGGCAACCGGTGAACTCGGCTGGCCGCTCCTGGCGCACGTGGTGTTTTCCGTGCTCGCTTACGCGCTGCTCAGCATTGCCGCCATTACCGCCATTTTTCTCGGGCTGAAACACCGGGCGCTCAAAGCCGGCGGCGCCGCGATGATGCGTCCGTCACGCATCTCGATGGAAGCGCTGGAAAACGAAATGTTCGGCGCTATTGCTGGCGGCTTCTGCTGCCTGTCGCTGGCCATTTTTAGCGGTCTTTTTTACGTTGACGACATGTTCGCCCAGCACCTGGCTCACAAGACCGTTCTTACCATCGCGTCGTGGGTTTTCTACGGCATTTTATTGCTTGGCCACTGGCGGCTCGGCTGGCGTGCGCAGACGGCTGTGCGCCTCACGGTGGGCGGCTTTGCCATTTTGCTTCTCGCCTACTTTGGCTCACGTCTTATTCTCGAGCTGCTGCTGCAGCGTCAGTGGGGGTAACGGCCAGCAGGGCGGCCCGTGACAACCACCAGTCTTTTTATTCTGCTTGGCGTCATGCTCATGATGTCGGCGTTTTTTTCCGGCAGCGAGACCGCGCTGATGCGCGTGTCGTTGTTTCGGCTTCGCGCGCTCGCCAGGCGCGGCAGCCTCGGTGCGCGCCTCGCTGAGAAACTGTTGGCCCGGCCCGAGCGCCTGATCGGTCTGATCCTGATGGGCAACAACGCCGTGAACGTGGCGGCCACCCAGATCACGACGCTCATTGCGCTGCGACTCGGCGGCCAACCAGCCGTCGCGATTGGTGGCGGGCTCCTTCTTTTCGTTGTTCTGATCTTTGCCGAACTCGCACCGAAAACACTGGCCGCGCTGCACCCGGAGCGTGTCGCGCTGCCCGCGTCGATTGTTTATTACCCGTTGCTCTACGTCAGCTATCCGTTCGTCTGGTTGGTCAATTTCATTGCCAACGGTCTGCTGCGTTTGTTTGGCGTGCGCGTTGATGCCGAAGGTCTGGAGACGATCACGCGCGACGAGCTCCTTGCCACCGTCGCTGCATCCAAAGGCGTCATCCCGGCGCGCCGCCAGAGCATGTTGATGCGCGTGCTCGAGCTCGAAAAAGTGACGGTTGAAGACATCATGGTGCCGCGCTCGGATATCGTCGGCATCGAACTGGACGATGAATGGGACGACATCGTCGCGCAGATTCAAAGTGCGCAGCACACGCGTCTTCCTGTCTACAGCGAAAACCTCGACCAGATTGTCGGCGTGCTGCATTTGCGTGGCGTCGTTAAAGCGCTCGCCCGAGGCACCTTGGACAAAGCCGGTCTTGAAGCCGCGGTACAACCTGCGTACTTCGTGCCCGAAGACACGCCGCTGAACAAACAGCTGGTCAACTTCCAGGCGGCGCGACAGCGTCTGGGCCTGGTTGTCGACGAATACGGTGATCTGCAGGGCATGGTCACGCTGGACGATCTGCTGCAGGAAATTGTCGGCGACTTCGCGATGGTTACAACGCCCACCGGCGAGTCAGTCAATCGCGAACCTGACGGCAGCTACGTTATTAGCGGGAGCGCGAACGTGCGCACGCTGAACCGAACACTGCGTTGGCAACTCCCCGTCGACGGACCCAAGACGCTCAATGGGCTGATCACCGAACAGCTGCAAAGCATCCCGGCTTCAGGCGAACAGCTAACGATCGCTGGCTATCGAATGTCAGTGCTGCGCACGCAGGGCAATGCGGTGAATACGGTGCGCGTTGAGCCACCGCCACCGGAAGACGGCTGAGCGGCGGGTCGGGCTAGTCGGTGGCAATTTCCAGCGCTTGAGTCAGTGAATCGACCGCCAAAATTTCCATCCCCTTGATCGCTTTGCGTGGCGCATTGGCGCGCGGAACAATCGCGCGCTTGAAGCCTTGCTTGGCCGCCGCGACCAGCCGTTCTTCACCAAAGGGCACCGGCCGGATTTCGCCGGCGAGCCCCACTTCACCAAACGCGATACCGACACCTTCGAGAGGACGATCACGGTAGCTCGACAGTACGGCGAGCAGCACCGGTAAATCGGCGGCCGTCTCGCTAATGCGAACACCACCGACCACGTTGATAAACACGTCCTGAGCACCAATGGGAATACTGCCGTGGCGAGCGAGTACGGCCAGCAACATCACCAGCCGGTTGGGTTCGAGTCCGACCGCCACGCGGCGCGGATTGCCCGACGTGTCGCTGGCGAGTGCCTGCACTTCAACCAGCAGCGGCCGGCTGCCTTCGCGACTGACCATGATGGCGCTGCCGGCAACGGCTTGCGTGTGTTGCGACAAAAAAATGGCCGACGGATTCTTGACCTCTTTCAAACCCTGATCGGTCATCGCGAAAACCCCGATCTCGTTCGCGGCACCGAAGCGATTCTTGGCAGCACGCACAATTCGGTAGCGGCTTCCCGCGTCGCTCTCAAAATAGAGCACGGTGTCGACCATGTGCTCGAGGACGCGCGGCCCGGCAATCACGCCCTCCTTGGTCACGTGGCCCACCAGAAAAATAGCGGTGCCGGAGAGTTTGGCCAGGCGGACCAGTTGAGCGGCACACTCACGCAGCTGACTCACCGTCCCGGGCGCGGCTTGCAGTGCGTCGGAGTACATCGTTTGAATCGAATCGACGACCAGCACGCCGGGCTTGCGTGCGACGGCCTCCGCTACGATTTTCTCGACGCAGGTCTCGGCCAGCAAATTCAAATCGACATCGCCCAGTCCGAGACGCCGGGCGCGCAGGCCAATTTGTCGCAGCGACTCCTCACCGCTGACGTAAAGCGTCGGTAGCACCTGGGACAATACGGCACCCGCCTGCAACAGCAGCGTGGATTTGCCAATGCCGGGGTCGCCGCCGATCAGACTCACCGATCCGGGCACGAGCCCGCCGCCCAGGACCCGATCCAGTTCAATCAGACCAGTATTGATGCGCTGCTCGGGTTGATCCTCCACTTCACTCAGACGCCGCACGTCTCCGGCGGCGCCCGCGTAGCCGCCACCACGGGCCGCCTTGGGGCTAAGCGGTTGCCCCTCGGTCAAGGTGTTCCATGCGCCGCAGTCGGCACACTGACCCTGCCATTTCGGGGCAGTTGCGCCACACGCATTGCAGACGAAAATGGATTTGGTTTTGGCCATAAGCGCGCGATGGTAGCACGCCACGCAGCACCCGCCGCCAGCGCTGAAACGGCCCGCTTCCGCGAGCTTCGAGACGCCTCAACCCCGCCAGAAACCTGCTGAAAATCAGGACTGCGTCACAAATCGTCCGCAGAATTCGACCGGTGTGATGGTCTATACTGACGTTCGACATAATGGAGTGCCCCGTGACCGGCGGACTACGCAAATCCCTGCTGAAATCTGATGCCCTGATCGGCGCCCTTTACGCTCTGAGTTTTGCGCTCGTTGCGCTGTTCCTGGCCGCCCCGTTTTTTTACAGCATCGAAGCGACCGCCTACGACCGGGCATTGGGGTTCAAGCCCAACGTACCGGACGAACGCATTGTCGTGATCGATATCGACGACAAGAGCGTCGAATACATCGGCCGGTTCCCGTTCTCCCGCGACGTTTTTGCGCGGTTTTTTGACACGCTCGCCAAGGGCGAGCCAAAAATCGTGGCCAGTTCAGTCGCCTTTTCCGAAGCGCAGATTGACGCCAGCGCGGATTACCTCAAACAGATTAAGGGTTCCGTCGATACACTGGTGGCGGATCATCAGCGCCGGGTCACCGAGGGCGGTGATACGACGCTTGACGCGCCCATTCGAGCGCTCGAACAACAGCTGACGATGGCGGTCGCGGCAACCAATTACGATTCACTGCTGGCGCAAAGCGTGGCGAACAGCGGCAACGTCCTGCTGCCGCTACTGTTTCAGGAAACCGGACTCCCAACCGGGCGCGAACCCGCGCTTGTGCCGGACGTGGCCGCAGGCAGCGTTATCACCGCGGACACAACTCTCACGGTACCCTTTCTCAAGCCAACCTATCCACTGCCCCAGATCGGCGTCCAGTCCAGCGGCATGGGACACCTGGGGCTGATTCCCGATCGCGACGGCACGGTGCGGGACGTCGCGTTGATCGCCGATCATCGCGGCGTGCGTTACCCCTCGCTGGCACTGCTGACCGCGTTGCGCACCCTCGGTCTGGGCGTCGACGATCTGAGCTTCGATGCCACCGCCCCGAGCCTATCCGCCGGCGGCTTGACGTTATCGACCACGCACGACGGGCGCTTGCTGAACCACTTTTACACGGCCAGCAGCGGACAGCCGTTTCGCGTCGAGTCGTTCTACGACGTCTTCACCGAGCTGGTGCCTGCCAACACGTTCCGCGGCAAGACCGTTTTGCTCGGCACGTCAGCTAGCGGTGTGGGCGACACCCAGGCAACGCCCGCTGGCGCCTCGACAGCACCGGTGATGTGGCTCGCGCACACGGTGTCATCGCTGCTCCATCAGGAATACGTTACCCGCCCTGGCGCCGCACGCAGCATCGAGTTGGGCGTTTTCGCGCTGCTCGCGCTGTACATCGCGCTGCTGCTGCCGCGACTTGGCGCGATCAAGGGCGCTTTGATCAGCGCTGCGCTGCTTGCCGGTTTACTGCTGGCTCAGTTTCTGTTGATCGTGGGCGCGTCGCAATGGCTGCATCTGATGACGCCCATGCTGTTTTTGATTGGCGGCCATCTGGTCATGACGATCAAGCGCTTCGGCGTCACCGAGCGGATGAAAGTACAAACCGATGCGGCGAGCGCTGAATCCAACCGCATGCTTGGCCTGGCATTCCAGAGCCAGGGTCAGCTCGACATGGCGTTCGAGAAATTTCGCCAGTGCCCGCTGGACGACGCCATCATGGAGCCGCTCTACAATCTGGCGCTCGACTTTGAGCGCAAACGCCAGTTCAACAAAGCCGGCGCGGTGTACGGGCGCATGGCGCTGTACGATCCGGACTACCGGGATCTGGCCTCCCGCATCAAACGCAGCGAAGCCCTGGATCAAACGCTGGTCATCGGTAACAGCGGGCAATCCGAGGCCGGAACGCTGGTACTCGATCGTGAAGGGGTGCAAAAACCCATGCTTGGCCGCTACGTTGTGGAGCGGGAACTGGGCAAAGGGGCGATGGGCACGGTCTATCTTGGCCGCGACCCAAAAATCAATCGCGTGGTCGCCATCAAAACCATTGCGATTTCGCAGGAATTTGACGAGAACGAAGTGGCGAGCGTGCGCGAACGCTTCTTCCGCGAGGCCGAGACGGCCGGTCGCCTCAATCATCCGGACATCGTCACCGTGTACGACGCGGGCGAAGAACACGATCTGGCCTACATCGCCATGGAGTATTTGCGCGGTTCGCACATGAGCGGCTACACCAAAGCCGACAATTTGCTGCCCGAGCAGCAAGTCGTTGATTTGATGGCGCGGGTTGCGGACGCCCTGTCGTACGCCCATGCGGCCGACGTGGTGCACCGTGACATTAAACCGGCCAACATCATGTTCGACCCGGAATCCGGCGATCTGAAGATCACTGACTTCGGCATCGCCCGAATCACGTCCTCCTCCAAGACCAAGACCGGCATCGTTCTGGGTACGCCCTCCTACATGTCGCCGGAGCAGCTTGCCGGAAAAAACGTGACGGGACGCTCGGACTTATTTTCGCTGGGTGTTACGCTTTATCAGTTACTTGCAGGGCAATTGCCCTTCCGTGCTGACTCGATGGCGACGCTTATGTATAAGATCGCTAACGAAGAGCACATACCGCTGCGCGCGGCACGTCCGGAGCTGCCGGTATGCCTCGAAACGGTGGTGGACAAAGCCTTGTGCAAGGACATGGCCGAGCGTTATCAGTCGGGTGCCGAGATGGCGCTGGATCTGCGCGACTGCCGAGCCATCCTGGCCGCCTGAGAGTAAGAGAAACAACGCCAAGCATGAGTCTGAAAGGCAAAATTGAACACATCACGTTGACCGACACCGGGCTGGTGCGCGATCACAACGAAGATGCGATTGGCTCAGACATGGACATTGGGCTTCTGGTGCTGGCCGACGGCATGGGCGGCTACAACGCGGGCGAAGTGGCCAGTGGAATTGCGGTCAAAACAACGATGGAGATGGTCCAGGAGGCCATCGTGCGGGAAGATCGCGGTGCCATTGACAAGGAAACCGGCCTTCTGCGCCAGACTATCGTACTGCGCGACGCGATCATGCGCGCGAACAAGCTGATCTATCAGACGTCCAAAACCAAATCGGATTGCGAAGGCATGGGCACCACGATTGTCGCGTGCCTGTTTTACGACAACATGATTTCGATCGCCCACGTCGGCGATTCGCGGCTCTACCGTCTGCGCGACAAACGTTTCGCCCAGGTCACCAAGGATCACTCGCTGTTACGCGAGCTGGTCGATCGCGGGTTTTATTCCCCGGAGGAGGCCCAACGGTCGCTCAACCGGAATTATGTGACCCGCGCACTGGGCATCGAGCCCAAGGTTGAGGTAGAACTTAATGAAGAAAAAGTGCGCCCGCAGGATGTCTACGTCCTGTGCTCAGACGGGCTCTCGGATATGGTGGATGACGAGGATATTCACTTAACTATCAGCACTTTTAATGCTAATCTTAACCTGATTGGTCAGCAGCTGATCCGGTTAACGAACGACAACGGCGGACGAGATAATGTCTCGATTGTGGTTGCGAAGATTTTGAAGCCGTTTTCACAACGGAAAAAGCTGCTCAAGAAATTGAGCTCAATTTTTGGCTAAGCGGATAAAGAGGCCGACATGGCACGCTTGATTTTGAACCTTGACGGGCAAGTGCTCGCCGAATACAACATGCAGAAAGAGCGCTACACCGTAGGGCGCTTGCCCGATAACGATGTGCGTATCGACAATCCTGCTGTGAGCGGCCACCACTCCCTGGTGATCAACATCCTCAATGACTCGTTTCTCGAGGATCTGAACAGCACCAACGGCACGTACGTCAATGGCAAGCTGGTCAAAAAACACGCTCTTCAGCACGGGGACGTGATTACGATTGGCCATCACCAGCTGCGCTTCGTCGACGACGACAAAGAAGACAACGACGACGACGAGTTTGAGAAGACCATGATCATTCGCCCAGGGGCCCAGACGGGCGCCCCGAGCGTGGAGCGCGTCAACGACGCCCTCGCCTCAGCCGGTCAGATTCCCGAGGCTCAGGTGATTCGTCCGCCCGCTGCACCACCGCCACCGACGGCGACGCAAACTCTCGACGAGAGCGACGTAGCCGCTGCGGTCACGATGGCGGAGACCAAGAGCCAGACACTGCCCAAGGCCAAACTCCAGGTACTGAGCGGCGCGTTTGCGGGCAAAGAGCTGGCACTGACCAAGGCCCTGACTACGCTCGGCCGACCGGGTGTGCAAGTCGCCGCGATTACGCGACGCGCCGAAGGCTACTTCGTTGTGCACGTCGACAGCGGCAAGCCTGGCAACTACCCGCTGGTCAACGGCCAGCCGATTGGACCGCAGGCACGTCGACTCAATGATAACGATGTGATTGAGTTGGCCGGTGTGAAGATGGGTTTCTTTAGCACCTGAGATCAGATTACCGGTGTGTCGGCGCTATCGGCGTCGCACACTGGCAATCCAAGCCGTTTCTGACTTCGACCGACGCGGTCGCTAAAAGATCGACCGTTTCGTTGCCGACGTAAACCGTTCGAGCGCCGCCATCCCCAACAGCGAATTACTCTTGGCATTCAGCCCAGGGGAACGCTGCACTCCGACGTGGTACCACTTGGTCCCGGCGGGGCAAAAAACAAACTGCGCAACACGCCAAGATCGAGAATGCTGACGGTTCCATCGCCATTGAAGTCGGCGTCACCACCGTCGGCGAAAAAGAACTGCGTGCGGAAAACTCCCAGGTCCACAGCATTGACGTCGCAGTCGTTATTCAGATCGGCGTCACATGCGTTGCCAAACCCGTCCAGATTGGTGTCCCGCTGATCAGCATTGGACGTATCGATGCAGTTGTCCACGGCGTCGGCGACGCCGTCGTCGTCTGTATCAGGCGGGCCTGAAAAAGATCCGGACGCGCGCAAGAACGTGATCACGCCACCAAAAAGCGTGCCTTCAACGCTACCATCCGACAGGTCGAAGGTAATGACAACCTGATTATTGGACAGCGGCGAAACGGTGAACACGATGTCCAGAACACCACTGACGATTACGCCATTCTCCACGATGCCAGACCCTGAAATTTCAGCCGTGGCGCTGTCGATGGGCAGCGGGTTTGCCTGAGTGAGATTGCAGATCTGACCCACTTCACCGGTAAAAAACGGGCAGTCGGGCGACGGTTCGATAAGGGTATCCACCATTGGAACCGCCGCATTGAAAATCTCAAAGGCGAACGGCACGTTGTCACCGCGATCAAACGCAAACGAGCCGTCGGCGGCAGGCACAATCGAAATGGAGCCAGTAATAATCGAATTGGTCGCGTTCTGGCTGCCTCCGGTCGACCCGCCCAGCGACGCAAAAGAGTCGCAGGTAGAGGTACAGAAAAAAAACTCACCGTCGTACTCAAACTCGATGGCGCTGGCTGAAAACGCGCCAAGACACGCCAGCATCGCGCCGGCCAGGGAAACAGGCATTGCATTGCTCATCATCGCTCCAACTCACTCAGCCGGCTGATCGTCGTGTCAGCCAAAAATAATCGTCTCGACCGTTGGCGATGAGTCAGTCATCGCACGCCGTGTCCAGGCCGCTCGGTCCGGGCGCTGCAAAAAACAGCTTGCGCATCAGGCCAAGGTCGAACGTACTCACCACACCATCACCATTAAAATCCGCGTCTTCATCAGCACTGAAGAACAACGAACGGAACAGCCCAAGATCAGCGGCGGCTACGACACAGTCGTTGTTCAGATCGGCGTCGCAGGCATTGCCGAACCCGTCGCCATTCGAATCACGCTGATCGACGTTGACCGTGTTAATACAGTTGTCACCACTGTCAAACACACCGTCACCATCGGTATCTGCTGACATCGAAAACGTGCCGGCGGTTAGCAGGAAGACCACTGCTCCGCCAAAAACGGTGCCCTCCGCTTCGCCTGTGGCCAGATCGAATTCGATGACCCCACCGTTATTGGAAAACGGCGCGACCGTGAACACAAAGGTCAACGTGCCGCTCGTAAAGATTCCGTCTTGCACCATCCCGGAACCGGATACCGTTGCCACACTGTTGTCCAGCGGCAACGGGTTGACGGTGGTCGCGTTGCACAGCTGACCCACTTCGTTAGGTGGCGGACAACTGGGCGACGGACCGATGACGGGCTCCTCAAAAGGAATCGCTGTTGTCGAAATTTCGAAATCAAAGGGTGCGCTGTCGTTGCTATCTAACGAGAACGAGCCGTCCGCCTCCAACTCGATTGAAATGGAGCCAGTAACGAGCGAGTTTAGCGAATTGCTGCTGCCGCCCGTTGAGCCACCCAGTGCGCCAAACGAATCGCAAGTCGCAGTACAAAAAAATACCTCGCCGTTGTAGCTGAAGTCGATCCCCGCCGCACCGTGCGTACCAAAGAGACCGGACACAACGACCAGTGCCCGCATCCAATATTTCAGACTAAACATAAGCTCATTGCTCGTTTGGTAGAGTAAACCTGACGGTAAACTCAAGGGTCGCAATCTGCAAACACCCAGTCTAAAACAGCCCTTAACGCGGCACTGATTGCGACAGCATATCGATCCGCACGCGCTGCGAAATACCGCACAGCAGCTCGTATGGAATGGTTCCAATACTCGCGGCCAGCTCTTCAACCCCTAAGCCTGGACCCCACAGGATGGCTTCGTCACCGATATCCACATCGGTGTCCTGCCCCAGGTCCACGGCAATCATATCCATCGACACGCGACCGACCATGGGGACACGGCGGCCGCGGATCAGGACCGGCGTGCCGCTCGGCAAGCGCCAGGGGTATCCATCGCCGTAGCCCGCCGCCACGATGCCTAGCTGCGTATCTTCAGGGGCAACCCAAGTGCCGCCGTAACCGACCTGCTCCCCCGCTTCCAGCCGCTTGACCGCAATCACTTTGGACCACAGCGTCATGACCGGTGTGAGATTAAGATCCTGCGCCGACTGGTTCGCCATTGGTGACGCCCCATACATCATCAGTCCCGGCCGCACCCAGTCGCCGTGACTGCTGGGGTGACGCAGGATGCTCGCCGAGTTCGCAATACTGCGCTCGCCGGGCCAGCCGGCGGTGGTGGCGCGAAACAGCTCGATCTGTTGCGCCGCTGTGGTGTCGTGTGGATCGTCGGCCGACGCCAGGTGCGTCATTAGCGTAAGCGGCTGCTGCACGCAGCCCAAGGCATTGAGCGCTACAAAGGCGGCGCGCGCCTCGTCAGTTTTGAAGCCCAGACGATTCATACCGGTATCGATTTTCAGCCACACGCGAAAATGACCGCCGCCGTGATACGCCGCCAGCATGTCGATTTGATCACGCCGATGTACAACCAGGTCGAAGTGATAGCGAGCGGCCAGGTCGAGCTCGTTGGGCGTCATGATGCCTTCGAGCAACAACACGCGAGCATTGCAACCGGCATCACGCACCGCCACCGCTTCGCTCATGCGCGCAACGGCCAACGCATCGGCGTCGGCCAGTGCGCGGGCGACATTGGTGATACCGTGACCGTACGCATTGGCCTTGACTACGGCCATGACGCGCGCGCCACTGGAAAGTTTGCGAACGCGAGCCAGATTACGACGCAGCGCGCCGCCGTCGACGCGGGCCTGCGCCTGGGCGGTCAAAACTCGTCGTCCAGTCGTTCGGGTGTGTAGCTTTGAAAACGCGTGTACTGACCCTGGAACGTCAGCATCACGTCACCCGTCGGGCCGTTTCGTTGCTTGGCAATGATGACGTCGGCGATGCCTTTGCGCGGTGTCTCCTGGTTGTACACCTCATCGCGATAAATAAACGCAATCACGTCGGCGTCCTGCTCGATGGCACCTGACTCACGCAAATCCGACATGACCGGGCGCTTGTCCTGGCGCTGCTCAACACTGCGGTTGAGCTGTGACAAGGCAATCACCGGGACGCTGAGCTCTTTGGCCAGCGCTTTCAAACCGCGCGAAATTTCGGAAATTTCCGTCGCGCGGTTTTCCGAGTTACCCGAAATCTGCATCAGCTGCAGGTAGTCAATGATGACCATACCCAATCCGTGTTCACGCTTGACACGGCGAGCTCGCGCGCGCACTTCAGTGGGCGACAGCGCCGGCGTATCGTCAATAAAAATCGGGGCTGCCGACATCCACTTGACGGCGTTGTTAATGCGCGGCCAGTCTTCTTCACCGAAATTACCGGTGCGCAACTTGCCCTGATTCACCTGGCCAAGGGACGAGATCAAACGAAAACTCAGCTGCTCAGCGGACATCTCCATACTGAACACCGCGACCGGTACCGAATCTTCGGGCCGCCCGTTAATAATCGGGCCAACGGCCGCGTTCTCAGCCATGTTGATGGCCAACGAGGTTTTGCCCATCGACGGGCGTCCGGCAATGATGACCAGATCGCCGGGCTGCAAGCCAGCGGTCATCTTGTCGAAATCGGGGAAGCCGGTCGAAACGCCGGTGATGTCGCCGGTCGAGTTGTACAGCAGATCCAAGCGGTCGATGGTGCCCGGCAGGATCGCTTTCAATGAGACAAACCCACTGCCGCGGCGCTGCCCGCTCTCGGCGATAGCGAACACTTTGCGCTCGGCTTCGTCGACCAGCTCGGTGGCGCCGCGCCCGTCTGTGGTCGTGGCCAGGGCGGCGATCTCGCCACCTACTTGCAGCAACGAGCGCAACTGCGAGCGCTCGCGAACAATTTCGGCATACGCCCGGATGTTCGCGGCGCTGGGTGTGTCGTTGGACAACATTCCCACGTAACCGATGCCGCCAACCTGATTGGCGTGGTCGCTCTTTTCGAGGTGCTCGACAACGGTCAGCGCATCCACCGTCTTGCCAAGATCGGCCAGACTGGTGATCGCGGAAAAAATGAGTTGGTGATCCTGACGATAGAAATCGTCGACGGTCAGAACGTCGGCAACCTGTTCCCAGCCGCGGGAATCGAGCATGAGGCCGCCGAGCACGGCCATCTCCGCGTCAACGGAGTGTGGAGGCTGGCGCAGCGCTCGGGTCGAGTCGTCGCCATAGTCTTGGGGTTCGAAATCGGCCACGCGATGCACGGCACCTTGAGTGTTAGTGAATGAGAGGGCGACGTTAAAGTCGCCGACGGCCTGCCATGGTTATACCACGGCAGGCCGACGCCGCGTGCCTGATTACTCGAGGCCGACGACGGTGACGGTGAGCTCAACGCTCACGTCACTGTGCAGGTGGAATTCCACCGTGTGCTCGCCCGTGCTGCGCAGCGGACCGTCGCCAAGGCGCACTTCACTGCGCTCGACTTCTGCGCCCGCAGCCGTCACGGCTTCGACGATGTCGAACGTGCCGATGGAGCCAAACAGCTTGCCCTCGGTACCGGCTTTTGCCGACAGCGTCAGCTCCAGCTTCTCGAGTTGCTCGCCGCGCGCTTTCGCACGAATCAGCTCGTCGGCCGATTTCTTCTCGAGCTCGGCACGCATGCCCTCAAAACGCGCCAGATTTTCTTTCGTGGCGAGCGTCGCTTTGCCTTGGGGCAAGAGATAGTTGCGACCGTAACCGGGTTTCACATTGACGGTGTCGCCAATGGTGCCCAGGTTGTCGATTTTTTCCAGCAAGATGACATTCACAGCGGCAACCCTCTAGTGCTGATCCGTGTACGGAAGCAGCGCCAAAAAGCGTGCCCGTTTCACGGCGGCGGACAGTTGGCGCTGGTAGCTCGCCTTCGTACCGGTGATCCGACTCGGGACAATCTTGCCCGTCTCGGTGATGTATTGCTTGAGCATCGCGAGATCTTTGTAATCAATCTCGGTAATGCCGTCCGCGGTGAAGCGGCAAAATTTACGACGTCGAAAAAAACGTGACATGGCTTATCTCCTTCGGGCCGTTCAGGCGTCAGCGGGCGCGCTCGGCGCCTCGTCGGTGGTGGCCGGCGTCTCGTCGGCTGCGGCAGGTGCATCGTCACTGGCCGCTTCCTTGGCATCGCCATCGTTGGACGGGCGACGCGGACGGTCATCATCGCGTGACGCGCGTTCACGCTTTTCTTCGTCTTTCGACTTGGCCATTGGTGACGGCTCGGTCACGGCGCTGTCGCAGCGCATGACCATGTTACGCAGCACGGCGTCGTTGAAACGGAATGCCGACGTCAATTCGTCGATGGTTTCCTGTTTCGCTTCAACGTTCATCAGAACGTAGTGCGCTTTGTGGACTTTATTGATGGCGTGGGCCAACTGGCGACGTCCCCAGTCTTCAAACCGGTGGACCTGACCTTCGCCCTTTTCGATCATGCCGCGATAGCGTTCAACCATCGCAGGCACTTGCTCGCTCTGATCCGGATGGACCAGAAACACGATTTCGTAGTGTCTCATTGTGTTTCCTTATGGATATCGCCACCCGGAACACGCCAAAGCGCAGACCGGTGCAGCAAGGATGCTGTCGGGTCACCCCAACAGCGGACCGCGAAGTCTACTGGTTTGCGGCCGATGGTGCAATGCGCTGACGCACGGCTTCGTAGAGCACGATGCCGGTGGCCACCGACACGTTCAGACTGCTGACCGCGCCCTGCATGGGCAGAGACACGAGGTGATCACAGCGCTCGGTGGTCAGGCGCCGCATGCCGCGTGCCTCGCCGCCCATTACCAGCGCCAGCGGCCCGCGCAGCGAGCTTTGATAAAGCGATTCCGCGGCTCGATCCGACGTTCCAACGCGCCAAACGCCGGCGTCCCCAAGCGTTCCGAGCGTGCGGGCAAGATTGGTTATGCGGTAGAACGGCACGGTCTCAGCCGCCCCGCTGGCCACTTTGCGCACCGTATCGGTCAGCCCGACCGCCCGACGCCGCGGCGCCACCACGCCGTGGGCGCCCGCGCCGTCAGCCGCGCGCAAGCAAGCCCCCAGATTGTGCGGGTCCTGCACACTATCGAGAACCAGCAACAGCAAGCCGTCGCCGCGCTCGGCGACGGTGTCGAACAAATCCGTCTCGGAACGCTCAACGCTTTGGCGAATTTGCGCCACGATGCCCTGATGCGAGGCTTCCGGTGCCAGCTTGTCGAGGGCCGCTCTCGGGACGCGGGTCGCACGAACGCCAGCCGTCTCGATCCGCGCCAGCACATCACGAGCACGCGCGTCATCGCGGTCGTCCTGAAGCTGGACGCCGAGCACCCGTTCGGGTGCCGCCTTGAGCAAGTGGCCGACCGTATGCCATCCCCAGACGTTCTGATTGGCCATCGGCTAGCGCTTGCGCCGCGACTTGCGAGCGCCGCTCGATTTCGAATTCTTGCCGCGACGCTTGCTGGCGGTTTTCTTGCTGGTCGTGCCACGGCTCTTCTTGCGCCCTGCCTTCTCTTCCAGCGTGAAGTCGATTTTCCGATCCTGAATACTGACCCCCGCCACGCGCACGCGCAGGGCTTGCGCGAGCTCGAAGCTCTGGCCACTCTGGCGTCCGGATAAACGACTGCGCGTTGGATCAAGCTTGAAGTAGTCGTGACCGAGCGCGGTCACGTGCACCAAGCCTTCGATGTTCATGTCGGTGATCTCAACAAACAAGCCAAACTCGGCGACGCCGACGACCGTACCGTCAAACGCATCGCCTACGTGGTCGAGCATGACTTCGCATTTGAGCCAACTCTCAACGTCGCGCACCGCTTCCTCGGCGCGGCGTTCAGCAATTGAACACTCGCGGCCCAGGCGTTCCATGTCGGCGCTCTTGTAAACATAACGACGCGCGCTTTTTTTCAGCAGGACATGATTGATCGCCCGATGCACCAGCAAATCCGGATAGCGACGAATAGGCGACGTAAAGTGCGCGTACTCCTTGAGAGCGAGACCAAAGTGACCGTCGCAATCGGGCGTGTATTCAGCCTGACTCATGGACCGCAGCAGTTGGAAGTAAAGCACCGACGCATCCGGGCGTTCCGCCAGCGCTTTCCCCACCTTCTGATAGTGCGACGGCTTGATGGTGGCGGCGCGCGGCAGCGTGATCCCGACCGTTTTCAAAAACGATCTCAGTGTTTCCACTTTTTCTTCGTCCGGCTCCGCGTGGTTGCGGTAGAGCGCCGGCATCTTGTTGGCCTTGAGAAAACGCGCGGCCGAGACGTTTGCCGCGATCATGCACTCTTCAATCAAACGATGTGCGTCGTTACGCGTGTAGCGAACCACGCCTTCCGGGTGCCCGTCCGGCGCAAATTCAAATCGCGACGAGGGAATATCAAGATCGACCGCACCGCGCTTGACCCGAGCCCGAGCCAGCGCTTCATACACACCCTTGAGCTGCTCAAGATGCGGCACGACGTGCGCGTAGCGACGATGCAAAACCTTGTCCCCCTCCCACAGAATGGCGTAAGCCTGGGCGTAGGTCAGTCGCGCCTGCGAGCGCATCACGCCGCGGAAAAATGTCTCATCCTTGACGTTGCCCGCTGGCGTTACGGTCATTTCGCACACCATACACAGACGGTCGACGTCGGGGTTAAGCGAACAAAGACCGTTGGACAACGCCTCAGGAAACATCGGAATGACGCGGTTGGGGAAATACACCGAGGTGCCCCGCTCCTGAGCCTCGTCGTCCAGCGCGTTGCCGGGCGTGACGTAGTGAGACACGTCAGCGATCGCAACGAGCAAGCGGTAGTTGCGCCCGACTTTTTCGCAGAATACGGCGTCGTCAAAATCCCGGGCGTCCGCCCCGTCGATGGTCACCAGTGGCGTATCGCGCAGGTCTATCCGCCCCTTGATTGCGTTGCGCGGAATCGCATCGCCAAACGCATCCGCCTCACGCGTGACGTCTTTGCCAAAACGATGACGCAAGCCGTGCGAGCGAATCGCCACTTCGGTTTCCATACCCGGTTTGGTGATATCACCAAGCACTTCAATCACGCGACCGATGGGCGGGCTGCTTTTGGTCGGCGGCTCGACGATTTCGACGCTCACAACACGGCCGGGTTTCGCCCCGCCGTGCTCGCCGGGCGGTATGACAATCTGGTGCGTGATGCGCGGGTTCTCCGCCACCACGAAACCCACACCTGCCTCTTTAACATAGCGTCCGGCCAGCTCCTGGGTGGCGCGATCCAGAATATCGACGATGCGCCCTTCCGGGCGGCCACGCCGATCACGACCTGTGATGCGCACGGCGGCTCGATCGCCGTGAAACGCCTGGCGCATTTCGCGCGGGCTCAAGAATACGTCGTCGCCGCCTTGGTCCAGGGCAACGAAGCCAAAGCCGTCCCGATGCGCGATCACCCGCCCGGCCAGCACCGGTATTTCGTCAATCAGGCAGTACTCACGTTGACGATTGCGGATAATCTGACCGTCGCGCACCATGGCGCGCAGACGAAACGCGAGCGCTTGTGCGTCGCGTTCGTCGGTCAGATCGAAATCGGCCGCCAGTCGCTCGAGGGTCAGCGGAACGCCGTGACGCTTCAGATCTTTCAAAATCAGCGTTCGGCTGGGAATCGGATGCTCGTAACGAGCGGCTTCACGCGACGACTCCGGGTCGCGCTGACGCCAGTTTTTTTTCTTACTCATAAACTCATGGATTTTTTACGGCAGATGCCGGCGCGGGGCATTGACAATACACATTTTGCTGGCTAAAGTCCGCACCTCGCTGTGCCCAGGTGGCGGAATTGGTAGACGCGCTGGCTTCAGGTGCCAGTGGGGGTAACCCCGTGGAGGTTCAAGTCCTCTCCTGGGCACCACAGCGAGCCGCAGAGACCATCGAACGCGGCAAGACGTCCACGAAAAGCCCCCATTTCGGACCGTCAGAAACCCGCCCTGCAGGAACGCTCGGTCGTAGGCCAAGATCGCCCGGCCCCAAGACCTTTACGCAACAACCCGTGACGGACCACCGCGGAACAGTTCGTCGCACACGATCGTGTGGGCGCGATCCGGACCGGTCGACACAATAGCGATCGGCACTTCCGTTACCTCCGCCATCCGTTCCAGATAGCGTTTCGCATTCGCTGGCAGTGCGGCGTAGTCGGTGATCCCAACCGTCGACTGTTTCCAGCCCGGCAGATCTTCGTAAACGGCCTCGCATTCCTCGTAGCGATAGCTCGCCAGCGGCGGCGCGTCGATTAGCCGGCCGTCAATGCGGTAACCGGTACAGATGCGCAGCGTGTCCAGGCCGTCCAGGACGTCCAGCTTGGTCACTGCGAGCCCGCTGATGGAATTATTGAGTACCGAACGCTTCAACGCGACGGCATCAAACCAGCCGCAACGCCGCGGCCGCCCGGTGGTGGCGCCCACTTCCGCGCCGACGCGGGCCAGGTGCGCGCCCATTTCATCGAACAGCTCCGTTGGAAACGGGCCAGCGCCCACGCGCGTGGTGTAAGCCTTGACGATACCGAGCACGTAGTCGAGTCGCCGCGGGCCGATCCCGGTGCCGGTCGACGCGCCACCTGCTGTGGTGTTCGACGACGTCACGTAGGGATAGGTGCCGTGGTCAATGTCGAGCAGTGCGCCTTGCGCGCCCTCAAACAACAGTCGCTCACCCTTTTCGCTCAGTCGCGCCAGATGACCCGTCACGTCGACCACCATTGGCGCAACGCGCTCACCGTACGCCATCCAGGCGTCCAGCATTTCCTGGAAATCGAGCGTCTCGGCGCGGAAATAGTTTTTCAAAATGAAGTTGTGGTAATCGAGCTGCTCGCCGAGCCTGGAAGCAAAGCGCTCGCGATGGAACAGATCGATCACCCGAACGGCGCGGCGTGCAATTTTGTCTTCATACGCGGGCCCGATGCCGCGACCGGTGGTGCCAATGGCGTTTGAACCGCGCGCTTTTTCACGCGCCTGATCGAGCGCAACGTGGGAGGGCAGGATCAGCGGGCAGTTCGCACTAACGTAGAGTTTTTCCTCTGCGTTGATGTTTTGTTGCCGCAGGCCGTCCATCTCTTCAAACAGATCGGGCAATGACAGCACCACACCGTTGGCGATGTAGCAGCGAACGCCCTTGTGCAAAATACCCGAGGGGATCAGATGCAGGACCGTTTTGTGGCCATCGATGACCAGTGTGTGTCCGGCATTGTGACCGCCTTGAAAGCGGACCACTGCGCTGACCTGCTCGGTGAGCAGGTCAACAATTTTGCCTTTGCCTTCGTCACCCCATTGGGTGCCGATCACGATTACATTCTTACCCATTTCGTACCCAGGTTAGCAGCACAAGACCCGCAGCAATGCCCACGGCGCCAAGCGTGCGCAAGGTCCCATCCGGGATTTGCGCCGCCTGTAGCCAGAGTTTACGCGCGGAACGCGGATTTGCGAAAGGGACCAGCGATTCGAAGATCAGCATCAGCGCGACCGCCGCCCCGACGGCTTCGATATCCATGCTCGACGGGGCCGCGTGCCAACGGGGCCTTACGGCTGATTTGGCTCGTTGAGATAGCGGAAAAACGGGCTGTCCGGATTGAGTACGAGCACGTCACTGCCCTTCTCGAACGAACGTCGATAGGCCTGCATGCTGCGGAAAAACGAGTAAAACTCCGGATCTCTTTCGTAGGCTTCCGCGTAGATTCTGGCCGCGTTTGCATCCCCGTCACCGCGGGTTTGCTCAGCCTCCTTGTAGGCATTGGCCAAAATCACTGTCTCTTCCTTGTCCGCTTCTGCGCGAATGCGCTCCGCCTCACCGCGGCCTTCGGCGCGTCGCTGCTTGGCCACTCGATCGCGCTCCTGGCGCATTCGGTTGTACACAGTGGCACTGACGTCTTCCGACAAATCGATGCGCTTGATGCGCACGTCGTTGATCTCCGCGCCAAACTGTTGTGCCAGCTCGCTGGCCGTGTCGGTAATGGACTTCATCACCGCCGAGCGTTCAACCGACACCACGTCGGACAGCTGCCGACTGGCGAAATCGTCTTTCAAGCCGGCCTCGATAATGGGCAGCAAACGATCCGACGCGACTTGCTCCAGACCACCAGTCGCGCGATAAAACTGACCTGGGTCAACGATCCGCCATTTGACGAGAAAGTCGACAAACACTTTTTCTTTCTGATCGGTCAGAAACTCCGACGGCCGTTTGTCGACGGTCAGGATGCGCTTGTCGAGCTTCAGTACGTTTTCCCAAGGCAGCTTGAAATGCAGCCCGGGATCAAAATCGTCGCGAATAATTTCGCGGAATCGGAAACGAATCGCGTGTTCGGTTTCGCTGACGGTAAACACGCTCATGCTGGTCACGACCAGCACGCCGAGCAAGCCGAAAATCAGGATACGGGAATTAAGCATGTCTATCGCTCCCTCGAACGCGAACGGGCAGTGTCACGACTGCGCGTGGACGACCCGGCCGGATCATTGGTGGCCTGCACCGAGTTGGTACCGGTGATTGGCGTGCCTGGACGGGCGTTTTGATTCATCAGTTTGTCGATGGGCAGGTACATCAGATTGCCGCTGCCTTCACCGCCGTCCATCAGCACTTTGGATGCCTCGCCGTAGACCTCTTCGATGGTCTCCAGATACAGACGCTCACGGGTCACGTCAGGGGCAAGCGTGTACTGCGTCAGCAACTTCTTGAATCGATCCGCCTCACCTTCAGCATCGGCCGTGATGCGTTCGCGGTAAGCCTGAGCCTGCTGGACAATCGCCTTGGCCTGACCATCCGCCCGCGGCAGTTTGTCATTGGTGTACGCTTCCGCTTCCAGAATGTAGCGCTCCTGATCGCGGCTCGCCTTGATGACGTCCTGCACCGCGTCCTGCACCTGTTGCGGAAACTCTGTTTCGTTCAGGTTCACTTTCGACACTTCAATGCCCACGTCGTACTGCTCGAGGATGCGCTGAATCTCGGCACGGGTCTCGGTGGCTACGTCGTTACGCTTGCTGGTCTGAATGGTTTCCATGTCGTAGCGACCGGCTACGCCGCGAATGGCCGCTTCGGTAACCTCGCGCAGTGACTCGTCCGGATCACGCACGTTGAACACGAACTTCTCCGGATCGACGTGGCGATACTGCACGTTGATGTCGATATCGATGATATTGGCATCGCGCGTTAGCATCGAACTGCGGTGGTTGTATTCCTGCACTTTATCGGTGTTGACGATCGTGACCTGATCGATCACCGGCGGACGCCAGCGCAAACCGGGGCTGGTGATCTTGTGGAACTCGCCGAAGCGCTGAACCACGGCACGCGAACTCGCATCGACGGTATAGAAGCCCGAAACGCCCCAAATCAATGCCCCGACCACCAGGGCCAGAATCAGAATGGGCGCGTTGCCGCCGCCACCGCCGTCTCCACCGCCGCCGCCCAACAGCGAGCCAAAACGTCGATTCAGATTGCGCACGAGGCGATCCAGTTCAGGCGCGCGATTATCGCCACCGCCCCACGGGTTCTTGTCTTTGTCTGGTTCGTTCCAGGCCATAAATTATCGGATCCGTTTTGTGTGAGAGGATAGGGTTTCGACAGGCGACGATCCCATCTGGTTCAAATTGGGGCGATTGGCGGACATATCAAGGGGTAGTCGATCCTTCGCTAGCTTGGGTCAAGCGCGGGCGAATCGCAATACCTTCGCGGCGCTCCAACTGCAACAATTCCTGCACATCCATGTCCAGATCGAGCTGCCACCCGCCGTCATCCTGAATCGTCTCGTCCAAAACCGCCGCCGCCTCATAAAGTCTTGCCCGTACACGACCTTCGGCTGGGCCCAGCGCGAGGATTCCACGCTGTCGATTCCCCGACAGCCGACGCGCAATCGCGCTCAGCAAATGGTCAATGCCATCGCCACTGACGGCAGAAACGTGCACGGCCTGGCCGCTGGTATCGGCGAGCAGCGCCTGCCGCTCTGCCTCGGGCAGCAAATCGATTTTGTTGTACACCCGCAGCTGCGGCACTTTTGCCGCCCCGATCTGATGCAACACTTCGTCCACCTGCGCGACGTGCTCCACCCGTTCCGGGTCGGCGACATCGATCACGTGCAGCAGCAACGTTGCCTCGTTGGTCTCCTGCAGTGTCGAGCGAAACGCCGCCACCAATTCGTGGGGTAAATCGCGCACGAAACCTACGGTATCCGCCGCAATGGCACGTATGCCGTTGGGCAGGTCGAGCCGCCGTAACGTCGGATCGAGCGTGGCGAAAAGCTGGTCGCGCACGTACGCGTCCGCGCCGGTAAGCCGGTTAAAAAGAGTCGATTTGCCCGCATTGGTATAGCCGACCAACGACACCACCGGGCGCTGCGCCTTGGCCCGAAACCGCCGGCTCTGTGCCCGCTGATGATCCAGCTTTTCAAGGCGAGCCTCG
Source organism: Gammaproteobacteria bacterium (assembly GCA_045107005.1). Lineage (GTDB taxonomy): Bacteria > Pseudomonadota > Gammaproteobacteria > Steroidobacterales > JBCCMA01 > JBCCMA01. Next base: position 35,946 of record JBGCFP010000058.1, read on the forward strand.
AGCGATTGAATGCGAATGCCAATCATGCGTCGATCGAGCTCGAGCTGGGTTTCGCCCGGGCCGCGCAGGCCGATGCCGCCCTTTTGGCGCTCAAGGTGAGTCCAGCCCCGGATCAGGCGCGTGGACAGATGCCGTAACTGGGCGAGCTCGACCTGGAGCTTGCCCTCGAAACTGCGTGCGCGCTGGGAGAAAATATCGAGAATCAGACCGGCGCGATCCAGCACCCGGCACTCCAGTTTGGCTTCGAGGTTGCGCTCCTGGCTTGGCGATATCGCATGGTTGAATATCACCAACCCCGCGCAGTGCTCGACAGTCAAACGGCGAATCTCTTCGACTTTGCCCGTGCCCACGAAAAATCGCGGCTCGGGCGTCGCCCGCGACCCGCCCACCGTTGCCAGCACTTCAGCACCCGACGAGCGAGCAAGCTCGCAGAACTCATCGGTATCGCGCTGCTGTGTTTTCTGGCCTACGCCAATGTGGACGAGGACCGCCCGATCGCTCGTACTGTGTCGTTCAAACAATCAGCGCCGCCTCGCCACCCATATCAGGCCTCGGCGTCAGCCGGCGCTTCTTCGCCTTCGGCCGTTGGTAACCGTACATTTCGAGCAGGCACTACGGTCGAAATTGCGTGCTTGTAAACCATCTGGCTCACGCTGTTTTTCAACAGCACAACGAACTGGTCGAACGAGTCAATCTGGCCCTGGAGCTTGATTCCGTTCACAAGGTAAATCGACACTGGCACTTTATCTCTGCGCAATGCGTTTAAAAAAGGGTCCTGGAGGGACTGCCCTTTGGCCATTCGGCTCTCCTTTTTATCTTAGTCTTTTTTAAGTCTTTTCATGGGCTTGCGCCCAAGTCGTCCGCGATTCACAGCAACCATCCAATTGGCCTGACTGTAAGCGGCTAATGGTATCACAGGCCCCATGGTGCGGCACCACGCAAGTGCAGAGTGCTAACGGCGCGCTCCCGGGCATCGTCCGCTTCGCTGTCAATGACATGCAAATCGGGCTCCCGTCGCAGCCAGGTCAGCTGGCGGCGCGCCAGGCGGCGGGTCGCGGTGATCGCGTCCGCGCGCGCCTGCGCGAAATCCATGTCGCCTGCGATGTAGGCGGCAATCTGGCGATAGCCGACGGCACGCATGGACGGATGTTCGGGTGTCAGATCGAAGCGCTGCATCAACGCGCGCACTTCCTCTTCGAAACCGGCGACGAGCATGGCATCGAACCGCTGCTCAATGCGCGCGTGGAGCCGCGACCGGTCAGTGGGAATCAGACCGATTTTGTGCACTACCCGGTCCAGTCCCGGCGTGCGCTGTTGCTGCCAGTGCGACAACGGCTGGCCGCTGACCTGATAAACCTCCAGCGCGCGCTGGATGCGCTGGGCATCATTGGGGTGGATGCGCTGCGCCGCCGCGCTGTCCACGCGCGCCAACTCCGCGTGCAGGGACGGCCAGCCCTCCTCAGCCCCCCGCTCGTCCAGGCGGGCACGCACCGCCGGGTCCGCCTCCGGCAGCGTATCGATTCCGTTGAGCAGCGCGCGGAAATACAGCATGGTGCCGCCCGCCAGAATCACCGCGCGTCCGGCTGCAGTGATCTCGTCAATGGCGTCGATGGCATCGCGCCGAAACTGACCCGCCGAATACGCGACGTCCGGATCAACCAGATCAATCAGCCGGTGGGGCGCGCGCGCCAGTTCGCCGGCAGTAGGCTTCGCCGTACCAATATCCATCGTCCGATAAACCAGCGCCGAGTCAACGCTGATAATTTCAGCGTCCATGCAGTCGAGCAATGCCATCGCCAGGCCCGTTTTGCCACTCGCCGTGGGCCCCATGATCGCCACCATCGGCGGCATCTTCGACATCACGGGTTACTGCCCACGCAAGAACAGGCGATCCAGCTCACTCAGGCTCAGCGACGTCCAGGTGGGACGACCGTGGTTGCACTGATCGGCGCGCGGCGTCACCTCCATTTGGCGCAACAACGCGTTCATTTCATCCAGCGTGAGCGCGCGGTTCGCCCTGATCGACCCGTGGCAAGCCATCGACGCAAACAACTCGTCAATCTGGCGCTCGACGCGCGCACTGCCGCCCATTTCCAACCAGTCAGCCAGCACGTCACGCACCAAGGTGTCAGTGTCGGTGTCTTTGAGTAACGCTGGCACTGCCCGCACCGTGACGCCGTCCGGACCCGAACGGTCCAGATCGAAGCCAAGATCGGACAACGCCTGCCCGTGCTCTTCCACCATTCGCGCTTCCTGCGGCGCAACGCGCAACGAGCGCGGCAGCAGCAGCGGCTGAGAGGCCAACACACCGCCGGCGTGCTGCGCTTTTAAGGCCTCGTAGGTGATGCGCTCGTGAGCCGCGTGCATATCAACCAAAATCAGTCCCGAGCGGTTCTGCGCCAGCACGTAAATCTGATGCAGCTGAGCAATTGCCGTACCCAGCGGGTGTTCGTCATCAACGGCCGTTGTCGCGAGGGCGTGTTCGCGCGCGGCGGCGTGCGGGTGCCGGGCACCAACGGCAACGGCGGCGGCGCTCGTTGCCGCGGCCGGCTCGAGCAGCCGATCGTAAGCGAGGCTCGCGTCCTGAACATTCAGCGCTAGCGGACGGTTGTGCATGGGTTCAGCGCGCGACGTGAACGCCGGCGCATTAACCGCGGTCGGGGCTGCGTGCTCCGCGGCCGTGCTGGCCAGCACCTGCTCAACGCTGCGAAAAACAAAATCGTGCACGGTACGACTGTCCCGAAAACGCACTTCGGTTTTCGCCGGGTGTGCATTGACGTCAACGCGCGCCGGGTCCATGCGAAGAAACAACACATAGGCCGGGTGACGACCGTGGAACAACACATCCTGATAACCCAGACGGACGCCGTGACTGATCACCTTGTCGCGGATCATGCGGCGATTCAGGTAAAAGTACTGGCGATCTGCCTGTGCACGCGAATAGGTTGGCAGTGCGAGCCACCCGTGCAGCGACAGACCGGCCGCTTCGTGCTCCATGTAAAGCGCGTTGGCAACGAAGTCACCGCCGAGCAACTGCGCCACCCGCCGCTCTTGTTCTTCCCGCGTGTCGGCCAGAGGCAGATCGGTCACCACCCGGCCGTTGTGGGTCAGACGAAAGGCCACGTCAAAATGACTGAGTGCGATGCGCTTGAAAACGGTGTCGAGATGACTGAATTCAGTCTTTGCGGTACGCAGGAATTTGCGTCGTGCCGGCACGTTGTAAAACAGATCACGCACGTCAACGGTGGTGCCAACCGCGTGCGCTGACGGACGCGCGGCGGCCATATCACCGCCGGACACATCGATGCTGGTACCGCTGTGCGCCGCGGCATCGCGGGTGGCTAGCGTGAGCCGCGACACCGACGCAATACTGGGCAAGGCTTCGCCGCGAAATCCGAGACTGCCGATGTGCGTCAGATCTTCGAGACTGGCAATTTTGCTGGTGGCGTGACGCGACAGTGCCACCGGCATTTGATCCGCCGGCATACCCGAGCCGTTATCGCGCACGCACAACCGACGCGTGCCGCCCTCATCAACCGTAACGTCAATCCGGGTAGCACCGGCATCCAGGCTGTTTTCCAGCAGTTCTTTCAACACCGAGGCGGGTCGCTCGACGACCTCGCCAGCAGCGATCTGATTGATCAGTGTTTCGGGGAGCTTTCGAATCGGCATGCACAAAAACCGGCATCAAAAAAACCGGAGCATAGCCTATTGGCGCCTCGCGATCTGGTTTCTCAGCCCCGGCTGTTGGGGATTTTGAGCACCTGGCCGATCCGAATGCGATCGCCGCGGATGGCGTTCGCGCGACGCAGCGACGACAGCGGGACGTTAAAGCGATCGGCGATATCGGACAACGTGTCACCGCGACTAATGATGTACTCCAGATCTTCCGGCCGCTCGTTCGCGTAACGCGACGCAAACAACGTGTCAGGCGGCGGGTTCTCCGCGAAGTAGCGCACGATGCCGTTGGCAATCGCGCCGCCCCACTTGTCCTGATCTTTCGGATTGCGCAATCGTTTTTCTTCTTTCGGATTGGAGATGAACGCCGTTTCGACCAGGATCGACGGTATGTCCGGGCTCTTGAGCACCAGAAACCCCGCTTGCTGTACGCGCTTCTTGCGCACGCGGCCAACTTTGCCAAGCTCAGCAATCACCTTATCGCCCGCCGCCATGCTCGCGCCCAGCGACGCGGACTGCGACAGATCGAGCAATACCGACGCGAGCACCTCATCCTTGTCCGTCAGCGAAACACCGCCAATCAACTCGCTGGCATTGTGTTTGTCGGCAAGCCACCGGGCTGCCTCCGAGCTCGCGCCGCGCTCGGACAAGATGTAGACCGTCGAGCCGTGAGCACGCACATCCGTGAACGCATCGGCGTGGATCGCGACAAACAAATCGGCTTTCTGATCGCGGGCAAAGCGCATGCGATCGCGATAGCCCACGAGGAAATCGTGGTTGCGAACCAGCTCGCCGCGTATTCCTTCCTGCGCGTCCAGGTGATGCTTCAATCGTTTGGCAATCGCCAGAACCACGTCTTTTTCGCGTGTGCCGTTCGGCCCGATGGCGCCTGGATCACGACCCCCGTGGCCGGGAGAAATGGCGACGACGATGTCACGCGAGTCGTCGTGACGCACGTGCGGCAAGGCGGTTTTGTCCGAGCCGGGAGCCACCAGATCGACCACCAGCCGATCGCCGTGCGTGCCGTTGGGTCGCAGCGAAAAGCTGCGCGGCTTGACGGTCTGCGCCATGTCGAGCACGACCCGAAGCGTGTCTTTTTTCGGCTCGCCGCTGCGAATGCGCGACACAAAACCCTGCGCGGCCGGCAGCTGATCGGCGCGCATCGACGCGTTCGGGATATCAATGACCACCCGATCAGGCTCGGTCAGGTAGCTCAATTCATGCGTGACCGGGCCGGTCAGATCCAGTACCAGGCGGGTGTAGTCGGGCGCCGCAAACAGCCGCACGCCCTCGACGTTACTGGCGGACGCCGCAACGCTCGCCAGAAGCGAAATCAGCAGAGCAAACGTTCGACTCGGTGCACCTTGAAACATAGACTTACGATTCACTGGCTTTTCGTTGTGTTAAGTACATAACGTAAGTGTATCAAAGTTATCTGAATAGTTACTGAATAACAACCCCGTTCTCGGGCCGGCGCCAGGTGTACGACAGCTGCCGACCGGTGCCCTGATAGGCCAATTCGACGGCCAGATCTGCATCCCCCAGCACGTCGGGAAGACGGGTCGCCCACTCCACCAGCGCCACCGTGCCGCGCTGGCGCAATGTATCGACGCCCAGCAAGGCCAGTTCGTCCGGATCGCTCAGACGATACAAATCCATATGCAGGAATTGGAGACCGCCACAGCGGTAAGGCTCAACCAGTGTGTAAGTCGGAGACGGCACGGCGCCTGCCACCCCCGCCGCCCGCAGCAGTGCCCGTGCCAGCGCGCTTTTTCCCGCGCCCAACGGTCCGTCGAGCGTGACCAATGCGCCCTGCTCTTGCGCAAACGCAATGTCGATCAGCGGCCGGAGCGCACGAGCCGCCCATTCGCGCGTAGCCGCTTCATTGGGCAGAAAAATCGGGGCTTCCATGCTCCCGGTCACTCGTTGATCACCGCCCGCAGCTGCGCAAGAAGATCCGATGCGTACATGCCGCGTTCGCCGTGCTGTGCGGCGCGATCGCCAGCCAGCGCGTGCGCGAGAACGCCCGCACGTGCGGCGTCATACAAATCGCCGCACTGGCCGGCGATACCGGCGATGATGCCGGTCAACACGTCACCCATACCGGCCGTGGCCATGCCCGGGTTGCCGCGCTCGCACAGCCACGGTACGTCGCCCTTGCACATGACGAACGTGCCGCTGCCTTTGAGCGCGACGACGCCGCCGTAGCGATCGCACAGCGCCGCGACGGCCGCGCGGCGGTCGCGCTGAATCGCCTTGATGTCACAGCCCAGCAGCGTGGCCGCTTCGCCCGGATGCGGCGTGAGCACAACATCCCGTCGCACGCGCGGATTGGCGGCGATCAAAGCCAGCGCGTCCGCGTCAATGATCATGGGCAATCCGCTCGCTTCCACCGTGCGCAGCAAACCTTGCGCCCAACCGTCGCGACCAAGCCCTGGCCCGATCGCCACGACGTCAACGCGGCTGAGCAGAGAACCAATTTGCGCGGGCTCGCTGACCCCCTGAACCATCAGTTCGGGGCGACCGGAAGCAATGGCGGAGACGTTCTCCGGGCAAGTAGCAACCGTCACGCGCCCCGCACCCGCACGCAGCGCGCCTTCACCGGCCAGGCGCGCGGCCCCGGGCATGCCGACGCCTCCACCAATGACCAGCACGTGGCCAAAATTTCCTTTGTGCGTCTGGCGCGCGCGCGGAGGCAACACGCGGCGCAAGCCATCCACGCTGATGCGCTGCGCGACGGGTTTGACCCGATCAGCCAGCGCCAGCCCAACGCCGAGGTCGTCAAACTCAATCAAGCCAGCGCACGCCGGCCCAGCCCCTTGGAACAGCCCCACTTTGAGGCCGACGAAGGTAGCGGTGACCTGTGCGTTGATCGTGTCGCCCAGCTGTTCACCGGTATCCGCTTGCAACCCGGTCGGAATGTCGACGGCCAGCACGGGGATGCGCGAAGCGTTAACGGCCTGGACCACCGTGGCGACGGCGCCGCCCAAGGGCCGGGTCAGACCGATGCCGACGATCGCGTCCACAATCAGATCCGCGCGCTCGAGTCGTTTTCCGCTCCACTCCAGCGTCGTCCCGCCAGCCTCCCTGAAGGTCGCGCACGCCAGCGCTGCATCGCCTTTGAGTCGCGCCGGATCAGACAGGGCCACCACGTCGACCTCCAGGCCGCGTGCCTGCGCCATGCGCGCCAACACGTAGCCGTCGCCGCCGTTATTGCCCGCGCCGCACAACACGACAATGCGGCGTGCCTGTGCAAAGTGTCGGTCCACGGTAGCCAGCAGTTTTTGCCCCGCGCGCACCATCAGCGTGTAACCGGGGATCTGCTTTTCCTCGATGGCCAGCCGATCCAACTCGCGGACGTCGGCGGCCAGGTACAGATGACTTGGCAGTTTCTTCATGGGCCCAAGTATACTTAAATGACACGCCATGACCGACTCGCCCATCTCAGACTCTGTCCCAGTTAACGCCACATCTGCGGCGGACTGGACGGCGCTCGCCCGTGACATCAAAGACTGGGGACGAGAATTTGGATTCGGTGCCGTCGGTATTACCGGCGTGGACTTAAGCGCCGAAGAACCCCACGTACGGGCGTGGCTTCAGCGCGGCTTCCACGGCAGCATGGATTACATGCAGCGCCACGGCGACAAACGCACGCGGCCGCATGAGCTGGTCCCAGGCACCGTGCGCGTTATTTGCGTGCGCCTCGACTACCTGCCCGAGCAGCAGCACGCTGCCATCGAGCAATTGGAACGCCCGGCCCACGCCTATGTGTCACGTTACGCATTGGGCCGGGACTATCACAAAGTGCTGCGCGCCCGCCTGCGTCGCCTGGCCGCTCGCGTCCAAAAAGCGGCGCAAGCCCAGGGTGGCCGCGTGTTCGTCGACAGTGCGCCGGTTCTGGAAAAGGCACTGGCCCGTAACGCGGGCCTTGGCTGGATCGGCAAACACACCAATCTGATCGACAAACAAACCGGATCGTGGTTTTTTCTCGGCGAGATATTCATCGACATTCCGCTGCCAGAGGATCGTCCTTCCATCAACCACTGCGGAACGTGCAGCGCGTGTCTCGACGTGTGCCCCACACGGGCCATCGTCGCGCCCTACCAGGTCGATGCGCGCTTGTGCATTTCCTACCTGACGATCGAAAACAAAGGCGCCATACCCACCGAGCTGCGCCCACTGATGGGCAACCGTGTTTACGGCTGCGACGATTGCCAACTGTTCTGTCCGTGGAACAAATTTGCGCAGTTGACCGACGAGACCGATTTCACGCCACGTCATGATCTCGATAGCGCGTCGCTGGTCGAACTGATGAGCTGGACCGCTGAGGAGTTTGATGAGCGCACTCGCGGCAGCGCGATTCGACGCACCGGCTTCACGGGCTGGCAGCGCAACGTCGCCGTTGCGCTGGGCAACGCCCCGACCAGCGCTGGCGTGGTGAACGCTCTGCGCACCGCCCGAGCTACGGCCGACACGATGGTGCGCGAGCACATCGACTGGGCGCTGTCCCGACACCAAGGCATACTGGAAACACTTTAGCCCAGAGCAGTGACTCATGATCGAACCGGTTGACAGTCCTTTTCTCGTGCCGTTTGACGGCTCATTCCGCGTCGCAGACAGCCCTTGTGATCCTGGCGACGACGACATCAAATCGAAGGCGGCCCGCGCGCAGATTCGCGATGCGGTCGACGCGCTGCGCGACTGTCAGCGACGCCTCTATGCGCAGGACAGCTATTCCCTGCTATTGGTGTTTCAGGCCATGGACGCGGCCGGCAAAGACAGCACCATACGCGCGGTGATGAGCGGTATTGATCCGGCCGGCTGCCAGGTGTTTTCGTTCAAGCGCCCGTCGACGCGCGAGCTCGATCACGACTATTTATGGCGCACCAGCCGCTGCCTGCCCGAGCGTGGCCGCATCGGGATTTTCAATCGCAGCTACTACGAGGAAGTGCTAGTCGTGCGTGTCCACCCGTCAATCCTTGACGTACAAAGGCTGCCGGATCGTCCTTCCGACGAGACGGTTTGGGCCCAGCGCTACGAGTCTATCCGCGACCACGAAAAACACCTCGCACGCAACGGCACGGTGATTCTGAAGTTCTGGCTTAACGTGTCCAAAGAGGAGCAACGTCAGCGCTTCCTGTCACGCATCGAAGCGCCGCACAAGAATTGGAAGTTTGAATCCGGAGACGTACGCGAACGGGGGCATTGGGACAAATACATGAGCGCCTATGAGGAAGCGCTCAATGAAACCTCACGCGCCCACGCCCCGTGGTATGCCATTCCCGCCAACAGCAAGGCATACATGCGCGTGCAGGTGGCCAACATCGTGCGCGCCACGCTGGAAAAAATGGATTTGCAGTACCCGACGCTCGACCAGGAGGCGCAAGCCGCGTTGCAGGGCTACCGCGAGCAACTGGAGAACGAATAGGGTTGGACTAACGCGAAAGGTCGGCCGCAACGTTGTCGATCAACCGTGCCTTGCCAAGATACGCCGCCGCGGCAATGACAATGTTTTCGGACGTCGCATCCGCCGGTGCGAGCGTCGCCGCGTCGACCACGTCAATGTAGTCAGGTACGAAACCGGCTTCGATTAACTCTCCCGCCACTTCCGCACAACGCGCACGGAAATTTCGCTCGCCGCCTTCGAACTGATCGCGCAGATAACACAGACTGGCGTTCAAGCGTGGCGCGATACCGCGCTGCTGTGCGCTCAGGTATCGATTGCGCGAACTCATCGCCAGGCCGTCCGCTTCGCGCACGGTCTGACCACCAACCACTCTGACCGGCAGATTCAGGTCTTGCACCAGTTGACGAATCAGCGTCAGCTGTTGGTAATCTTTGCGTCCGAAAACCGCGACGTCCGGCTGTACCAGACACAGCAATTTGGTCACCACCGTCGCCACCCCGGCGAAGTGCCCGTCACGATGCTGCCCGCACAACATGGATTCGAGTGCCGGCACGCGCACGATCGTTTTCAGACGGGCTCCATCCGGGTACATCTCTGTCACCGCCGGGTGAAACACCGCGTCGGTGCCGACTGACGCGAGCTGGCGTCTGTCCTCGTCGAGCGTGCGCGGATAGCTGTCGAAATCCTCGTCTTCACCAAACTGCAACGGATTAACGAACACGCTGGCCATCACGACGTCCGCGTACTCGCGCGCCTGCGACGCCAGCGACAGGTGACCGGCATGCAGATTCCCCATGGTAGGCACCAGCGCCACACGCAACCCCACCCGACGCCAGCGCGCGACCCGATCGCGCAAGTCGGCAATCGTTCGAATCAACAGCGGCAGATTATTCGGCAAAGCAGTGCTCCGGCGCGGGATAACTCAAGTCTTTGACGCCGCTCACGTACGTGCCGATCGCATCGCCAATGCTGTCGCGCCCGGCCAGAAAGTTGTGCGCAAAACGCGGCTTGCGACCCGGTGCGATGTCGAGAATGTCATAGAGCACGATAATCTGACCGCTAGTGTCTGGTCCGGCGCCAATGCCGATGGTCGGAATCGTCAACGCGTCGGTGATTTGCTGACCCACCGCATTGGGCACGCATTCGAGCACGAGCAAATCGGCACCGGCACGCTCAAGCGCTATCGCATCCTCAAGTAACCGCGAAGCCGCGTCGTCACCTCTACCCTGAACTTTAAATCCGCCGATTTTGTGCACTGACTGCGGGGTCAACCCGATGTGCGCGCAGATCGGAATGTCGCAGCTGGCCAGGTGTTCGACCACTTTAAGCTGTGGCGCACCGCCTTCGAGTTTGATCATCTTGGCACCGCCCTCCTGCATCAGACGAGCGGCATTGCTGGCCGCCTGTTCGATCGTGGCGAAACTCATAAACGGCATATCGGCGATCAAAAACGGTCGATGCAGTCCACGCGTCACCGCGCGGCTGTGGTAGATGATGTCGTCCATGCTGACCGGTACGGTGGTCGCGTGGCCCTGCACCACCATGCCCAGCGAGTCGCCCACCAGAACCACGTCCGCGCCGGCCAGATCCACAGCCAGTGCGAAGCTTGCGTCGTAAGCCGTGATCGCGGCGATTTTCTCGCCGCTGGATTTCATCTTGCGCAAGGTCGAAAGACTCACCGGCGGCCGGTCGCGGGCGGCCTGTTGTAAATGCGTGTACATGAAAACTCCTTGAAAAAACTGGCAGGCCGTAAGCTCTACAGCGGAGCGTCACCGGCAGGGTTGTAAAACTGGCGGCCACTGCGCAGCGTCTGAACCTGCTCAACGAGTCGCTCGAACTGCCCCGAATCGTCGGCGAGATTCGCATTGTCGGTATTGACGATTAACAGAGGGGCTGTTGCGTAGTGGTGAAAAAACCGAGTGTATGTGTCGCTCAGGCGTTGCAGATAGTTTTCGGTGATGCGCTGCTCATAGTCGATGCCACGCTCACGGATGCGACCGACCAGCACCGGTACGCTGGCCTGCAGGTAGATCACCAGATCGGGTTTGGGCGCGTCGATCGCGAGTTTTTCGTACACCATTTCATACAGCGCAAGCTCGTCGTCGTCGAGCGTGAGCTGCGCAAACAGACGGTCTTTGTCGAGCAGAAAATCCGATACGCGCAGTGGCTCAAACAAATCCGCCTGACGCATGTCCTGACACTGTCGCGCGCGCTGAAACAAAAAATGCAGTTGGGTCGGCAAGGCCGCACCGCGCGGATCCTTGTAGAACCGCTCGAGAAACGGATTATCCATGGGCTGCTCAAGCACCAATTCCGCGCCGGAGTGTTTTGCCAGCGCACGCGCCAGCGTGGTCTTGCCCACACCGATTGGCCCTTCGATCACGACGAATCGATAGCGGCCCGGCCACATCGTCCCCATGGAAATGCTGATCAACCTTATTACTCGGCGACGCGCCGCGACGGTTTCATCATACCCCGACCGTCAGATTGCTGCCGCCGGCGGCACGTCGAGCGAGCCCACCACCGCCAGGTCCGCTCGCATCGGCGCGGTGACGAGGTCTGCCGCGCGTCCAAGTCCCGGCAGGTGGGCATGCGGAGCCACCTCGGCCAACGGCAACAGCACGAATGCGCGCGACGCCGCTCCCGGGTGTGGCAACTGCAGTGGCGCCGCATCGCGGCGTTCACCGCCCACAGCGATCAGATCGAGATCCAGTGGCCTGGCTGACCAGGCGGGCCGGTCATGCGACCGCCCGTGATCCCGTTCGATCGACTGGCAAATCCGCAGAAGTTCGAGGGCGGCCAAGTCCGTCAATACGCCTGTCACCGCGTTCAAATAATCGGGTTGATCGCTGCCATCAAGCGGGGCACTACGTACAACGGAAGACACGCGATACACGCGCACCCCCGGTGCCGCGTGCAAATCAAGCACGGCCTGACTCAAATGCTCTGCGGGTGAATCGAGGTTGCTACCCAGCGCGATGTACGCCGGACGCCAACGCCTTGGGGTCATGACTCGGGTTGGGGCTTGGGTCCGGAATTGCGCGAGCGCCGGCGCCGGCGTCGACGCTTGCGTACCGGTCGATCGCCGTCCGTCTTGGGTACCGCCACGTCCGGATTTTTCTGGTATTCGGTCCACCAATCCGCGACTTCCTGATCGGCATCGCCGCCGGCGGCGCGAAGAACGAGCAGATCGTAAGCGGCGCGAAAACGCGGATGCCCCATCAAGCGCGACGCGTTTGATGGCCGACGATTCTCAAATCGATCCTGCATTACCACCATGTCGCGGATGGGGTAGAGAATGCGTTTCGGGATGGTCACATATGCCTGCTGCGCGCGTACCACTTCATCGCAAGCTTCGAGCAACGCGTGACGAGGTCGATCGCCATCCGCCATCCTACGTTTGGCAACTTGCGAGATCGGCCCCCACAAGAAAACGGCCAGTAAAAACATCACGGTGACCGGCCGATCTTCACGCACGCGCACGTCGGTATTGGCCATGGCCGCGTCGAGCATCGCCACCAGCGGCGCCGCATCGTCTTCGCGCAATCGTCGCGCGCAGCTGGGAAACAAATACTGGAACAGTCCGTACCCTTGCAGCAGTTCGTACGTGCGTTCGGCCTGACCGGCCAGGAACAGCTTGATGGTCTCATCAAAAAGCCGCGCCGGCGGAACGTCCTCGAGCAGCGCGCCCAGATCGGTAAACGGCGCTTCGGATTCGGCGTCAATCGTGAAATCGAGTTTGGCCGCGAAGCGAACGGCGCGCAGCATACGGACCGGATCTTCCCGATAGCGCGTGGCCGGATCGCCGATCAGACGCATAACCCGATCACGCACGTCCTGCACGCCGCCGGTGTAATCGAGAATGGAGAAATCGGCTATGTTGTAATAGAGCGAGTTGGCGGTGAAATCGCGGCGCCACACATCGTCATCGATGGAACCGTAGACGTTGTCCCGCAGAATCCGCCCGCGGTCATCAATCTTCTTGGCATTGTCGCCCGCGTTTGGTTCATCGTGGGACGCGCGGAACGTCGCGACCTCAATCACTTCGCGACCAAAATGCACGTGCGCAAGGCGAAAGCGCCGCCCGATCAACCGGCAGTTGCGAAACAATTGACGCACGTCTTCCGGCGATGCGTCAGTGGCGATATCGAAGTCTTTAGGACTCAGGCCCAGCAGCAAGTCGCGAACACCGCCACCAACGAGAAACGCCTGGTAGCCGCTGTTATGGAGGCGATACAGAACCTTGAGCGCGGGCTCGGAAATATCCGCACGCGATACGTTGTGCTCGGGGCGCGGAATAATGACGGGCAGCCGTGATGGCTCGTCCGGGTGGGTGTCCAACGAAGTGCTTCTCTCGCGCAGGCGTGACCAAAGGCGGCGTATCATAGCACCGTGGGGGGAAAGACGGGCGCCCAGTGTAGCAGGACGCCCGTTTGACTCAAAGACTAGCTACCGCAGCTGGCCACCGCGCTCGGGCCCGGCGACGCGAAAAAGGCACTGCGCATCAGACCGAGATCAACGACGTTGACGACGCCGTCGCCATTGAGATCGGCATCGGCGTCGGCGCTGAAAAAGACACTGCGCAGCAAACCGAGGTCAACGACGTTAATCGTACAGTCATTGTTCAGATCCGCGTCGCAGGCGTTGCCAAAACCGTCGCCGTTCGAATCGGTCTGGGCGGCGTTCGCTGTCACCGTGCAGTTGTCCACGTCATCCCCAATGTCGTCTCCGTCGCTATCCACACAGCTGTCCGTCAATCGGGTAAAGACAAATTCGCCGAAAGGAACCAGCTCGCCGTTGTTTTCAAACAGCGGACCGGTGAGCAAGCTGATCGGTTGCGGCGGCTGGGTGTCGACATTGCTCGCGATGAACGTTGCGCCACTATCGGTACCTGAATCGTAGGCAAACAGCGGAACGGTCAGCGAAGCGACCCAGTTGCCGTCGATCAACAGATTGTGCCCGTGCGTGCCAACAAACCAGTCCGGACTCGGCGCGATCATCGTGATCAGGGTGACCAGGGGATTGTCGGTGTCGACATCGAACGTGGTGCTGACTGTCCCCGGTGAGATGCTGACGGCACCACCGGTGATGCGATCCAGAGCGAGACCAGCATTAACCGCCGCATTGACCTCATTGGTCATTTGGCTGGTGGAGCCGGTTTCCGCCACGGTCGAGACGCCGGCCGAGGCCAGCTCTCCAGGCTCCCAGAAGGTCACGTCTGCGCTGTGCGAGCCGCCGATGAGCCCGGAAAAGTGCGCGCTGGCCGGGAACTGGGTTGGCAGCGTCTGCGCGCTCCAGGTGGCGTTGAAGCGCACGCGATATTGCGCTTCGCTGTTGAAATTACAGGTTTGCGCCATCGCCACCGGCGTTAGCAGGCAGGCGGTCGCGGCCAGAATGACGTGTTTCATGTTTCCATTTCCTTCGTACAGCAGATAACAGGGGCAGCTCAGCGCGAAAGTATCGCACCCATTTCTAACGGATTAGTCACGCGACGTGACGAGACCCCGTGCAATGAAGTAAGGTGTAACTACGAAACTATTCCTAGCACAACGCCGGAGTGCATCCGATGCGACGAATTGCCCCGATTATCCTGCTCTCAATAATGGCCAGCGGTGCCCACGCCGCGACGTTAAGTTACGCCGACATTTCCAGAGCCCGGAGCGCGCCAGAGGTGCAGGCCAAAATGGCCGCCATTCAAGACCACGCTGCGGCCGCGCACGTCGATGCTCTGGTTGCGCTGGCCGCTGACGCACTCTCAGACCAAGCTCTGACGCCAGCCAAGCGCGAGTTACTGTTAGCGCAGACCGCCAACGCGCTGGCCGCGCTACCGGCCACGTCCGCAACCGAAGCGCTGCTCGGCACTCTGACCACCTTCCCCACCCAAACCTGGCTCAAGCATGAACACGGCACGGCGTCACACCGCGTCCCGGCGTTTGACGTGCCAGCTGCCGCGCGCTTTGCGTTGCGCCAGCATGCCAACCGACGACAGGCGGAAACGTTTGCTCAGCACCTGAACGATCGCAATGCGACGGCCCATTGGACCAACATCCCGCAGTCCCGGAGCGCCCTCCAAAAGCAAAGCGAGGCCGCATTTACGAATCGTGGCTCGGTTGCCACGCAAGCGGCCAAAATGCTTAGCGCCGACAGACTCAGCGAAACGTTGCCGGAACTCCTCGGCGCGCTGCCCACTGCCCCGCATCTGGCTGGTGCCGCGATGCACGCGGCCGAAACGCTGCGCGACCCCGCGCCGTTGCTGGCGGTGATCACCCACGCAAGCAATCAGGATGCGCTTGTCGCGTTGGGCGCGGCCGGAAAAATGCCGAACAGCGCGACCCGGTTGCGCGTCATCGATGCCGCCATTGCTCGTCCCGATACGGCCAGTGCGGCGCTCGTTGCCCTGGCCGAGCACGTCCGTGTGACCCCTGCCGACACGCCACGACTGCTGGCCTGGCTTGCCCAACCCGACACGGCGATGGCCACCGCGCACGCGGTCGCGAAACTCGATCGCCCGGACATCGCGGCGGATCTGGGTGAACGCTTGCTTGACGAATCAGATTGGCGACAAGCAACGGCGCTGGCGCTGGCGCTCACGCTGATGCGTAACGACACAGCCGGCGAGCAACTGCGGCGATATATGGCTGCCGAAGACGGGGTACCTGAGTTGAAGCGCAAACTCCGCGCCACGATATCGAAGGTGTCGCCATGAAGCGCTGGTCAATCGCGCTGACGTTGCTGACGTTGGCGACTACCCATGGTGCCCAGGCGGTTTGCGAATTCGACGCCTCCGGCACGATCACCAACCCGGACGATCCGTCGTGCCGGGACGCGCGCTTTGTCATTGTCGAAAGCGGCAGTGCGACCAACGAAATTGCTCTCGGTTATGCGCCACCGATACCGGTCGATTCCATGGTGGCCGTCGATGGCTTTCGTCTGTATGACGCGCTGCACGCTCAGCACCAAGCGCTGTTTCTGGGCTCGGATAACGTCGACGGCAGCATCGTTGGGCAAACCTTGAGTGGTCGTGACATCTGGGCTTACAAGATTGGTGATCTCGATAGTGTGACCCCGGCCGGCAGACCCGAGCCTGCGGTGATGATCAACGGCGGCATTCACGCCAGAGAATGGCAGAGTCCCGAAGTGGTCACCGAGCTGTTCGAGACGCTTGTGGAAATGGCCGACGATGACGGCTTGGGCAAATATCTGTCCGATCACCTGAACGTCGTAATCGTGCCGGTCATGAACATTGACGGGTTCATCCAGACGCAACAGTTTCCGGTGGATGTATCGGCCACCCGGCTACAGCCACGTGACGGGCGCCTGCGACGCAAGAATCTGCGCCGACCCGACGGCGGCGCACTGGTCGACGACTCTCTCAATACCGGCGACGATCAGTTTGACGGCGTCGATCTCAATCGAAACATGCGCCACGGTTTTGGCCAGAATGGCGGTTCATCGGCGGAGCCGATCAGCCAGGTCTACCGCGGCACCGGCATTGCGTCCGAGCCGGAGTCCCGTGCATTGATTAATGCCGCAACCCTCGCTCCAGCGAGCCAGTTACGGTTTTACGTCGATGCTCATTCCTTTTCACGTCAGTTTTTTATCCCGAACACGACCAACGCCCGACGCAATGAAATTACGCGGCAGCTTGCCGAGCGGATACGTTTGGTGACGGGGCTTTCGTACGCGAACAACACGACGACTGCCGGTACCGAGATAGGCCTGACGTCGGACTTCTTCGCCGTCGAATACGACATCCCTTCCTGGACGCTCGAAATCGAACCGCGTAACGGCGGCCAGGACTACGGTGGCACCGGCGCGTCGCACTCCGGCTTCATTCTGCCCGACGCCGAAGTGGCGCGCGTGCGCGACGAGAATACACAGATGCTGCTGCTGGGCTACTACCGGATGACCGGACCGCCGGCGGTCAAAGCGGTACAGATCACGCGCCGCAGTGACGACGCGTTGATGTACCGCGCCGATTGGCAAGACACCGGCAGCGCCAGCTCGCGCACCTTGAACGTGACAGCGGACGAGCCGCTGACGGCCGGCACGGGCTATCGTCTGTGGGTGGCGTTTGACAAACCCATGCGCACTTCGACCGACGGCACAAATGCCGCTCAATATCCCGGTCAAAATCCGCCACCGTTGGGCAGCGTGTCGCTGGACGCTGGCCCTGCCGCCAGCGATTTTGACGTGCCCATTACAGGTGATCTTACGAGCTGGCTTGGCGTGCCGGGCGGTGCGCCGAACGGCTATGACACTTACCAGTTTGACGCCTTTGGGACAGATTTCGACATGCCGGCGTCCACCGCCAGCGTCACGTTGTCACTGTCGCTGGATGTACAGGGCATGTCCGGGCAAAAACTCGATGCAAACCCGGCCAGCGCGGTTGGCTGGGAGGCCGGCGCGTGGACAGGCTATGACGACGAATTCGGCGACATCGGCGATGACGGCGGTGCGGACTGCCAGCTTACCGTCCGAGCCATGCCCGACGGGGGCACGGCACCGGCGGCTGGTACATCGGTCGCGTGCAAAGCCTCGTTCGTTGACACGGCAGCGCCGCCGCCAACCCCGCCGCTGGTGACGCCCCAGAGCTCAGGTGGAGGCGGTGCGGTCGCGCCGCTGGCCCTGATCGCGTTACTCTTGCGTCGACGGTTACAGCAACGCAAGAGCTAGGCACACCATGAGCACCGATCCCCAAGACGTCCTCCAGAGCGCCGCTCTGTGGCGCCGGCTGTTTGCGATTGTCTACGACGTGCTGCTGCTGTTCGCCGTGTTGATGCTCGCCACCTGGGCACTGCTGCCGTTTACTGGCGGAGAGCCGGTCCGCGGCCCGGGTTTCCAGCTCTATCTGTTAGTCATCGGTTGCGGTTTTTTCGCTGTGTTTTGGCATTTCGGCGGGCAAACGCTGGGGATGCGCGCGTGGCGCCTGCAAGTGCGCGGCGCAGCCGGACCGGTCACCTGGCGTGAAGCCTGGCTGCGCAGTGCCGCCGCGATTTTGTCGTGGCTGGCGTTAGGTCTCGGCTATATCTGGTCGTTGTTCGACGAACAAAGCCGCACGTGGCACGACCGCCTGAGCGGCACACGGCTCGTTGTCATTCCCAAACGTCGAATGCTCTAACGAACGCGGGACATCATCAGTACCGTCACGCTCGCCAATACAAGCGCCGGCAGGAACGCGGTCAGTACCGGATTAATTCCGTACACGGCACCACTGCTCGCCAGCGTTTTGCTCGTCAGGTAGTAAGCGACACCGAACAAGACGCCGACCACCAGCCGGGTTCCCGATCCCGACGCACGCAGTGATCCAAAGACAAACGGCAGTGCCAGCAAACTCATCAGAAACACCGACACGACGCTCGCCACACGCGACCACAGCGCAATTTCATAGCGTTCGCTGTTGAGCTGATTGCGCTTCAAATACGCAACGTAGCGCGACAGGCGACGCCCGGACAGTTGATCCGCGTCGACCACCGACAAACGCAACAACTCCGGATTCAAATACGACCGCTGCGTGGCCAGCTGTTCATTGCGCGTCGCGACGCCCGCGGACGAAAATGTGGATTCGCGAAAATCAGCCAGCAGCCAGTTCTGGCTCGACGACACTTCCGCCGACGCGGCAACGCCAATGCTCGCGATACGCCCTTCACCGTCAAACCGATAAATACGCACGCCGCCGCCGTCGACACTGAGCGCCTCACCAATGTTGACGATGACGTCGCCGTCTTTGACCCAGCCGCTTTGCCCACCGGTAAAACTCAACTGCCGATGCAACTGCTGTGCGCGAAAGCGCTTGGCGTACTGTTCGGACGGTGGCGCGATAAACTCGCCGAGCGCGGCCGTAATCAGCGTCAGCGCAAAGCCACCGATGGCTACCGCGCGCGCCAACCGCCAAATCGATACCCCGGACGCGCGCAAGACGATCAACTCGCTGTTGGACGCGAGCGCTCCAAGCCCCAGAAGCGCGCCGAGGAGTGTCGCGATGGGCAGCATTTCATAAGCCTGTTGTGGCAGCGTCAGCGCGACAAACGTCAACGCGTTGAAAAGCGTATACGACCCTTCGCCGACGTTATCCACCTGCCCGGCGAAATTCACGAACGCGCCAAGACCGAGCAACACCAGCATGATCAGCCCGGTCGCGCTCAGCATTGCCATCACCAAATAACGATCGATGGTTTTCATGCACTGCCCACCCGACGACGGCCGTACAAGCGCTGCAGGAGCAATGCCGCGAACACCCCGACCAACAGATGCACCCACCAAAGCCCGACAAACGACGGCAACGACCCGTTCTCAAGCCACGCTCGTCCCGCCCCCATCAGGTTGGCGTAAACTATGTAGAACAAGATGGCGACCGCGAGCTTGCCGTAGCGGCCTTGTCGCGGCCGCGTGCGCGACAACGGGACTGCCAGCGCAACCAAAAACACGGTCGACAACGGCGCGGCGAGGCGCCAGTGCAACTGCGCGCTGGCTTCATTGCCCGGTGTCGCGAGCAACTCACGGACCGTCAGCGCCTCGACACTGAAGCCGTCATCGTCGCGCCGCGCGAACGCAATCGGCATTCCGTGCTCGGCAAAATCGACGATACGAAACTCGCTGTCTCCCGGCTCACCTTCGTAGCGTCTCCCGTCGTACAACACCATGACGCTCAAGCCGCGGGCCGCATCCGTTTTCTGCTCCGCGCGCCGGGCAACCACCGCTTCGATGCGGCCATCGTTCACGCGCTCGAGAAAAACGTTTTCCAATTGTCCGTCGTCCGTGCGCCCTTCCGCGTAGAAGACCACGCCTCCATTGCTGCGAAACTGGCCCGCCTCCAACGCATCAATCTGCGCCTCGCGCTCCGCCGTCGCCTTGATCGCTTCGACCTGGCGCAACGCCCACGGCGCCGCCACCACCGACAGCGCGCCGACCATCAGCGCCACCACCAGCGTCAGGCGCATCAACGGCCGATACAGTTCCATGGGACCGACGCCACAAGCCACCATCGCAGACATCTCCGAGTCCTTGTACAGGCGCCCGAACGCCAGCATGACGCTCAGAAAAAGCCCCAGCGGAATCAGGATGGTGAGGTAGTTCAGCGACGTCAGGCCGAGCAGGGTGAAAACGGCATCTTTGGGCAGCTTGCCGGTCGCCGCATCTCCAAGGATGCGCGCGAACTGATTGCTGATCAGAATGGCCAGCAAGACCAGCGTGACCGTCAACCACGTCTGGGCCACTTCGCGCGTCAGATAGCGATCCAGAATGCG
>JBGCFP010000059.1:0-63282 GCA_045107005.1 Gammaproteobacteria bacterium
GTCGGCGCGGGCGGACTGATCGAAGCGCAGCAAATGAGCCTGTTTGCGCAACCCGGTGCAGCGGTCGATGCCACCGTGGATAGCGTCAGGGAACGCTTTGGCGCGGACAGCCTCAAACGTGGCAGTCGTCTTGACGAATAGGTAATATTGCGGTCTTGACGACGAGCGGGCAGCTTGCCCGACAAAAACGTCGCTATCGGTCTTTGCATGTACACCAAGTTTTTCGGTTTATCGGAAAAGCCCTTTTCGATTACACCGGACCCACACTTTCTGTTTTTGTCCGAGCGCCACGCCGAGGCGCTCGCACATTTGGTGTATGGCGTCACCGAAAGCGGCGGCTTCATCCAACTCACCGGGGAAGTCGGCACCGGCAAAACAACACTGACACGAAGCTTGCTCGAGCGTCTGCCCGAGGCCGTGGATCTGGCCGCCATTCTGAATCCACGTCTTACCGTGCCCGAATTCCTGCACGCGATATTCGACGAGCTGGGTATCGACAACCCCGACAGCAACTCGACGCGCGAATTGGTCGAAGCGTTGAATCACCATTTGCTGGACGCGCACGAACGCGGCCGAAAAACCGTTTTGCTGGTGGACGAAGCGCAGAATCTCGACACCGATGTGCTCGAGCAACTGCGCCTGTTGACCAATCTGGAAACAGCCAAACAAAAACTGCTGCAGATCATTTTGGTCGGTCAGCCGGAGTTGCGCACGCTGCTCGGGCGTAACGACCTGCGTCAGCTCGCCCAACGCATCACCGGGCGATACCACCTTGAAGCACTGAACGACAAGGAAACGATCGCTTACGTCCGCCATCGCATGACGGTCGCCGGCGCGTCCACGGACGTATTCACGCCCTCGGCACTGTGGGAAATCAATCGTATTGCGCAGGGCATCCCGCGCGTGATCAACGTTATTTGCGATCGCGCTCTGCTCGGCGCATTTAGCGAGGAATCGCACAAAGTCACGCGCAGCATCGTCAAACGCGCGGCTAACGAAGTGCACGGCAATCGCCAGCCCGCGACGACGCGAACCCGCAATTGGCCAACAGCTGGCCGGGCGATCGCCGCCATCGCGCTACTGGGCTTTGGCCTGTGGGGTTTGAGCACAGCATTGCGCTCATCACCCGAGCCAACACCAGATGTTCAGGCAACGACCGCTGAGCCTTCGTCCCCCACACCGTTTGTTGCGCGCGCGTTAAGCGTCAGTGATCGACTGGCGCCGCTGACGTCGACCGAAGCCCTTGCTGATGGACCGGCCGCCAGCGCGACCTTGGGCGAGCTGTTATCTGACCCGACGATCAACACCGGCACCGACGCGGCGTTTGCCGAACTGTTTGCCGCGTGGAGCGTCACGTTAAGAACCGGGCCAGCGCCGTGTGCCCAGGCGCAGACGCAGGACTTGAAGTGCGCGTTTCAGGTCGGTTCGCTGCGACTGCTGCGCACCATGAACCGGCCCGCCATTTTGTCTCTGGTGGATTCTGACGGCTCAGCCCACAACGCGGTGGTCGTGGCGCTCAATGGCAATACCATGACACTGCGCTTTGGCACTGCTGAGCATCGCGTGGCGCTCGACGATGTCGCGCAATTCTGGCTCGGCGAATTTTTGTTGCTGTGGCGTCCGCTGCACGGTCCCGCAGAGTTACTGCTCCCCGGCACGCGCGACAGCGGCAACGCGTGGCTGCGCCGCACACTGGCCCAGATACAGTCGCTGCCCCTGACCAGCGACGACCCCAACTACTTCGACTCATCGTTGCGGCGACAGCTCCAGGCCTTCCAACGGTCGCGCCGACTCGAAGCCGACGGCAAAGCCGGAGTGCAGACGTTGATCGCCATTAACTCCGCACGCGCTTTGCCCGGCACTCCCTATCTGGAGGCGCCCTGATGTCCTTTATTCTCGACGCGCTGCGCCGCGCGCAAACGGCCAACGAACACGCCGCTGCTAACAGCGCGCCCATCTACGCCGATCGGGTGCCTGACGCACCGGCCGATCTGCGCCAACGGGTGCTGGTGATCAGTGCAGCGCTGTCGCTCCTGTGCGCCGTGGCTCTGCTGGCCTGGTGGCTGGGCCGCGAATCCGCCGAGCCAGCCGCTGTCACGCCCGCCGCGGTACCCGTAGTCGAAGCGCCGCAACCGGTGCCGCGCACCGTGCGCCCCGTGGACCGCGCACCGGTCAGAGCGCTCGACCAGGAAGCGGCTCGCGGACGCCCGACGCCCGCACCAACCACAACGCCGACGGCGCCACCGGCACGCGCCACCAGGGTGACGCCTGGCACAGTCACCGTTGCCCCTGCGCCCGTCGCAGCGAGCTCGCAAACGCCGAGCACTCCGACCGAACGGAGCACTCTGCCGCAGTACGAAAACCTGCTGGTGGACGGCAAAATCAATTTGCCGAACCTGAAGATGGATATGCACGTTTACAATCGCCAGCCGACCAAGCGGTTTGTGTTTATTAATTTCAAGAAGTTTCGGGAAGGCGACGCGCTGGACCGCGCGACCAAAGTCGAGGAAATCACCGCACAAGGCGCCGTCCTCAATTACAACGGCGAGCGCTTTTTGTTGCAGCCAAATTAGGCGTACCGTGAATCGGGCATGACTGACGCTAGACGCATCACCTATCTCGACGGCCGACGTATCGGTCGGGGCATGCGTGCCGGCGCGTTGCGCGTAATGGCCGCGCAGGAGCACCTGAACAAGATCAACGTCTATCCGGTGGCAGACGGCGATACGGGGACCAATCTCGCGCTCACCATGAACGCGGTGCACGGCGCGATCGTCAACAACCGCTCGCGCAACGCCGCAGAGGTGCTGACGCGTATTGCCGATGCCGCTCTGGATGGCGCACGCGGCAATTCCGGCGCTATCGTCGCCCAGTATTTACAGGGTATTAGCGATTCGGTGGCAGGCTACGCGCGCCTGTCAGTCGGACAGTTTGCCAGCGCCGTCAAAGCGGGCGAGCGCTACGCGCGCGACGCGCTGGCCAAACCAGTGGAAGGGACCGTCCTCACCGTCATGAGCGATTTTTCTCGTCGCGTGAGCCAACTGGTCGCTGGTGGTGCCGAGCAGGATTTCGTTACCGTCATCGGCAAAGGATTAACGCAAGCGCGTGAATCGCTGGCGCAGACCCCCGACAAGCTTGATGTGCTGCGCAAGGCGGGCGTCGTCGACGCCGGCGCGGACGGCTTCGTCAAACTCATCGATGGGATTCATCAATACATACTTTCGGGTGATCTGGACGATGTAGCCCAAGCGTCAGCACTGTCACACAGCGACGAAGAGCCCGCCTATCACGATGTTGATCTGGATTACCGTTACTGCACGGAGTGCATGATCACCGGCCACGATATTGATCGGCGCGAGCTCAAGGAAGCATTGATGGCCTTGGGCGGCAGCTTGGTCCTGGCCGGCACACACAGCAAGACCCGCGTGCACATTCATGTCAACGAACCGCAGCAAGTGTTCAAATTGGCCGCCCGGTTTGGCGACGTAACCGGTAACAAAGCGGACGACATGCAGCGCCAACAGTCGCAGTCGCACGCCAAGGATCAAACCACCATCGTGATGATGGATTCCGCTGGTGATATCCCGGACGACGAGCTGGAACGTCACAATATTCACATGACGCCGGTGCGACTGCATTTTGGCCGCGAGAGCTATCTCGACAAAGTCACGATCACTGCGGATGAGTTTTATCGCCGACTGGAGCGCGGCGACGGCCCACCGAAAACCTCGCAGCCGGCACCGGGCGATTTTCGTCGCGAATTTCAGTTTTTAGCCAGTCACTATGAATCCGTGCTGTGCATCAACGTCTCCGGCGCCGCCAGCGGCACCTATCAATCGGCGCTTTCTGCGGCCGCGCGCAGCGGTGCCGCCGACCGCGTTCACGTGCTCGATTCCTACAGCGTATCGGTGGGACAAGGCTTACTGGCGCTGCACGCCGCTCAAGCCGCGCAGGCGGGCAAGAGCGTCGACACGATACTCGCCGAGCTCGAGCCACTGCGCGCCAAAACGCCGATCTTTGCACTGATTCGCGACCTGGAAACGGCAGTTCGCGGTGGTCGCGTTCGACGCTCGCTAAAACGAATCGTGGATTTTTTCCGGCTGACACCGGTGTTGGGCATTCGCGGCGCTGGCCGCTTGACCGCCGTTGGCATGCTGTTTGGCAAACGCGGTACGCTCGACAAATTTATCCGCTACGTGCAGCGTCAAATTAAGCCCGGCAAGCAATACCGACTGGCCGTCGGCCACACCAATTGCAAAGACGACGCGCAGCGTGTGTACGACGCGCTGGGCGCAGACGGCGCGCAGATTGAATCGAGCTATTTTTGCCGCGTGGGTTCGGCACTGGGCGCACACACCGGCGCCGATGGTTTGGTCGTGGCGCTGCAGGAAATAGAATAAACCCGGTTAGAGAATACTGCGCCCGAACGCACTTTGAATCAGCATCACGGCGCGCTCGGCCGACACGTTGGCCTGATCGAGAAACGGGTTGAGCTCAACCACTTCCATCGACAACATTTTCCCTGTGTCCGCGCAGTTTTCCAACAGTTGATGCGCCTCGCGGAAGCTGACCCCGCCCGGAACCAGCGTACCGGAGCCGGGAATCACCGACGGGTCGCAGCCGTCGACATCAAAACTCACGTGAAAGCCCGCGGTGTTGGTCGTGACCACTTCCAGTGCCTTGCGACACACCGCGGTCATACCCAACTCGTCAATGTCGCGCATCGTGAACGTCGTGATTCCCGATTCGTGAATGATCTGGCGTTCACCATCGTCGATATCGCGAATGCCAATCAACACGACGTTTTCCGGCTTCACCGTCGGACAGATGCCGCCGATACCGGCCAAGTCCTCGTCACCTCGACCCAGCAGATGCGACAGCGGCATGCCGTGAACATTGCCCGACGGCGATATGCCGGGCAGATTCATATCGCCGTGAGCGTCAAACCAGATCAAGCCGATATCCTGCTGCGCTCGCGCATAGTGCGCGGCCACGCCCGACACGGTGCCCATCGCAATCGAATGGTCGCCGCCGATCACCAGCGGCACAAACCCCGCATTCAGCGCGTCGTCGGTCTGCTCGCACAACGCGACACAGACGCTGTGAATCTCATCCTTGAAGCGCGCCTCTTTGCGCTTCGCCACACGCGTTTCCATCGCCGGCACGGGAATGTCGCTCTCACGCTCCACCTCGTAGCCAAGCTTGCGCAAGCTCGCGCTCAGTCCGGCAATGCGCACCGCCGACGGACCGCCGTCTGTCCCACGCCGCGATGCGCCAAGATCAAGCGGTACGCCAATAATTTTGATCGGCTTGCGTGTCGTGTTCATGGGTCGTCTCCTGACGCCGTTACGCGACGCGTGAGATGCGTGCGGAAGGTTTGCCGTCGAGCGTCAGCCGGAACAGATCTTTTGGATCGGCCAGCTCGGGCACCAACTCGATGGTTTCGCCCAACTCGTGCGTGACGGCCAGATCGTAGAGATAGCGCAGCGCAGAAAAATCTTCCAGCGCGAACCCAACCGAGTCGAATACGGTAATTTGATCGTCACTGTCACGCCCTTCGATTTCGCCTGTCAAGACGCGCCACAGGTCGTGCACCGGATGGTCGGCAGCCAGTTGCTGAATGTCGCCTTCCACACGGGTTTGCGGTTCGTACTCGACGAAAACTTTGCCGGCGTGCAGGACGTCAGCCGCCAGCTCGGTTTTGCCCGGACAGTCGCCACCGATGCCGTTAATGTGCATGCCCGGCTCGATCATGTCGCCCGTCACAATGGTGGCCCAGGCTTTGTCCGCCGTCGCCGTCGTGACGATGTGCGCGCCGCGCACCGCATCACGCGTGCTGTCCATCAGCTCGACCTTCAGGTTTCTGAACGGCGCAAGGTTGCGCGCCAGTTTTTGCATGGCCGCGCGATCCACATCGAAAATGCGCACGGTGTTTATGCCCAGCTGATCGTGAAACGCCAGTGCCTGAAATTCGCTTTGCGCACCGCAACCGATAAGTGCCATGACACTTGCGTCTGGCCGCGCCAACGCCTTCGCAGCCATGGTCGACGTGGCCGCCGTGCGAAACGCAGTCGTCAGCGTTAACTCGGACAGCAGTAGCGGATAACCGGTGTTGACCTCGGCCAGGGCACCAAACGCCATCACGGTCGACATCCCCAGCGCGGTATTGCCAGGGTGTCCATTCACGTACTTGAACGCGTACTGACGAGTGTCGGCGACGGGCATCAGTTCGATGACACCAACGTCGCTGTGCGCCGCGCTGCGAGGTGATTTATCGAAGTCTTCCCAGCGCATGAAGTCTTCGCGCACGGCCTGGGTCATGCCCGAGATAAAGTTCGTAACGCCGACTTCGCTGACCAGCTGGCTTAAGGTCGAAACATCGATAAAACGGGTCATGGCGTCATCCTCGGGAATCCTGTGAGCCACCATGATAGAGAGCCGCTGAGCTACAAAATAGGCTACAACCTGCCTCATAATGATATTTATATGTACATTTTGATCACTATAATTGACATTTCGCTCATATCTCGCACAATCTCGATATGAAACTCGACGAGACAGATCGCATGCTCATCGCCATCCTGCGCAAAAACGCACGCACGCCGGTGGTGACGTTGGCGCGCGATCTGAAAGTATCGCGAGCCACGGTCCAGAACCGGATGAAACGCCTGGAGCGAGATGGCGTGATCGTTCGGTACACGGTGACGCTCAAACCCGACGCCGAGCAAAGCCCGGTTCGGGCGCTCATGAGCATCGCTACGGAGACCAAGAAAGAAGGACAGGTAATTCGCGCGCTTAGCGGCTATCCGGCAATCGCGGCCGTGCATCACACCACCGGTCGCTGGGATTTGATTGCCGAGATGCGCACCGAATCGCTGGCATCATTCAATCAGGTGGTGGGGCAAGTGCGCCTGATCGACGGCGTAACCAACACGGAGAGCAATTTATTGCTGGACAGCCACGCCAACGCCGCGGCGTCGCGCTAGCCGCCAAACGAAGTCCGCGCACCACACGGCACGCGGACTTTTGCACTATCGTCCGCGCGAGCTGCCCGCGCGGCCACCACCACCGGACCGGCCGGAACCGCCCGAGCGACCACCGCCGCGACTCTTGCCACGGCCGTCACCACGACCTGCGGGTGGATTACGCCGGCGACCGCCGCCACCCGGTGCACGCGTAGCTGGCGGCGTTGCTTTGATGGTCGGATCGACTTCGTAGCCTTCGATAACCTTCTGCGGCAGTTTCGTGTTGAGCAGTTTCTCGATATCGCGAAGAAGTTTGTGCTCGTCGATGCAAACCAGCGACACCGCGTGACCATCCTGCCCTGCCCGCGCGGTGCGACCAATGCGATGTACATAGTCCTCCGGCACGTTGGGCAGCTCGTAGTTAACGACGTAGGGCAAGCGCTCAATGTCAAGGCCACGAGCCGCGATGTCTGTCGCCACCAGCGCGCGCACGCGACCGGCTTTAAAATCGGCCAGCGCTTTGGTCCGCGCGCCTTGAGATTTGTTACCGTGAATGGCTGCCGCGTCGATACCGTCCTGAGTCAGCTGCTTTGCCAATCGGTTGGCACCGTGTTTGGTGCGGGTGAACACCAGCACCTGGCGCCAGTTGCCCATCCCGATGCTGTGCGACAAAAGCTCGCGCTTGCGGCGTTTGTCTACGGGGTAAACGATCTGTTCGATGCGTTCGGCGGTCGTGTTGCGCGTCGCCACTTGCACTTCGGCCGCGTCGTGCAGCAACGTCGACGCCAGACTTCGAATCTCGCGCGAGAATGTGGCCGAGAACAGCAGCGTCTGACGTTGTTTGGGCAGGTAGTTGAAGATCTTGCGCATGTCGCGAATGAAACCCATGTCGAGCATTCGATCCGCTTCATCGAGCACCAGCATTTCGACCTGTGACAGGTTGATTGTGTTCTGCTGCAAATGATCCAGCAGGCGCCCGGGCGTGCGACGACAATGTCGACGCCTTTGCGCAACGTCGAAATCTGCGGGCGAATGCTGACGCCACCGAAGATGGTCATCGCGCGAAACGGCAAGTGACGACCGTAGTCGTCAATGCTGTCGCATACCTGCGCAGCCAACTCACGAGTCGGTGCCAGAACCAGCTGGCGCACGGGACGCTTGCCCGTGGGCTTTGGCGCGTTTTGCAAGTGCATCAACATGGGCAAAGCGAAGCCCGCGGTTTTGCCGGTACCGGTCTGGGCGCCGGCGAGCACGTCGCGACCTTCAAGAATAAGGGGAATGGTTTGCTGCTGAACGGGAGTGGCAGTGCTGTAGCCCTGCTCATCAATGGCACGCAGCAGTTCGGCCGACAGGCCGAGCTGATCAAAATTCATTTAGAAACTCCGAAATCGCCTGACCTGCGGACGGATTGCACCGCGCGTAGTTCGGCCCAGGCTTTGGAATAAAGGGGACTCCAGCGTCCGCATTACATCGCGGGTGGAGTGGTCGGCGCAGACCGAAGTGCGCCGGAACGCCGCGGACTATACCAGAACTGCCGCCGAATAAAAGCAAACCGCGACAGACACGACGACAATTCGGAATCGACGCGGAATCAGCGAGGGGTCTTGGTGAGGATACTGGTGATGTGATTGACAAACATCTCGCGCACCATGGGAACGTGGCCGAGAAAATCCATGCGTTTCACGCACCAGTATTCGCGATGCCGAGTCTGCAGACCCGCGTTCTTAACCATGCGCTCGAACTTGCGCACGCTCATTTTATTCAGACCCGATTCCACGTCTTCATAGCGACGCGCGCCGTCCTTTCGAAAACGCGCCCTGACGTTCATCACCGTCTTTTCCGAAAACCAGAGATTGACCCACGGCACTTTGGTAAAGAAGTGCATGTGACTGCCGTAGGGCGCGTACCACGGCGGGCCAAACGTGATCAGTAGACGACCGTCGTCTTTGAGCGCTCGTATCATTTCGCGCAGCGCCGCGTCCGGGTCGGAAAAGTGCTCCATGCTGTTTTGGGAGATGACGATGTCGAACTGACCTGCCGCGTGATCTGGCAGCGACTCAGCGAATGTCACGTTACGGGGCGAACTCTCTTGCGCGAGGTTGGCGCGAGCTTTGACCAGGGTTTGCGCGTTAGAGTCGACGCCCAGGACCTGCTCTGCACCCCCTCTGGCAAGCGCCACGGTCTGATAACCGGAACCGCAGCCAAAATCGACAATGCGCTTACCCTTAATGCTATTGGTAAAGTCCGGGAACACCCTTTCCAGCAAGGCCAGAGACGATTTGTCGGTGCCGTGCTCGTGCCGGGCGGCGATCGGGTTATGAGAACCCGGCGCGCGTGACAGCGCGGATAAAATCCTCTCAGCAACAACCATTTTCCCAAAATCCGTTGGTTCGTACCGACATGAACAGGCGCGTGCCTAAAGACGCCAGACATTGTCACTTTAGACCAATTTTACGTCGCACATTGCTTCAGAATGGCAATATTATGTGTCATGACCACAGCTATTGGGTTAGATCCCTGTCGTGAGTACACTGTCGATGGCGCCAGCGCGCGGGTGTAGTTCAATGGTAGAACTCCTGCTTCCCAAGCAGATAACGTGGGTTCGATTCCCATCACCCGCTCCACTCTCCAAACGAAAAATCGGCGGCACGCCGGGGTTTGCGCGCCGCCGATCGCCTCTTACCGTCTATGGAAACGCAGACTTGAAGTAGCTGATGGCACTGAGCACATCAGGCGTCACGCGGCGAAAGCCGTTTGGCCAGTCGCTGCCGGCGTCGCAAGTACTGCACGATTGCGTGCTGGCAACACCGAAGACCACTTTGCCACTGCCGTTCCAGACGTCAGTAAACAGTGCGGAGCCCGAATGGCCGCGGCCCATGTCGCAGTTGGTTCTGAAAATTGACTTCCAGCCGTCCGTGCCCGTGGACGAGAACGAACCCATCTCGCAAGGATTCAGATCCTGGTACGCCCACCCTTGCTGACAGTTCGCCGGCGCTTCGGCGAAACCGCAGGCGGGGTAGCCGCGGTTATAGCAGTTGCCGCCGAGGTAGCCCGGGCCGAAAGGCACTTTGTCGCAGTAGCTGTTGAGCGTGTTCTGGCTCGTCGCAACGTACCCAAGCCAACCGGTGGCATTGCCGGGGTTGCCCCAGGTCACCATGATGCCGTAGTCGTAGGCCCAGTTGTTGTCGACCGCACGAAACTGCGAAGGCGTGAAATACCAGCGGGCATTGAACTCGCCGTAAGGTTCGCAGGACGCGTTGTTGCAGGTGCCTTCGCGGCCGGGACGAAAGCGCGTTCCGGCGCTCGACACCCAGCTGTCGCTGCTCATCGTGTAGAGACAGTGCGCGGCGGTAAGCACGTGATGCCGTCCAACCAACGTGCCCGAACAACCGGAGGTGGTGCCGCCACCCATTTGCCCCATCGCCCGGAACGGGTAGCTCGTGTTATTGAAACGGCGCGTACGCGTGTCGTTACCATTGCTCCAGCCGCGGGTGTTGTCCTCGGTATCGCTGTCTCGCGACACGGCCGATCCCTCGTTGCCAGCATTCCAGCCCATTTGCTCGGCGCGCCGAAAGAGACGATTGCCGAACTCTTCGGGCAAGTCCACTTCGTATTCGAAACCGGTTTTGAGGTTGACCGCTGTCCACAACTGACGCCCGGAGCGCTCGCCGCGGTCCGCCTGATTGCGTTCGTCGTCATGCGTTTGATTGATCGCGTGGTGGTGCTCTTGGGAGTGAGCTCGCCAGGCGGTTTCCGGATCCACGTCAGGGGTATCGCTGTCGAATTTCCCGACGCCCATAAATCGCCAGACCAGCGAATCGGCTTCGCCGCCCAAATACGCGCGGTCCTCGTTTGCAAACAGTGCCGAAGCGCTGACAACAAGGTCCTCGCCGTACTTGAGCTGGTCGTCGGCCGGAATTCCGTCCAGTGCCAAAGCCTGGTTACCCACGCCGAGGGATAGAGTTGCCAGCAGTAGCGCGGTCCTTGCCATATTCAAAGTGTTCATTTCCTTGTCTCCTTTGTGATGTGGGCCAGCGATGAGCACCGATGGCCTGTGAATAAACCGGTGTGACCCGGTGCATGCTTCTGCTGACGGGTAGCCAGGAAAAAGTGGACCAAGAAAATTTGGGCAGCGACGCAATTTGTCGCCAAGCGCTGGCGAAAGCACGACTCGCGGAGTCGCGCGGGGCCGGGTCGCCGGG
Organism: Gammaproteobacteria bacterium; assembly: GCA_045107005.1. Taxonomy (GTDB): domain Bacteria; phylum Pseudomonadota; class Gammaproteobacteria; order Steroidobacterales; family JBCCMA01; genus JBCCMA01. The sequence continues at coordinate 11,168 of JBGCFP010000059.1, forward strand.
TCGCCGGGCCTATTAGGTTGACTTAAGAGCGGCGGTCAGAAGCCGGTCGAGGCCGTTGGCAAACGCCTGTCGGTCGCGCTGCCCGAGCGCGGACGGACCGCCGGTGACGACGCCGCTGGAGCGCATCGTATCGAGGAAATCGCGCATATTGAGTCGCGCTTTGATGTTCTCGGGCGTGTGCTCTTCGCCGCGCGGGCTTAACGCCAGGCCGCCCTTCTCGATCACCTCGGCGGCCAGCGGGATGTCACTGGTGATCACCAGATCGCCCGGCACCAACCGCTGCACGATTTCATCGTCGGCGACGTCGAATCCTGACTGAACCTGCACAGAACGGACGTTAGGCAGCGACGGCGTTGCCAACGCGTGATTGGCGACCAGCACCAGATTGACCCCAGTGCGCTTGGCGGCGCGAAACAGAATTTCCTTGATCACCACCGGGCACGCATCGGCGTCTACCCAGACGGTCAGACTCTGCTCTTTGGGCTCGCTCATGCGCAGGAGACTAGCCTGCTCGATCGGGCAGCGTCAAAAGATATAGGCGATGGCGGCGAAGCCGGTGATCAGACGATCCTCATCCACAATCGGGCTGTCGGTGATCTCGTCAGGCAGAGACTCTGCGCTTACGCTGACGACGCCCCGCCAGCGCTCACTCAGTTCAATGAGCGCATTGATTCCAATATCGGTGCTGATGCTGCTGCCGACGCGATAGGCCGGGCGCAGCGCGTTGGCCACTGACGAATCGACACCGTACTCGTAGTCGCCCGTTGCGCCGCTGACCCAGTTGACGCCCACCGTTGGCGACAACCGAACCACGCCAAACTGAAACGCCTTGGACGCGGCGATCCGCGCAACGCCACCACCAATGCGATCGAGCACGTCATGACGATACTCGACGCCGAGCTCAAAACCCGCCGGCAGATCCGCGTTGACGCCCAAGCCCGCCATCAGCGTGCCGTCGCGGTCGCCCATACCGGCAAGTACCGGACTGTCGTCTTCCTCGTAGGCGCCGACGCGATAGTTCGCCACGGCCGCGACACGAACACGGCCACCACCCCACAGTCCGTACTGGATGTTAGGGCCAACCCACTGCAGACGCTCGCCGAAATACGTGATCACCGGAATTGGCTGCACCAGGCTGTCCGTGGAATCGACATACGGACTACCGCGCGTAATCACACCAATGCCAACGCCCCACTGCCCGCCGCCTAGAACGTCGATCAACGCGACATCAAGCTCGAGATTCTGTCCCGCCGGCACATCAACCGCGGCGCGCTCGAAACTGGGCGGGCCCGCTGGTCGATAGTCGTTGGACAGCCAGATTGGCTCGGTCGGCAGACCAATGAAGTTCTGATCAAGCGTTCCGTTGTCGTTCAGATCGGCGTAGACCATGACGGCGACCGTGCCGGGCTCAACGTCGACCAGTCGATAGTCAGAATCCGGCGCGACGGGTACGCGCTCCTGTCGCGTTGGATTGCGAAAGTCGCCGAACGCGTTGGCCGAATCGTACAGCGCGATGACCAGTGAGCCGGTGGCTGGCGGATCGACCAAACGCAGCACGATGTCGGACGCGTGCGATGCCGCGCAGGCAAACCACGCTATGCACAGACCCAACACTCCCCTTACTGTTGCCATCGACCGTCCTCGCAGCGTCCTTGAGACGCCTGACGGTAACACTCGGGGGCTGTGCGCCACGCATCCGTTACGCGATGTTACAAACCTGTAATGCATGATCTCAGGGCAACGACGGATCCAGCACAATGACCGGCTGGCGCGCCGGCATCGAAACCAGATCGTCAAGCAGCGCCTGAAACGACGATGATTGCGCCAGCAAATCTCGGGCAGCGCGGCGCACACGGTCAACCTGCTCATCATCAAGTTTGAACGACGTTGGCAGCGCCCGCAGATAGTCTTTTTCGGCCGCATCGAGATGACGATCGAAACTCAGCTCTACAAAATAGGATTTAGCATCGGCGCAGTCGGCCTGGCCAAAACCGCTGGCAGGGTCGGTACAGCGATACTCACGCAGATTTTCCATCCACCGGTCGCGCTCGGACAAAAACGTCTCGATGGTTTCGAAACCGTAGCGGCTTAATGTCACGCCGGGCGTCGCAATCACCGACTCCACAAAGCCGGGCGACCGCTCGCGTTTCGCCCAGTCCTGCCCCGGGTTGGTTTGTGCGTTTACCACAACGTGAACGATGCGGCGGAACTTGCGCAGTCCGTTCAGATTCACCATTTCGACAAAGCCACCAGCAAACGCCGTGCGCTCAATCGTGACCCGCAAGCCCAGATTGTCGGCCAAGCCACCGTCGACCAGATGCACGTAGTGATCGTCATTGTTTCCGGTGTAGTGTCGGATGCGTCGCGCCTCCTGCGCACGGCGATCACCGGAGGCGACGTCATCAAGCACCTCATCCACCCATTCGCCCGCCTCAAACCCGCAGCGCTGCTTCGGATAATTTATCAGCGTGATCGGAGAGAGCAGTACCGGCACGGCCGAGGACGCCGCCACAGCCCGCGCAATCGGAAACGACGAGATGTCCGAGCACAGCAGATCAAACGTATCCTGGCTGAACAGAAAGCGAGTACCTTGCGAGATATCGGTAGCGTTGATCAAGATGGCCGGCGCCCCGGGGCGTAACAGATCGGCAAACGTAGCGTCTTCAAACAGGATGTCGTTGAAGTATTCCGCCGTTGCGTCGCCCCGCCCGTAAAACGGGGACAGCAATGACGGCCAGTTCCACGGGGCAAGAAAGCGACGGGTCAGAGCGCCCTGGGCATTGCGACGCAAAAAACGTGGCTCGAAATCGTCAAATATTTTCTCGCCATGCAAACCGTAGTAAGCCGCCGTTACGCTGCCGCCGGACACGCTGGAAATGATGTCGATCTCGTCCAGCAAACGCCGTTTCCGACCGTCAAACTCGAGCACAGTGTCGCGCAGTGCTTCGAGCACGCCGTAGGACAATGCCGCCGCGCGAGTGCCCCCACCGGAGAACGTCAGAATGAGAACCAGATCCGTCGAATCGTCGGTGTCACCCGCAGTGTTGACAACTCGATAGCCAGCGTCCGGATCGATGGCATCAATCGGGGCGTTCGCCGGATAGCGCGCACAGCCTGCCAACACGCTGACACACAGTGCAACGAGCACAATCCGTTTCACGTTAATACCGCGGTCCCGCGCGGGCGACCGTGGTTGCGCATAAACAAGCGATACAGCACCGGTACAAGGTAAAGCGTCAGCATCGAAGCAAAGAGCAAGCCGGCTACGATGCTCGACGCCACCGGCCCCCACAACAGCGACTTGCCGCCCAAGCCCAGGGCCAGCGAGAACAGCCCGGCGATGGTCGTCATTGTCGTCATTAGCACCGGTACGATGCGCCGGCGTCCGGCGTAAATGGTGGCGTGCAGCGGTCGCATACCCGCTGCGATTCGCGCATTCGCCGCATCGATCAAAACGATGGCGGCATTGACCGCGATCCCGGTAAGCGCGATCACGCCGTACAGCGTCCACAAGCTCAACGGATTGCGGGTAATCAACAGTCCGATTACGACGCCGGTAAAGGCCATTGGCACGGTCGTCAAAATCAGGAACGGCTGCCAGTAACTGCGAAATTGCGTCGCCAGAATCAGGTAGATGAACCCCAGTCCCATCAGCATTAGCGGCAGCATGGCGCTAAGCGACTCTTCGATGTCATCCAGCATGCCGGTGAAATCCAGGTCGGCGCCAGGGTACTGCCCGCGAATATCCTGCCACCGCTCGCGGATCCGTTCATTGGCTCGCGTCACCGATTCCACTTCGAGATCGAGGTCCGCGCTTACGGCGATGGCGCGCCGATAGTTGTAATGAGCAATCGTGCCGCGCCCGCGTGTGATATCGAAATCGCCGAGCGCGCGGAACGTTGTGTAACCGCCGCTGGCCAGCCGCACCGGGTCGTCAAGCACTTTGGTGACGCTGTCCAGCTCGCGCTGCGGACCACGCACGCGTAGTTCCAGCTTTTCCCCGTTTGATCGAATAAACGCAATCACCTCACCGTCCACGTGCAAACGGAACAGGCGCGCGACCTCACCCGGATCCAGACCGGCGTCGCGCACGGCGCGCTCGTCAATGTTGAACACCAGCTCGGAACGACCGCTCACTTCGTCATCGGCAACATCTCGCGTCCCTTCAATGTCGGCCACGATTTCAAGCACCGCGTCGGCGGCGGCGCGCAGCTCGACAAAGTCATCACTGCGCACTTTGACATTGATTGGCTTGCCCGTCGGCGGCCCGCCCGCTACTTCAAAAAACGCCAGCCGACCGTCGCCCGGCGTCGCCAGCACGGTCTCGCGACTCGCTTCGACAATTTCGTTGACCTCGCGTGAGCCCGGCTCTTTCGGATTCAAGGACACCTGCACCTGGGCGTACTGATCCCCAATCAACATCTCGGTTTCCGTGAACTTGAGCCCGGCCAGAACCGTCACGGCGCGCACTTCATCCCGGTCCATGTGTTGCCAGACGCTGCGCTCTGCCCGTTGCGCCATGGCCAGCGTCTCAGTCAGCGGCGCGTCCGTTGGAATATCAACATCGATGTAGAAAATGCGCAGCGGATCCGAGGAGAAAAAGTCCGTGCGCACCGCACCGCTAGCAACCATCAGGCCTGCGCCCGCCAGTGCCAGGATGCCGCATGTCAAGAAAACACACGGCCGTCGCATGACAAAAATCAACGACCGGGCGTAGCGCCGGCGAATCGACTGGGTCGCGCGCGTACGCCAGTCGCGTTGCGCGCCGCTCTGGATCACACTGCCCTTGGGCGCAAACGCAATCACGTGCGCGGGCAAAATCCAGAACGCTTCGACGAGACTGACCGCCAGCCCCACCGTCACGACGAACGGAATGACAAACATGAAGTCGCCAACGATGCCGGGCAGCAGCATGAGCGGCAGAAACGCGGCAACGGTGGTCGACACGGCAGACGTTACCGGCTTAGCCACTTCGCGCAGTGCACTCAAACTGGCCGCTAGCGCGTCCTGCCCTTTTTGCAGACGGTAGTAGATGGCCTCGACCACCACCACGGCGTCGTCCACCAACATTCCCAACACAATCACGATGCCAAGCAGCACTGAGACGTTCAATGTATTGCCCGTAGCGCGCAGCAACCACATTGTCCCGGCGATCGAAAACATCAGCCCCAACGTCACCATCGCCGCGATGCGCCACCCGAGAAATGCCCAGCAGACCAACAGCACCAGCCCAAGACCCAGCGCCGCATTTCGCTGCATCACACTCAAAGCCTGCCTGGTCGGCACCGTCTGATCATCGGCCAGAATCAGTTCAAAGCCCTGCGCGATACCAATCTCATTGCGCTCGGCGATATACGCATTGACCGCGTCGATCAGTTCCAGAGTATTGGTGTAAGCCACTTTCGTCAGGGACAGCGAAATAGCCGGTCGCCCGCCAAACGTGACCAGCTGAGCCGGATCATCGCGGCCGCGCGACACCCGTGCGACGTCACCCAGTCGGACATACCGATCCGTGCTACCCGGCGGCGCCAGCGAGTACTCCGCGAGCTCTTCCGGATCGTTGGTGGTGCCACTGATGCGCAGCAACCACTCCGACGACGACACTTCGGTGGTGCCGGCAAACACGTTGCGGAACGAGCGCTGAATCTGATCGGCCACGTCGGCCGCGGTCAGCCCGTTCGCCGCGAGCGCCACCGGGTCGACATCGATGTGCATCTCGGGTTCGGCCAGGCCCAGACTCGTCACTGAATCCACGCCCTTGATGCGCTTGAGATCGTCGCGCACCCGTCGCGCCTCGCGGCGCAGTCGCTCGTCGTTCGCCTGGCCCACCAGCACGACCAGCGCGGTTGGAAACCCGTTCGACGTGGTGATCTCGGTGATCAAGGGATCTTCGGCGTCATCGGGAAGTTCGTCGTTTGCTTTGGCCTGCACTTCACGCCGAAGGTCGGTCAGGCGTTTGTCGAAATCGCGCTCGCTGAGTTCTCGAAAACGCACCAGAATATTGGACACACCCTCGCGTGAGGTGCTGGTCAGAAACTTCACATCCTGCACCTGACGAATCGAGTCTTCGATCGGCGACGTGACCAGTTCCTCCACGTCCTGCGCCGACGCGCCGGCGAGGAACACCTGGATGTTGACCCAGTTAAAACTGATCTCCGGATCCTGCTCGCGCGGCATCTGGAAGTAGGACAGCGCGCCCATCACCAGCACCACCAGAAACAAAACATTGACCAGAGGGTGGTTGGTCAGCAGGGTGCGCATGAAGGTCATGGCGCCCGCAGCACAATCGGATCGCCGTCCTGGAGTCGAGTTCGGCCGTCGACGATCAACAAAGCATCGGGTGCGAGCGCATGCGCCGCCGTGCGACCTTCGGACGCGTCGGGCAGCACTTCGAACACGGCCCTGCCCTCGCGCGCGACGAAAACGCCGAGCGAGCGGTTACGACGTTCGATCAGTCGCGCGGGGATCAAACCGGTCGCCGTGCGCCAGCTCACTGTGCCGCTGGCACCCACCGGCGCGGCGTCGCCAACAAATTCGAAGCGCACATTTTGCAGCTGCGTCGTCGCATCAATGACACTCGAAATGCGCGCCACGGTGAGCGCATAGTCTCGACCGTAGCTGGTGAACACCGGTGATGCCGCGCCAAGTGCCGCCACTGCGCCGGGGAAAACCGGTGCCGCAATTTCGCGCCCGCTGGTCTGGGTCAGCGTCAGCAACACGTCGCCCTGACGTACATAGCCACCGCGTTGAGCCTGACGCTCGACCACTTCGCCAGCAAACGGCGCGACAATTTTCGTCCGCGACAGATTGGTTGTGGCAATATCTCGCGCGACCTTTTCAACGCGCAGACTGCCCTGCAGCACCGCCAGCGCTGTTGCCCGTGTCTGCACATCCTCGCGCGACATGAAGTTCTTTTCGATGAGCGACTCGGCGCGTCTGAGCTGAGCCTCCGCCTGTTCGATCTGCGACCCGAGCGACGCAATATTGGCCTGCGATTGCGCCACGGCGAGCTCGAAGTCCCGGACTTCGAGCTCCACCAGCACGTCACCCTTAGCGACGGACATACCGGCGTCAACCAGCACGCGTTCGATCCGCGCGCCAAGCTGAGACGCTACCTGCGTCTGATTCGCCGCCACCACCTCGCCCGGTGCACTTTGGCGATCATCAACGGTAAGCTCGGACAGCGGTTGCGCTGTCACCGACACGCCTTCCGCCAGTGCGGCGCCCGTGTGCATGAGCGCCATCAAACCGAAAGAAACTGCTGTCGCTCGAAAAAACGGCAAGGGTGCTCTCCATCGCTCAAACAAAAAAACTGATCGCATGCCAATTATCACGGACTGCCGCCTGCGCCGCTACCCGGTATCGACTATTTCGCGTCGGTCGAGCCGGCGGATGAACTGTTCGGGATCAAACCACTCCAATCCCGGCATGCATCCAATTTTCAGGTCTGTCGCACTGGCCCTGGCGTTTTGCGCGCCGGTCGCGCTGGCCGCCGACTACACCGCAACGCTCTCAACGGACCTGCGAACGATGGAGGTTCGCGCCTGCTTTGAAAACGCGCCACAGGCGTTGCGCGCCGGTGATCAGGCGGCGAATCAATTTCTGGAAGCCCTGGCGTGGGCACCCGGAAACGTTAAGCCGGTGCGCCAGGGCACACGTCTGGTGTTACCAGAACCGGGGGCAGCCGGCTGCCTGAGCTACCGGGTCGACGTCGGCCGGGCTGCTGACCAGCAAACCCTGCGTCGAACGCAGTGGGCGGGCGACGACCTGCTCACCACGCCGGAGCTGTGGCTATGGCGCGACACGCAAAGCACTCGACTGACGCTTGCGTTACCAGAAGGCATGTCGGCATCCGTGCCGTGGCCGAGCACCGGAAAATCGAACGAATACCGGGTTGATCCGACGCCGCGAATCTGGGCCGCGCAGATGGCTGTTGGCCGGCTGCGAGTGGCTCCCGTGGCGTTGCCGGGCGGGACGCTGCACGTGGCACTTTCAAACGTTGACCAGTTTCAGCGTCCCGATGAAATCCTCTCCTGGGTGACCGAAACGGCGCGCGCCATTACAACGATCAACGGTCGTTTTCCGCGTGAGGAAACACAAGTACTCATCATCCCCGGCAACTATGACAATCCCGTTCCCTGGGGTCAGGTGCTGCGCGGCGGCGCGCCTGCCATTCAGTTCTACGTTGCGCAGGACGCGACGCTGGACGCGCTGCGCACCGATTGGACCGCGTTTCACGAACTTAGCCACCTGCTGCTGCCGTTCGTACAGCGCGCCGACGCCTACCTCTCCGAGGGATTTGCCAGCTACTTTCAAAACGTGACGCGCGGACGCAGCGGTAATTTAGGTCGCCAGGAAGCCTGGGCAAATCTGCACGCCGGGTTTGAACGCGGCCGCCGCAATACCCGCGGTCAGACGTTGCAGGGCGCCGCCCGGAAAATGGGTCGCGAAGGCAACTACATGCGCGTCTACTGGAGTGGCGCCGCATTGGCCCTGCTCGCCGACGTTCAGCTCAGAGTGCAGACCGGCCAGGGCCTCGACGATCTGCTGGCCAAACTGCGCGGCTGCTGCCTCAATGACCACCGCGCGTGGTCGGCCGCTCGGCTCGCCGCTGAACTGGACCGGCTCAGCGGTACCGATATTTTTGCGAAGCTCAACGACGACATGGCGCGCGCCCGGACGTTTCCCAACGTGCAACCGGTGCTGGAACAGCTCGGCGTTCTTTACGAGAACGACTCGATCCGGCTCGACGACGACGCGCCACTGGCCGCTATCCGCCGCGCCATCATGTCGCCTTATCGCGGCGACGGACCTTAAGTCAGGCGAAAGTCTCGGGACGCGCCGCATCCCAAAACGGTTGATACGGCGCGCCACCGTCCCCGTTTTTCAGCGCATCGATTTCCAAATAATCGTAGAGCTCAGCGTAGTGGTTAACGCGTGTCGCGGAAACACGGCGATACAGCAACTGCGGCGACAGCTGCGTCGCGTCATCCAGGCCACAAGCGGCCAGAACCTTGAGGAAATGCTTGATGGTGCCGCGGTGGTAGTTGGTCACACGCGGCACTTTGTCCGCGACCACCAAACCGTTCATGCGCCAAGGGTCCTGCGTCGCGATGCCCGTGGGACAGGTGTTGGCCTGGCAGCGTCGCGCCTGAATACAGCCAAGCGCAAACATCATGCCGCGCGCCGAATTGCACAGGTCGGCGCCCATCGCGATTTTGGCCGCCAGATCAAACCCGTTGATGATTTTGCCGCTGCAGATCACGCGCACCTGGTCGCGCAACCCGGCACCCACTAGCGCGTTGTGCGCAAACACCAGTCCGTCGCGCAGCGGCAAGCCTACGTGATCGGTGAGCTCGCGCGGCGCGGCACCGGTCCCGCCTTCGCTGCCGTCGACGGTGATGAAATCCGGCACGATCCCGGTCGCGATCATGGCTTTTAACATCGCCATGAATTCGCGCCGCTGGCCGATACACAGCTTGAACCCCACCGGCTTGCCGCCAGACAGCTCACGCAACTCGTTGAGAAACTCCAGCAGTTCCACCGGCGTGGAAAAACGACTGTGCGCGGCCGGCGAGTGCACCGTCCGCCCTTCCGGCACACCGCGCGCCTTTGCAATGTCCGCGGTGACTTTGGCTGCGGGCAAAATGCCACCGCCACCGGGCTTGGCTCCCTGCGACAGCTTGACCTCAATCATGCGCACGGTTTGAAGCGCGCTGCGCTCCTTGAACTGCGCGGGATCGAACCCACCGTCCGGTGCACGAGCGCCGAAGTAGCCCGTACCGAGCTGCCAGATCAAGTCACCACCCGGTTCTCGATGGTAGCGACTGATGCCGCCCTCGCCGGTATTGTGGGCGAACCCGCCGTCGCGCGCGCCGGCGTTCAGGGCTTCGATGGCGTGGCTGCCGAGTGAGCCAAAGCTCATGGCCGAGATGTTCAGACGCGAAGCGCTATAGGGCAGCGTGCACTGGTCGTTACCCACCAGAATCCGTGCCTCGTCCTGTGCCGGTTCGCGCGAGCGCACGCTGTGCTCAAACCACTCGTAGCCCACAGCACCGGTATCGAGCAAGGTACCAAACGGCTGTACGTCAGATTCTTTTTTCGCACGCTGATAAACCACGGCGCGCTCGGGCCGCGTAAACGGGTCCCCTTCCTGATCACCCTGGATCAAATACTGCCGGATATGATGGCGAGCGTCTTCGAGCAGATACCGCATGTGACCGATGATTGGATAGTTGCGCAAAATGGTGTGACGCGTCTGCGTCAGATCGTAAATACCGATCAACAGAATCGGACCGAGCACGACGAAGCCCCACAGCGCCCAGGGCAGGAACTGGGCCGCCACCAGCAGCGCAAGCGTGGCCACAACCAACGCGATCAAAAACAGCTTCTTCAAAACTCACTCCCAAGGGCGGACCCACTCGTCCGTATAGTGTACCCACGTCGAGTGATGTTGTACGCCACGGTGCGGTATCCTTGACCCTTTGACGCGACTGTCTCCCGGAGTCTTACGCATGAATTATCGTCTTGCCAGCCTGCTGCTGGCCCTACTGCCCGGCCTTGCCGCGTGTACCCCCTCGTCGCCCGATGACGCCGTGTCACTGGACAGCGTCACACCCAAAGCCATGAAAACCGAGCAATACTCGCTGGACGAAGCGGCGTTTCGCCAGCACGTTGCGACGCTGGCGTCGGACGAATTCGAAGGCCGCAGCCCGTCGTCGCCCGGCGAAGAGAAAACACTCGCGTATCTGGCTGAGCAGTTTCAGCAGATCGGTCTGTCACCCGGCAACGGCGACAGTTTTTTTCAGGACGTACCGCTGGTCACGATGACAGCGAGCGCGCAGCCGCTGGTCGTGCAGCAGGACGGCGTGACGCTCCAGTTGATGGAACAAGGCTCCGATGTGGTCACGTGGTCCAAGCACGTTACGGAATCGGTATCGCTGCGCAACAGCGAGATGGTGTTTGTCGGCTACGGCATCGTGGCTCCGGAATACGAGTGGGACGACTACGCAGGACTCGACATGCGCGGCAAGACGGCCGTAATTCTGGTCAACGATCCGGGATTCGCCACCCAGGACGCCAACCTGTTCCGCGGTAATGCGATGACCTACTACGGACGCTGGACCTACAAGTTTGAAGAAGCGGCTCGGCAAGGGGCCGCCGGTGCAATCGTCATTCACGAAACCAAACCGGCCGCTTACCCGTGGTCGGTGGTCGAGGGCAGTTGGACCGGGCCGCAACATGATCTGGTGACCGAAGATCGGAATCTGTCGCGCTCCAGCATCGAAGGTTGGATCAGTTTCGAGCAAGCCACGATGCTGTTCAAAAACGCCGGCATGGATTATCAGCGGGCCAAATCGAGCGCCACATCACGCGAATTCAAACCCGTCGCCCTGGGCATGACCGCGTCCACCTCATTGACCAACGAGATATCAATCGCCGATTCGAAGAACGTGCTCGGATTGCTGAAAGGCACCGAGCGGCCCGACGAAATCATTGTGTTCAGCGCGCATTGGGATCACCTGGGTCGTGACCCGCACCTCGACGGCGATCAGGTTTACAACGGCGCCATCGACAACGCCACCGGCACCGCGGCGCTGATGGTTCTGGCCGATGCGTTTATGCAGGCTGACACGCCGCCAGAGCGCTCATTGCTGTTCCTGGCGGTGACGGCAGAGGAATCGGGCCTGCTTGGCTCCAAGCACTACGGCGAAAACCCCGTGTATCCGCTGGCGAAAACAATCGCCGGCATCAATATCGACGCGATGGCAGTTACCGGGCGCGCGCGGGACGTAGCCGTCGTCGGGTTCGGCAGCTCGCAACTCGAAGACATGCTCGCCGACGCGGCCGCCAAACAGGGCCGCATCATTGTGCCCGAGCCAACGCCTGAAAAAGGGCTGTTCTACCGCTCCGATCATTTCAATCTGGCGAAAAAAGGCGTCCCCATGCTGTACGCGAAGGGCGGCAGCGACCTGCGCGATGGTGGGCGCGAAGCCGGCAACGCAGCCGGTGTCGACTACGTGAGCAATCGCTATCACAAACCGTCTGACGAATATTCCGCGGACTGGAATCTGGAGGGCACGATGGAAGATCTCGCGTTGTACTACGCGGTTGCGCAGCGACTGGCTGCCAGCAGCGACTACGTCAGTTGGTATGACGGCACAGAGTTCAAAGCCATTCGGGATGCCAGCCTCGCGGCCGAGTGAACTCTTCGCGACAAAAAAAGAGGCCGGGCCCGTCTTACACTTTCGCTCAGGGCAAAGTTTCAGCGTAAGTCGAGTCCGGCCAATAACATCGGTTGAAGCATCGCCGCGACCCATAGAGGGGAAATCCTGGTCGCGGCACGCTGCCCGGTCTTCGATAACTCAAAGAAGTTGGCGATCGCATCCGTGCGGTGCCGACAAATTCCGTCTTACCCTCTAAAGCGACGCCTTTGGAAAAATCCCCGCATCCGGGATTATTTGTTTTCGGTTGGTTCCGCGCCCAGCTCGTCAAGCAAGCCTGGCTGGGCGTTTGCGGACGCGGGCAGCAGAAGCTCGGGACCGTCATTTCGCGGGCTGTTGACCTCCCGCCCAACGGCCCGGAACGTCATATCACCCGCGAACGGAACGAGCACGCTGCGCAGCGCGTCGATGTCTTGATGGCTCGGATCAAGCCAACTGTCGCGGGCCGCCGCGGGCAGAATCACCGGCATGCGTCGATGCAGCTGGCTCATCATCGGATTGGGCTCGGTCGTTATGATGGTGCACGTGTTTAACGGGGCATCCCCCACGCCATCATCGTGGCTTTCCCACAAGCCAGCCATCGCGAAGGGTTCGCCGCTTTGCAGCGTAATGTAGTACGGCTGACGCACACTGCCCTCGGCCCGCCATTCGTAAAAACCGTCAGCCAGAATAAGACAACGCTGCTTGCGAAACGCGGATCGAAAAGACGGTTTACTGTGTGTGGTTTCGCCGCGGGCATTGATCAGCTTGTTGCCGATACTGCGATCCTTTGCCCACGACGGCACAAGGCCCCAGCGCAACATCGACACGGCGGGCGCGGCATCCGGCAGTTGACGTATCGCGACGACGAACTGGGTCGGCGCCAGGTTATAACGCGGCAACATCGGCGGCGTTTCACTAACACCGAACAACCGCACTACCGCCTCACCGGGAGAATAAAACGCAAAGCGACCGCACATAAGCTAAGCACTCGATCTGTTCATAAGGCTGAGGATTCTTGCGCATTGGCTGCAGGAATCGCAAATCGCATGAATCAGGCCAGCCTAGTTACCCGACGCCACGCCGCTGGGCCCCGGTGGCAAAAAGAACAGGCTGCGCATCACGCCGATATCCAGGATGTTAACCGTGCCCGAGCCATCCAGATCGGCCGCCGGGTCCGCCGAAAACATGCGCTTTCTGAACACGCCGAGATCCGCCACGTTCACGATGCCGTCATTGTTGATATCCGCATCGCACAGATTGCCGTAGCCATCGCCGTCACCGTCAAGCTGGCTGTTGCCGCCAGCGTCCGGCAGCGCCGGGCCGTTACCGACCAGCGTGCAGTTATCGAGAAAATCGGCGATGTGATCGCTGTCCGAATCGGGGAAATCAAACCCGAGACCTGATTCAATCCATTGATCGATTAGCTGCGCCCCCGGAACGTCAACAACACTGCTGCCAAGCGGCGGCATGCGCTCAGTGCCCAGCGAGTGCATCCGTAGCGACATGATGGACATCTCAGGCTGCCCGGGTGCGAACAAAGTGGCGCCTTGGACCCCAAGATCGCCGCCCACCGGCAGTGCGTTCAAGATGCCCATTTGCGAGCCGTCCACCGAGTAACGAAAATCTGCGCTGCCCTGCCCGGTACCACCAGGACGATGACAGCCACTGCAGTTGGCATGCACGTATGCGCGAGCGCGGGCGTCAACCCGGGCGTTGCCAGCAGGGTCAGCCAGCGCCGGCAGCTGCGCCGGGTCGCCGGGATCCGTGTCAAAGACGTTGCGTGCTTCAAGCAAGGCAAGTTGATTGACGGACTGCTTGGTTTTCGGATCAACGATGTCGAAATTTTGTTGCGCGGTCTCCAGGCCCAGAGATTCCCCTGCCGCTTGCGTGTGACACTGGAAGCACTCGGCGCGGCTGGGATAGCGCCAAACCTGATCGCCAACGACGCGAGTCTTAGCACCATCGAGCAATATCGCGTCAGACAGTGCGTCATCCCACTCGTAACTGTAGCCGCCCCACCGGCCGTCGGCATGGCGCATGAACAGTCGCGTTTCAACGCGCAGCCCGTCAACGTCAAAGTGTTTGACCAACACACTACCCACTGGGAAATCCCAATCGTCTTCGTCCTCGATTGTGATTTTTCCTCCATCAGGCAGCGAGAAAAAGCGCTGCTTCGTTGCTCCATCCGACCACAGCGGTGCACGCACCTGGTAGGGAATGAGAGCGTCATCTTCGATCAACGGGTTCTGTGGGTCGAAGCAACCGGTTTCAGACAGCAATCCGGGGAACGTATCTACCGGATCCGCCGCCGCGGGTACATAGCGAAAAATGCCGCCGCTGCGGGCGATGTACACTTCGCGGTCCCGTCCTTCGGCGATGGTGAAAAAGCCGGAAAACTCGAGAATCGACTCGGCAACGAATTCGCCCTGCACGCCCGTGACCAACGCAAACCCGTCGGCGTACAAATTGCTGAACAGATACTTGCCGCGCAACGCCGGCAACAGATCGCCGTGGTAGACAAACCCACCGATAACCGAATTGGCACCGTCGACATGGGCGAATTCGTAAACTGGGTCGGTCAATCCCGCGACCGAGCAGTCCGGCGTCTGGGCGCAGTGAGCGCCTTCGCGAATCGGCCAGCCGTAGTTGCCGCCGCTTTCGATCACGTTGACTTCTTCGTAAGCCGATGCGCCGACATCACCAAGCCAGATGTCACCGGTTTGAGAATCAAAACGCCAGCGAAAGGGGTTACGCAATCCAAGCGCGAAAACCTCCGGTGCGCCGTCCTCACCGCCAGCGTGCGGGTTATTGCCGGGAATTTGATAGGGCAACGCGCCGCGCACGTCGAGACGCAACAATTTGCCGTACAGGCTGAACGGGTCCTGTGCACGCATGCTGAACGTGTTGTCGCCCACGGAAAGATACAACAATCCGTCCGGTCCGAAATTTAGCGTGCCACCCACGTGCGCACTGGCGTAAAGCGGCAGGCGCAGGATCGTAACTTCGGAGTTTTTGTCGGCGGTGCCGTCCGGTCGAAGGGTGAAACGTGCGAGTCGCGCCTCAGCGAGACCCGGGTTCCCAACGTAGTACAGATAAACGTAGGGGCGATTCTCAAAATCGGGGTCCATGGCAATGCTCAGCGCACCGAACTCGGCGGGGTTGCCAAACCATGTAGTTTCGACGATGTCGGTGATGTCGAGCGCGATACCTAACGGCGTAAAATCCTCGGTGAAGTGCTCAATCAGGCCATCGCGCTTGACGGTGTACCAGTGCCCGTCTGGCCGTTGCGCCATGTCCATAACGCCCTGCTGTGATGTAAGACGCAGCAGCGCGACCGGTGAAGAATCCGGGGGCGGCGGTGTCGCAACACACGTACCACTGATCGAGCGCAGCGGTTCGACCGGCGAGGCACCTGAGAGCGGTGCAGCGATTAGGACCAACGCGACAAGAGAGAGCCAATGCCGTGTGAGGATATTCATGGCCCCACACTACCCAATTATTGTGTCAGTCACTAACTCCGTAAACCGCGCCCGGTGCGCAGCAAATGCAAACTGAACGCGCCGAGAACGACAATGAAGACACCAATGACCAGATACGCGGTGCCAATAGGTATATCCGACTCGCCGAGAAAGCCGTATCGGAACCCGTTGACCATGTACAAAATGGGATTCAGTTTGGAAGCGTTCTGCCAAAACTCCGGCAGCAAATCGATCGAGTAGAACACACCGCCGAGGTAAGTCAGGGGAGTCAACACAAACGTCGGGATGACCGAGATGCCCTCAAAGTTCTTGGCGAACACAGCGTTAATAAACCCGGCAAGCGAAAAAACGACCGACGTCAGCAACACAATCGACGCGGTAATCAGCATATGTTCAATGTGCAAACGCGTGAAAAACAGCGCGACAACGCTGACCAAAGCGCCAACCAACAGCCCGCGGACCATGCCACCGGCGAGATAACCGCACAAAATGACAATTGGCGGCAGCGGCGCCACCAGCATCTCTTCGACGTGCTTGCCAAACTTGGCACCAAAAAAGGACGACACGACGTTGCCATAGGAATTGCTGATCACCGACATCATGATCAGGCCGGGCGCGATGTACTGCATATAGTCGTAGCCGCCCATCTGACCGATTCGCGAGCCGATCAGATTGCCGAAGATGACGAAATACAAAGTCATCGTAATCGCCGGCGGCACCAGCGTCTGCACCCAGATGCGCGTGATGCGTTTGAACTCGCGCGTGACAATCGTGCAAAAGCCGACCCAGTTGACCTGTGCCTGAGTGGTCATGCGGCGTCCTGCGCGGATGAACCGCTTGAATCAGTCAGGCGCAGGAACAGCTCTTCCAGTCGATTGGATTTCGTGCGCAGGCTCACCACTTTCAACCCAACCGCGTTCACCGCGTCAAACAAATCGTTGATGCTCTGCTCATCCGCAACGTCGACATTCATGGTGCCCTCGGCGCCAGCGCTCACCGCAAAACCTGGCAGTTCAGGCAGCTCAGCCGGTGGATTGGCCAACGTCAGCACATAGGTTTGCAGCTTAAGTTTTTGCAACACGTTGCTCATGCGATCGTTCTCGGTAATCAGCCCGCCGTCGATAATGGCGACGTTGCGACACAGCGACTCGGCCTCTTCGAGATAGTGCGTCGTCAGAATAATGGTCGTGCCCTGTTCATTCAGGCGCGTTAGAAACGACCACATCGAGCGACGAATTTCGATATCCACACCGGCCGTTGGTTCATCGAGAATCAACAGGCGCGGCTCGTGCACCAACGCCCGGGCAATCATCAGCCGACGCTTCATACCGCCGGACAGATTCCTCGACAGCTCGTCACGTTTGTCCCACAGCTTGAGTTCGCGCAGGTACTTTTCCGTGCGCACTCTTGCCTCGGAACGACGGATGCCGTAGTAACCCGCCTGATTCAGCACAATGTTTTGCACTTTCTCAAACATGTTGAAATTGACCTCCTGGGGCACGAGCCCGAGGCAGGTCTTGGCGGCTTCCAGCTGCGTGTCAATGTCGTTGCCGTAGACTTGAACCTGACCGGCCGTCTTGGTCACGAGCGACGAAATCACGCCGATGGTGGTCGTTTTGCCGGCGCCGTTTGGCCCGAGCAATGCGAAGAAGTCGCCGGTTTTCACGCTCAAATCAATGCCGCGCAACGCGATGACATCGCTACCGTAGGTTTTGGTCAGACCGCGAATGGTCAAAGCGTCGGACGTCATAAAGTCTCACACAAAGGCGACCGGCTACGCGCTGGTGGCCGGGCCGGAGGATCAAAAATCCAGGTGTTTTGGGATAGCACTGGGTGCCTGATCGCACTGTGCGACCAAGCCTGCTTAAGGATAGCACGTTTGATATTGCGTACGAACGGGAGAATAATCATCGCCACGGGAGCGCCACAGCGGGGAAATCGCGGCGTTTTTTGCTTTCCAGGGATGTTTTTTGGATCCATCAGAATGCTGAAAGAATTTAAAGAATTTGCGATGCGCGGCAATGTCATGGACATGGCTATCGGTATCGTTCTTGGCGGTGCCTTTGGCAAGATCGTCGCCTCATTTGTCGGCGATGTGCTGATGCCGGTGATCGGCAAAATTGTGGGTGGTGTCGATTTCACCACGCTCTACATCAACCTGACATCAACCGGGTACGATTCGCTGGCTGCTGCTGAAGAAGCCGGTGCGGCGGTCATGAAGTACGGCAGCTTCCTGCAGACGATTGTCGACTTTCTGATTGTGGCGTTTGCCATCTTTCTCGTTGTCAAAGGCATGAACTCGGCGAGGCGCAAGGAAGAAGAGCCCGCAGCCGAGCCAACGACCAAAGACTGCCCGCGTTGTTTTCTGCAGGTCCCTGTCAAAGCGACCCGCTGCGGATTCTGCACAACCGATATCTAGGCTGACCAATTCATGAGGATGCCGGTTCCTGCGCATCTCACGAGCAGCTCAAGCTAGACAAAGATTCAGGCGCACGGCGCCGGGCCGCTTGATGCGGGGAGCGAGGCCACAGGTTTATAGGGGACAGGTGGCCTCTTTTCTTATGCGCTGGTTGGAGTACCCTTAGCGCCCCTATGGAATACTCCGCTCGCAATCGATTCGTCTCGCAGACGTTTGATCGTCTCGCCACCCGGCGGGCCGATGAAGATTGGCGCGTGCGCGTCCTCGACACCGACCGCGCGTTGATTCTTGCTCTGTGGCGCCACAAGGTACCGGCTGGCAGCGACGGTGAGCTGCATTTTCTTGCACCGAGCCACATTCAGAGCGCGTCGCTCGATCACGCAATTTTGCTCGGTGTGTGGAACGGCTTGCCGTGCTTTGCACTGGACATGGGGCAGCAAGAGGAAGTCCCGATCGAACTCGCGAGCGTCGAACACCACACGCTGCGTAGCGTCGGTGCGCTGGCTCAGGCGGATGCGGCCGCCCTTGCCGCTTATGCGCAAGCCATGGTGTTTTGGCAACGCCGACACCGTTTCTGTGGTACCTGCGGCGAGCGCAACGATCAGCGTGAGAGTGGTCACGTGCTGACCTGCAGTCGCTGCGCCAACAAACAGTTCCCGCGCTCCGATCCCGCCGTGATCGTGCTGGTCGCCCGCCATGACAAGGCGCTGCTCGGCCGTCAGGCCACCTGGCCACCGGGCATGTACTCGACCATCGCAGGCTTCGTGGAACCGGGCGAGAGCCTCGAGAACGCGGTGCGTCGCGAGGTGGCTGAAGAAACCGGCGTGACGGTTGACACTGTGCACTACCATTCGTCGCAGCCCTGGCCGTTCCCGGCCTCGCTGATGCTGGGGTTTCACGCGACGGCAACGTCGCAACCCACCACCTTGCGTGACGATGAGCTCGAAGACGTCCGCTGGTTTTCGCGCGAAGACATCATTGCCGGTCTGGACGACGGCCTGCTGACGATGTCGGCCCCGATTTCCATTGCCTATCGGCTGATCGAGCACTGGTTTGATCAGGGCAACCACGGTGCGCTCGCCGATCATCTGAAAGCCCGCGCCGGCTGATTCGCACTGTGTGTCTGATCGCCTTTGCGTGGCAGCAGCACGCGAGCTACCCGTTAGTCCTGGCGGCCAATCGCGACGAGTTTTACGCTCGGCCAACGCGCGCTGCTCGCTGGTGGCCGGACAGCGACATCCTGGCCGGACAGGACGAGGTTGGCGGCGGCACCTGGCTTGGGCTCAGTCGCGACGGACGCCTCGCCGCCCTGACCAATTTTCGCGAGCGCCAATCCCCCGACACATGCGACCAACGGCCGTCACGTGGCGCGCTGGTTCACACGTGTCTGAGCTCGTCATCGGACGGCGCATTGCCCGACGAGCTGCGCGCACGCAGCGCCGAATTCGCCGGCTTTAATTTGCTCAGTGGCCGCGTGCACGGCCCGAGCGCGCATCTGGGTTTTGTCAGCAATCGGGACACCGATCGAGCCGCGCTCGAACCCGGCGTTTACGGATTGTCCAATGGCGTTCTCAACGCCCCGTGGCCTAAGACCTGTGCGCTGACCCAAGCACTCACCGACACCCTGGCGGGTAGCAAAAACACGCTGGTCGACACATTGTTCGACGCGCTGGCCCAACGGCATCAGGCGCGTGATCAGACGCTGCCGGACACGGGTATCAGTCTTGAACTCGAACGACGACTGTCGGCCGCCTTCATTCACAGTCCCGGCTACGGTACGCGCTGCTCGACGCTGGTGTTGATTCGTGACGACGGGCTGGCCACGTTCATTGAGAGAGCGTTCGACGAGCACGGCACTCAAGGTGCCGACAAAACCTTTCACTGGCGCATCGCCGCAAATCCCTGACACCCTGAGAGAGTCATGACCGAACAAACGCAGCACAAGGCCCCGGCAGGCACGTGGGAGTCCACGATCACACCCGACGTCGTCGTTGCCGGAAGTCGCCGGCTCGCTGACCCGCGCGTCATCGGCGATGAACTGGTCTGGCTTGAAGGCCGCCCGGAGCAGAAAGGTCGCGTGGTGCTGGTGCGTGAACGCGCAGACGGCAAGCGCATTGACCTGGTGCCATCGCCCATGAGCGTGCGCAGCCACGCCCACGAGTACGGCGGCGGTGTCTACGCGATCGACGGTGCACGTGTGTTTTTCGTCAACGCGGCCGATCAGCGAATTTACGTCACCGACTACTCGGGTGACTCCGCGCCGCAGCCGCTGACTGTGGCGGCAAAATATTGCTACGGCGATTTGATCGTCGACGCGCGCCGCCAGCGTCTGATCGCCGCGTGCGAAGACCACTCTGGCGACGGCGAAGCGGTGACCACACTGGTTGCCGTCGACTTGACGGACGGCGCATTCACCACGCTTGCCGCTGGCGCGGATTTTTACAGCTCTCCGGCACTGGACGCCAGCGGCGACCGCCTGGCCTACCTGGAATGGAATCACCCAAACATGCCGTGGGACGCCACGCGCTTGATGCTGGCCACATTCGACGCGGACGGCTTGCTCGACCAGCCGCGTTCGATTGGTCACGCCGACACCGCGCATTTTCAACCCCGCTTCGGGCCCGACGGCTCCCTTTATGTCGTCGCGGACAACGAGCAGTGGTGGAATCTGCAACGCCTCGGCGCCGACGGTCTCGAACCGCTGGCGACCTGTGCGCGCGAGTTTGCGTTTCCGCAGTGGACGTTTGGCATGTCGACTTACGGTTTTCTGGACGCTCAGACCATCGTGGCGGCGAGCACGGCAGACGGTGTCTGGGCGCTGCACACCGTCGACACCAGGAGCGGCGCCATGCGTGCCGTGCCAGGGTTTGACTACACCGCCGTGGATCAGCTTGGCGCCGGTGACGGCCGCGTCACTGTAATTGCCGGTGGCGTGTCGTCGCCGCTGTGCATCGCCAGCGCCCGGGTCAATGCCGATCAAACCGCCTGGCACGTTCACCAGCGTTCAAGCGAACTACAAGTCGATCCGGCGACGCTCTCGATACCTCAGACGCTAACGATCCGAGAAGGCCACGACGACGCCTGCCACGGGTTTTATTACCCACCGGCCAACGCCGATTTCGCTCTGGAGGACGGCGAACGTCCACCACTGCTGGTCAAATGTCATGGCGGCCCCACGGGCGCCACCGTCGCTGTTCTCGACCCTAAAATTCAATATTGGACGTCGCGCGGATTTGCCGTGCTCGATCTGAACTACCGTGGCAGCACCGGCTACGGGCGCGATTATCGTCGTGCGCTGTGGGGCCAATGGGGCATCACGGACGTGCAGGACTGCAAGAACGCGGCGCGCGAGCTGGCCGAGCGCGGCCTCGCCGACCCCGAGCGTTGCGTGATCAGCGGCGGCAGCGCCGGCGGCTACACCGTGCTGTGCGCCCTGACGTTCGACAACAGTTTCGCCGCCGGCGCCAGTCACTACGGCATCGGAGATCTGGAACTGTTGGCAAGTGACACGCACAAATTTGAGTCGCGCTACCTCGATCGCTGTGTCGGCCCTTATCCTGAACGCAAAGACCTGTACGTTGCCCGTTCACCCATCGCCCACGTCGAACAACTGCGTTGCCCGGTCATTTTCTTCCAAGGGCTCGACGACAAAGTGGTGCCGCCCAATCAGGCCGAAACCATGGTGGCCGCGTTAAAGAACAACGGCATCCCGGTGGGCTACGTAACGTTCGAGGGCGAAGGCCACGGATTTCGCAACTCGGACAACATCAAGTACGCTCTGGCTGCAGAGCTCGCGTTCTACGGTCATGTGCTCGGATTCATACCGGCGGGCGACGAACTGGACCTGGCTCAACTTCTCGTCGGCTGACCCTGCTCAGTCGACATCGACATTGCGGAGAATTTCCATGCGCCTGTGCATCGCCATTGCTTTCATTTCGCTCAGCCTGGTTGGCTGCACCAGCACGAGCGTGAATCGCGAACCGCTCACCATCGAACAACGTGCCAACGCTTTGGCCAGATCGACGCTCATTGTCGACACCCATATCGACGTGCCGTACCGCCTCGAACAGGAGTTCGAAGACGTCTCCAAAGCGACGATGAAAGGCGATTTCGACTACCCGCGTGCCGTCGCCGGCGGCCTCAATGCGCCGTTCATGTCGATCTACATTCCCGCCGAGCGCGAAACCGACGGCACGGCCACGGCGCTGGCCGATCAACTCATCGACATGGTCGAGGGCATCGCCAGCGCGTCACCGGACAAATTCTCGGTCGCGCACAGCACCGCTGACGTTGAACGCGATTTCGCGCGCGGCGTCATGTCGCTGCCGATGGGCATGGAAAACGGCGCTCCCATCGCCGGTGATCTGGCCAACCTGAAACACTTTTATGATCGCGGTATTCGTTACATCACGCTGACGCACTCCAAGAGCAACCACATCTGCGACTCGTCCTACGACGAGGCGCGTCCATGGCAGGGCCTGAGCCCGTTTGGCGAGACCCTGGTGCGTGAAATGAACAACATGGGCGTGATGGTCGACGTTTCGCACGTGTCGGACGACGCGTTTTACGACGTGATGAAAATCACCAAGGTTCCACCGGTCGCGACGCATTCGTCAGCGCGCCACTTCACGCCGGGTTTCGAACGCAACATGGACGACGACATGATTAAACGGCTGGCGGCTGCCGGCGGCGTGATCCAGATCAATTACGGCTCGTCATTCATCATGTCCATGGCGCTCGCCAACTACAACGCGTTAAAAGATGCACGCACCGCGTATCTTGAAGAAAACGGTTTCCCGGAGGACGGCGACGAAGCCGACGCGTTCACCAAACGTTATCGTGAAACCACGCCGTTTGTGTACGCCGACGTGGAAGACGTTATCGACCACATTGACCACGTGCGCGATCTGGTCGGCATCGACTACGTCGGCATTGGTTCCGATTACGACGGCGTTGGCGACAGTTTGCCAACCGGGCTGAAGGACGTTGCGTCCTATCCCAATCTGATTGCGGCCATGCTCAAACGCGGCTACAGCGACAGCGACGTGCGCAAGGTGCTCAGTGGCAATTTGATGCGCGTGTGGCGCGAGACGGAACGTTACGCCGCGACGCACTGACGTTAGTCTGCGATGGGCTAATCGGTTGCCTGAACGCGGCGCAACCACTTGCCAATGTGCTGCAGTTCCTCCAGACAGACCTGATGCGCCATGGGGTACGCGTGCCACTCCAGCGGGTAGTTGTGCTCGCGCAGCCAGTCCCGCACGCGCTCGCCCAAGTCGAAGGTCAGTACCGGATCGGCTTGCCCGTGAGCCAGAAATACGGGCAAGTCTTGATTGGCATCGGTCGCTGCCGCCGCAAGTTTGTCGTGCAACGGTAAATAGGTTGACAGCGCCATGACGCCGCCCAGGCGCACGGGGTAACGCAAGGCCGTGTGCAGGGCGATCACGCCACCTTGCGAAAAGCCGGCAAGAATAATCTGCGCGGCACTGCGCCCGTCGGCCAGTTCCGCAGCAATCAGCGCTTCGATCTCGGTCACGCTCTGCATAATGCCTGCTTCATCGACCGGCCCGGTGCGATCCAGGCTCAGGATATCGAACCACGCACGCATTGACATGCCGCCGTTGAGCGTCACGGGACGCACGGTTGCGTGCGGAAAGACGAACCGCACGCCGGGCTGCTCGGGCAAACCAAGCTCTGGTACGACCGGCTCGAAATCATGACCGTCAGCGCCCAGACCGTGCAGCCAAATTACGCTGTGGGTCGTCGATGCGCTGGTTTCAACAATAACTTTATCAAGTGCGGCCATGGGTGTTCCGGTCTGTACGGTTAAGAAGCGCGCCATTGTAAACGACGATGGGCGCGGTTCATCATGCGCGATGAATGTGACATAATCTCGCGCCCTTGAGCCGCCCGCGTGCGGTGCCTTTTATGCTTTGTTAAGGAGATCCTGGTGAATTGGTTTCTCGACCTTGCTGGTCTGACTCGACCGCAGGTCAATGATCTGCTCGCGCGGGCGAACACGCTGGACCGTTTCCCTGCGCCCGACGCGCTGCGTGGCCGCATTCTGACGCTGTTGTTGCTCAAGCCCTCCTTTCACACCCGTGCCTCGATGGAAGCGGCAATGGCGCGGCTCGGCGGACGCACCATTACGATTGCGCCAGCGCTTGACGGCTGGCAGATCGAAACCGGCACCGAAGTGGTGATGGACGGCCATACCGCGCACCACGCGCGGGAACTGATTCCGGCCATGGCGGCGTACAGCGATGTACTGGGCATTCGTGCGCCCGGCAGCTACAGCTCACTCGGGGCAGATCTGAAAGAAACGGCGTTCGCGTCGCTCAGTCAGACTTGCAACATCCCGCTGATCAACCTCGAGTCAGCGCTCAATCACCCGTGCCAGAGCCTGGCCGACTGGAAAACGCTGGACGATTTGAACGTGCCCGGTCGCGGCGGTCGCATTGTGCTCTCGTGGAGCGCGAACCCGCAGGGACATCCTCTGGCTATGCCGGCCGCCACAATCCACATGGCCGCGATGCGCGGCATGCGCGTAACCGTTTTGCGGCCGGACGAATTTGCGCTGCCGGCGCCGGTGCTTCTGAAAGCCCAGAAAGCGGGCGCGCAATCGGGTGGCAGCGTCACAGAAACCAGCGATCGTGATCGAGCCATGGACGGCGCGCATGTGCTTTACGCGGAATCGTGGATCGCCCCTCAGTACTACCAGAATCCGGACAAAGAGCAGGCACTTCGCGCGCGTTACACCGACTGGTGCGTCGACGAGCGGTGGTTCAAGCGCGCTCAGGAAACGGCCGCGTTTTTCCACACGCTGCCGCTGCGCCGCGGCGTTGGCGTCACCGACGACGTCATGGACGGTCCACGCAGCCAGGTCATTGCCCAATCGCGCAACCGAATGCTGGTGCAGATGGCCATTCTTCACCGGATGCTTGCCGACAGTTGACCTCGGCGGTACTTTTTCAGACGGCTGGCGTACACTCACACGCATGCTGCGACCCGCCCTTGTCCTGTCAATTGCGCTGTTTGTAGGCGCCGGTTTACTCGGTGGCTGCGGGCAAACCGGCGCGCTGTATCTACCCAATGAAACGCCGCCTGAAGACATACCTGCGGACGACGACGAAACCGACGCCGACTCCGGCTAACCCTCACCCTTTCGCCTCGGTGCCATGAGCAAAACCAAACCTCCTTTTATTCTGGTCGACGGTTCGTCGTACCTGTACCGCGCGTTTCACGCACTCCCGTCGCTGACCAACGCTTCAGGTGTGGCCACCGGCGCCACGCTGGGCGTGATCAACATGCTCAACAAGCTGCTCAGCGAACACGATCCGACGCACATCGCCGTCGTCTTCGACGCGCGTGGCAAAACGTTTCGCCACGACATGTACCCGGAGTACAAGGCGAATCGCCCGCCCATGCCGCCGGAACTGCGCGAGCAGGTAGAAGCGATACACGACATCGTGAAAAAACTCGGGCTGCCACTGGTCGCGGTCGAGGGCGTGGAAGCCGACGATGTCATCGGCACGCTGGCCCGGCAAGCCGCTGCAGAAAAACGCACGACGCTGATTTCGACGGGCGACAAGGACATGGCCCAACTCGTTGGTCCAGACGTCAACTTGATGAACACCATGAGCGGCGAGTCGTTTAACGACGAGACGGTGATGAAAAAATTTGGCGTCAGACCCGATCAGATCATCGACTATCTCGGTCTGGTTGGCGACACGTCAGACAACATTCCCGGTGTCCCGAAAGTTGGCCCCAAAACGGCGGCCAAATGGCTCGATCTCTACGACACCGCGCAAGGCGTTATCGAGAACGCCGACCAGATCAAGGGCAAAGTCGGGGAAAGCCTGCGCGAGCACATCGAACAGCTCCGGCTCTCGTGCACGCTCGCGACCATCAAGTGCGACGTCGAGATGGCGCTCGCCCCGGACGAACTCATTCGCCAACCGCCGGACGTAGCCGCACTCGCCAAGGTGTACACGGAACTCGAGTTCAACACCCTGCTGCGCCAGCTGCCCGACGAGACCGGCGCTGCACCAGCGCCCGCTGCGACCAATGTCGACGTGAAGCTGGAAACGGTGCTCGATCAGAAGCACTTCGATCAATGGCTCAAGCGCCTGTCGAAGGCCGAACGTTTTGCGTTCGATACCGAGACCACCAGTCTGGACTACATGGACGCACAGATTGTTGGCGTGTCGTTCGCCGTCGAGCCGGGCCATGCCGCCTACGTACCCGTCGCGCATCGCTACGTCGGAGCGCCTGAGCAACTTGATCGCGACACCGTTCTGACCGCGCTCAAACCGCTGCTCGAAGATCCCAAGCGCGAAAAAATCGGCCACCACATCAAATACGATGCGCATGTCCTGAAAAACCACGACATTGCGCTGCAGGGCATGGCCTTCGACACGATGATCGAATCCTACGTGCTCAACAGCACCGCAACGCGCCACGACATGGATTCAGTCGCCAAACGCTATTTGGGTCGCGAGACCATTCATTACGAAGACGTCGCAGGCAAAGGTGCCAAGCAAATTGGCTTCGATCAGGTCGACATTGATGTCGCCGGGCCCTACGCCGCAGAAGACGCCGACGTTACGTTCGCGCTGCACGATGCGTTGTGGCCACAACTGGTGGCCGAACCGGCGCTGAAAGAAATCTATGACGATATCGAGCAGCCGCTGATCGAGGTACTGCGCGACATGGAATACCGCGGCGTGTTGATCGATACCGAGATGCTCGCCAAACAAAGCCGCGAACTCGAAGAGCGCATGCGCGAACTGCAGGCCGCAGCGTTCGACGCCGCAGGCCAGGAATTCAATCTTGGATCGCCCAAACAACTGCAGGAAATTCTATTCGACAAGCTGGGCATCCCGGTGCTGCGCAAGACGCCCAAAGGGCAGCCGTCGACGGCCGAGGACGTACTCCAGGAACTGGCGCTCGACCACGAACTGCCCAAGCTGATCCTCGAGTACCGCAGCGTCAGCAAACTCAAGTCGACCTACACGGATCGGCTGCCGGAACAGGTGAGCCTGCACACCCAACGCGTGCACACGTCCTATCACCAGGCCGTCGCCGCGACCGGTCGACTCTCGTCGCAAGGACCGAATCTGCAGAACATTCCCATCCGTTCCGCCGAAGGGCGCCGCATCCGGCAGGCGTTTATCGCACCGCCGGGCAAACGCATCGTGGCGGCTGATTACTCGCAGATCGAGCTGCGCATCATGGCGCACTTGTCAGGCGACGAAGGACTCACCACAGCGTTCGCTCAAGACCGCGACATTCACCAGGCCACGGCCGCCGAAGTGTTCGGCGCCGAGCTTGACGAGGTCACCACCGATCAGCGTCGCTCGGCCAAAGCGATTAACTTTGGATTGATCTACGGCATGTCGGCGTTTGGCCTGGCCAAGCAGCTGGGCATTGCGCGCGGTGCCGCGCAGGACTACGTCGATTTGTATTTTGAGCGCTACCCCGGCGTGAAGCGCTACATGGACGACACCCGCGAACAGGCGCACGAAACCGGTTATGTGGAGACCGTGCTGGGTCGACGCCTGTATTTGCCGGAAATTAATGCGCGCAATGCCGCCCGACGTCAGTACGCGGAACGCAGCGCGATCAACGCGCCGATGCAGGGCACGGCGGCCGACATCATCAAGCTCGCAATGATCCGAGTGCACAACTGGCTCAGCCGTGGCGAACACGATGCGGTGTTGATCATGCAAGTGCACGATGAGCTGGTACTGGAAGTGGCCGAAGAGGAAGTCGACGTCGTCACTCAGGGCGTGGTCGACCGGATGTGCGCGGCAACCAAGCTCGCCGTGCCGCTCAAAGTCGACACGGGTACGGGTATCAACTGGGACGAAGCGCACTAAGCCGGTGCACAACGGCGCTGCGCGTTCATATACGGCCTTGGGCGGTATGGCAGCACCTAATCGCGGAAAATTAATTATCTCTATTTTTCAATAAGTTAATTATCTAATTCCACATTTTTTTACCACGTGGAAACTTTTTCCGGCACCGCTCCTCAAACGTAGTGAGCGCCTTAATGGCTGCTCACCCGCTACCCTCCCTGAGCGGGTCCTAAGGTTCGGCAGCCCCATGCCGGACACCAATTGACCTCGACGTCTCCCCTAATCGGCGTCGAGGTCTTTTTCTTTGTGAGCGTCAGGGCTGAGCCAGTGGGCAACCTGCTCACGCGCCTGATCCAGTCCGGTGCCCTTGAGCGCCGAAAACAGCTGCATGGAAATCCGCGGGTCGAGTGCTGCCCGGGTTTTTTGCAGCACGCCACCGCCTGCACCGCGACTGAGCTTGTCCGCCTTGGTCAACAGCACATGCATCGGCAGCCCGGCAGCACCGCCGTAAGCGAGCATTTGCTGATCGTAGGGCATCAGCGGCCGGCGCACGTCCATGATCACCACCAAACCCGCAAGTGATTGACGTTCTTCGAAATACTCTCCCATCAGGCTGCGCCAGTGGGCGCGTACCCGCGCCGGTACGCGGGCGTAACCGTAGCCCGGCAGATCCACCAAACGGGCGCCTGACGTGACCTGGAAGAAGTTGATCAGCTGCGTGCGACCTGGCGTTTTACTGATGCGTGCCAACGCCTTGCGGTTGGTAATGACATTCAGAGCGCTCGATTTGCCCGCGTTGGAACGCCCGGCAAAAGCGACTTCAGCACCTTGATCCGGTGGGCAGCCAGCCAGGGCATTGGCACTGGTCAGAAACTCAGCGTCGTTTAAGTGAACCATGTCATGAAACCGCCAACGAAACTGCCCCGAAATGAAGGGTTGGTGTACACTCTCATGCCGCAAACGCGGCGCGGCAGTCTAGCACGGCCAAACGCCCATCAACATGGACTCTTACTGCTTCATTACGTTAAATGAAGCCTTGCAACACAGGATTGACACAGACTATGCGTCTTACATTGCCCCGCGCTCCCTTGGCACTTTTGACTCTATTTTGCGGCCTGGCTCTGGCACCTTTCAGTGCCGCGCAAGGCGATGCGGCCGCCGGACAAGCTCGCGCGGCGGTATGTGCCGCCTGCCACGGTCTTGATGGCAACAGCGTGAATCCGGAGTGGCCGTCACTGGCTGGTCAACACGAAGATTACCTGGTCGCACAGCTGACGGCCTTTCAGGAGGGCCGGCGCGAGAACGTCTTGATGACGCCGATGTCCATGGGGCTGGATGCGAAGGCAAAAGCGGATCTGGCGGCCTACTTCTCGAGTCAGGTGACGAAAGTCACGCCGGTCGATCCGGCACTCGCCGACAAGGGCAAAAAGCTGTACTTCACTGGCGACAAAGAGCGCGGCATTGCTGCTTGCGCCGCGTGCCACGGCCCGGCCGGTCGCGGCAACGGTCCGGCTGGCATGCCGGTCCTGTCCGGACAGCGCGCCACGTATACTGTCGCCCAGCTCAAAGCCTACGCGTCGGGTGATCGCATGGCGCCGAGCGAAACCAAGACGGCGATGATGCATGAGGTTGCGAGCATGCTTAGCGCCGAAGATATGCTGGCTCTGGCCAATTACGTGCAAGGCCTGCAGTAAAGCAATTGGCATTGCGCGCGAACTAATCACCGCGCGCAACGACTAAAGTACCAAGAATCAGGGCTTGCACAGACAAGCTCGAGCATCCTAATCAGGTAGGAGAGAACCATGTTTCGTTATTTAATCATTGCAGCCGCCGGCATCGCGGTGGTCACGTTTTACGCCTGCAGCCCGGGCGAAGTGACCAACGCCGCCGTCAGTGCGACGGACACGGCCGCCGAAAAAGCAGCCGCCGTGGTGGACGACGCCAAAGCTGTGGCCAAGCCGACCATCGAGGCAGCGAAAGAAGCCGCTCGCAATAACGATCGCTTGAGCCGCGCACAACCGCCGGTCTCGGGTGCCAAAGCGCAGATGGCTGCGGCCGCAACGGCAGTACAGTCGGACGTCGACACCAAATCCATCATCGCAGCGGGCGACAAGAATTTCCGCGCGGGCAAGGATTACGTTGTGCTGTCACCGGCCAAACGCACCAGCAGCCCGCCGGAAAAAGTCGAGCTGACCGAAGTCTTTATGTATCAGTGTCCGCACTGCTTCAGCTTCGAGCCTTTCATTGAGAAAGTCACGCAAGGCCAGCCCGCACAGATGAACTTTGTGCGCATGCCGGCGATCTTCAATTCCGTTGCCGAACTGCACGCGAAAGCGTTTTACGCCTCACAGGCGCTGGGTAACTGGGAAGATCTGCACGTACCGCTGTTTCAGGAAATCCACACGCGCCGCAACCTGATGCCAACCGAAGACAAGCTGCTTGATTTCATTGCCAAGCAGGGCATTGATCGGGATGCGTTTGGCAACGCTATGAAGTCCTTCGAGGTCGACTCCAAGGTTCGCGACGCCAAGAGCTTGAACGCCGCCTACCAGATCGGCAGTGTCCCCACTTTAGTGGTCAACGGCAAGTACGTCACCGACGGAAAAATGGCTGGCAGCACACAGAAGCTTGATGCGATCGTGCGCTACCTTGTCGCCAAGGAAGCCGCGGCGCTTTAAAGCGGATACCGGTACGTCTTTACCGGTAAAGAGCACAGATATAACAACCGGCCGTCATTCTGCGTGACGGCCGGTTTTTTTATTGATTCGTGATCCGCTCTGCTAGCCAGCCGTTGCCGCGTTTTCAGATACGATCCGCCAGACGCCGTTATCGTCCCGGCGCCAGTATTGGCGTTTGCGCGACGTGCTGTTGAAGTTGTTGCTGCGATAGCGTTGTTCAAACGACACCACGACGACACCCTCTTCGTCCGGGTAACCGTAAACGCTGACATCCGTCAGCTCGACCTCGAGAAACGTCTTGTTCTGCGAGACGCGTCGTTTGTAGTCTGACCAAGCTTTTTTGCCCATGCCACGACCGCTGAAATCGCTCGCGTAATAGTCGAGGTAGCGCTCCGTGTTACCGCTCTCCCACGCCGAACGCCACGCTTCAACCTGTTCTTCCACACCGCCGGTCAGCGCCGTAGCCTCATTGGGCGACAGCCAGGGCTCGTCGTAACCGATCAACACCGGCGTGGTGCCGGGCTCAATTTTTGGCGCGATTTGCGACAGCTCGGTATTGGTCAGCGCGACACAGCCGTCGCTGTCGAGCGGCGGCCGACTGTAGGTATCGCTGGACACGCCGTGCACCCAAATACCGCTGCCGGTGCGACCGTGGCGCGCGTCCCAGTCGTTGGGATAGTCGACCGGAAAGGCCACCGGTCCGTAACGATCGGGCAACCCTGCACCGGGCAATCGCTGGGTCACAAAGTAAACGCCGAGCGGCGTTTTCTTGTCGCCCTTGCGACGTTTGCCAACCCCGTTCTTGCCCGACGATACGTAGTAGTCCGCAATCAATTCAGGGCGCTCGCCGCGATTGTCGAACAAAAACAATCGTGACAGCGCCAGGTCGACGAATACGATCGTTGGATGATTGGGGCCGGCTTTGAGCAACGGCGCCGGCAACCGATCACCAGCGACGAACGCAGAGCCTTGCCAACGCTGACGCGCTTCGGCCAGCAGATTGTTAACCGCACTGGCGCTGCGCGGCGGCTGGTCGACGGAAACCGGCTGGCCAGCCCTTACGGCCAGGATGTCTCCGCGCAACAGGTGCGCGAGACGATAGTTGGGTTGGTCGACCAGCAGCGAGTCGACGATGCCAAGCGCACCGTCCACGTTACCCGCGCGAAACGTGCTGAGCGCTTGGACCAACAGATCTTCCGGTCCGACACGCACGTCGCGCGCAATCGTGGCGCGCGCTGGTGTCGAGACCATTGCGACTGCATCGCTCGCTGTGGTGGATGTCGTGCGCGTCACCGGCAGTACAACGCCCACGATCATCAGACCGGCGAGCGCGACGCCGCGCATTGTCCGTGCCAAAGTGCGAATCCTCCCCTAAAGAATCGCTATTGAGACGCCTCGGAGGCAATCTGCCACCGCCCGTCAGTGCGCACCATTTCCAGAGTTTTGCGCACCTGATCTTCATAGTTGTCCGATCGATAGCGCTGCACAAACGTCGCTGTCGCGGACTGCGCGTCATTTAATTCGATGTTCATTTCGGTCAAATCGACCGCGATGAAGCTGGGCTTGGTCAGGCGCTCACGGCGATAGCGATTCCACGACGCCCTCGACGCACCGTTAGCCGGACGAAACGATGGCCCGTAGCTGTCCAGATAACCGTCAACATCTTGCGCGCTCCATGATGAAGCCCAGCCCCGTACGGCATTTTCGACAGCACTGCGCACGGTGGCATCCGACACGGTCGGTTGCGCGACCGGCGTCGCTGGGACTGGCGCGGTGGGTTCGATTTCGACCGGCTCCGGTTCGGGGTCGGGATCAACTCGGGCGACGGTAACGGCAGGTGTGGTCACCGGCGGCTGTTCCACTGGCTCTGGAGTCGCTGGCGATGGTGTCACGGCAACCGGCTGCGGTGCGGGGCTTGGCGTCGTTGCCGCTACTTGCGTCGTCGCCGGTAACGACGGCACCGAGAACAGACCGTTAACCGCCGACAGTTTCAGTCGCGCCGATTCATTGCCCCGATCCTGCTCGAGCGCCCGGTCGTAAGCCATGCTGGCCATGCGCGCGTACAAGTCGCCGAGGTTCTCGTGCGCCGTGGAATAACTGGGGTGGGTTTGAATCGCGGCCAGCAACGACTGACGCGCTTTGTCGAATTCGCCATTCTCGGCAAACAGCACCGCCAGGTTGTTCCACGGTTCCGGCAGCTCGGGGAAATCGTCGGTCAGCGCGGTGAACACGCGAATGGCCTCATCCCGCCGATTAAGATCCGCGTAAATCAGCCCCTGCAGGAACCGAGCTTCCGCATCACCGGCCACTTTGTCGAGCACGGCGTCGACGACGTCAAGGGCGTCCTGCGATCGGCCGCTCTCGTACAGCGACTGAGCGCGCTGGATGTCACTGTCGACGGAGGCGTCGCGGGGAGCAGGCTGTTGTGACACCGCAATGGTGCCAGCCAGACTCAAGAATAAAACCACGCTGGTGGCGAGCAGATGCTTTCTGTTCAACATACCTACTAACTTATTGTTTGCGAAGCTGATCGGGTGCGTTCAGGCAGTCGCAAGCTTAGCAGGAAATAGAGTGGCATGGCAGTATCCAGGTCACGCTGTGAGACGGTTTTTCTGTGCATTTTGCGGTCGATCGTGGTCATGACTGAATCCGTGTGGCAGGTCGACGGCGATTGGACGATTAAGTACCATCACTGACCCGCATCGAAAAGGCCGTCCGCACCATGTATCACGCTCCGCTCAAAGACATGAAATTCGTCATTGACCACTTGGCCGATTTGCCGGCGCTGACACGTACGGAGCGCTTCGCAGAGGCCGATACAGACCTGGTGCACAGCGTGTTGGACGAAGCGGCGAAAGTCGCGAGTGAAATTCTCGCGCCGTTGAACTGGCCGGGCGACCGGCAGGGCGCGCAAATTAACGGACCGGACGTGCAGGCACCTGACGGGTTTGCCGCCGCGTATCAGCAATACGTCGAGGGCGGCTGGAACAGCCTGACCGGCGATCCGGAGTACGGCGGGCAAGGCTTGCCCTCGCTGTTGTCGTTTGCGGTCGACGAAATGTGGAACAGCGCCAATATGTCGTTTGCGCTTTGTCCCATGCTGTCTCAGGCGGGCGTAGAGGCACTCGAAGCACACGGCTCGAAAACCCTGCAGGACACCTACTTGCCGAAAATGGTGAGCGGCGAATGGTGCGGCACCATGGATCTGACCGAGCCCCAGGCGGGCTCAGACCTCGCCGCGTTGCGCACCAAGGCGGTGCCCGACGGCGATCACTATCGGATCACCGGCACCAAGATTTACATTTCCTGGGGCGATCACTCGATGGCCGAGAACATCATTCACATGGTGCTCGCAAGGCTGCCCGATGCCCCGGACGGGGTGCGCGGAATCTCGTTGTTTGTCGTCCCGAAATATCTGGTCAATGACGACGGATCTCTGGGCGAACGCAACGACATGCGCCCGATGTCCATCGAAGAGAAGATGGGCATTCACGGTAGCCCGACCTGCGTGATGGGCTTTGGCGAAAACGGCGACGGCGCGGTGGGCTATCTGGTCGGCGAACCGAACAAGGGTCTGTCGTGCATGTTTACGATGATGAACAACGCACGGCTGAAAGTCGGGCTCGAAGGCGTCGGTCTGTCCGAAGCCGCGTATCAACGTGCGCTGAACTACGCTCGCGACCGGGTGCAAGGGGCCGCGCCCGGCGGCAAGAGCAACGCCACGATCATTCATCATCCCGACGTACGCCGCATGCTCATGATGATCAAGTCCCAAACCGAAGCCATGCGCGCGTTGAGCTACAACGCGGCCGTCAGCATGGATCGGGCGCGCGCCACCGACGACGAGGCCGAGCGCGCCGCTTTGCAGGCGCACGTGGATCTTTTGGTGCCGATCGTCAAAGCCTGGAGTACCGAACAGGCCCAGGAGTTAACCGGCCTTGGCGTGCAAATTCACGGCGGTATGGGCTTTGTCGAGGAAACCGGCGCGGCGCAGTTCTACCGTGACGCGCGCATCATTACAATTTACGAGGGCACCACGGGTATCCAGGGACAGGATCTGGCCGGGCGCAAGATTATTCGCGACGAAGGTCGAGCCGCTCGTGCGCTCGCCGACCAGATGCGCACGGCTTGCACCACCCTTGAAGCGCGCGGCGCCAGTGATTTGGCCAGCCGACTCACCACCGCCGTTGATCAAATGGTCGCAGGTACAGACTGGCTGCTGGCCAACTACGCGGACGACATCAATGCACCCAACGCCGTGTGCGTCAATCTGCTGATGCTGATGGGCACCGTTTGCGGTGGATGGCAGATGGCGCTCGCGTACGACGTGGCGTGCGCCCAGCTCGACAGCGGCGCGGCGGACACCAGCTTCATGGAAGCAAAAAAAGTCACGGCGCGCTTCTACATGGAGCACACGCTGCCGCGTGCTGCGGGCTATTTGTCGACCGTCATGGCCGGCAGCGCCAGCACCATGGCACTGGCGGACGAGCAGTTCTGATTCAAGGCTCGCGCGCCCGCCCGATCAGCCCTGGTCCAACAGCTCACGCAGGTTGATGACCCCAGCGTTGGCGCGGGACAAGTAGGACGCCATCACCAACGAGTGGTTGGCGAACATGCCGTAGCCGCTGCCGTTGAGCACAATCGGGCTGTTCAGCGGTTCGAGACTCGCTTCAAGCTCGCGAATGATCTGGCGCACGCTCACTTCGGCGTTTTTCTTTTCGAGTACGCCGCTGAAATCAAACTCGGCGGCGCGCAAGCACGCGATCAGCGCCCACACGTAGCCGCGGGCTTCAAAAAAGCGATCGTCAATTTTCAGCCAGGGCGTTTGTTCACTGATGTTTTGCGGACGCGGTGTTGAATTTTGCGCGGACGGGTCACCGGCGAGGTCGGTGTTCACGCGCGATTCGCCAACGCTCGCGCCAAGTTTTTGCGAGAACGAGCCCAGCCGTTTTTCCACCACGACCAGCCACTCGCGCAGGTTGTCGGCGCGCGCGTAGAACTGCGCATCCTGACTGTTCTGGTCAGCCAGACGATCGCGGTAGGACGCGACGAACTCGGCGCCTTTTCGGTAGTGCGATTCGGTGGTGGGCAATATCCAGCGGTAGGCGTTGAAATAGAATTCCGGTTCCGCCTTTACCAGATCCGGATCTTCGGCGGACTGCGACTGAGAGCGGCTGTAATGATTGCGCAACGCGCTCGCCACATCCTTGACCTGCAGCATCGCGCCGCGCTCCCAATTCGGGATGTTGTCCAGAATGACGCCGGGCGGCATGACATCGTTGGTCAAATAACCGCCGGGCTTGTCGAGAACGGTGCCGACGATCTGCACAACGGTGTCGGCCGTTGAAAAACCCACAACGCGGGAATTGGCGGGCGTAGTCTCGTTAATCCACAACACGTCGGGCGTGCGCGACCAGTACCAGCTCACTGCACTGAGCAACAACAGCAAAATCAGCAGCACGATGCCACCGCGGCGCCACAGTGAGCGTCGCGCCGAGGTTTCTTGTGCGTTGGCGACTTGTGGCTCGCGCGCGAACCAATCCATCACCGCCGCTACCCAGCCGGCCATCTTTTGTGTCTTGTCACCCATGCACTGCCACCTGAAGCCCTTATTTAACTGTTTGTTCTAAAAGCAAAATCTTTGACGCCGACACACCCGTCATGCGCATTTCGCTCTCTTTGGATATGAGGACGTTTGCGCCAGGCTCAAGGTCTGTCTGGTTGATTCGTGCCACACCTTCCAGCACGTGGGCAAAAACCTCAATACCCTCGCCCGTTTCAGCCAGAACGGTTTCTCCGGGTGCGAGTGACGTGACAAAGACGCGCAAATCCGACTCGTGACGCAGCGAGCCCTCCCGACCATCGCGGTTGACGACCGGGCACAGCGCGCCAGCCTGATCGTCGTCGGGAAAGTAGCGCACTGCACTTGAGGGCAACGATGGCGCCGGGTCTGCATAGGTGGCGAGCGCCAGAGACAACGATTGACGTTTCGAGCCGTTCATCAATGCCAGATGCTCGTGACCGCGTACCAGTGCCATTTCGCCCGGCAGTACGCGCCGAAGCGCCGGAAGAGGCGTAGCCAGCTCAAGCACCCCGTGAACGACGACGACCAGCGCGGCGCAATCCGCAACTTTGCAGGTGATGCGACGCCCCGCGGGCACTTCTATCCGTTCAAAACGACGCAACCACGGGGGAGTCTGTGCGTGAATCAAGCTCATAATGCCGCTCAGCGCGTTGGCAAGGGTTACAATCCGGGCTCGAACGGTGTCCGAGGTTTACTCGTCCCGACGTGGTCGAGATGCACCGCGACATTGTAATGATGCCGTAATGACACGGCGACACTATGACGTAAATATTTCAGGCAAGCGACAACGAAACCATGTCCTCCGCACGAATTCTAATCGTTGACGACGAATCGGCCATTCGCACGATGCTGGCCTTCAATTTGCGCCGCGCCGGTTTCGAGGTGGCACAGGCCGAAGACGGCGTCTCGGCGCGCGACCAAATCGTTAACCTGCGACCCGATCTGGTCCTGATGGACTGGATGCTCCCCGACATCAGCGGCCTGGAGCTGACGCGCAGTATCAAGCGCGACGACAACTTCCGCGAACTTCCGATCATTATGCTGACGGCGCGAACCGAGGAAAAAGACAAGATTCGTGGCCTGGACAGCGGCGCGGACGACTACGTCACCAAACCGTTTTCGCCGCGCGAGCTGGTGTCCCGGGTGAAAGCCCTGCTCCGGCGCACCAACCCCACCAGCAGCGAATCCATTGTTGCCGGCGAGCTGTCCATCGACGCCGGCAGCCACCGCGTGATGGCCGGTGAAACACAAATCAAGCTTGGCCCGACCGAATACCGATTGCTCAAATTCCTGATGACCCATGCCGAGCGCGTCTACAGTCGCAGTCAGCTGCTCGACCGGGTATGGGGCGCCAACGTTTATCTCGAAGAGCGCACCGTCGACGTTCACATTCGCCGCCTGCGCAAGGCGCTGGGCAAAAGCGGCTGCGACTCGTTCATACAGACGGTGCGCGGCGTTGGCTACCGGTTCTCAACGCGTCTGGACTAGCAGTCTGTTGAAAAAGAGGACTTTTTCAACACGCTGCTAGTGCCCTGATCCGTTGATTCGTTGCATTATTTGGCGCAGCCCTTGGCGTTTGGGATACTGCGCGCACGCGTGCAGTGAGTTGGTCCAACATGTCTCCTTTATCACCTCAAACTGGCGGCATCGTTGCCAAGCATTTGGCGCTGCTTGTCGCGGGCTCTCTGATCGGGCTGGTCTATCGCAACCCGCTTGCAGGCCTGGCCGTTGCGGCGCTCATTGGGCTGGCGTGGCACGTTTATCATTTGTGCCGCTTTCTGCGCTGGTTGCGCGCGCCGAGCTCAACCCCGATCCCCAGCGGTATCGGGCCGTGGCCGACCTTGTTTTCGCGGGTGCACCATGAGCGCGACATCGTACGCAAACTGCGTGAGCGTCAGCGCGACCTGATGCGCGGCTGGCGCGAAGTCACCAACGCCCTGCCCTACGCCGGATTCATCTTGAACCGGTCGTTTCAAATCATGCAGCACAACGGCACGGCACGGCGCATGTTCAGCATGAAAGATAACGACGTGGGCGGTTTGCACATCACCAACATCATTCGCAACCCGGCTTTTGTGCAGCTGTTCGAATCAGAGCAGTTCGGTGAGCCCGTGCGCATCGTGCCCGCCGCTGATCCTGACAAAACCTATTCGTGCAAAGTCACCCGCTACGGGACCGAGCAGTATCTGGTCATGGTGCGCGACATCACCAAACAGGAACTCGAAGATCGCATCAAGGCGGACTTTGTCGCCAACGCGTCGCACGAACTGCGCACGCCGCTGACGGTGCTGCGCGGTTACATAAACAGCATGGTGGAAGACGAGACCTTCGAGGATCACTGGCGGGAACCCGTGATCGAAATGGGCGACCAGGTGGAGCGCATGCACTCTCTGGTGGCCGACCTGCTCAGCCTCAATCAGCTTGAAGTGCAGCTCGACGCGCCGTTCGACACCGTGAAAGTTCGACCTCTGCTCAAACAGGCCTGCAAGGAAGCGCGCCACATGTCGGAACGCAAACTGACCGTAACGCTAGACTGCCCCAAAGATCTCATCCTGCTCGGCGACAAGTCGGCGCTGCGCTCGGTGGTCACCAACCTGCTGTCAAACGCGGTGCGCTTCACGCCGCAGGACGGGAAAATATCCGTGCACTATCAAAGTGACGAGGAAGGCGCCGTGTTGTCGGTGAGTGACACCGGTATCGGAATCGCACCGGCTGACATGGCGCGCGTTACGGAGCGATTTTATCGCACCGATCACGGACGCGCCCGGCACCACGGCGGCTCCGGAATCGGTCTTGCCATTGTCAAACACGCGCTGTCGATGCATCAGGCCAGACTGGATATTCGAAGCGAGCAGGGTGCGGGCACGACGTTCAGCTGCCATTTCCCGTCGTCACGAATCGGCACGTCCACCAGTGCTACACTCACGCCGTCTTAATCAAAGGTCAGACCAATGGACAATGTCGATTTCAGTCAGCACACGTCCCGACGCTTCAATGAAGAGCTGGAAACACTGCGCAACCACGTGTTGCGCATGGGTGGCCTTGTTCAGGAGCAGTTGGGGCTCGCCATCGACGCGGTCGTCGACGGAGACAGCGCGCTGGGCCTGAAAGTCGCGCACGACGATTACAAAGTTAACCGTATGGAAGTCGACATTGACGAGGAGTGCTCGCACATCCTTGTGCGGCGCGCACCGGCAGCCATGGACTTGCGCTTGATCGTGGCCGTCATCAAGACCATTACCGATCTTGAGCGCATTGGTGACGAGGCCGAAAAAATCGGTTTTCTCGCCTCGCGCCTGGCCGTGCTTGAGCGTCCGCGCAATCATTACCGTGAGTTGGCCAACCTCGGTGGCCACGTGTCAAAAATGCTGGCTCAGGCTCTCGACGCGTTTTCCAGCCTCGACGTGGAGAGTGCTCGCCACGTTATCGCTGCTGACAAAAACGTCGACCACGAGTACGAAATGATCGCGCGTCAGTCCATCACGTTCATGATGGAAGATCCGCGCGATATCAAACGTGTCATGGATGTCTTATGGGCCGCGCGTTCCCTGGAGCGGATTGGCGATCACGCCAAGAACATCTGCGAATACGTGGTCTTTTTGGTGCTCGGAAAGGACGTCCGCCACTTGAGCTTGCAACAGATGGAAGAAGCCGAAAGACAGGCGACGGAGTAGAGCAAGCCATTGTTTCTAAAGAGCTGCGTAGCCATCGCCGTTGCGCCAGACTGGCGCTCAAACCACTGATCCGCATGGAATAACACTGTGAATGAGTCAATCATGAGCGAACCGTACGAGACCGTTGGCGACGTCAGCGCCACCGAGCCGGTAATTCGCGCCCGCAACATCGATGTCTACTACGGCGACAAACAGGCGATTGATGCCGTCAACCTGGACTTTGGCAAGAACGAAGTGGTCTCGCTGATTGGTCCGTCGGGCTGTGGCAAATCGACTTTCCTGCGCTGCCTTAATCGCATGAACGATACGATTGAATCGGCCCGCGTCACCGGCGACATTTCGCTGTACGACGAAGATATCTACAGTCGCGACATGGATGTGGTGTTGCTGCGCGCGCGCGTCGGCATGGTTTTCCAAAAACCCAACCCGTTCCCCAAATCCATTTACGAGAACGTAGCCTACGGCCCGCGCATCCACGGTCTCGCCACGGATCGCGCGCAGCTCGACGACATTGTGTTCACCAGCTTGCGCAGAGCCGGGCTGCTCGATGAAGTCAAAGATCGGCTGGACGAACCGGGCACCGGTTTGTCGGGTGGACAACAGCAGCGGCTGTGCATTGCCCGCACCATCGCAGTCGATCCGGAGGTCATTTTGATGGACGAGCCGTGCTCAGCACTCGACCCCATCGCCACTGCACGCATCGAAGACCTGATTGACGAACTGTCTTCAAAGTACACCATTGCCATCGTCACCCACTCGATGCAGCAAGCAGCGCGCGTGTCTCGACGTACGGCTTATTTCCACTTGGGCAAACTGATCGAAGTGGGCAATACCGACGATATTTTCACGAACCCGCAACACAAGCTGACCGAAGACTACGTCACCGGTCGCTTTGGCTAAAAACGTTCGTGAATAGATGGCATTGCACGGCAGACGCCGCACGCTAGCCTGACGCTAACCCGAAAGCAGGTCGCTTCCTTCCTCTTCGTCGTCGGCAGCGGCCGCCACCCTATTGCGACCGAGCCGCTTGGCGCGGTACAGCGCCGCATCGACGCGCTCGAGAAACTCACGACGGGCCACCCCTGGCGTCGGCCGCACCATGCCTACGCCGAAGCTGACACTAACCACTTTATCGGTCGGGTGTTTCAAGCCCAGTTCCCACACCCGCTCGCGCGCGCTCTCCGCCACTCGGACCGCGCCGGCCAGATCGGTGTTGGGCAGCACGTAAGCGAACTCTTCACCGCCAATCCGGCAGACCAGATCGCAGTCACGCGCCGCAGCCGTGCGCAACGTTCGCGCGATAATTTTCAGGATTGAATCGCCGCGGGGATGCCCGTAGGCATCGTTGTAAGCTTTGAAATGATCCACGTCGATGATGGCCACCGACAGCGGCACTCCGCTGTTCATCAGGCGCAGCCATTCAGTCTCCAGATTTTTGTCAAAGGCGCGGCGGTTGCCAAGCCCGGTCAATGCATCTTCGTAAGACAGCACTTCCAGCTGCGGAATCGTGGTGTCCACCACGTTGCGCAATTTGTCGCGTTCGTTCTCCAGCTTTTCTTTCTCAACCGCCGTGCGGTTGAGTTTCTCAGCCATGGTCATCAGCTGTTTGGACACGCTGTCTTCGCCGTGCAGGCGCATCAGAAAATACTGGCGACCCTCATCGCTCATGGCGTCCAGCATGCGCACGCTAAGACGAATCGACCGCTGCGGCTTGGTGGCCGTGAGGCGCGCCGGCACGTCATCGTTGGCGAGCATCGCCAGGCGCAGTGAATCCGCGACAGATTGAGGATGATCAAAGAGGTCGAGCAGTGAGGTCAGTTCTTCCGGACCGACGGCCAGTCGATTGAGCGCCATGTCATTGGCCCCGAGCACGCGGCCGGACGAATCGCAGACCAGCGCGCCCTCGCGCATTGCGGCCAACAGCGCACGGGCAGGCAGATCGCCCAGCTCGTTGTTCCGGCGATCACTCATGGCGTGCGCCGTAGTAGCCGTCTCGGAAGGGGGCCGAATTGTGTCACTGATAATATCCATAGTCAGTTAAGCGAAGCCTTACGCTCCTGCAATCCAGTCTCGCGACAATCTTGTCTCGTGCTTCCCATGGTAATGAGCTGGCAGGCCCGCGCCACCGAGACTCTGCAATTTGTGACGCAAGTCACATTTTGGGACGGAATGTCTCACGTTGTCAGTGTTTTGGACGACCGCCAGCGGTGACTAAATGCGCAAAA
Organism: Gammaproteobacteria bacterium; assembly: GCA_045107005.1. Taxonomy (GTDB): domain Bacteria; phylum Pseudomonadota; class Gammaproteobacteria; order Steroidobacterales; family JBCCMA01; genus JBCCMA01. The sequence continues at coordinate 53,293 of JBGCFP010000059.1, forward strand.
TTGACAGAATTTAACAATTAGCCCGCACGGAAAAACTACAGCGGAAGCGCTGTTTTTAGCTTGATTTCCTTTAGAACGAGGTTAGTTCGAATCTGCGCAACCCCCGGCAGCTGAAACAAAAAACCGTCGAGGAAACGGTTGTAGGCATCCTTGTCCTGACACACCACACGCAGGTGATAATCGGATTCGCCGGTGGTCGACAAACACTCGAGGACCTCGTCTCGCTCGACCACGCGCGAAATAAAGTGCTCAACGTGGGACACGTCGTGCCGCGTCAACGTCACGTGGACGATGGCACTGAAATTCAAGCCCGCTTTGCCCGCGTTCAGAATCACCACGTGACGATCGATCACACCGGCCTCTTCCAGCGCTTTGACGCGACGCCAGCAAGCCGACGGCGACAACCCGGCCCTGTCCGCTAACGTCTGATTGGAAATCTGGCTGTCGTTTTGCAGCTCACGAAGCAGACGACGATCGCTCGTTTTCATTAATATATTCCATCATTCAATAGGATTCGAAAATTCTATCCGAATAATATACAAACACGCATTCTTTTCGCGCCAATAGACCCGAAATCGGCATAATTCGGAATTTCTATTCCGGTTGAGTTGCTATGCTGGACGACCGTCGCAGTGCTGGAATTCGCATGGCCACCGCTCTCTCGCAATCGCTCACGTCCTACGCACTCAACGATCGCTACTCCACCGGTTTCGAGCGAGTATTCCTGACCGGCACGCAGGCCCTGGTCCGCGTAGTGCTCGAGCAGGCGAGGCGCGATGCAGCCGCCGGACTCAACACAGCCGGGTTTGTGTCGGGCTACCGCGGGTCGCCGCTTGGCAGCGTTGACCTCGAAATGTGGCGCGCAAAGTCGGCGCTGGCCGAGCACCGAATCGAGTTTCTCCCGGCGGTAAACGAAGATCTTGCGGCGACCGCCATTCTGGGTAGCCAGCAGGTCGAGACGCACCCGACGCGCGAGGTCGATGGCGTGTACGCACTGTGGTACGGCAAAGGACCGGGCATCGATCGCGCCGGCGACGCGCTCAAGCACGGCAATGCGTACGGCTCATCGCCCACTGGCGGCGTGCTGGTGGTGGCCGGAGATGACCACGGCTGCGTATCGTCATCGATGCCGCACCAGAGCGACGTTGCGTTCATGACGTTCTTTATGCCGATCCTCAATCCCGCCGGGGTCGACGAATACCTCACTTTCGGCGAGTACGGCTACGCGCTGTCGCGCTACTCGGGTATGTGGGTAGGCTTCAAGGCGGTGTCCGAAACGGTTGAATCGGCGGCGTCGGTCATCGTGCGCCCGCCGCGCGTTTTTGCGACGCCAGATTTCGTCATGCCCGCCGACGGGTTGCATTACCGCTGGCCCGATCTGCCCGGCCCCCAAATTGAGGAACGCCTCGAGGCGAAAAAGCACGCGACACTGGCGTTTGCTCGCGCCAACCCCATTGATCGACGCATTTATGATCTGGACCGCGCCACGTTTGGCATCGTCACCACCGGCAAAGGACATCTGGATTTGATGGAGGCGCTGCGCCTGCTGGGGCTCGATGAGACCGCCTGTCGCCAACTCGGGATCGACATCTACAAAGTCGGGATGGTTTGGCCGCTGGCGCTGCGCGACGCGCTGAACTTTGTCCACGGCAAGCGCGAGATTCTGGTTGTTGAGGAGAAACGCGGCATCATCGAAAGCCAGTTCAAGGAGTATTTTTACGACTACCCGGGCGACAAGCCCGACTGCATGGTGGGCAAGCACGATGAGCGCGGCGAGCGCCTGGTGCCGTGGACGGGTGAACTGTCACCATCTGCGCTCGCGCCGCTGGTCGCCAAACGCCTTGATGCCGTTTTTCCAGGGCTCGATCTCGCTGCGCGCGCCGCGTCGCTTGACGCGCAAGCCGGACGCATTATTAGCGTAAAAGGCGCCAACCGGACGCCGTATTTTTGTTCCGGCTGTCCTCACAATACGTCAACAAAAGTGCCGGACGGCTCGAGCGCGTTGGCCGGCATAGGCTGCCATTTCATGGCCAGCTGGATGGATCGCAAAACCACATCGCTAATCCAGATGGGTGGCGAGGGCGTCAACTGGGCCGCGTCGTCAAAATTCACCGGCAACGGGCACATCTTCCAGAACCTGGGGGAAGGGACCTACTATCACTCCGGCTCGGTCGCTATTCGCCAGGCGATTGCGGCAGGCACCAACATTACCTACAAGATCCTGTTTAACGACGCGGTCGCGATGACCGGCGGGCAGCCGGTGGATGGCCCGGTGAGCGTGCACGCCATCGCGCATTCGGTTCGTGCAGAAGGCGTGCAACGCATTGCGTTGGTCTCCGATGCACCGGAAAAATTCGAGCGCGCGGACTTCCCCGCCGGCGTGACGGTGGATCACCGCCGCGATCTCGACGGCGTACAGCGCGAACTGCGCGACATCCCGGGCGTCACGGTGCTCATTTATGAGCAGACCTGCGCCACCGAGAAACGACGTCGACGCAAACGCGGCACGCTCGACGATCCCAAGCGCTTTGCCTACATTAATCCGCTGGTCTGCGAGGGCTGCGGCGACTGTTCGGTGGAGTCGAACTGTTTGAGTGTCGAACCACGCGAGACGCCGCTTGGGCGCAAACGGCGCATCAATCTGTCCAACTGCAACAAAGATTTTTCCTGCCTCAACGGCTTCTGTCCGAGCTTCGTGACGGTAGAAGGAGCCACTCGCCGACGCCACCAAGGCGCCGCGCAAATCGATATCGTGGCGCAGGCAGCCGCCCTTGAGCCACCGAAAAAAGCGGCGCTGGAAGGGCCTTACAATCTGTTGGTTACCGGTGTTGGTGGTACGGGAGTGGTGACGGTCGGCGCACTGGTGACCATGGCCGCCCACTTGGACAAGCTTGGGACCACGGTGCTCGACTTCACCGGTTTCGCGCAAAAGTTTGGTCCGGTCCTGAGCTTTATCCGTATCGCGCGCACGCCGACGGACATCCACCAAGTGCGCATCGATGATGGCATGGCGGATGCGGTGATCGGCTGCGACGTGGTGGTCAGTGCGTCGCCCAAAGCCTCTGCAACCTACCGCCCCGGAATGCGAGCCGTGGTGAACACCGCACAAATGCCCACGGGCAACGTCGTGCTGGAGCGCGATGCCGATCTGGCGGTCCCTGCGCGCCTGAACGCCATCGAGCGAGTCGCCGGCGCTGACAATGTGCAAAGCTTCGACGCCAATCGAGCGGCCGAACACCTGCTCGGCGACAGCGTGTTCGCCAACGTCATGCTGCTCGGCTTCGCATGGCAACGCGGGCTGGTGCCCGTGTCTCTGGAGGCGCTGCAGCGCGCGATCGAACTCAACGCGGTGGCCATCGAAAAGAATCAGCGCGCGTTCGCGTTCGGCCGCGTGGCCGCGGCCAAACCCGATGCCATGCGCGAATTGATGGGCGAGACACCGGCGGATGAACCGTCGCTCAGCGAATTGATCGATCAGCGCAAACAGTTTTTGAGCAACTACCAGAACGACGCGTGGGCCGCCCGATACGCCGAGCAAGTCCAGCGCGTACGCGCGTTGGGTGACGATGAACTGACCGCTGCGGTCGCACGCTCGCTGTTCAAACTGATGGCCTACAAAGACGAGTACGAAGTGGCGCGTCTGCACATGCAGAGCGACTTTCGCGCCGAACTGGCAGAAAAGTTTGAGGGCAATTTCCGCGTGCACTACCACATGGCGCCGCCGCTGCTGCCGTTAGGTCACGACGCACGCGGCCGCCCGCGCAAGCGTGAGTTCGGGCAGTGGCTGCAGTGGCCCATGCGCGCTCTCGCCCGGTTGAAATTTTTGCGCGGCACGGCGTTCGATATCTTTGGGTACAGCGCTGAGCGTGCCATGGAACGTGGCTTGATCGACTGGTACGGCGAGCTGATCGCGCGGATGCTCAGTGAGTTCAGTCCATCAAGCCGGGATCGGTGGTTGGCCGTCGCGCGCGCGCCCATGGAAATCCGAGGATACGGTCCGGTGAAAGCGACCGCTGTGGAAGCCGCCAAAGCTGACGTGACGACCCAAATTGACGCACTGGAGAATTCACAGGCCCACGCCAACGCGGCTTGAGAACCTGTTCCTGACGCTGCGAGTCCGTCTGTGCTAAAACTCCAGACTGCGTGGACCGGCAGGTTCTAACAATAAGGGTACCGAGAAATGACGCCATCGCACCGACGCCGAGCCGGCGTGTGCATGCACATCACTTCGCTACCCGGTCCCCACGGCGTGGGCACGATCGGCGCGCCGGCGCGATGGTTCGTCGACCAGATGGTGCGCATGGGTTTGACGCTGTGGCAGGTGCTGCCCACCGGGCCGACCGGCTACGGCGATTCGCCGTATCAACTGCTGTCGGTATTCGCCGGTAACCCAATGCTGATCGATCTGCCCACGCTACGCGATGAAGGCCTGTTGTCGGACGCCGAGTTGGCGCAGTTGCCCGCCGGCGCGCCGAATGAAGTGCAGTTTGGCGAACTGATCGATGCCCGCGGAAAACTGCTTCAACGAGCTGCTCAGCGCTTCCTCGAACACGCCGGTCCAGAGCGCGTGGCCGCTTTCGACGCGTTCATCGCTGAGCACGAGACTCTGTGGCTTGGCGACTATGCCGTCTATCGAGTCATCAAGGACGCGCATCAAAAAGCGCCGTGGTATGACTGGTCTGAGCCGCTGGCGCGCGGCGACCGCGCTGCCTGCGACGCGGTGCGTCGCGCCACGCCAAACGCGGTGCAACATCAAAAGATCGTGCAGTTTCTGTTCTTTGAGCAGTGGCAGGCGCTGCGCCAGTATGCGGCGCGCAAAGGCGTAAAGTTGATGGGCGACGCACCGATTTACGTCGCCATGGACAGCGCCGATACCTGGTCGCGCCCCGATTTGTTTCAACTGAATGATCGCAGTCGTCCAACCGCTGTAGGCGGCGTGCCGCCCGACTATTTCAGTGCTGACGGACAGCTATGGGGAAATCCCCTCTACGACTGGCCAAGCCATGTCGATAACGGTTTTGACTGGTGGATTGCCCGAGTCCGGCACTGCGCCATGTTGACCGACCTGGTGCGCATCGATCACTTCCGCGGCTTTGAATCCTACTGGTCGATTCCGCCGGACGAGAGCACCGCGCGCAACGGCCAGTGGATTGAGGCGCCCGGATATCAACTGTTTGATGCGCTGTCACGGGCGTTCGAATCGTTGCCGATTATCGCCGAAGATCTTGGCGTTATCACCGACGAGGTCAATGCGCTGCGCCAACACTACGCCCTCCCCGGCATGGCCGTGCTGCAGTTCCTGCTCGATGAGGAACACTTCCACCCGGATCACATTGCCGAAGATCGCGTGTGCTACACCGGCACGCATGACAACGACACAACGGTAAGCTGGTTTGCGGGGGACGCCGAGGGCGCCGCCAACAACGATCCATTGCGCCAACGCGTGCTCGCACTGACCGGCGGTGACGCCGACAACGTACACATTGACCTGATCCGTATGGCCTTCAACAGCCGCGCCCGTTACGCCATCGCCCCCATGCAGGATTTCCTCGGCCTGCCCACCTATGCACGCTTCAATACGCCCGGCACCACCAACGGGAACTGGCGCTGGCGACTGACGACCGATCAAATTGATCAGGCGCTGGTCGAGCAGGTGAGTCAGTTGGTTCGCGACAGCGGGCGCGGCGATCATCACTGACTTTATTTCGTCGCCGCGAGCGCCTATGGTGAATCATCGCAGGCCATAAAAAGATGATGGAACCGTATGTCTGAAGCCGATATCGAACAGGAAGGTGGGCGGCACGTCAGTCGCCTGACTCGTGAAACGCTTGCGCTGGTTCTCGCTGGCGGCCAGGGCAGCCGGCTTTACGAACTGACCGAGTGGCGCGCTAAACCATCGCTGTATTTCGGCGGCAAGTTTCGCATCATCGATTTTCCACTGTCCAACTGCATCAATTCAGGCATCCGGCGCATTGGCGTGCTTACGCAGTACAAGGCGCACTCGCTCATTCGCCACCTGGTCCACGGCTGGAGCCAGTACCACGCCGGCAATCGTGAGTTCGTCGAGATCCTGCCAGCCTCGCAGCGCATTGGCGGTGAGTGGTATCGCGGCACGTCTGACGCGGTGTATCAGAATCTCGACATCATCCGCACCCACGATCCGCGCTTTGTTCTGATCCTTGCCGGTGATCACATTTACAAGATGGACTATGGCCCACTGCTCGCCCACCATGCCCGCATGCAGGCCGACATGACCGTGTGCTGCATTGAAGTGCCGATCAAGGAAGCGGCCGGACAGCTCGGCGTGATGACGGTAGACAAGGACGGTCGTGTTATCGCGTTTGACGAGAAACCGGAGAACCCGACACCGTGCTACGGGAAAACCGATACCTGCCTCGCATCCATGGGCAACTACGTGTTCAACACCAGTTTTCTGTATGAACAGGTGATCCGAGAAGCCGACAACCCCGCGACGCAGCACGATTTCGGCCGCGACATCATTCCGTCGATCATTGGCAAATACAACATTCACGCGTACCCGCTGCGCGACCCCAAGACCGGTCAACAGGCCTACTGGCGCGACGTCGGCACGCTCGACGCCTACTACGAAGCCAACATGGAAATGTGTTCGATCTCACCGGAGTTCAACATTTACGACAAGCAGTGGCCGATTTTTACGCACCAGACGCAGGCGCCGCCCGCCAAGTTCGTGTTCAATGACGAGAACCGCCGCGGCATGGCCGTCGATTCGATGGTATCGGGCGGATGCGTCATTTCCGGCGCGGCATTGCGCGGTTCGCTGCTGTTCTCCAACAGTCACGTGCACTCCTACAGCAAGGTGGAAGAGTCGGTGATATTGCCCGAAGTCGAAATTGGCGAGCACTGCCATATTCGCCGAGCCATCATCGATCGCGGCTCGAACATTCCCGCTGGGACCGTAATCGGTCAGAACGCTGACGATGATCGCGCGCGCGGATTCCGCGTCACCGACAGCGGCATCACGCTGGTGACGCCCGACATGCTCGGCCAGCAAATTCATTACACACGTTGACGACAAACTTGCCGTGAGCTTGCGGATCATCATGCTGGCCGCCGAATACGCGGCGGCCCCGGGTTTGCGTCAAAGCACCCTTGCCGATTCGGTGGCCGACCTGTGTCTGGCACTGCAAGACGCCGGGCACTGCGTGACCGTGGTGACGCCAGGCTATGGGCTGTTCCAAATACCCGCCAAGACCGAGCGCCTGGACGTCGCGTTCGGTGGCGAGCGCCACAGCGTCGCTGCCTGGACTCGCAGTGCCGCCCGTTCAAAAGTCAGGCACGTCGTGCTCGACCATGCTCTGTTTTCACCGCAGGGCCCGGGCCGTGTCTATTGTGACGATGACGCGCAGGCCCCGTTCGCCACAGACGCCACGAAATTCGCGTTATTTGCCGCCGCCGCGGCGCAGTGGATTGGTGAGCAGCGTGAGGTGCCGGATGTTGTTCACGCACACGACTGGCAGGCGGCACTCTATTTTGTCGTGCGCAGTTTCGATCCGCAGCACGTTGCACTCAAAAACATACACAGCGTTTTTGCCGTTCATTCGCTCGAGATCCAGGGTATTCGCCCACTGGCACTCGATCCGTCGTCGCTGCGCAGCTGGTTCCCCGATCTGGCGGTGTCCAGGCGGGCGGTGGTCGACCCGAACTTCGCTGATTGCGGCAACCCGGTGGCCGCAGCGCTGCGTTTGGCGGACGCGGTTTGCCTGCCCAGCGCAGGCCTGCTGAATGATCTCAAGGCACAGAAAAATGCCCTCGAGAAACTGTGCCAAACGCTGGTCCAACGTGGGCGCCTGATCACCATTCCCGCTGGCGCGACGCCGCGGCCGCGTGCCCCGAAAAGGCCGGCGTGGCGCGCGCTCGCCGAGCACCTGTCGACCCATAATCTGACCTGTATCGGACAAACCCGCTACTTGCACAGCGCGCACTATCTGGCGCAGCAGCGTCTCGCCGTCCTGCCCAAGACTGCGCCGCGGCTGATCGTCAGTTTGTGCGGACCGTTTGACTCGACGCACCTGTCTATACTGCGCGCGCCGGTGACAAAATCCCCCAGCGCGCTCGATGCCATGCTCGACACGTTGAGCGGCAGCGAGATTGTCATTGCCCTGGGCCGCGGCGATTCTGACTCGGAAGCGTTCCTGACTGAGGTGGCGGCGCGCCAGCCGCGCTTTGTTTATCTGCAAGGTGACGCACCGCACGTCGCGCGCACGCTCATGGCAACCGCCCACTTTCATCTTTCACTGCCCACTCAAGCCGCTAGTGCCGCCGCGGTCCTGCCGGCGCTCAATGCGGGTCGCCCGTGTCTGGTGCACGGCACGGGGGCACTGGCCGAAGCGGTGGAGCACGAGCGCAACGGCTGGTGCCTGGCGCCGGGCAAAGACGCCAGTGGTCGCTTGCTCCCTGTATTTGTCGAAGCGTGCGCCATAGCGCGCACCCGTGGCCCAGCGTGGCAGCGCCTGATGCAACAGGCCGCAGGCAGCGGCACCGCATGGCCCGAGGTCGCCAAGGCGCACACCGACCGTCTTTACCAGCGAGCGGCACTATGATCTCTGGCGCTGTTTCCGAGCAGATTGCGCAGCTGGTTCGAGGTCGCTGCCCCGACCCGTTCGCGCTTTTAGGCTGCCACCAGGAAGCCGACCACATCGCCGTGCGCTGTTTCTGGCCGGCCGCACGCCACGTCACGCTGGTCGACCGAACGGGCGAAGAAATCGGCGCAATGCAACGGCTGCATCCGGATGGTGTGTTTAGCGGCACGCTGGAGCAGCTCGGTGCGTATCGCCTGCGCATCGAAACCCATGAAGGTCAGGTCGAAGTACGTGAAGATCCATACCGCTTCGGGTCCTTGCTCAGCGATCTCGATCTGCATCTGATCGGCGAAGGCACCCACGAATACCTGTATCGACGTCTCGGCGCTAACCTGGCGACCATTGACGGGATCAAGGGCGTCCATTTTGCCGTCTGGGCGCCCAACGCCCGGCGCGTCAGCGTGGTCGGCGGGTTCAACGGTTGGGACGGTCGCTGCCACGGGTTGCGCAAGCATCACGACGGCGGCATTTGGGACATCTTCATTCCCGGGGTGGACGAAGGGGCGCTGTACAAATTCGAAATCGTCGACGCGCACGACAAGCTGTTGCCACTCAAATCCGATCCCATGGCGCGCTGGTGCGAGCCGGCGCCCGGCAACGCGGCACGTGTGCATCACAGCACCTACCGATGGCAGGACGACGACTGGATGGCGCGCCGTTCGGCGCATACTGCACTCGAGGCGCCGATCAGTATTTACGAAGTGCATTTGGGCTCATGGCGACGTCACCGTGATGAGGACCGCGCGCTTAGCTACGAAGAACTGGCCGACGAGCTGATTGCCTATGTGGTCAACATGGGCTTTACGCACATCGAGCTGATGCCCATTCACGAGCATCCGTTTGACGGTTCATGGGGCTATCAGCCGATCGGTCTGTATGCGCCAACCTGTCGGTTTGGCACGCCCGACGCGTGCCGCGCACTGATTGATCGCGCGCACCAGTGCGGCGTTGGTGTCATCGTTGACTGGGTCGCCGCGCACTTTCCGCGTGACGAACACGGTCTGGCTCGATTTGACGGCACGGCGCTGTACGAGCATGAAGATCCCCGGCGCGGCGCGCACGTCGATTGGGGCACACTGATCTTCAATTTGAGCCGCCGTGAAGTCACCAATTATCTGGTGGCCAACGCGCTGTACTGGATCCGCGAATTTCACATCGACGCTCTGCGCGTTGATGCCGTCGCATCGATGCTGTACCTCGACTACTCGCGCGACGATGGCGAGTGGGTCGCCAACGAACACGGCGGCAATGAGAACCTCGAAGCCATCGATTTTTTTGCCGAACTGAATGAACGTGTGCACGCCGCGGGCGGGTTCACGATGGCGGAAGAATCCACGGCCTGGCCGATGGTGTCACGACCGGTATACGC
>JBGCFP010000006.1:0-27167 GCA_045107005.1 Gammaproteobacteria bacterium
AGTCACTCCCTCCGAGATCCGACGAAGATGTAAGGCCTCGCCGGTGTAAACGTCGATTAGGGAAATTCCGCGGACCGAAGGGAGCCATTCCTTCCGAGATCCAACGAGGATGTACGGCCTCGCCAGAGTAAACGTGGATTAGGGAAATTCCGCGGACCGAGGAGAGCCATTGCCTCCGAGTTCCGACGAAGATGTAAGGCCTCGCCAGTGTGAACGTCGATTAGGGAAATTCCGCGGACCGAAGGGAGCCATTCCCTAATCGACGTTCACACTGGCGAGGCCGGAAAAAATCGCTGACCCCAACCCGTCGAGCCCGGAAAAATCGCTGACCCCAACCCGTCGAGCCCGGAAAAAATCGCTGACCCCAACCCGTCGAGCCCTTGCAAAAACTCAGAATCCAGACTAATCCCACGCCCCCATCAACGATCGGACCGCGCCCCCCGATCCGTCGCCCCCTCCCGATCGGACCAGTTCAAAACGCGACGCGTCACGAACAGGTAAACCGGTTTGACCGTTCGCCGCCAGATGCGTGACGTCCACGCCGGGGTATTCAGAATCCGTTGCTGTCGGGCCGTCAGCGCTGCCGGGGCGTAGGTGCGCTTGTGTTTGAGCAGATGACGAATGTCCTCGCGCGCCAACAGCGCAAACCAGCGTCCGCGTCGTTGAGTGCAAAGGGCCAGCTGAAAGTCGATCAACCCTGGCGATCCATCCGCCAGGACCAGCCAATTTGGCTCTTTCGCCGTGTCGTTGTGCACCACACCACGCCGATGCATCCGAAACACCAGTGACTGGGCGGCCCGAAAGTAGGCGTTGTTCTGGGGTCGCGCCACCTGCATCGGCTCGCCCGCCATATAGCTGCGATGCAGCGTCAGACCATCAAAGTGAAGAAGCTGCGGCACCCCCGTCAGACCGTCGAGTCGGCTCAGTGTCCTGGCCTCACGGCGAGCCAGCGCTCGCGCGATCGGCCGGGTCCACCAAGGTGCCGTGGTCACGTCGCGACAAATGTAACTCTCCGCAGCGCCGTTGTGGACCACCGAGACGCTCCCGAACAGGTCGCGCTTGAGCAGTTGAACGGTCGGTGGTGCAGGCGGCAGCTCGGTCATGGGCCAGAGTGTACCGCGCAGCGTTCTCGGGCGTTGTTGGCGCGTGTCCTGTGCCGGTCTCAAGTGTGATCCAATCGCGGTTTTCGGGGTTCGTTTTGCAGGGCAACAATGTTATTCTTCGGCCCGCGCCAGGGTGACTGATGCCCTTATTTCGCGAATATCCAGGAGCCTGAAGCCTTATGTACTCACTGCGCGTTGTGTTTTGTGCCAAGAATCTGGTGCGTGCCGTGGTCACCCTGTTGCCACTGCTGCTGGCCGCCCCGTCAATGGCGGACGGCGACGTTGATGCCGGTCGCGTGAAAGCGTGGACCTGTACCGGTTGCCACGGCTCCGAGGCGTACAAGAACATTTATCCGACCTACAGCGTGCCTAAATTGCGCGGGCAGAGCGCGAATTACATTAGCGTCGCACTCAAAGCGTATCGCTCCGGCGAGCGCAAGCATCCCACCATGCGCGCCCAGGCCGGCTCCATGAGTGATAACGATATTGCCGACATTGCCGCCTACATTGCGTCGCTGGGAAACTGACATGATCATCAAGCACGGATTGAATAAGCAGCTCGCGACTGCGGTCCTGGGTTTGTCGCTGGGTCTGGCCAACAGCGCAGTAGCCGGTGATGCCGCGGCTGGAGAAACCAAATCGCAGCAGTGCGCGTCTTGCCACGGGGCCGACGGCAAAGCCATTTCCGATCAGTTTCCGAATCTGGCCGGACAGTATGAAGATTACCTGCGCCAGTCTCTTAAACAGTATCGCAGCGGCGAACGTGCTAACGCGATCATGGGCGCTTTCGCGACCAATTTGTCCGACGAAGACATTGCCGATTTGGCCGCCTACTACGCCGCCCAGAAAGGGCTTGGCATCCTCCCGGTCAAATAGCGCCCGGTGCGCTTGCACGGCGCTCCGCCACGAGCGCTTGCGGCACCACACAGCCGACACGCTTTCACGCCGCGACGCCGACTCAGTTTGAAGCCCCTGTGGCTGCGGCAAACCTCGCTACCATCCACCTAAGCCCGGCGGGCTGCTAGTCTATGGCCATGAATCGCAGCCAGACCCGTGCGCAAACCTGTACGCCCGCGACCATTGAGCCGGACGGTGACGTCTACGCAGCGCGTGGAACGTGGACCGCTTTTGGTCTTGGCGGCCTCGACGGGGCGCTCGGGCTGACCGCCAGCGGCAATGCTACCCTGGATTTGAGCCAGGTTGATCGCTTCGACACCACCGGCGCATGGCTTGTGTGCCGAGCCCAGGCGCGTTTCGCCGCACGCGGCGATACCCTTGATGTGCGCGGTGACGAGGATCAACAGACGCTGATCAAGCTCGTGGCGGGCAATCAGGCCAAGCCCGAAGACCTTGAGCCCCCGAGACCGCCCGGATTCATCGAAGAGATCGGTCGCGACACCTTTTCGATCATCAACAAATACCTGACCTTTCTTGCGTTCATCGGCCGCTTGAGTTTTTCCGCCCTGCGCGTGCTGCTGGCGCCAAAGAACCTGCGCTGGCGCACCGTACTGCGCGGCATTGAAGAGGCCGGTTTTGACGCTCTGCCTATTGTCGGTCTACTGTCGTTTCTGCTAGGCCTCGTGATCGCGTACCAGGGCGGAGTGCTGATGCAGCAGTACGGCGCCGGCATCTTTATTGCCGATCTGGTTGGTCTGGCCATGCTGCGCGAACTGTCGCCGCTGATCACGGCCATTATTGTGGCGGGGCGGACCGGTTCCGCCTACACCGCCGAAATTGCGACGATGAAAGTGACCGAAGAGGTGGACGCGCTGCGTACGCTGGGCGTGTCGCCGCTCGATGCGTTGGCCTTGCCCAAATTTCTCGCGCTCATTGTGGCGCTGCCCCTGCTGACGGTTTTCGCCGATTTCATGGGCGTTCTGGGCGGCATGTTCATGGCCAATTCGTTGCTCGACATCAGTTTTCACAGTTTTTTGCAGCGCGTGTCCGAATCCGTGTCGCTGTCGTCGCTCGTGATTGGTCTGGGTAAAGCCCCCGTGTTTGCCGTGATGATCGCCGCAGTCGGTTGCTATCAGGGTTTTGAAGCGTCTAACGGTGCGGAGCAGGTTGGGCGCCATACCACCATGAGCGTTGTCCATTCGATTTTCCTGGTCATTGTTGTTGATGCGATCTTTTCGATCGTGTTCAGCAAGGTGGGCATATGAGTACGCCCGAGCCCGACGTGCAGGTGGTCGAACCGGTCATTGAAATGACCGATATCGTCACGCGATTTGGACGCAAGGTGGTGCACGACGGCATCAGCCTGACAATTAACCGCGGTGAAATTTTTGCCGTGGTGGGCGGCAGCGGTAGCGGTAAATCCACCTTGATGCGCGAAGCCGTCATGTTGCAGGACCCCACTTCCGGCACGATTCGTTTGTTTGGTGAGGACGTCACCGAGCTCGGCGAGATTTCGTCGTTGCCGCTGCGCCGTCGGGTCGGCGTGATGTTCCAGTACGGCGCGTTGTTTGGCGACATGACCGTACTGGAAAACGTCGGCATGCCGTTGCGTGAACACACCAATCTTGACCGGACCACCATCGCGCAGCTGGCGGGCATCAAGCTCAGCCTGTCAGGTCTCGATCCGTCTGTTGGCGGACTGTATCCCGCGGAACTTAGCGGCGGCATGCGCAAACGCGCGGCGATGGCGCGGGCCATTGCGCTGGATCCGGAGCTGTTGGTGCTGGACGAACCGGGGTCTGGCCTGGATCCGGTATCCGCCGCGGCGCTGGATCGGCTGATTTTGAGTTTGCGCGATCTTTTGGGGTTGACCATCGTGATGATTACCCACGATATGGCGTCGGTGCGGCGTATTTCGGATCGCGCGGCCTTCCTCGGCAATGGTAAGCTGCTGGCGCTGGGGGCGTGGTCGACGCTTGCGCAGTCGTCGGACAGCCGCGTGCGCGAGTTTTTTGTTGAACGCGATACTGCGGAATAATCCGTTTGTAGTGTGGTCGGGCGCGACCGCAAAGTGTTGATGACCGAAGTTTGAAAGCAAAAACCAATTTTGTCCTGGTCGGCTTGTTCGTGCTGTTGCTGAGCACGGCGCTGCTGGCGGCCGTGTTGTGGCTGACTACTGGTGGGCCGCCCAAAGACTATGATTTTTACGTCACGTACATGACCGAATCCGTATCCGGATTGAGCATCGATGCGCCCGTGAAGTACAAAGGGGTCAACGTCGGACGCGTGCGGGAGATCGGCCTGAATCCGGAGAACCCGGAAGAAGTGCGCGTCAAAATGGTGGTGCTTGAAGGAACGCCGGTCAAGCAAGACACTGTGGCCGAACTGGCCACGCAAGGTTTGACCGGCATCATGAACATCAACTTGACCGGCGGCTCGCGCGCGAGCGCAGCGCTAGTGCCTACGGAAGGGCTGGATTACGCGGTGATCCCAAGCCGTCCGTCGCTGTTCGGTCGGCTCGACGACAACGCCACCGATTTGTTCGGTTCGCTGATCGAAGCCACCGGGCGCATCAATCGCCTGCTTGACGACAACAATCTGGTCACCGTCTCGGCCGTTCTGGAAAACACTGACGTATTGACCGGCAGATTGGCGGCTCGGGCTGAGGAAATCGAAGTGCTGCTTGACGACATGCGCGGCGTCGTGGCGTCCGCGCGCCGGGCCAGCGACGCGTTGCCCAATCTGGTTGAACAGTTTAATTCGACCGCAGGCGCTCTGGAATCCATGGCCGTGTCACTGGCTGCCGCCAGCGATACGCTGCAAGCGTCATCAGTGGATTTGAGCCAGACCATCGAAAGCAGCGGGCGCGATCTGCGTCAGTTTACCTCGTCTGCGTTGCCTGAGGCGACGCGCATGGTTGTTGAGCTGCGCGATACCGCGATCAGTCTTCGCCGGATCAGCGAGTCGATTGAGTCCGACCCCAGCCAGCTGGTCTTTGGTGGCCCCGATCGGGAACCGGGGCCGGGCGAATGAGGACGCAACACGCCCTTATCGTGATAGTGCTCTGCGCGATGCTAGGCGGCTGTGCACTGTTACCGACGGGCAAGAAGGCTCGTGGCAACCGCACGTTTCTTATCGCACCGGTGCTGACGATTACCGCGCAGACCGCACCGTCCTGCGGCAGTATACAAGTGGCCAGTGGCCAGGCAGCGACCGGGTTTCGAACGGCCAAAATGGCGTACATGCGCGGGCCCTACGAGCTTAACTACTTCGCGTTTTCACGTTGGGCTGATGCGCCGTCGCGCATGCTCGCTGACCAAACCCGACGCGTGTTGCGTAATGGCGGTGGATTTGAGGGCGTGCTCGAATCGCCAGTTGCCGCGCGTACGGACTTTCATCTGGAGCTGGCGGACGTAAAAGTTGTGCAAATTTTTGACGGCGAGTCGTCGATGCTGGACGTCGCCTTCGAAGCACGATTTTTCAATGCGGACCGACGCGCGTTGATCGCGGTACAGCGATTCCAGGCGTCGGAACCGGCGGGGGAGGATCCGCAAACCGGGGTTGAAGCGACCAATCGTGCCGCGGCCGAGCTTTTGTCGCAAGTCGCCGCGTTTGCGCTCAAACACTGCGAAGCTCATGCCAACTGAAACCACGCCATCACTCGTGCGACTGTACGAGCGCTGTGCGCGTTTTCCGCTGGGTAAAACGCTGTTCTCGCGAATGGTGTCTTTTCGCGCACCGTATTTTGGCAGCATTCGTCCGCGCATCACGCAACTGAGCGCATCGCGCTCGGAAGTGCTCGTGCGCAAACGTCGCCGAGTGACCAATCACATTGGCACGGTGCACGCACTGGCGATGGGCAACGCGTGTGAGATGGCCGCTGGCACACTGACCGAGGCGGCGACACCGCGCACGGCACGTTGGATACCGCGCGGCATGACCATTGAATACCGGGCCAAAGCAACGACGGATGTGCGCGCTATCGCCTGGCTTGACGAGCCGATTCGAAACGATGCGGCTTACGATGTGATTGTCCCGGTGGACGTGCTAGACCGCAATGACCAGGTCGTTGTGCACGCCAAAATCAGCATGTACATCTCGCCAAAGCCGCCCAAAACGGCAAGCAAAACATGAACCCGCTTGACCGTTTGCGCGAGGTCGTGATCAGCCCTGAAATCGAGGCCATGATCGAACGACTGCCTGCGGTGACGGGTAAGTTCTCCCGCGATCCCTGGGGCTTTGACAAGGACAAAACCAAGTTGGTGTTCGCGATCGTGCACAAACTGTACACCGACTACTTTCGTGTGCAGACGCTGAACATTGAGCGCATTCCCACCCACGGGCGAGTTCTGCTTATCGGCAACCACAGCGGGCAGCTCCCGATGGACGGCATGCTGATCGGTATGGCGTTGGCGACCAACCCGCACGGGCCGCGCGCAGCGCGGGCGATGATTGAGCGTTTTTTCCCCACGGTGCCGTTTGTCGGCAACATGCTCAATCACCTGGGTGCGGTTGTGGGTGATCCGCACAACTGCACGCGCATGCTGGAAAACGAGGAAGCGATCGTTGTGTTTCCCGAAGGAATCCGCGGGTCCGGTAAGCCGTACAAGGAGCGCTATCAACTCAAACGCTTCGGGAACGGTTTTCTGCATCTGGCGATGAACCATCGGACGCCCATCGTGCCCATCGGCGTGGTCGGTTGCGAAGAGACCATGCCGTCGCTGACAAACATTAAACCATTGGCCAAGGCGCTGGGGCTGCCGTATTTTCCGTTGGCCCTGCCCGTGCCGCTGCCGGCGCGGGTCACGCTCAACTTCGGTGAGCCGATGTTTTTCGATAACGACGTCCACAGCGAAGAGGCGGTCACCGAGCGCGTAGACCAGGTGAAAGCGCGCATCCGTTTGTTGCTCGAAGAAGGCTTGGCCACACGCGAGAGTGTGTTTTAAATGGCCCCGCGGAAAAAACCGACGGTGATGGTCACCGGCGCGGCGGGCGCGCTCGCCCGCCAGGTCATACGCAGGCTCCGCGAGCGAGTGAACATCGTGGCGGTGGATTTTCGTCGCCGCGTGCGTATTGATTCGAAAACGCCCACGTACCAAGGCGACCCGACCCGACGCGATTTCGAAGATGTGTTTCGCAACCACGATATTTCCGCGGTTATTCATCTTGGCCGGATGGAATCCGACGAGATGAACGCCGAGCGACGTTACAACGCCAACGTGCTCGGAACGCAACGACTGTTTCGGTTGTGCAGTCAGTATGGCGTGCAGCAGATCATCGTCATGTCGACGTTCTACGTCTATGGTGCAAGCCCCTACAACCCGGCGCTGCTCGGTGAGGACGCGCCGCTCAAAGCCTCCGGTTTGACGATGGATTTGATTGATTCGGTCGAGCTGGAAAACCTGGCCGCGGTAGCCTTGTGGAAACACCCGGAGCTGCATCTGACGGTACTGCGCCCCTGTCACATCGCCGGACCGCGCGTGCGCAATACCATGAGCACGCTGCTGGATCGTCAGATCGCCCCGGTACTGGCCGGTTTTTCGCCGATGATGCAGTTTATTCATGTGTCCGATATGGCGCGGGCGATTGTCATGTCGTTCGAACAGAACAACCCGGGCATTTACAACGTGGCGCCGTCGGAGTGGCTGAGTTATCAGGATGCCCTCCGTGCTTGTGGCTGCGCCGGTGTGCCGGTGCCGTCAATTCCCCCTGCCGTACCGGCGCTGATCAGCCGTCTGTTGCGCGGGCGGGCCTTTCCGCGCTACCTGATCAACTACCTCAAGTACCCGGTGCTAATCGACGGCTCGCATTTCAACGAGGTTTTCGGTTTCGAATGCGAACAGCGTCTTGACGATATTCTGGCTTACTATCGTCAACGCAAGCACCCGACCGACTGACCATGGAAATCTCACGTCGCCGGCGCATCCTGGCGCTGGCTCTGCCCATCGTTGGCGGTATGGTGTCGCAAAACGTTCTGAACCTCGTCGACACGGCGATGGTGGGCACCTTGGGCGACGCGGCGCTGGCGGCCGTGGGTCTGGGCGGCTTTGTCGTTTTCATGTCGATGGCGCTGATCATCGGCATTTCAACGGGGGTGCAGGCGACGGCGGCGCGGCGTGTCGGCGAAGGTCGTCACGATCGATCCGCTGTGCCGCTGAACGCGGGTTTGCTGATCGTGTTCATCACGGCGCCGTTGCTATCGGCACTGATCTATTTTTCACTGCCCGCCGCGTTCCCGTTGCTCAACCCGGATCCACAGGTCATAGAGCAAGGCTTGCCGTATTTGCGCTGGCGGATCCTTGGCATCGTGTTCGTCGGAGTCAATTTCGCGTTTCGCGGCTACTGGAACGCCGTCGATCGATCCATGCTGTACATGTCGACGCTGATCGTCATGCACACGGTCAACATCGTGCTCAACTATGTGTTTATTTTCGGTCACTTTGGCGCGCCCGCGCTTGGCGTGGGCGGGGCGGGCCTTGCCAGCGCGTTGTCAACGGTGGTCGGTGCCGTGGTGTATCTCCTGTTGGGCCTGAAATACGCGCGCAACGCCGGCTTTTTACAGGGCTTGCCGGCGCGGTCAGAAGTGATAACACTGGCTCGCCTGTCACTGCCCTCGTCGCTCCAGCAGTTTTTCTTCGCCGCAGGTTTCACAGTGCTCTACTGGATCATCGGGCAAATCGGCACGCAGGAATTGGCCGCCGCAAGCGTCCTGGTGACGGTGATGCTCGTGGCCGTTTTGCCGGGCATGGCGTTTGGCCTTGCCGCCACCACGTTGGTCGGTCAGGCACTTGGCAGGAATGACGTCGATGGGGCGTCGGCTTGGGCCTGGGACGTGGCGCGCATCGCTGTTATCGGTTTGGCGCTGCTTGGCATACCCATGTGGCTCACCCCCGATCTGGTGCTCGCGCCGTTCATCCACAACCCGGACACCGTAGCGTTGGCGCGCACCCCGATGCGCCTGGTAGGTTTATCGATGGCGTTTGAAGCGCTGGGGCTGGTACTGATGAACGCGTTGCTCGGCGCCGGCGACGCGCGCCGCGTGATGCTGGTGTCCATCGGCTTTCAATGGATTGTGTTCCTGCCGCTCGCCTATCTGCTCGGCCCAGTGTTGGGGCTGGGCCTTTCCGCCGTGTGGGCGCTGAACGTTGTCTACCGCAGCGGGGTTGGCGCGATTTTTGTCGTGCTCTGGCGCCAGCGCGCGTGGGCGCAGATCAAAGTGTAGTGACGTCGAAGATTGCAGTGGTGGCACTGATTGCGACCGTACTGGTTGCCGTACTGACGTGGCAGATCGTTACGCCGCTTCGACGCAGGCGTCGGCGCCAACGCCTGCTCAAGACCCCGCTGTCCGTCGCGCGCCGCGAAACGGTGGCACAGTACGTCGCCATCGTCGCGCACATGCCGCCGCCGCTGCAGTCGCGGCTTGAAGGCCTGGTCAATGTGTTTCTGGATGAGAAGCGCTTTATTGGCTGCGCCGGACTGCAGGTCGATGACACGATTGCCGTCGTGATTGCGACGCAAGCATGCCTGCTGCTCGTCAATCGACCGGGCGGCTGTTTCGATCCTCTGCACTCGGTGCTGGTTTATCCGCGGGCGTTTTACGTCGAGCACGAAAACGTCGATGAGCACGGTGTCATTTCGCGCGATCGTCGATTGCTCAGCGGTGAGTCCTGGAGCGAAGGGCAGGTGGTCGTGTCGTGGGACGACGCGCGCAGTGGCGGTGCGCATCATGCCGACGGTTACAATGTCGTCGTGCATGAGTTTGCCCACCAACTCGACGGCGAGACCGGCACGGTCAACGGCGCGCCTCTGCTTGACGACGATGAGGGCACCTCGCGCTGGGCGCAAACCATGCGTGAAGAATACGCTGCGCTTAAGTCCGCCGTTGGGCGTGGCGCAGAAACGCTGATCGATCCCTACGGCGCCACGCATCCAGCCGAGTTTTTCGCGGTCCTGTCCGAGGTATTTTACGAACAACCTCGTGCACTGCGTGATGAGCACCCGAGCCTGTATCAACGTCTGCGCGAGTTCTATCACGTCGATCCGGCGCAGTGGCGCTGATACAATCAGGGCATGAGCAAGCGTTACCAGAGTTTTGGCGAGTTTTACCCGTTTTACCTGTCCCAGCACAGCGATCCTACCTGTCGCCGGCTGCATTATGTCGGCACGGCGCTGGTGCTCACGACGGTGGTCTATGCGCTTGTGACCGGCCGTTGGCGCGCATTGTGGCTTGCCCCGGTGTTTGGCTACGGTTTTGCCTGGGTGGGCCATTTCTTCTTCGAGCGCAATCGGCCAGCGACGTTTAGCTACCCGCTCTACAGCCTGATTGGCGATTTCCGCCTGTTTTTTGACCGGGTTGCGGGTCGGCACACCCACTGATCGCAACGACCGCCTTTGGTCGATTTCCACGGAACCTTCGGGCCGCAATGACCGTCGTAATCTACTGATCCGGCCGCCGTGCTTGGCGCACCGCGGCCAGTGGCCTAAACTTCCGGGTTTTCCGGCAAAACCAGTGGTTTTTCTATGAATTCGATTCGCGAGTTGCGCGACTACGTAAGCACTCACATCGTCGGTCAGGACGGCTTGATTGAACGCCTGATGATTGCTCTTTTGTGCGACGGCCATTTATTGGTGGAAGGCGCCCCGGGTCTTGCCAAGACGCGCGCCATCAAAGTGCTTAGTCGTGGGATTGAGGGCGATTTCCAACGCATTCAGTTTACGCCCGATCTATTGCCCGCCGATTTGACCGGCACCGAGATCTATCGTCCCAACGACGGCAGCTTCGTGTTTCAAAAAGGCCCGCTGTTCCACAACCTGATTCTCGCTGACGAGATCAACCGCGCGCCCGCGAAAGTTCAGTCGGCCTTGCTCGAAGCGATGGAAGAAAGACAGATTACGGCCGGGTCGAACACTTACCCATTGTCGGATCTGTATCTGGTGATGGCAACGCAAAACCCGCTGGAGCAGGAAGGCACGTATCCGTTGCCCGAAGCGCAGCTGGATCGCTTCCTGCTGTATGTCAAAATTGACTATCCCGACGCCGACGCCGAGCGTCGGATTCTTGAGCTCAATCGGGCCGAGTCGCGTCAGTTGCGCAGCGCTCCTGTCCCGCAACCGCAAACCTTGAGCGCGCAAACACTGTTTGATGCCCGTGCGGAAGTGCTCGATGTGCACATGTCTGAGGCAGTCGAACGCTATCTGCTGTCACTGGTGTTAGCTACGCGCAATCCCGCACCTTACGGCGACGATCTGCAGCAACTGCTGCAATACGGCGCGAGCCCGCGGGCAAGCATAGCGCTGGATCGCTGCGCGCGCGCGTACGCGTGGTTGCACGATCGCGATTTCGTGTCGCCGGACGACGTTCAGGCCATTGCCAAGGACGTGTTGCGTCATCGCGTGTTGCTGCGCTTTGAGGCCGAGGCGCAAGGTCTCGACAGCGACGCGGTCATAGATGAATTGATTGCGCGGATCGGCGTGCCGTGATCGGATCGGCGTCGGTCGCAGCCGTTGCCCCGGCCGGGTCGCCGGTGCGCGTTGACGTTGCCGATTTGCTTGCGCTGCGCCAAAGTGCCAGCGTGCTGTCACTGCGCAGCGTCGCCAAACGCAGCGTGCAGTCCGGCGCGCGTCGTTCCGCGTTTCGAGCGCGCGGCATGGATTACGAAGAGTCGCGCCGCTATCAGGTGGGCGACGACATGCGCAACCTTGACTGGCGCGTGACCGCGCGCACCGGCAAGCCTTATACCAAACTGTTTCGCGAAGAACGCGAGCGCCCGGTTCTGCTGTGCGTCGATCTCGGGCCGACCATGTTCTTTGCCACACGCGGCGTGTTCAAATCGGTGATGGCCGCGCGTTGCGCTGCGCTTTTATCGTGGGCGGCCCTCGCGCACGGTGACCGCATCGGTGGCGTTGTGTTCGGCGGCGCGGACCACACGGAGACGCGTCCGGTGCGCGGCAAGAACGGCGTGCTGCGGCTGCTCTCGGACCTGGCGACGCCGTCGCGCTGGGAGCCCGATCACGAGCGTCGCGACGATGCGTTTGACGACGCGGTGAGCCGCGTGGTGCACGTGGCCAAACCCGGTTCGCTGGTGGTCATGATCAGCGATTTCATGCGTCTCGACGACACGTCGCTGGCGCTGCTCAAACGCATTTCGGTACACAGCGATCTACTCAACGTTCTGGTCTGCGATCCGCTCGAGCAGTCGCTCCCGGCGCCCGGTCGCTATCCCATTACTGATCGCGGAACGCGCTGGCTCCTGGACAGCCGGGGCCGTGCCAATCGCGATTCGCATCATCAGCGCTTCGAAGAGCGGCTCGAACAGGTCGAGAGCCTGTCACGCAGTGCGCGAGCCCGCAGCATCGTGGTGGCAACCAACGACGATGCGGTGCAGGTCATGGGTCAAACCCTGCGCGGAGTGATGCGCTGATGGACGGGCTGCCGCTGCGCGATATTCACTTGCCTGCACCGGTATCGTGGTGGCCGCCTGCGCCGGGATGGTGGCTGCTCGCCGGGGTGTTGGTGGCGCTGATTATTTTATGGTTTCGCCGACGGTCACAGCTGAAAGTGCGACGCGCCGGGTTGCGGTCTCTGACCGAAATCGAGCGCGAGTTTCGAGCCCACGGCGACGGGCAGCGCCTGTCCGCCGATGTATCGACTCTACTGCGACGTGTTTGTCTGACTTATCTGCCGCGCGAGTCGGTCGCGAGTTTGACCGGCAAAGCGTGGCGCGATGCCATGGCATCCGTGGTGGCGAGTCGTGGCGTGCTCAGCGACAAAGTGGCGTGGCAAATTGTGCACGGGCCGTACAACCCTTCCCAAGAGGTCGAGGGGGCCACCATGGTTGACCAGGTGCGTCGCTGGCTTGGCGCGTTACCACCGTTGCGGAGGGCTCGTTAGTGCTGTCTTTCGCGCTGCCGTGGATCCTGGCGCTGGCACCTTTGCCGTTTATCATTCGCCGTTTGCTGCGGCCGGTCGATGTGGCCAGCCAGGTGGCGCTGAAGATTCCCGGTGCCGAACGGTGGGCGCAGGGTGATAACAGCGGCGCCGGGCGGTCGCGTTGGTTTTTGCTGCTGTTAGCGTTCCTCGTGTGGCTGCTGCTGGTGGTTTCGGCGGCGCGACCGCAGTGGCTGGGCGAGACTCGCGCGCTGCCGGTCAGCGGTCGCGATTTGTTATTAGCCGTTGACGTCTCCGGGAGTATGCGTCTGCGGGATTTTCGCGTGAACAATCGCATTGTCACCCGGCTTGATGCCACCAAGTACGTGGCTACCGAATTCATTCGCGAGCGCAAGGGTGATCGCGTGGGCCTGATCCTGTTCGGTCGTCAGGCCTATTTGCAGACGCCGCTGACGTTTGATCGGCGGACGGTGTCGGTGCTGTTGGGCGAAGCGTTTATTGGTATCGCCGGCAACGAAACGGCGATTGGTGATGCCATTGGCCTGGCGATCAAACGACTGCGGGACAAGCCCGCGGACAGTCGCGTGTTGGTCTTGTTAACCGACGGCGCCAACACCGCGGGCGCGATCGATCCGCTGCGTGCTGCGAGCCTCGCCGCGCGCGAAGGCGTGAAGGTTTACACCATTGGTATTGGCGCCGATCGTGACGCCGGTCGCTCGCTATTTAATCTCGGCCGCCAGAGTCAGTCTTCAAGTCTCGATGAAAAAACGCTGCGCGCCATTGCCAGCGAAACCGGCGGGCGTTATTTCCGCGCTCGCGACACGCGCGAGTTGAACGAGATTTACACGACGCTTGATAAACTCGAACCGGCCGATTTCGAGACGCAGGGTTTTCGACCGGTGAAGTCACTGTTCTACTGGCCGCTCGGACTCGCGCTGGGCATAGCGGCGTTCGCCACGCTGGTCAACGCGCTGATTTCACGTCGGAGTGTGGCATGAGCGAATGGCATCTGTTGCGCCCCTGGTGGCTGCTCGCACTGCCGCTCGCGCTGATGGCGATTTGGTGGTACGGGCGACGGCGACAGCAGGCGGGGCGCTGGCGCGACGTTGTTGACGACGCACTGCAGCCCTACGTTTTAACCTCCGGTCGCGAAACCCGGGAAGGTCGTGCGCTGCCGCTGTGGCTCGCGCTGATTACCGCCGTGCTCATCGTTGCGCTGGCCGGTCCGGTGCGCGAGCGGCTGCCGCAGCCGGTTTATCGCAACGAATCGGCGCTGGTCATTGCATTGGATTTGTCACGCTCGATGAATGCGCAGGATTTGCTACCCACGCGTTTGGAGCGGGCGCGGCTGAAAGTACGTGATTTACTCAGCCAGCGCGAAGAAGGTGACACCGCACTACTGGTGTTTGCCGGTGACGCGTTTACCGTGACGCCGTTGACCGACGACACCGGCACGATTGAAGCCATGCTCGAGAGTCTGACCACGCAAATCATGCCTCGGCAGGGTTCGCTGGTGGCGCCAGCACTGACGCGGGCGGCCCGGTTGTTTGAGGACGCCGGCGCCACGGAGGGGCGCGTGCTGTTAATTGCCGACGGCGTTGCCGATCGTGCGGCGGCGACGGAGGCGGCACAGAAACTGAAGGAACGCGGGTTCGATATATCGGTACTTGGCATCGGCACGCCCGAAGGCGATGTGGTGCGCAACGCTCAAGGCCAGCTCATAAAAGACGACGCGGGCCAGATTGTGGTCGCGCGCACGGACGTTGCCGCGCTGGCGTCCATCGCCTCAGCCGGCAACGGTCGTTTTACGTTGCTGAGTGCGGACGACACGGATATTGATGCGCTGTTGAACGTCGGTGAAGCGGCGTTTGTCGACGGTGTCATCAACGACGATTTCGAGACGGATGTGTGGCGCGAAGAAGGGCCGCTGCTTGTGTTGATGTGTTTGCCACTGCTTGCGTTGTTTTTTCGTCGCGGACTGATCATCGGCGTCGCGGCGTTCATGCTGATACCACCACCGACGGCGTCGGCCGGACTGTGGGACGACCTGTGGAAGACGCCGGATCAACAGGCGCGAGAAAAATTCCTGACCGAGGATTTCGACGGCGCGACGGAGCAGTTCGTCGATCCTAAATGGCAGTCGGCGGCGGCGTATCGCGCGCAGGACTATGAGCGCAGCGCCAAGCTGCTTGAGGGTGTGCAGACTCAGAGTGCTGACACGTTCTACAACCGCGGCAACGCCTTGGCCCTGGCGGGTGAAATCGATGCCGCCAAGAACGCTTACAAGGCGGCGCTCTCGGTTGAACCCGACCACGAGGACGCGCAATACAACCTCGATCTGCTGGATCAGTTGCCGCCGCAGGAAGATCAATCGGAGCAATCCCAAGACGGTGATGAGGGCGAGCAGTCCGAGCAGGGCGATCAACAAGACCAGGGCGACAGTGGCGATCCCGGTGACTCGCAGCAGTCGGAAGCGCAGGAAGACGGTGACGGCTCCTCGCAAAACCCCGATACGTCAGAGGGCGACGAGGAGGGTGACCCAGCGTCGGCACAGGAAGACGGTGAGGGAGAGCAGACCGACGAGCAACGGGACGCGGCGGGCGATCCGGAGTCCGGTGAAAACGAGGAGAGCCAAAGCGAGCAAATGGACGCGCAGGCCGGTCAGTCAGACGAAGAAAAAGAGCGCGACCTGGCGGCCGAGCAGTGGTTGCGTCAGGTGCCCGATGATCCGGGTGGTCTGCTGCGACGCAAGTTTGAGCGCCAGTATCGACTGCGCTATCAAGGTCGCCCCGAAGAGGATCAGGCATGGTAAACAGAGCGGCGCTGCTGGGCGCGTTTTTTTGGTTGAGTGTTGCGGCGCTCGCGGGCGATGTGGAGGTGAAACCCGATCGCACGACCGTGTTTGAGAACGAGTCGTTCAACGTGGAATACAGTTACTCGGAGGAGGTGCGTTCCGAGCCCGGTTTCGATGCGTTAACCGAAGATTTTGACATCATCGCGCAGAATCGACGCAGCAACTTGCAGAGTTTTCAGGGCCGCTTCAGCTATCAGTTGAGTTGGAGTCTGACCCTCATGCCCAAACGCACCGGGACGTTGCAGCTCCCTCCGGTGCGCTTCAATAACGATCTGTCCGAACCGGTGTTTATCACGGTTAAGCCCGCGGCGATTGGTGACGATCTGACGGCGCTTGGCGATCTGTCGCTGGAAGTCTCGTTTACGCCCGATACCGGCTACGTGCAGGGGCAGTTTATCTACACGCTGCGTCTTTATCACCGTGGCTGGCTGGCCGGTGGCGATTTATCCGATCCGGATTTTGGTGACAGCGACGCGGTCGTACGTAAACTCGAGCAGGTGAAACGCTACAGCTTGTTTCGCGGCGGCGAGCGCTATCAGGTTTACGAGCAAAGCTATCTGGTGTTTCCACAAAGCAGCGGTACGTTGCGCGCCAGCGCTGCGGATTTCACCGGTCAGCTGCGCGAGCCAGGTCGACCGCCTCGCTTGAAGCGTGTCTCGGCGCCAGCGGCGAGTGTCGAAGTTCAAGGCGTGCCGGGCGGTTTCGAGAAGGACGCCTTTTTGCCAGCCACCGAGCTCAAGCTGACGGAGATCTGGCCGACGGACGTCACCTTCGAACAGGGTCGCCCGGTGACCCGGGTGTTGCGCGTTTCGGCGGAAGGCTTGACCGCGGCCCAGCTGCCGGCGATCGATGTGCCGGACCTCGAGGGCATGCGGGTCTATTCCGATCAGGCCAAACGCGAGGATACGTTTGCGCAGGAGGGCGTGACCGGCGTGGTGGAGCAGTCCATTGCACTGGTGCCGCAACGACCTGGAAAAATGACACTTCCGCGCATTGAGTTGAAGTGGTGGGATGTGGAAGCGGGCAGAGCGCGCACGGCCAGCTTGCCGGAGCGTGTTATCGACGTGACCGCGTCGGCGGTCAGCCCAACCGTGGCACCGGCCGTTGTGCCAGCGGTGGCAGCGGGCGCGGTCAATGCGGTCTTGCCAGCCGCTACGGTGGTGGAGACGCGCGGTTGGCGCTACTGGCCGCACGCGACACTCGGGTTTGCTGCTCTGTGGCTTGCCACACTGCTGGCTTGGCGTCGCGACCGCTCAAAGCACGCGGCAGCGCCATCGAATCAGTCCAGTCAACGTCGCGAGCGGCGGCGCAAGCGCTCGTTGTTTGCTGCGCGTTCAGCGATAAAACGGGCTTGTGACAGCGCTGATCCGCAGGAAGCCGCGCATGCGATTCTGGATTGGGCCCGCGTGATTTTCCCGGGCGAACCACCGGCTACGCTAGGCTCCGTGGCGCGGCGCGTTGACCATCCTCTGGCGATCGAAATTGAGCGGGTCGCAGCTGCACGCTACAGCGAGCAGGAAACGTGGACACAGCCGGAGCGACTGTGGCGAGTTATCGCTCAGGTTAAGCCGGTTAAGACAAGCTCTGAAAAAGCGGTAGCCGACCCAATTTCGGCCTTGTAAGCGCGCCCCGGCAGGGCGAAAATCAAACGCTGCCGAATGTGACCGCTGAACGCTCAACCGCCGCCGATTATGGAAACATTCGACATTTACCGTCCGTTTTGGTTAATAATACGAAACTAGTACTAGATCGGCGGAGGTGGTAAGCCCTGCCACCCATCATTCTTAACTCACAGCAGATATGAGAGAACATCATGAAAAAAACGCTTAGCGCCCTCGCTCTGATCGCACTTCTCGGCGGCTGCGCCGGCAGCTCAACGCCTACGTCCAGCAACGCTGCTCCGGTGGCCAAGAAAGCGGAATTGACCGAAGCGGAACAACTGCGTGAAGACGAAATTCTGTGCACACGCGAAATGCGCACCGGCTCGCACCGCAAATCGCGCGTTTGCCGCACGGTTGCGCAGCGCAAGAAAGAGCAGCAAGCGGCTGCCGAAATTCTGCGGAACACCCAGAACGGTGGCACGCGCGCGATCAACTGATCGAAGCGTCTGTTACTGAGAAAGACTGCGCGCGGTGCCGGTGACGGCCCGCGCGCTTTTTATTGGATGGACGAGCCGAAGCGCTGACCGAGAAAGAAGTACGCAGCGGTATTGCCGCCTTCCGCAAAGCCGTAACCCAAATACGCCGGGCCCAGCGGCGTGTCGATACCAAGAAACGCGCTGCCGCCGTAGCGCAAATTGTCGAAGCCAACATCGCTGCTCTGGTCCCACACGTTGCCCGCTTCAACGGATGCGCCAAAATACACCGGCAGTTGGAGGCGTTGGCCGAGCGCGATTTTTCGGTAGGCTGACAGGACGGCCGTTGCGCTGTGTTGTCCGCGTAACTGCCCGGTCCGATAGCCCGACAGATTGAACAGACCGCCCAGTTCAAACAAATCCTCGATGCCGCCATCCCCGGCGACGTTGGAGAACGCGTTGAGGCCCAGCAAATAGCTGGTGTCACCGCGTGAGTGCACGCCCAGCCATTCCACCGACGCGCGCTCGCGATTGCGATCGGTGCCAAATTCTTCGCGTAGCGCTTCGACGTTAACCGCGGCGCGTACGCCGTCAGTGGGAAACGCCGTATTGTCGAGACTGTCGTAGCGGTACAGCATGCGCGCGCGACCAGCGTCGGCGTTGAACGACCCCAACTCCGGGTCACCGATGATCAGTTTCGCGCTGCCCGAACCGTAAGTGACGCCCACGCGCAGTTCCGATCGTTCGTTGATGGCGTAACCGACGTCAAGACCAATGCGCTTGTCACTAACGCGATACTGAGCGAGCAGCTCACCTGTATCGGCGAACAGGTCGCTTTCAAATTCGCGCACTACCAGTCGCGGTGCAATGAAAAACGGCGAGGTGTAGCTTAAGGGTTGGTAAAACTCAGTCGTTAATCGCGGGTCATTGCCCAGCTGTAGATCAAGACGCCACTCACCGCCGAGCGGGTTAACCTGTGTGCGTGTATAGCGCACGCCAAGCGCGTAGCGACTGGCGCGGTCAAAATCATCCACCAGGCTCAAACCAAAATTCAGAAAATTCGGGCCCCAGGATTTTTGTCGCGTGGAAATCCTGATGTCGACGGCGTTGTCGCCAGAAACCTGATAGTCGACCACTTCGAAAATGTTCAGGCCGTACAGGCGGGCGATGTCCTGTTCGAGCAATTCGCCGTCAAACGGCTTGCCCACCTCGGTCTGCAGCAGGTTGGCCAACGTGAGTCGTGACAGCCTGGAATCATCCTGTAGCGAGATACTGCGGACAATGGGCGCTATTTGTTGGCGATTCGCCGAACGGGTCGCCGTGTAGTAACGATAGGATTCGGCGTCTGCTGAGAGCCGTTGCAGCGCTTGCGTTTGAGCGTCCGCGGCTTCCACCCCTTTTTCGATGGCGAGTTGCAGGTTCGAAAAATCCGCTGAACTGAATGTGCCCAGCTCTGGGATGATCGCAATGTCACGGGGTGACAGCGAAGACAGCTGGCGCGCCGCCTCTCGGCGCACCAGAATCGTCAGCGCCTGGTTGCTCAGGGCGATGGCCGAGTTCAGCGCGTCGCGTTCGAGCAGTGGGAAGGAAATATCGACGGCGATTACGATGTCGGCGCCCATGGCGCGCACAACATTGATGGGCAGGTTATTGCTGATGCCACCGTCAATCAGCATTTTGTCATCCATTTCCACCGGAGCAAAAACACCAGGGGCGGCCATGCTGGCGCGCTGTGCAATGGTCAGCTCGCCGCGGCCCAGGACGACGCTATCGCCGGTGACAGCGTCCGTGGCCACAGCGCGAAACGGTGTGGGTAGCTCATCAAAGTCGTCCACGTCACGCACCCGCGTGTTGAGTCGGCGCAGCAGCAACTGAAGCTTCTGTCCTTGAACGACACCGAGCGGAAGTTGCACACTCCCGCCGCGCAGACCCAGTTCAAAGTCGGCCAGAAAATCGTAGTCGTCCTGCTTGCGCCGAAACGACAGCTGGGCGCGTGACGGATCATCGCGAAAGGCATCTTTCCAGTCCACGCCTCCGATGATGGCTTCGAGTTCCGCGGCGTCGTGTCCACCCGCGTACAACCCGCCTACGATTGCGCCCATGCTGGTGCCGGCAATACAGTCAACGGGGATTCGAAGTGCCTCGAGAACTTTGAGAACGCCAACGTGGGCAGCGCCGCGCGCGCCACCACCGCTCAGCGCGAGGCCGACCGACGGGCGACCGCTGTTGTTGTCGCAAGGGGCAGCGTGAGTTGCCGCGCTTGCGAACGTAGACAGGCCAATGAGCAGGACTATTAACACGCCGTCACGCACGACTATTCTCCATTCGGTTTGACATAAAAGCCGCGGTGAAACGGCGCGACGCAATAATCGCACAGCTTGCGCTGCGGTGGTGTCTGAATTCACATGGGTTTCTGTGGCCGTTTGGCGTCAGCTCTGGTGTTTTTTTGTGATCCGCATCACGCAGGGCCGTGTCAACAGTCGCTTAGCATTATTAACTTAACTGTCTGCGGCGTGTTGCGCCGAGGGCGCATGGAGCGCGACAGACAGCCGGCATAAGGATGTGCGTGTTGCCAATCAATGGGCAAGCTCGCGCGATTTCAACGCGAAGGGCGAGAAATATGAACAGGGATGTAGTGCTTTGCACGCGCTTTGCAGCGCGCGCTTTTGTGTTCGTCGTGAGTGCTGCGGGACTGGCCAGTCTGTCTCTGCATGCGAACGCTGAGGGCTCGAGTCAAATCGGCCTGACGCAGCGTTTAGCCGATACGCAGATGGCGGTTGACAACGGTTACGCCATCGATAACGACTCGGCCTCGTGGTTTGTTGACATCGTCACCGCCGGCGAGGTGATCAACGTCTCGCTGTGTGGCGCCGCCAACACGGACGATCTGACGATCGAGATTTTCGACCCGACCGGCGCATCCGTATTGTTCACCACGCTGACCGACAGCAATGTTGACTGCCTGGATCCCATGACAGCGCCGCTCACGACACCGCTGCGCTACACCACATTGACGACAGGCGCTTACCGTCTCGAGCTGCAAAACCTGCAGGACACCGTGTTCAACGGCAGCTTCTTCGAGCGCTACGACATCTCGGTGACGCCGGATGCCGTCACCAATCCCGATCCGACGGTCGCCGCGGGGCGCTTGTGGGCTTACAGCTGGAACTTTAATGCCGGCACGTTCGACGAGGCAGATTCCACGGATGCCGATTACTACGCGTTGGTGCCCGGCGGACGGCCGAACACCAACTACATCTGGCAGCTTGATCTGAACAACCTGTCCGGGTTTGGCTACAACATTATCGCCAATGATATCGGCGTCGACGCCCCCAATTCGGGCTATTCGACGCCAACGGCCGGGAATCAGGCCACCTATAAATTCTCGGTCTACACGGGTTTGCCAGCGATTGCCGACCCGGTACCCACCGAGCCGCCCAGCATTTCCAATCTGCGCTTTGTCGACGACGCTGGCGTCGACAGCAGCATCACGCCCACGCCGGTCGACGGTACGCAGGACAGCGGATTCTTTGAATTCAACAGTGATGTGGAAGGTACCTATGCCGTTGTGATCGACATTGATCGCGATGGAGAGTTTGGTAACGAGGGCGATCTGTTGATCCTTGACACCGTTTCGATTGGCTTGAATCAAGCGGCGTGGGACGGCACCGATCCGGACGGGGTCACACTGGCAGCAGGCACCTATAACGCCAAGGTGACCGTGCGTATGGGTGAGTATCACTTCGTCGCCAATGACGTGGAAACCAGCGGCGGCCTGACCGAAGATGGTTTGACCATTTATCTGTCGGACAACAACGGCAACTTGAGTCCAACGTTGATTTACTGGGACGATGCAACGCTGATTGATCCTCCTGGCACGTCGGTGTTGCCCGATGGCGTCCTCTCGGGAACACCAGCAGGGAGTCACACGTGGGGTGATTTTGATCCCGGGGGTAACAGTTTCGGTGACCTTCGATTTCTCGATACTTACGTATTCGGGTTTTCTTCCAGTGCAACCACGACAGCCACGATCGCCAATGATGACACTCTGCTGACGGGCGTCGACGGCACCGTCACGGCGAGCACCGAGATTCGACCGGGCGAAAGCGTGACGATCACGGTGACTGACAACGATCTCAACACCATCGCCGGTGTGGTCGAGCGTATTGTTGTGAGCATTGAAAACTCGCGCACTGGTGAAACCGAACAGGTAGAGCTTACCGAAACCGGCGTAAACACCGGCGAGTTTAGCGGCAGCATCGCCACGGCGGACGGCGTCGCGGCCGACGTGAACAACAACCAGACGCTCAACGTGGTGTTGGGCGATTCGCTCACGGTGACCTACGCCGATCAGATTGACGCGGTGGGCGCCAGTGTCGATCGCACCGCCACGGTGTTCGTGCGACAGGATACGGACGGCGACGGCATTTTTGATACGGCTGACGAAGACGACGACAACGACGGGCTGCCCGACGCCGTGGAAGGCACCGGTGATACCGATGGTGACGGACTGATTGACGCGCGCGACATCGACGCGGACAACGACGGCATCACGGACAATGTCGAGGCGCAGACCGACGCGGATTATCGTGCGCCACTTGGCGTCGACACCGATATGGACGGCCTTGACGATCGCTACGATACCGACGATGGCGGCGTGGCGATTGTTCTTGCCAACACCGACGGGGCAGGGGCGGCGGACTATCTGGATGACGATTCCGATGGCGACGGTGTGCCGGATCGTATTGAAGGTCACGACGGCAACGCCGACGGTGTGGCTGATGTCGTCATCAATGACATCGCCGAAGACGCCGACGAAGATGGTCTTAACGATGTCTATGACACGATCGCAGGGCCGGCCGTCGGCAATGAAAACGGCAGCAACAGCGTGCTGCAAAACACCGACGGTCAGGATAATCGAGACTGGCGGGATACTGACGACGATGAGGACGGCACGTTGACCGCGGCTGAGGATGCTAACAGCAACGGCGACTTCAGCGACGATAACGCCGATGCGGACGCCACCCCGGATTATCTCGAATCGTTAACCGCCGACAACGACGGCGACGGGACCCCCGATCAAACCGATCCACAGGATGCTGACCCGTGCGTCCCGAGCAACTTTGGGGCTGGCTGCACGGTGGACACCGACGGCGATGGCACCCCGGACAGCGTCGAAGGCGAGCTGCCCGACACGGACAATGACGGCACTGTGGATTACCTCGAATCGAGCCTCGTCGATACAGACAGCGACGGCACCAACGACCAGGCAGACCCCGCGAACACCGATCCGTGCATTCCCTCGGCCGCTAACGCAGCGTGCGCGACAGATACTGATAACGATGGGCTGCGCGATAGCCTTGAGATGATCCTCGGCACTGACCCCAACAATCCGGACACGGACGAAGATGGCATCAGTGACGGTGTGGAGACCGGTGGTGATGCCGTTCCCGGTCCGGGCGAAACGGATCCGCTGGATCGAGACTCTGACGACGACGGTTTGCTTGACGGTGACGAGGATCGTGACCGCGATGGCGTCGTTGACGCGGGCGAAACCGACCCAGCGGACGGCGACAGCGACGGCGATGGCTTGAATGACGGTCTTGAACTCGGTGTTGTGCGTGGCATTCCTGATCCTGACGGCGCCGGCCCGGTGTCGGGTACCGACGTCAGCTTTGACGGCGACCTGGATCCCGCTTCCACAACGGATCCATTGAATGCCGATAGCGACGGCGACGGCATTGCCGACGGCGTTGAGGACGCCAATCGCGACGGCGAAACCCGCAATGTGATCGCGGGTACCGGTGGCGTTAGCAGCAGTGGCGAAACCGATCCCAACCTCGCCGACACCGACGGTGACGGCCTGACGGACATGGACGAAATCAACGGCAGCGGACCACAGTCAGGGATCGGCGTCACCGATCCTCTGGATCGCGATACCGATGACGGCGGCGCTTTCGACGGCACCGAAGTGTTGGTGGATCTTACCGACCCAACGCTCGGCAACGGCGGTGACGATCTGGCGGATCGCGACAACGACGGCGTGTCCGATGCGCTCGAAGCGACGCTTGGTACCGACCCGGACGATGCCGACAGCGACAATGATGGTCTGACGGACGGTCAGGAGCTGGGCAATGACGGCCGCCTCGATGCGGGCGATACCGATCCGCTGGATGCGGATTCCGATGACGACGGCTTGGCCGACGGCGACGAAGTGCTCGGCATTGGCGTCCTCGAGTCGGTGGGCGCAACCGATCCTAACAACGCCGATACCGACGGTGACGGCATTGCTGACGGAGTGGAGGTGGGCATCTCTTCGAACGGCTCTACTGCCGGCGTATCCGGTGTGAACGCGGTGCCATTCGCAGGCACGGCATTGACGTTTGTCGGCGACGCGGATCCGCGCACCACCACGAACCCTAATGTGGTTGATACGGACGGCGACGGCCTCGACGACGGCGTCGAAGATGCCAATCAGGACGGTGCGACGGTCAACGCCATCGGTGACAGCAATAGCTCGGGCAGCGGTGAAACCGATCCCAGCGATCCGGACACTGACGGCGACGGTCTGACCGATGGTGATGAAGCAAACGGCACGGGACCGCAAGCGCTTAGCGGTGCCACCGATCCACTCGACACCGATACCGACGATGGTGGCGTGCAGGACGGCACCGAAGTGCTGCGCGATGGGACGAACCCGACCGCGTCCAACGCGGCAGATGACGCCGGGCCGGATTCCGATAATGACGGCATCACAGATGCGGATGAAGCGACGCTGGGCACCGATCCGAACGACGCGGACACCGACGACGACGGCTTGAGCGATGGTGAAGAAATTGGTTTTGACGGCGAGCGTGGCTTCGACGACAGCGATCCGCTGGACGCCGATAGTGATGACGACGGTCTCAACGACGGTCGCGAACGCCTGGGTGCGGATGGCTTGGCCGGCAGCGGTGATGAAACCGATCCGCTGGCGGCGGACAGCGATGACGACGGTATCAGTGACGGTACGGAAGTGGGTATCACCACGCCGGTGGACGGCGGTGTGAGTGACGACAGCGGCGTGGCGTACACCGGCACCGATGTCGGCGCTGGCGATTTCGTGATTGATGCTGACCCGACCACGACCACCGATCCCACCGATCCGGATTCGGACAACGACGGACTGCTGGACGGTGATGAAGATCAAAACGCCGACGGCGCGACCATTAACGGCATTGGCGATTCCGCCAGCAGCGGCAGCGGCGAAACCGATCCCAACGATCCGGATACCGATCGCGACGGCTTGGCCGACGGCGACGAAGTCAATGGGACCGGTCCCCTGGCAGCGTTTGGCGCCACCGACCCGCTCGACACCGACACCGACGATGGCGGCATGCAGGATGGCAGTGAGGTGTTGATTGACGACACCAACCCCACGGTCGGCAACGGCGCGGATGATGTCGGCCCCGACAGTGACAACGACGGCTTGAGCGACGCGCGCGAACTCTCTCTGCGCAGCGATCCCAACGATGCCGATAGCGACGACGATGGCATTGCCGATGCCGACGAGCTGGGCAACGACGGCCAACTGGACGCGGGCGATACCGATCCACTGGACAGCGACAGTGACGATGACGGATTGTCCGATGGTGAAGAGTTGCTCGGTCCCGACGGACTGCCCGGTTCGGGCGACGAGACCGATCCGACCGATGCCGATTCAGACAACGACGGTTTGAGCGACGGTCTGGAGCGCGGCGTCACGGCGCCACGCACCGGCGGCAGCAGTGCTGGCGGTGTGGCGTTTGTCGGTACGGATCCGACCGCGCCGGGGTTTGTCATCGACAGTGATCCGACGACCACCACCAATCCGACCAAGGCGGACAGTGACGACGACGGTCTGCAAGATGGCGTTGAAGACGCCAACGCAGACGGCGCGACGGGCACTGTGGTCATTGGCGGCACTGGCAGTGCCGGCGCCGGTGAGACTGACCCATCGAACGCGGACAGTGACGGCGACGGATTGCGCGACGGAAACGAAGTGGCCGGTAACGGCGTCTTGAGCGGCGTCGGTGCTACCGATCCGCTGGATACCGATACTGACGACGGTGGCATCGACGACGGTGCAGAAGTGACGGTGGACGGTACGAACCCGACGGTCGGCAACGCGGCCGACGATTTGTTCACCGGCCCGCTGGATGGCGACAACGACGGCACTCCCGATGATACCGACACCGCGCCCGCTGACCCGTGCGTGCCGAGCGATACCGTGAACGGGTGCGACACCGACAGCGACGGCGTGCCCGACGGCGTCGAAATCATGAACGGGACTGACCCGGCTGACAGCGACTCAGACGACGACGGTATCCCGGACGGCATGGAGAACGCCGACAACGACGGCGACGGTGATAACGACGGCATCGACAACGATTCCGACAACGACGGCATCCCGGACGACGTTGAAGCGGGCCCTGATCCGCTAAATCCGGTCGATACCGATAACGACGGGATCGCCGACGTGCGCGACAACGACAGCGACGGTGATGGCGTGCCCGACGCGCTGGAAGGCAGCGGCGACACCGACGGCGACGGTGTGCCCGACTATCTGGATCAGGATAGCGACGCTGACGGTATTCCCGACGGTTTGGAACTGCGTTTGGCGTTGCGCGCCGATGCCGACAACGACGGCATCGATGATCAATTCGACGTGGACGCAACCGGCGGCGTCGACGCCAATGACGATGGTATCGACGATGCGGTTGGCGTGGTCGACACGGACGGTGACGGCAGCCCGGATTTTCTCGACCCTGATGCG
This sequence comes from Gammaproteobacteria bacterium, assembly GCA_045107005.1. GTDB lineage: Bacteria > Pseudomonadota > Gammaproteobacteria > Steroidobacterales > JBCCMA01 > JBCCMA01. The sequence goes on from JBGCFP010000006.1 coordinate 26,611, forward strand.
GACAATGACGGTATCCCCGACACCGTCGAAACGAATCTGGACGTGCTTGCCGACGGCGATGGCGACGGCATCAACGATCAGTTCGATGTGGACATCACGCTGGGCACTGACGTCAACGGCGACGGGATTGACGACAACGTGTTGCCGGTCGACACGGACGGCGACGGCGTGCCGGACTATCTGGATCTCGACAGTGACAACGACAGTCTCGCCGACGTCGTCGAAGCCGGTGGGTCGGACGGGGACGGCAACGGCCTCATCGATGACCCGGCCGCAAATCAGGCCACGCTGACCACGCCGGTCGATACTGACATTAACGGTACGGCGGATTTCCGCGAAGTGGACAGCAACAAGGATGGCCGCTTTGATATCGCCGACGCGCCGTTCCCGTCACTTGATGCCAACAACGATGGCATCATCGATGCACTCCTGGACGGCGATGGCGATGTCATTGCCGACGTCGCCGACAGTTTCGTTGGCTTCGGCACCGCGGCGGACAGTGACCGCGATGGACTGCTCGACAGCATTGAGGGCATGGCGGACACCGACGGCGACGG
>JBGCFP010000060.1:0-45176 GCA_045107005.1 Gammaproteobacteria bacterium
ATTCGAAACCAGTGAAGATTCACATCATCGCCGCGCAGATCGTCGCTGGAACCCAGCACGTTGTCGGCGCCGTCGTTGAGATCAAAAAATCCGTTGTTCCCCTGCGTCGTTTTCGTGTAGTCACGCTGCGCCGAGGGTACGCCCGATTCGGTGGCCAGGTTCGGGTGAGCCAGACCAATGCAGTGACCGGCTTCGTGCAGTAACGCCGACTCAGCGTCCACGGCGTTTGAGGGGATGTCGTTGGCACCGCCGGTGATCAGATTGCCGATGGTCGGCTCCAGCTCATTGATCCGGAAAATCGCGTTCTGCAGCGGAATCTCCAGCAGCGTTGTCACCGAACTGGCCGGGCTGATGCACACTCGCACCTGTAAATTGCCGCCGCTGCCGGTGTAATTACTCGGGTGCACGATACGATCGAGGTTACCGGCACCGGACGTAACGTAAGCACCGCCAAGCACAGATGGCGCGCAGGCGAGGCAGACGGCCAGTGACAAAGACCGGGCCGGGAGAGAAAGTCGCTGGCGATTAATCATTGCTCTGCCCTCCGATAGCCCGCATCTCGGGATGATCGATTAGCGCCAACAACTGGCGCTCGGCATCGGCCAGCGCGTTGAGCCCGGTCGCGCTCTTGTAACGCTGCGCCTGCACCTGCACTTCGCTGAAGCGGATTTGGTTGGCAAGCGGCGCCGGGTTTGAGCCGTCGCGGCTAAACGATGCGAAATCGAAAGCGATCTGCGTCAGCGTCGGGTCGGTCGTCATGAACATTTCACCGGTTGCGTTGCGTTGTGCGCGCGCCAACGCGTCACGCTGTGCTGTGACGTCGCGCACGTCCATTTTCAAAACGCCTGACGTATCAAACGACGCAATCAGTTGGGCGAGGCCCTCGGCAGGGAGTTGGAACTCATAGCGTCCCGGACGAATCATGTACGCCGGACGCTCAACTTCAACGCGACCGTCGGCATAGATGTTCACCAGCGGCTTCTCAACCAGACCCCGCACCATGCCGTGCGTGCGCGACAGCGTGACGATGGGTTGGTCGCCGTTGCCGGCAAATTGAACCGTTGGCACGTCGGCGCCAACCGCGCCTGCGCTCAGACACAGCGCAGCGAGTAGTGCGACGAGCGCACGCGATACAGAAAAAGTCATGGAATCCCCCCGGGCACACCGCGGCGGTGCGCCAAAACCAGCTAAATATAAAAAAGATCCGCACGTAGCGTGCGTGTTTTTTTGTTTTAGTCTAGCAGAGATTCTGAACTCAGGAGTTGACGATGGAGCAACAGCGCGCTTTCGCGCAGCGTCTCCAGCAGATATGCCGGGCGCGGCGGAGCAGGCGAGCGCGGCAGCAAACTCTTGAGCATGGGAGCTTCCGTAACAGAATTCGTTCTTGTGAGGACGGCAACGGAGGCCATTGGACCGATTGATTGCGTCACGCGAGAGTCAGTGTTCCGACACTTGGATGCCACAAGAAAACAGGGAGAGATGTGCGCCAGACTTAAACCCGTGTACGCGGATCCGTTCTCAAGTCAGACTCACAACTCTCCCATAACCGATTTGATCAGCGCGGCATGCCGCGCACGGCATTCGCGTTTCTGACGCGAAACTTAACGCAAACATCACGCGACCGCCACTACGGGATTATGACGAGTGGCGACCACCGCTTGATCCAGCGCCTGCAGAACGTCTTCGCATAAATCGCCGGCGGATTCGATGCCGATTGACAATCTGATCAGCGTTGCGCTGATGCCCGCTGCAGCGCGTGCCGCATCGGTCAACGGTTTATGCGTCATGGTTGCCGGGTGACAAACCAGGCTCTCAACACCGCCCAGCGATTCCGCAACAAAGAAGTGTTTAACGCTACTGAGAAAGCATCGAACCTCTTCTTCGCCGCCGCGCAATTCAAAGCTCAGCATGCCACCAAAACCGCGTTGCTGACGACACGCCAACTCGTGATCCGGATGCGACTGTAGACCCGGGTAGTTCACGACGCTGACCAGCGGATGCTTGCGTAGCACTTTGGCCACAGCTATCGCGTTTTCTTCGTGTGCGCGAATGCGGGCGCCCAAAGTGCGCACGCCGCGCAGCGTCAGAAAACTGTCGAACGGCGCGCCGGTAATGCCGATGCAGTTTGCCCACCACGCCAGATCTTCATGCAGTGCCTCGGTGCGCGCGACAACCGCGCCGCCGACGACGTCACTGTGTCCGTTCAGATACTTCGTCGTCGAATGCACGACGATATCGGCGCCCAGAGTCAACGGCGTTTGCAGTGCCGGTGACAAGAACGTGTTGTCCACCGCCACCAACGCGCCGTGCTCGTGCGCCACAGCGCAAACCGCTTCAATATCGACCAGCCTCAGCAACGGATTACTCGGCGTTTCCACCCACACCAGTCGCGGTTTTCGCGCAAGCGCCGCACGCAGCGCCGCCTCATCCGTTTGATCGACAAATTCGACGCGAAACGCACCACGCGCGGCCAACGTATCGAACAAGCGATAGGAGCCCCCGTAACAATCGTGGGGCGCAATCAACAGATCGCCCGGGCGTAACAGCTGGCACACCAGATTAATCGCGGCCATGCCCGAGCTGGTGATCACGCCGCCGGCACCGTGCTCGAGTTCGGCCAGGGCGTCACCCAGCGCGTCGCGCGTTGGATTCCCGCTGCGCGTGTAGTCGTATTGACGCGGTTGATCGAAGTCAGCGAACGTGAAATTCGACGACAGGTGCAGCGGCGGAACGACCGCCCCGTGCTCATGATCCGCCCCAAGGCCAGCGCGCACGGCGCGCGTTGTTGCAGTAGTCATAGTGTTTCGTCCTCTATAGCCCGCCATCAACGGGTTCAGTTGACCCATTGAGAAAGCTACAGAGGGAGTGACGGAGGGCGAGGCAGCGATCCTGGCCGCTGTGACGCGGTTATCGTTGCTTCTCATCTTCCGGCAGACCGAAGTCCCCGTAGGATTTAGCACCATCGCGAGAGGGTAAGTCTCGCAGGTTGCCCCGGCATCAAAGGGCCTATCCCTCCGCCGGTCTCGATGAGTTTCGTTGAATATAGTCATGACGCGGTGGGCGTGTCAATCGATGGCTTGGCGAAAATGCCCTCTTGCGAAGTCTACGCGATCCTCACTGTGCTCAAGATGCGTCGTTTTCGCCTCAATGTGGCGAAGCCGCCCCCCCAGCCCGGTGGCATTGGCAATCTGAATGTTCAGACCGGGGCGCGCGTTGAGCTCGAGAATGAGCGGTCCACGATCTTTATCGAGCACAATATCAACGCCCAGATAGCCGAGCCCCGTTATGTCGTGACAGCGGGCCGCGAGCAACAGGATTTCGTTCCAGTCCGGGATCGTCAGTCCGGCTATCGCAAAGCCCGTGTCCGGGTGCTCGGACACGATATCGTTGCCCCACGAACCGCTCGACGTGATGCCGGTGGCGATATCAATGCCCACGCCAATCGCGCCTTGGTGCAGGTTTGCCTTGCCGTCTGACATACGTGTTGGGAGGCGCACCATCGACATCACGGGATAGCCCATAAACACGATGATGCGAATATCCGGAATGCCCTGATACGCCACTTTCTCAAACAAGGGATCGAAACGCACTCGATATTCGACCATCATGTGATCCGGAATACCGGCCAGCGAGTACTGTCCGCTGAGCGTGGTCGACGCGTGGTAGCGCGCTTCGCCAAACGACATGATGCGCCCGTCGTGACGGCGCAAGCCTTTGGGCGTGACACCGGAGATCACGACAATGCCGTCACCACCGCTGCCGCGCGCGGGCTTCATGACAAAGTCTTCCAGACCACTCAGCATGCTTTCAAGTTGCTGCACGTCGCGCTGCGTGCGCAACACATGATAAAGCTCGGGCACCGCCATGCCGGCGTCCAGCGCCAGTGCCTTGGTTTGTAACTTGTCGTCGACCAGCGGGTAAAGCTTGCGCTCGTTGTAGCGCATTATGTACTCGGCGTTACGCGCGTTTATGCCCACGACGCCAGCAGCCGCCAAGTCTCCCGGCCAGCGAATCATGAGTTATCTTGCGACGACGGCTTGTTGGCCAACTCGGAAAAACGCACCAACTCGGTCAACCGATAACCGGTATAGCGCCCCAGCAGCAAACACACGCCCAGCACGATCAACAACAACTCGGGGAATACAAACATCAGGTGCTCGAGTTGATCGATGCTCATGACCATGTACGCCGCCATCGCCACCAGCAGCGAACCAAGCCCTTCCTTGAGCGCGGCGCTCGGACCGCGCTCGTCCCACACGATCGACATGCGCTCGATCACCATGGTCAGGATAACCATGGGAAACAGCGCAATCGACAAACCGGTTTCAAGATCAAGCTTGTGACCGAAAATACTGATCGACAGCATCAGCATCACCACCACGGTGAGCACCGCGGCCAAACGCGGAACCAACAGAAGCCGCAGCTTCTCCAGATAAAAGCGCGCGGTCAGACCCAAGGCCACGACCAGCGAAAACAAAATGACCCCGTACAACAAGCGGGTTTCGCGAAACGCCAGCGCCACCAGAATTGGCGTGGACGTACCGAACGTCAGCATGCCGATGACGTTGCGCATCACCGCCATCACCAGCGCGCCGATGGGAATCATCAGCAGCACCGCGTAGACCGCCTGGGTGCGAATCGGCAGCGAAAACAAGCTGAATTGAATCGCGTGCGAGCCCATCGAGCTGGCGCGCTGTTCGGCGACCTCAAGCGCATCCACCACATCGCGACGGACGAAAATTTCCGTGTCGATGTTGTTGATACGATCGCCGTCGATCAACAATAGCGGGCTGGCGCCGTAGTACCAGGTCAGCCGGTTTTCGGGTTCGAACGCCTCGCCCGTCATGGGGTTGAAGTGCAGCCAGCGTGTGCCGCTGTAGACCTCAAGCCACGGACTGACCGCCGCGAAGTGCGGCTCCATGCGCAGTTCGATGCCTTGTCCAATGCGACTGGGGATACGTGCGCCCGCCAGAATGGTCTGGGCGACGCGGGCGGTATCCAGTGTGCTGGCGCCTTCCTCCAGAAACAGCGCGACCGATTCGTCGCTGTCGGCCCGGTTTAGCCGTCGCAGCAGCTCGGCGGTGAACGTCGCCGTATCTGCCGATCGCGAACGAACGACGGCCACCAGGTCGACCAGCGCCGTCGCGTAGGGTTCTTCCAGAATCGGCATGCTGGGCGCTTCAACGTCGATGTTGTTTCCGCGCACCGAGCTGTCTTTGTAAACGGACACACGATAATAGAGCGCCTGCGGTCCGCTCGAACTGCGTCGCGCCCACTGAGCTTCCCGGTTGCCCTGCTCCTCAAGCGTCGACAAGCCGTAACCGCGCGACACAAAGTTCTCTTTGAGAATGCCAAACCCGGTCGGGTTATTGGGTATGCGCATGTTGGCTTTGACCGGGCCGCCGTCGCCGACAAAACTGATGCGGGCTTCCACAGTCCAGATATCGGACTCAACATTGGCGGTCAGCGGCAGACCGACGGTCGACGCCTTAAACCAGAAAACGGCCAAGCCAACCGCGATCAAAATCGCCGCGAGTATCGTTACGTTGTGTCGTTGCTGCACGGTCTTCCACGGCGCCGCTCACGCGACCCCAAATCGGCTAACGATTCAAACCATCACCCGCAGCGCGCGCGGGATCCCCCAGTCAGCGCACGAGTATACAGAAGCCTTTCGCCCACACGTTACGCACTCAGCGTTGCCGTCAGGCAACGCCAGTCAATACGTCGGGCGACCGTCCTGCTTGTACACCTGGCCGCCTTTCATGACGAAGTCGACGCGCTGCAGCAGATTGATATGGCGCAGCACGTCTCCATGCACGGCAATGATGTCCGCAAACTGGCCCGGCGCGACGGTACCCCACTGATCCGACACATTCATCATCTTGGCCGGCCAGTAGGTCGCCGCACGCAAGGTTTCCTGCGCGGGGATGCCCATCACATTGACCCAGACGTCGAGCTCATTCCACGTCGACTGGCAGTGGAATTTCATCGGGATACCGCTGTCAGTGCCAATCATCAACACGACGCCGGCGTCACGCAGCTGGTGAACCTTGTTGATCAGCGTGGGTTTGCGCTTGGGCGTGAGGTCAAAATACAGCAAGCTCTTCGGGCTCTTGATCGACGCTGCGATGTCGGCAATGGTGTCGGGCTTGAGCCCGCGCTTCCAACAGGCGCTGTCCAGGTGTTCCGGGTTTTCAATGACCTCGTCGTACTGCCACAAGCCTTCAACGGTTGGCGTCCAATACAGCGGTCCGCCGCGCACGCGACCGGTCGCGGTCCGCTCCTCGAGCTTGGCCAGAATGTCGTCCGGATAGCCCGGCGCTGCGGCCAGGCCCGTGTGCTCAAAATTGTCGATGCCAATCTCGAGTCCGCGACGAATCTCGTCAGGTCGATGCGAGTGGCCGACCACGGGCAAACCGCGCGAGTGCGCTTCGTCAACGACGGCACGCGCCTCTTCGAGCGTCATTTCATCCTGATCGACCAGTTTGATCACATCGACACCCGCTTCAGCCAAACGCGCCACTTTCGCGCGCGCGTCCCGCACACCGCTCACTCCCCAACGATAGGCCTCGGTGCCCGGGTAGGGCTTGTGCTGAATAAACGGGCCACTGATGAAAAGCCGCGGGCCGGGAATGTCACCGTCGTTGATGCGCTGACGCACTTCGAGCGACGCGTCGAGCGGCGCACCCAGGTCACGTGCCGTTGTGACACCGGCCAACAGCAACTGCTCGGCCGACGCCGGCATGATTTCATCGGCGAATCGGTCGAGGTAAGCCTTGTGCCAATGACCGTAATCGGAGTGACCGTTGATCATCAGATGCACGTGCATATCCCACAGGCCCGGCATGACTGACATGCCTTCGGTCGAGATCACTTCGTAACCCGCAGGTACCGGCAGCGTGTCGATGGAACCGACGCGCTCAATCGTGTCGCCATCGATCAGGATTACGCTGTTGGCAATCGGGCTACCCAACAAACCGTCAATGAGGCGTCCGCCAACCAGCGCCTTTTTCTGTGCCGTCGCATTGACCGACGACAGCAGCAAGACGGCAGCGAGAATCAAAGCCCGGGTTCGTATCGACATGGCATCAGCCCTTCACGGTTCAAAAATGGAGTTCAGAAACGATACCACCGCGGCGCGTTCTGCGCGCACCGTGTGCGCCGACGGCCCGACGTCGGCGCAACCGTCCTGGTCGTAATCCAATACCTGACAGCGTATATCGACCCGCGACGGACGCGCGAGCATCCAGCCCAACGGGTGCACGACGCCGTTGTTGCGCAGCGCGAAATGCAAGTAGCGACCGACCGGCGCGGCATCGCGCAGCTGGTCCATTGCAAGCCGGGTGTGCGCAGTACGGACATTCAGCAATCCGTAGAGCGGTGACAGCGACTCGCCGAGCCAGCGCTGACGGAAGCACACCTCGGTGAGCGTTCGCGTCACCGGGGTCTGTGCCCGCGGGTCGCAATCGTTTACCGTGCCCGCTTCCGAGTTCGTGATCTGTATCACCAGTGGCTCGAGCTGTACGCCGTATTTTTGCGCGAGCGCCGGGCGCTGATCGAGAATCAACTGCAGCAATTCGTTAGCGGTCAGACTGCCGGAGTTTTCGAAGTAACCGCCGTCGACCAGGCGTGCCCAGTGTTCCCGCTCATCGCCAGGAGGCAAATCGCCGCGTCGAAAGCGTCCGGCCGGGCTGAGTATCGGGAATCTGGCGCTGTTGTGTACCGCCGTGGACAGCGGCAACGAATCGCCCAGTGCAGCGCGCCCGTCCAAAGCGTCCAGCACCGTTGCGCGCGCATCACGATCGATGCGAAGGGGGGAATAGATCAGGCGCTCCCCGGTCTCCACAACGGTGCTGTTAAACAGTAACAACGGCACGTCGGATGCCGGGCGATCCCACAGTGCGGCGAACGGTTGCGCGAAGGTGTTGCTGCCCGTGACGTCAAGCCAGCGTCGTTCAAACGTTCGCTCCAGCGTCATGCCGCGGTCGTCAAACAGCGGATAGGGAATAAACCGCTGCAGCAGATCCGGAAACATCAACGTGACCAGGGTGGGCCCAAGAAAATCACTCTCCAGCACGCGCTCGCCACGCGCCAAAAACGAACCGCCTTTCCCATCGCGAATCAACGCGGCGAAAACCGCGGAACCGAGACTGCCGCCGGAAACGCCACTGATGCCAAACACATAGCGATGGAACGGATGACTGTCCGTTGTATCGTCTTCCAGCGCGCCGAGTACCGCCGCCGTCCAATACGCGGCGCGCATGCCGCCACCTTCGCTCGCCACCAGTACGATGGGCAGAACCGGCCCGTCAGCGCGACGCGCAGCCACCCACTGATCCAGAGCTTCGACCGCGGTTGGACGTTGTACAGCTTGCGTCGCGCAGACGTCTGGCTCGTCGGTCGAACGCATGTCGGCGCACAAGCGAACGTTGTGGTTGTCGTTGACATAGCTCGATGCAGCGATCAACAACAGCGTGACGATGACCACGGGAAAGCGAAACCAGTTCGACCAATAAACCAGCACCGAGCCCACGACGACCGCGAGACTCGCCCCCAGTAGCAAAACCGCACCGGGTCCAATAATCGCCGCCATCGCGTGCGGGGCACGTGTCGCCATCAGCATGACCAGCACGTTGGAGGCCAGCAAAAACCAGAACCAGTGCCGCGTGCTCGACGGCAGATCGGTAAACCCGGTCAGATTGTTGTGCGTGCGTTCGCTCGCGTAGCGCGGCAGCCGAAACAGTCGCCGGCGCAGGTTCACGAACGCGACAAAAAGAGCGAGCGACCCGATCAGGGCCAAGACCAGCTGCCACGGCGTAAACGTGACCGGGTCCCACAACAACGCGATACCAAGAAGCAAGATCAAATACACGGCGGCACCAAGCCAGCGCGGCAGATGGTGCTTGAGCCAGGGAAAAACCGATTGATCCGACGGCGCTACTCGCGGTTCCGTGGCGAAGCGCTGTTCGCTGCGCACGAATCGAAAGCGAAACATGACGCGCGCCGAATACCACAGCACCAGCGCACAGCCGAACGCCGTGATCAGCAACCACGCCGCCCACCAACCGGGCTGCGACTCGAACTGCAGACCGTAGGCGATCAAAAGATCGCGCGCTTGCGCCACCATGAGTACCAGCAACAAACCGATTGCCAGCATGATCAGCTGAAATCGAACCAGCCCGAGCACACCGGCGAGCAACCGCAGGTTTTGCCACAGCGCGGCGACGCGCGCGCGAAATTCGTCGGTACCAAGAATCTTCATGCGGCACTCAGTGTAGACAAAAAAACGCGCCGACGATGCCGAACGCCGGTACAATTACGCTGTGCCTCCCCATCCCATCAGTCCCGCTCCGACCGATAACACCGGCCTGCTGCGTCGATTCGGCGGCGTCTTCCGCTATTCGCGTCGCGCCCTGGATCTGGTGTGGGCCACCAGCCGCCCGCTGACGCTGTTGCTCGGTTCGTTGACGATCATCGCTGGCGTGCTGCCCGCGCTCATCGCGTACGTAGGTCAGCTGATCGTCGACGGCGTTGTCAGCGCGATGAACGATCCCGCGCTGGGTGTCGCCACCGTGCTGCCTCTGGTCTTCCTTGAAGGCGGCATCGTTGCGGTCATGACCGCGGCACAGCGCGGGATATCGGCATGCCAATCCTTGTTGCGCGCGCTGCTCGGTCAACGCGTCAACGTTATGATTCTTGAAAAAGCGCTGACGCTGCAGCTGTCGCATTTCGAAGACTCCGAGTTTTACGACAAGCTCACACGTGCACGACGCGAAGCGTCCAGTCGCCCGTTAAGCCTCGTCAACAAGACCTTCGGTCTGGTGCAAAACGGCATTTCGCTGCTGAGCTACGGGGTGCTGCTGTATCAGTTCTCGCCGTGGGCTGTGCTGATTCTGGCGCTGGCCGGGCTGCCCTCCTTTGTGGCCGAGGCGAAATTCTCGGGCGATGCGTTTCGGCTGTTTCGCTGGCGCTCGCCGGATACGCGCATGCAGATTTACCTCGAGTCGGTGCTTGCGCGCGAGGACAGCGTCAAGGAGGTCAAACTGTTCGGACTTGGCCCGCGTCTGCTGCAGCGCTATCGGGACATCTTCCACAAGCTTTTCGCCGAAGATCGCGCTCTGACCCTGCGCCGCGACACCTGGGGTTTTCTGCTCGGTCTGGTCTCAACCGCGGCGTTTTATGGCGCCTACGCGTGGATTGTCAGCGCCACCATCGGCGGCAAGATTTCGCTCGGTGAGATGACCATGTATTTGCTGCTGTTTCGCCAGGGCCAGACGGCGGTCGCGGCGAGCCTGTCGGCCATCAGTGGCATGTATGAAGACAACTTGTATTTGTCCACGCTCTACGAATACCTGGAGCAGGATGTACCGGAAAAGCCGGGCAGTGCCCACGCGGGCCCAACGCCCAGCGACGGCTTGCGCTTCGAGCAGGTGGCGTTTGTCTATCCGGGAGCGTCGAGTCCGGCGGTCGAAGACATCAACGTGCACATCAAACCTGGCGAGAGTCTGGCGCTAGTGGGCGAGAACGGCTCGGGCAAGACCACGCTGATCAAACTGCTCACGCGCCTGTATGAACCCACAAGCGGGCGCATCCTGCTCGACGGGCGCGCACTGCCGGACTGGGATCCCGAGACGCTGCGCGCGCGGATCGGTGTCATTTTTCAGGATTTCGGGCGCTACCAACTCACCGTGGGCGAAAACATCGGAGCTGGCGATCAACGCTATTTTGATGACAAGGCGCGCTGGGAAGCGGCGGCCGAAACCGGCATGGCAGCACCGTTCATTAACGATATGCCAGACGATTACAGCACACAGCTGGGTCGCTGGTTCGCTGGCGGGCGCGAGCTCTCCGGCGGCCAGTGGCAAAAAATCGCGCTGTCACGCGCGTTTATGCGCGCTGACGCCGATATTCTGGTGCTCGATGAACCAACTGCCGCCATGGATGCCGCATCCGAAGCTGCCGTGTTCGAACACTTTCGGACTGTCAGCGATGACAAGATCGCGATCCTGATCTCACATCGCTTTTCGACGGTACGGGCAGCGGATCAGATTCTGGTGTTGCAACAGGGCAAAATCGTCGAGCGCGGCAACCACGACAGTCTTCTGGATAGCGACGGCCAGTACGCCCAGCTATTTCGACTGCAGGCAAAAGGGTATCTTTAGACAGCGGGCAGGAATTGGGCTCGCGTGACACGGAAGTAAAGACAGCGATGACCATGCGACTCGGATATCTCGGCCCGGAAGGCACCTTTGGTGAGGAAGCCGCGCAAGCGTGGAACGCCAACGCGACGTGCGTGCCTTTTGCGACCATCGCGCTGACCTTTGCCGCTCTCAAAAGCGGCGATGTCGATCGCATCCTGTTACCCATCGACAACGTCATTGCCGGGCCGGTCGGCGAAACGCTCGACGAGCTGTATCACCATCACAACGACGTCATGATCGCCGACATGCGCGTGCGCAAGGTGTCGCACGTGCTGGGTGGTTTCGGCACACAGGAGAGCGTGCGGGTAGTGCGTTCACGCGATAACACGCTCGCGCAATGCGCTCGGTTTTTGTCGCGCAACTACCCGCTTGCCGAACGCGAAGCGGTCAACAGCACCAGCGAGGCCATTCGCGCACTGTCCCAGTCGCGCGACAAATCCGTTGCGGCCATCGGCAACCCCCGCGCGATGGATCGCTACGGCGTACCGGTGCTGGCGCACAGTGTCAGCGATCATAACGACAACAAAATGCGGTTCGTCGTACTCGCTCGGCGCGAAACGGGGCCGCGCGCGCCGACCGGACGCGACGCGACATCACTGATCATCGCACCCCCTGCCGATCGCGCCGGATTACTCAAAGACGCGCTGGATATCATCAGCGGCGACTGTGGCTTAAGCCTGATGTCGTTGAATTCACGCCCCGATCAGCAGGGCGGTCTGCGCTTTTATCTGGACATAGAAGGTCATTTGGAAGACGACGGGGTCGCCCGTTGCGTCAATCAGCTGACCCGGCGATTAAGCGCCGACCGCGTCGGCGTGCACCACCTGGGCAGCTATCCGCGCTGCGCGTTTGTCGTACCGCGCATCAAGACCATCGGGATTATTGGCGGCACCGGCGCCATGGGCCAGTGGCTGCAGCGTACGCTTGCCAAGGCCGGCTACGACGTCCTGGTGGCCGGTCGCAGTACGGATCTGACCTACGAGGAATGCGTCGCCCACTCGAACGTCGTGCTGATCAATGTGCCCATTCGTCACACGGATGCCATGATCATGAAAATCGGGCCCATGCTGCACAAGGGCCAGCTGTTGGTCGACAACACGTCCATCAAGAGTCAGCCGGTTGAAGCCATGCTAAAAGCCGCGCCGGGCGATGTGGAAGTACTCGGCATGCACACCATTTTTGGTCCCCAGGTCACATCACTGCACGGGCAAAACGTCGTGTTTACCCGGACGCCGCGTTCGCGCACTCTGGCCAGGGAATTTGAAAACATCTTCTATAAGCACGGTGCGCGCGTCACGTACACGGACTGCGAACATCACGACCGGCAGATGGCGCTCCATCAAAACCTGGAGCACTTCACGAAACTGGTACTGGCGGAAGTGGTGTGTGACAAATTTGCCGACCCTGACAGCCTGGGCCATTACAGCTCTCCCAATTCGCGTGCGTCGCTGGCAACCATGGGGCGTGTGCTGCACATTGACCTGGACCTGCTGGCGCAGATACAGACTTACAATCTGCAGGGCGCGGACATGATTGCTTCTTTCGTGGAAGCGGCCAATCGTCTGGGCGAAGCGGTCAGCCAAAATGACACGGCGACGCTGCAAAAATCGGTGGAGCGCAGCGCCGGGAAACTCGGATACGCCTTCTTGAAAGAAATGCTCGATCGCTCCAGAGCCCGCGACGACCTTTAGCCAAAGCTATCGACCAGCCGTCGCCGCGGACCCGGCAAAGCGATCGCGAACAGACCACGACCACCTGATCTTCAACGCCATCGCGTCTTGGTCGTCAGATGCCGTGATCTGTCCCCGCCAGTGGCAGCGCGCGCGTCAGGGGGCCAGGTAGTCGATTGCGCGTTGCAACGCTCGGGCACTGTCTTCGACGCTACCGATACCAGCCTGACCCGATTGCAGTGCCTGCACCAACTCGTCCAGGGCCGCGATGTCGTCGGCATCGGTGGAGCCCGCCAACGCGAACCGCGCCGACAGCTCGAGGCGTTTCGCTTCCAGAAGCTGCTCCACGATGCTCAATTTCATCATGTTTGCCGCGTCCAGTCCGCGCAACGCAAAGTCGGAATTGTTCAGCAGTGAGTACAGTGTGACCTGACGCTCCGTCTCCAGCTCAACTTCACCCTCGGCGTAACGCGCGCCGAGACTGACGGTCTGGCTGGGCAAGAACAACTGCACGACGCCCAATCTGCCGCTCTCATCCACCGACGCCACGTCTGATTCTTTCATGTACCAAGTGGCGGGCACCGTGCGATCCCGAATGCGGCCATCTTCGTACGTGACCATGGCGCGGTATGCTTCGGTCGTGTTCTCCGCCACCGAATCCGGTCCGACAATGTCGATACTGACGATGGGCGAGTCGAGAATGACCGGCATGGCTATGGCACTGAGCACGCCGTTTGGACTGGCGATCATCAGGTGATCCATCGCGATGGACAGCTGTCCGGCAGCCGCGAACGACCAGGTGTCGTCACGTGACAACAGATCGATCGCGTAAGTGGCAGAGTCTGACGACAAAAAGGCGTGTGTATCAGTGACCACCACCGGACCGCTCAGATCTTCGCCGGCAGGGGCTGACCACGCCCACAGCAGTGACCCGTCCGCGGACGACAACGCGACCATCTGATCGGCACGCACCGCGTAAACGACGCCGTCAGCCAGAGCTGGCTGCCCCACGTAGCCTGACAGGTCGTCCCAATCGATTCCGGGCGGTGAGCTGATGTCAAACGCGATCAGCCGCTGATTGTGCACAGTCACCGCACGCCCGTCTTCGATCGCGAGGGCTCCGCGCATGTCGTAGCCGTTCCAATCCCAGTTCGGGTCCTGCAAGGTGTAGAGGCGCGCTCCGGTTTCACGATCGAGAGCAACGAAGCTCCCGCCAACGTAGCCGTAGGCAATGTTACCCACCAGGCTGGGCGTCCAACCGTCATACTGCGGCAAGTCCTCAAACCACTGCGAATCGCCCGAGAAGGCATTGAAACGATACATCCCACCGTAATAGCCGCCATTGATATAGACGCCGCCGTCAACAACGGTGGGCGCAAGAAATGATGACCATTGATCGGCGAAAATCGACTCAAAAACCGTCTCGCCGGTTTCGGCATTGAATGCGTGCAAAATCGGTGACTGGGAATTTATCCCCTGGCCCGACTGAACGTATACGTTGCCATAGGCATAGGCAGGCGGGTTAATCGACTGCGGAGAACCGAGCGATCGGGTCCACAGTGTGTCGCCATCCACCAGATCCAGAGCCACCACATGCGTGCGTTCGGTGAACCTCGAAGGGATCGTCACGAACACTTTGCCATCCGCAATGGCCACTTGATGCAGCTCGCTGTCGGCAACCGTTTTTTGCCAGCGCAGGTTAAAGTCTGTGGGGTCTGTGGCTCCACCCACGTTGCCGGTGTGCGCGATGTTGCCTTGAAACGTCTGCCACTCATCCTGCGGCACCAGCAACGTCGCCGAACCAATCACAGTGGCATTGAACGTCGCTGAAAAGTCCTCGTAAGTCGCCGTGACGATCACAGGCTCATCGTCAAACGGCGCATCACCGGTGGTCACGATACCGTCTTGCGAGAGCTCGACAATCCCTTGCGGGCTTACCGACCACTCAGCGTCTGCCGACACGTCACGCAGCGCTCCGTTGTCATACTCGGCGAGGGCCACAAAAGCGACGTCTACGTTCGGCGGTAACTGAGAAGTACCCACAACGGCCAGCTCGGTCTGTAAAGGCGAGGAGATCGGATTGGCAAAATCAATGACGCCCTGCGTCGTCCGATAGCTCAGCGTGGAGTCAAACGAATCGGGCTGCCAGGTGCCGGTTTGATTTTCGATCGTGAACGACAGCGGCACCACAGAATCGACAATGGCGCTGTAGTAATTGAAGCGCTCGTCGTTGTAGTTGGCAGGATCGTTGTTGACGATCGTGAGGCGCACGTTGACCGTTGCGACCGTTGAGCCGATTTCGGCTTCGATGGTTAACCCGTCGGTCAGGTCCAGTCGTCCGGCCGAAGAATGATCGCCCGAGTTATAGTCGGCGTAATCAAACAGCATGTTGTCGTCAAAACCGACAAACTCATAGCGGACGACAGAACCGGATGTCACGACGTTGTCGATGAGCAGACGGCCCGAACCAAAGCCACCAGCACCGCTGTTCCACGTCGAACCATCGCTCAACGTGTAAACCTCCGGCGAGCGAACAAAGTGCACGGGCAGATAAGGCTCGTACGTCTGACTGTGTGCGTCGATGGTCATACTGTCGATGGTCGGCGATGTCATGCGCGCGGCCGACGGTTTGGCGTCGGTCACCGCAACGCCAGAACCTTGTCCGTCGGCACCAATCAGCGCGCCCGACCTTGGATTGACGGCCGTGCGCTCGATGCTTTGCAGCGGCTTACCACGGGTTGTGTTCTCTTTCGTTCCCGCCTCAACGACGGGATGCCGATACTCCTGCACTTCGCCCGTGGGCAGGTGCTCACGAAGAACAAGGTTGTCCGGCGTGACGGTTTGTTGTGCCTGCGCAGACGCGGCAAGCGTAAGCGTTGCTGCGACCAGAGCTGGGGTGAAAGACTTCCGCCAGATTGCGTTAATCACTGTATTTGGTCTCCTGTGATGCGATCTGATATTGATCGATCCGATCGGCCAACGCTTGGTCGGTCCGATTTCTCATTGGCTTTTTGGTTTTGGGACAGGCGGCGCACCGCGGGTGCAACCGATGCCTGTTATTCAGAGTTTGAAAGACGATATTTCACGTTGGCAGGGAAGGCAAAACAAAGGCACGAGGGCCAAACTTTGCATCCGTCGGCGCGCCGTTAACGCACTGATCGGAAACAAAAAGCAGAGGAATTCATCAGGCTTTTAAATAGTCTGATTCTAAATTTCAACTTGCCGGCATCCGCAGTTTCTGTCGGCTCAACTCGAACCGCTCTCGTGCAGCAACACTAAAGCTTCGGAATCAACGCCAACAGGTCGGTCACACCCACATCAATTCCACGCTGTGATAACAACGTCGTGATCTGACCGCGATGGTGCGTCTGATGATTGAAAAAATGCTGCACCAGCAGACCGAACGGGCGGCGATAGGAACGACCCTCTGTGTTGGTGTAGCGCAGTGCCGTATCGAAGTCCGCTTCTTCAAACTCGCGGCACAAAGAGATGATCACCAGATCGAGATCGGTGCGCGCGCGCAGCAGCGTCGAGAATTCGTTGTGCAAGCGCTTGTCGAGTTGGGTGATCGCCGGCTCGCTGCGAATGTCCTCGAGCGTCGCGAAGTGGCTCTGGTGCTTCGAAAACCGCTGCAGCCAAATCATGTCGCCGACCAGCCCATGATTCAGGGTGCCGAGAATGGAACCGAAGTAGGCGCCCAGATCCTCACGTAATTCGTTATCAGGCAGCGCAGCGCAAGCGGCGTACAGCCGCTCGTTCATCCAGCGGTTGTATTCCGCCATTAGCTGATATTGCGCTTTAAATGGGGTCACAGCCGTCGTCCTTGGGGCGTGTTGAGTTTGCATAGCGTCCTGGCCTCAGTGTTATTTTACTTCAACTACGTATTGATGTTGTCCAATCCCTTGAACGGCGTACCCGCCGCAGGCAACGGGTACTTTAATCCGGTGGCGCAGTTGAATAACACCACTCGGTCTGTGCGCGTCACCTCACCGGAGGCGAGCGCGTTTTCAAAAGCCGCAAGCGTCGCGGCGCCTTCCGGACAAAGCAGCAAGCCGTCCTGCGCCGCCGCACGCGTTCGTGCATCGTCAATGTGTTCGTCACTGACCGCTGTCGCAAAGCCGCCGCTTTCGCGCACCGCGTCCAGCACCATGAAATCTCCGATGGCCGCGGGCACGCGAATGCCGGCCGCAACCGTGTGCGCATTTTCCCAAACTTTCGCATGGCGCGCGCCGGACTCGTAAGCGCGCACGATCGGCGCGCAACCGTCAGCCTGCACCGCCACCATCCGCGGTAAGTCGCCGGTCAGCCAGCCCATATCGCGCAGCTCGTTGAACACCTTCCACATGCCAATCAAACCGGTGCCACCACCGGTAGGATAGAAGATGACGTCCGGCAGCGCCCAACCGCCCTGCTCCGCCAGCTCCAGACCCATGGTCTTTTTGCCCTCGATGCGATACGGCTCTTTGAGCGTCGAAAAATCGAACCAACCGTGGCTCTGTTTGCCCTGGCCAACGATACGCCCACAGTCGTTAATAAACCCGTCTACTTTGTAAACGTGTGCGCCCTGCAGACCCGTTTCGTCAATATTGATCGTCGGTGTATCGCTTGGGCAAAACACGCTGCAGTCGATACCCGCACGCGCCGCGTAAGCCGACAGCGCGGCGCCTGCGTTCCCATTCGTTGGCATCGCGACACGCGTGACGCCAAGCTCTTTGGCCATACTCAGAGCGACAGCAATGCCGCGCGCCTTGAAAGAACCCGTGGGCAACCGCCCTTCATCTTTCACCAAAATGGATTGCGCGCCGTGCGACGCGGCGACGCGCGGAAGACCGACCAGCGGCGTGATGACTTCGCCCAGCGAGATGCGATTGGCCGGATCGCGCAACGGCAGCATTTCGTGATAGCGCCACAGCGTCGATTCGCGCGCGGCGAGAGCGGATTTATTCAGCGCGTGTTCCAGCGCACCCAGGTCGTAACGCACAACCAACGGATAACCCTCACGCGACAGATTGTGCAGCGTGTGAGCGTCGTGATGCTGGCCGGTCATCGCACATTCAAGGTGCGTGACAAAGTTGGAACGGGTCACTGGTCAGGTAAGGCGTATCGAATGGTCAGAATCTCAAAAGTACGCCTAACTCCGCCAAGGTCAAGCGCTATTTCATCATCGAGGGCCTTGCCCAGCAGTGCGCGCGCCATCGGCGAGTCCAGACTGATGAATCGACGCGCAGCATCCGTCTCGTCCGGGCCCACGATACGGTAGGTCAGCTCTTCGTCATCATCGCGCACCAGCGTCACCCATGCGCCAAAAAACACCTTGTCGGGCGCAGGCGCGGTGCGCACCACTTTCAGATTCGGCGTGCGCTTTTGCAAGTATCGAATGCGCCGATCGATACCGCCGAGTTCCTTCTTGCGATAAATGTACTCCGCATTCTCGGACCGATCGCCCTCTGCGGCCGCCGCCGAAAGCGCCTGCACCACGTCGCGTCGTCGCAACCACAGCTCTTTTTGCTCAGCCTGCAGCGCGTCGAACCCTTCGGGCGTAATGTATGGCGATGACGCGGGAGGTGGCGGACGCCAGCGGCCCATAAGAAGTCCTTGAATTGAGAAACGCTGACGTATACTGCACGCTACGGCAGCAAAAATTAAGGAGCGCATCGCCCATGAGCATCGTCAATCAACTGGTGAACTACGACTACAACGGCAAAGCTCTGCAAGGTTATCTGGCCTACGACGATGCCATCAGCGGCCCGCGCCCTCTGGTAACGGTCAGCCACGCCTGGGGCGGACGCGGCGACTTTGAAAACGACAAGGCCGACAAACTGGCCAAGCTCGGCTACGCCGGCTTCGCCATCGACGTCTACGGTGCCGGCGTCACGGGCAGCACGCCTGAGGAAAACACGGCGCTGATGAACCCGCTGCTGGGCGACCGCGATGAACTGTTGGGCCGCCTGCGCGCTGGTGTGCAGGCGGGCAGTTCACAGGACGTCGCCGACGCATCACGAATCGCCGTGACCGGCTACTGCTTCGGCGGACTGTGCGCTCTGGATCTGGCGCGCAGCGGCGACGCGTTGGCCGGAGCGGTGAGTTTTCACGGTTTGTTCACACCGCCTGAGAACAGCACATCGAAAATCAGCGCGAAGGTCCTGGTACTGCACGGTTGGGGCGACCCGATGGCGACCCCTGATTCGGTAGTGGCACTGGGCCAGGAAATGTCAGAGAAAGACGCCGATTGGCAGCTGCACGCCTACGGGCAAACGCTGCATTCGTTTACCAATCCGCAGGCCAATGATCCGAAGTCCGGGCTGCAGTACAGCGCCGATGCCGATCGTCGTAGCTGGCAGACGCTGTCTAATTTTCTCGCAGAGATTTTTGATTAGCGAGACGCCGAGTGTTTCGTGATTGGTCCGGCTTCGCCGGCTCGGCCGGGGTCTAAGAAAAACCCCAAAGACGGCCCCGCTATTTTATGTGCTCAAGAATCCCATCAAGCTCATCGAGACTGTTGTAGCTGATCGTGAGCTTACCTTTGCCGCCGCGCCCTTGAACCACGGCCACGGTGGCACCGAGCGTTTCGCTCAAAGACGACTCCAGACGCTGCACGTCAGGATCTTTGCGTTCGGACCGCGCCGGTTTGGCGGGTGCGGCATTGCGCTGTTTGACCAAACCTTCGGTCGCGCGTACCGACAGGCCTTTTGCGATGACTTCGCGTGCTGTGCTGATTTGAGCGGCACCGGATAATCCCAGTAAGGCACGGGCGTGCCCCATTTCGATCTCACGGGCGTCGACCATTTTTTTGACGGCGTCTTCGAGATCGAGCAAACGCATCAGGTTGCTGACGGCGGCACGCGATCGGCCAACCGAATCAGCGACGTCCTGGTGCGTCATTTGATGCTCTTCTTTCAGACGCCACAAGCCGCGCGCCTCTTCCATCGGATTCAGGTCTGCGCGTTGAATGTTCTCGATGATCGCGATGGCCGCGGCATCGGCATCAGACAGCTCGCGCACGATCACCGGCACTTCTTCGAGACCGGCGATCTGCGCGGCGCGCCAGCGACGCTCGCCGGCAACGATTTCAAAACGTCCTTTGCTCAGCGCGCGCGCGACGATTGGCTGCACGATGCCCTGGCGCCGAATCGATTCCGCGAGGTCTTCAAGTTCTTCGGTGCGCATGTCGCTGCGTGGTTGCATCGCCCCTCGCTGCAGCAGATCGACGGCGAGTTTTTGCACGCCGGCAGGCACCGCTGATGGCGTAGTGGCGTCTTCCGCGGGCGCTTTACTCGGGCCAAGCAAGGCGTCGAGCCCGCGACCGAGACTTTTTCTCTTTACCATGGTGTTTGAATCCGGGATCAGGCGGTGGCGCGCACGGGAAAGCCCTGGCGCCGATTCACTTCGCCGGCAAGCGCCAGATAGGCGAGCGCACCGCGCGAATTTTTATCGTGGAGCAGGACGGGCAAGCCGAAGCTCGGGGCTTCAGCCAAACGCACGTTACGGGGAATGACGGTGTTATAGACTTTGTCTTCGAAATGTTGAATCAGTTGATTCGACACGTCGTTCGCAAGGTTATTGCGCGGATCAAACATCGTGCGGACGATGCCTTCGATGGCGAGATCCGGGTTCACGGCCTGGCGAATCTGCTCGATGGTGGTAAGCAGTGCCGACAAACCTTCCAGTGCGTAGTACTCGCACTGCATGGGAATCAGTACGGCGTTAGCCGCAGTAAGCGCGTTTACCGTTAGCATGTTGAGTGACGGCGGACAGTCGATCAGGACGTAATCGTATTCGTCCGCGACATCTTCGAGGGCCTTGCGCAGACGAACCTCGCGTCCGAATTCGTTGATCAGCGTGACTTCAGCGGCGGTGAGTTCGTCGTTGCCCGGAACCAGGTCGAAACCCGAGGCGTCCGCGCGGACGATGGCGTCGCGCAGCGTGCTTTCGCCCAACATCACGGCACCGGCCGTGGCTTCAGCGTCATGCTTGTCGATGCCGCTGCCCATGGTGGCGTTGCCTTGCGGATCCATATCGATCAACAGAACGGCGCGCTTGGTGGCCGCCAGCGAGGCGGCCAGATTGACGCAGGTCGTGGTTTTGCCCACGCCGCCTTTTTGATTGGCAACAGCCAGTATCTTAGTCATAGCAAACGATCACGTCTTTGGTGCCGGCCTCAAGGTCAGTAGGTGCCGGGTTTTCGCAAGGCCCGGAATGCGAATCGGCGTGCTGTGCACCTGCCATGAGCCGTCTAATGCCGCAACCTCTTCGTCGGGGTGCAGACCCTTTTGGGCGAGCAAAATGCCATCGTCGGCGCGCAAATGGCCTGCCACCGAGATCAGCCTCGGCAACGGGGCGAACGCCCGACACACCACGGTATCAAAGCCAGCGCCGGGGCGGTAGTCCTCGCATCGTCCCTCGACGATTTCCACGTTGCCAATGCCCAGCGAGCGCACGGCCTCGCGGACGAATCGAATCTTTTTACCGTTGGCATCGAGCAGCGTGAACGCCCGCTCGGGCTGCGCGACGGCCAGAATCAGCCCGGGCAAACCGGCCCCGGTACCGACATCGATTATCCGCTCGCCGTGCAGCGCATGGACGACGGACAGCGCGTCGAGCAGATGTTCGACGACGATCCGCTTGGGTTCGCGGATGGCGGTGAGGTTAAAGCGTCGATTCCAGTGCAACAGCAGGTCGACATAGGCTTGCATCGTGTCTGACGCGCCGTCGGGCAGGTCAACATCCAGCGCCGCGGCGCCGTCGGTCAGTGTGGTCATGGGCGCCATGCTACCAGCCGCGGCAGCCCGGCAGGAGATCGGGGGGCTTAGCGCGGTGGTGGGCGCAGATTTGAGGCCATGCGATTCAACACCGACATGAGTGCCACGCGAAACAATAGCGCGACGCCAACGATAATGGCCACGGCGGTGGCGACCGCCTGCAGCACGTCGTAGATGTCGGCCAGGGCCAGATTGTTAAGCAACGTCCAGACGGCCAGTCCGAGGCCCAGGCCGTAGAGCACGCGGAACACGGTGCGCCGGCGGCGCAATGCGGGGGTTTCCTGGATCGGGAAGAAGCCTTTGGTGGGATCGAAAACCCGTGGGTACCAAACCGCCATGCCGACGGCGAGGCGACCAATGACGGCAAACAGTAACAACGGCCAGAACACGGGGCGATCTTCCAGGAGGACGCGTCCGGCGCTGTCAGTCCACTCCACGCGCGGCGCGAAGGAATCGGTGAATACCACCAGCATCACAATGTACAGGAGCGCCAGCGCGCCAAACGCGAACCAGCGACCAGAGCCATCGCCACTTGGCATCGCGCCCACACGGGCATTCCCCGCCGGGCCGCGGTTTTTCAGCAGGATTTCCACGCGAGGTTCGTTCGGTTTCTCTGTCATGGCTTCGCTTCAGTCGGTAGGATAGGCGCCCGTTAATAGTAGACGAAACCCGGCGGCGCCCCAAAAATCGGCCGGTAATGGAAGTTGTGGACCCGAACGACACCTATTTCAAGCTGTGCCAGGAAACGGCCCGCATCGGCTGGGATGAGCTGGCGCGTTTCTTTGCCCAAGGCCGCGTGCTGCAGGTCGCGCAAGGCCTTGATTTGCCTAAGGTCGCGGCGGCAATAGCCGATGATGACGCTGACCAAGTCCGTGCCTGGACCCAGAGCAGGGAGTTAGGCGCGGTGCCGGATCAGACGGCGGCCAGCTGGTTCGAGGAAAAAAGAGACGTCTGGGCCGTGACCGTCGCACCTTATGTACTGGTGCAGCCAATCGACCGCTAGGTCCGCCATCGCTTTATTCGAGCAACGCTTACCACTCGCCGGTATTTTCCATCGAAGCCCAAGGCTCCTGCGGCGGCAATGAGTCGCCTTTTTGCAGCAGTTCGATCGAGATGTTGTACGGCAAGCGCACAAACGCCATGTGGCCAAAGCGGGGCGGCCGATTAATGGTGACCCCAGCGTCCATCATGCGTTGGCACAGGGCATAAATATCGTCGACACGAAACGCCAGATGCCCGAAGTTGCGGCCCCCGTCGTAGGGCTCGGGATCCCAGTTATAAGTCAGTTCGATCAACGGTGATTGGGCGCCGTGCGCGCGCTCGACGTCGCCTGGGGCCGCGAGAAATACCAGGGTGAAGCGACCTTTCTCGCTTTCATAGCGTCTGGTTTCGACCAGACCGAGCTGATGACAGTAAAAGTTTAGCGATGCGTCGAGATCGGCGACGCGAACCATGGTGTGCAGGTATTCCAAGACGCCCTCCCAACGGTGAATCAGGCGAGCGTTATACCACCTTGGAATCCCCGCCCCAACCCGACACCGCGCGCAGGGCAACGCGGGATGCCGGGCAAGAGCTGGGCGTTCCCCCTCAGGGAGAACTGACGCAGCCGCCCAAAGTCACGTTCTGGATACGTCAGGAGAGAGCGTGACTGAGCTTCGCAGTCCAAACCTAAGGGACATAACGCTTGGGACGTATCCCCTAAAAGTGGGATAAAGCTTCAATTTGGCGATTTGATATCATTATGATATTGTTTTGAACAGACATCAGGAGAATACGCATGCAAGAAAAGAACATTAAATCGTCGGCCGGAATCCCGATCCTGCTGGTCGGCATCGTCGCCATTGCCGGTCTGGGCTACGTCTTCATCACCAATATGGAGGCGGACAACAAAGGCTTTGCAGCGTTGATGGTGCCACTTATTGCGCTAATGGCCGTCATTCTCTCCGGGCTTTATCAGGTTGAACCCAATCAAGCGTCGGTCTTGAGCCTGTTCGGTCGCTACATCGGCACCGTGACCACGCCCGGACTGCGCTGGAACAACCCCTTCTTCAAAAAGAACAAAGTGTCACTGCGCGTGCGCAACTTTGAAAGCGGCCAGCTGAAGGTCAACGATCTCGACGGCAGCCCGATCGAAATCGCCGCGGTCATTGTCTGGCAAGTGGTCGATTCGGCCGAAGCGGTTTACAACGTCGACGACTACGAGAGCTTTGTGCAAATTCAGTCCGAAGCTGCGGTGCGCGCCATGGCGTCCAGCTACCCCTACGATCAGGATGATCACACGGAGAAGCCGTCACTGCGCAGTCATCCGCAGGTGATCTCGGATCACCTGATGAAGCAGATTCAGGATCGCTTGAGCGACGCGGGCGTCAACGTGATCGAAGCGCGCATCAGTCATCTCGCGTACGCACCGGAAATCGCCAACGCCATGCTGCAGCGTCAGCAGGCCAGCGCCATCATCGCGGCGCGTTCGCGCATCGTCGAAGGCGCCGTGGGCATGGTCGAAATGGCGCTCGATCAACTGTCGGCCAGTAACATTGTCGAGCTCGACGATGAACGCCGCGCCACGATGGTCAGCAATCTGCTCACCGTGCTGTGTTCGGACAAGGCCACGCAACCTGTGGTGAACACCGGTTCCATCTACTAGCGGCCAAGACGAATCACCGTGAAAAAGAAAGGCTTCGCGCTGCGCATCAACGGGGACATCCTCGACGCCGTCCGTCGGTGGTCCGACGATGAGCTGCGCAGCGTGAACGCCCAAATCGAATACGTGCTGCGTGACGGCCTGCGCCGAGCCGGCCGGCTGCCGCCCTCCAGCGGTGCCGACACCGAGCCATCCACATCCCTTGACGAAACAGAGTGACGCCAATGAGCAAATCCGCACGATGGGAATACAAGACGATTGAAGTGAAATCCAAACTGATCGGCAGCGCGCTTCCGGACATCAACGAGGAGCTCAACTCGATGGGCCGCAAAGGCTGGGAGCTGGTCAGCGGCGGACACGACAACCGCAGCTTCGGCTGGCTGTTCTTTTTCAAACGTCGGACGGATTAGGCAGCCATGCGGCAAACCATCCAACCTGCCGGTTCGTGGACCGTCCTGACGCTGATCGGCATTGGCGTACTGATTAGCGGTTTCGTACTGGTCCCGACTCTGGTCAGCGACATCGAAAAGCCGCCGTTACTTATAGGCCTTCTGGTGTGCTTACCCTTGACAGCGCTGCTGTGCTGGCTTGCCGTCGCACAGGGACAGTCGTTCATCGAGGCAAACCACGACGGCATACAGCTCAAGATACCGCTGTATGGCAGACAGCTGAGCTGGGCGCAGATTGATGCCGAGAACATTCAGACTCTCGATCTTGATCGCGACTCACCGTTGTCGTTGCGCTGGCGCACCAACGGTGTCGGCGCACCCGGCTACAAACTTGGCTGGTTTCGCACGCGCGACAAACGCAAAGCGCTGGTCGCAGTCACTCACCCAAAAGTGATCGCTATCCCCACGCACGACGGCTTCACTATCATCGCCAGTGTTACCAGTCCGCGCGCGCTGGCGGACGACATCAAAAAGAAAACTAACGTCGCAAAATCGCCCACCAGCGGCCAACGTTAAGCAGGCTCAGCAGAGACGCCGAGACGTAGGTCAGCGCCGCCGCTTTTAACAAGCGTCTGGCGTGAGGCAAATCGCCGTCGAGCAAATAGTCGCCTTCGCTCAGGATCGGCAGTGCCCGACCGTAGCTCGCGTCCAGTTCCATCGGCAACGTCATCATGTGTACCACGGTCGCTGTTCCGAGGCTCAGCAAGCCGCCGATAAACAGCAGTGCCGTCGCGGACGGCGCGCGCGACATCATGCCAATGAATGGAGACAGCAACAGTAGCCCTGCCCCCAGTTTTTGCGCGGGATTGGTCAGCAGAATCAAACGCGTCCGCCAGCGCAGCGGGCCGTAACGCGTGGCATCCTGAATGGCGTGACCGAATTCGTGCGCGGCTATGGTGACGGCGGTCAGGGACTTGCCGTCGAAATTGTCCGGCGTCAGTCGGATCGTCTTGGTCAAAGGATCGTAGTGATCGCCTGTTTCGGTCTGCTCTACGGTCACGTCAGACAGATCAAAGCGTTCGATCAAATGCTGAGCGAGCTCACCTCCGGTGCCCGGATAGCGATCCGCCGGCGTGCGGTAGCGCTGGATTACCCTGCGCACCCACAGGGACGGTCCAAACACGAGCAGCAATAAGACAGCGATAACGATCAAGATCAGCATAACGCTGACTGTACACGCTCACCCGGCGCGCCGTCGCGTCAGATGATTGAAAACGAGTGAATCCGCGGCGATGGTAAACTGACCGGACACACGTCAAATCCGGAGCCGCTCATCAACAACCCCTTTGTTTTCTGGCCAATTAGTGGCGCGCTCCTGATCTGGGGCCTCGCGTACTTTGGGCTCGTCGTTTTTTCGTTTTTTGTCGCCACGCCTGAGCACTGGGAAACTCTGGTCAGCGAAGGGCGCATCAAAGCCGAGTACGCGACCTACATCAGAAACATCCCAGGTTGGGTAATCGGCTTGACCGTCCTTGCAGCGCTGACGCGTCTCGGAGGCGCCATTGCGCTGATGGCGCAGCACGCACTGGCGCTGCCAATTTACAGCGCCTCCCTGGCGGTGGTCGCCTTGCTCATGTTCCGTGGCTTCGCCCTCGCTGACGTGGCCAGTGTGATCCGTCCCTCTCAGGTTGCGCTTGAGGCGGCCTTCTTTGCGCTCAGCGTGTTGGCCGTGTGGTTCGCGTTTGCCGGCACGCGTAACGGAACGCTGAACTAGAGTCCCACCGCTATGACGCCAGAATTCACCAGCAAACTCCCCGACGTGGGCACAACCATTTTCAGCGTCATGTCGGCACTGGCAGCGGACAACGACGCGATCAACCTGGCACAGGGATTCCCGGATTTTGAACCGCCGCAGGCGCTGCGAGAGGCCGTGACCCGGCACGTCAACGGTGGACGCAACCAGTACGCACCGATGCACGGCATTGCGCCGTTGCGCAAGGCGATTGCCGCACGTTTCGACCGGCGCTATGGCGTCAAGGTCGACGAGCACAATGAAGTCACCGTCACCAGTGGCGCCAGTGAAGCGATCTACTGCGCTATCACCGCATTGTGCGGCTCGGGCGACGAGGTCATCGTGTTTGACCCGGCTTACGATTGCTATGACCCAGTGATTCGATTGGCGGGCGCAACACCGGTACATCTGGCTTTGACGGCCAACACGTTTCGCATCGATTTCGAGAAGCTGCGCGACGCCCTGTCACCCCGTACTCGATTGGTGATCATCAACTCACCGCACAATCCGACGGCCACGGTGATGCCGCCCGCCGATCTGGACCAACTGGCCGCCGCCATCGAACCGCTGCGTTGTTTTTTGCTCAGCGACGAGGTTTACGATGCCATTACGTTCGACGAGCATGTGCACACCAGCGTCGTCGGACATTCAGTCTTGCGAGACCGGTCCGTTGCCGTGTTTTCTTTCGGCAAGACTTACCACGCGACAGGCTGGAAAGTTGGCTACGCCATCGCACCGGAATCGATCACCGCCGAACTGAGACGAGTGCATCAGTTCAATGCGTTTGCCACCGCGGCGCCGCTGCAGTACGCCATCGCCGACTTCATGCAGGACGAACCGCAGTTTGAAACCACACTGCGAGAGTTTTACGTGCAAAAGCGCGATCACTTTCGGCGCGAGATGGACGCCAGTCGGTTTGTCCTGCCGGTCAGCAGCGGGACGTATTTTCAGTTGGCGGAGTACAGCGCGATCAGCGACGAACCCGACACCGCGTTTGCGCGACGCCTGACAACGGAGTTTGGCGTAGCTGCGATCCCGGTCTCCGTGTTCTATGAGCAACCACCGCAAGGCCGCTGGGTACGATTTTGTTTCGCCAAAAACAACGCCACGCTTAGCCGGGCCGCTACCGCCCTGAGTTCCGCGTAAGACATCGCCGGCGAAAAAAAACCGCGTGGTCAAGACAGACCACGCGGCTCCAGAGAGATCGAATCGAGCCAGCGCTTAAGGTTCGTAGAGCGCCGCCGGGTAGTCTTTGGCCATCTGGGCACCACCGAGCGGCTTGTTGACGCCTTGGTGGCACGTCGCACAGTTGGCTTTCGGTGCGTCTTTGGTCGGACCCAGTCGGTTGTCCGGGTAAACCGGACCAAGTGGAATCAGATACTCATTGTTGAGACTGCTGACCATGCGCGTGCCGTGGAATGCCGTGACACGTTGCGGGCGACTCTCCGGCCAGTTCGCGAACGAGCGTGAGTTGTGGCAGAAGTTGCAGTTCACACCCAGGGATTCAGACATGTGGAACATCAGACCGTAGGTCATTTCCGTGTGCTGAATGGTGCCGTCGTCTTTGGTCGGCTGCCAGTCTTCCGTGGCCACGCGAATGGCCGCGAGGTTTTCCGACTTCTTGCCAAAGAAATACGACACCGGGTTGGCCGGCAACGACGTCAAGCCAACGTCAACCTGCGCGATGTTCTGGCCCATGCGATTGCCAGAGTAGGCTTGCGCTTTGGCCGGTGCATCTTCAAACCAGATCTCCGCCGGCACGTTCTTGCCGCGATGACAGGTGTAGCAAGTGACGCCCGTGTTCTGCACGTGAGACGTGTAATTCGCGTTGATGTCGCGGGTCATTTGGAACATGCGACGTGACACCACCTTGGTGTACATCGAATCGTCCGCCAGGTTGGCCGGGTTGTGGCAATAATTACAGCCCTCTTCCGGCGCGACCCACTGCGTAATCGCGAGCATCGCGCGCGTAAACTGACCGACACTCAAATCCCCAAGGACCTGCACGTTTTGATAGATCGCGCCAGCTTTGGGCCCTGCCGCTGCGGCGGGGGCTTGCGGTTCAGGATACGTCAGGTCCGGTTGCTCCGCGCGCGGATTATCGATCAGCGCCATCCCGGTGCCACGGTAGCCCACTTGCTCGGTTTCAATCGGCGGTCGTTCACAACCGCTTAACGCGGTGACCACCAACAGCGCCAATACCGGAACGCCAAAAGCTGTTTTCAATAACTTCATTGGTGCGCCCCTCACTGCAACGGGTCAACGACTGGTGGATCGGCCAGCGGATAAGGCGGTGCCAAACCGTGCTCGACGCCCCACAAGTACCAGTTATCCACGACCGTACCGGTCATCAGGATGCCGATGCCACCGGTGATCGGACACAGCACGGCAAACCACCACGCCCAACGGTGAATGGATTCCATTGACGCGTTGAAGCCCATGGTCCAGCGCCAGAACAAAGCGCCGCGTTCCGAAGCGGTGCCGCGGTCAACGATTTGCTCGATCTCGCGGTGCGCGCCGAAACGGTCGGTCGCGAGAATGGTCGCGCCGTGCATCGCAAACAGCAGCGTCGAGCCGTACAGGAAGGCAATAGACAGCATGTGGAACGGGTTATAGAAAAGATTGCCGTAGCGAATCGAGAACGCTGCTGTCCAATCCAGATGCGGGAAGATGCCAAACGGCACAGCCTCAGCCCAACTTCCGATCGCAATCGGACGGAACAGGCCCAGTACCAGGTACAGCCAGATGGCCGCCGCAAACGCCCACGCAACGTGAGTGCCCATGCCCAGCGCGCGTGCGCGACGATACATGCGCAGCCACCAGAGCATGATAGAGGTCGTCAGGAAAAAACCGGCCATCAACCACCAGCCGCCTTCATTGAGCGGCGGGATTGTCAATCCGTATTCTGCTGACGGCGGCTCCAGCGCGAGCCACGGAAGCTGGCGCACAAACTCGAGCGGATTCCAGTTAACGGACGCCGCCATGTTAAGGCCAATAATCTCGATGGCGATAAAGCCAAACAGCAGTGACGTAACGCCGAGCCAACCAAGATAAAACGGACCAATCTGGGCATCACCAATTTTGCCCAGCCAGTGGTTCATGAACGGACCACCCTGGCGAATCCAGCCGGGGTTGTTCAACGGTACGCTCGGCTCCGGGCCAGCGCTTACCTGCACACGCGTAAAAATATTTTGATATTCGATCATGTTGGTGCCCTTAGCTCCAAATTGGCAGCGCTAGCCACCAGCTCCACCACTCAGGCCAGCCCCTTGTCCAGAATGGGCCGCTAATTACAATGCACACCGCGCTCCAGAATCCGGCGCTAAGCGCCATGAACAAACCGACGCGGTGAATACCAAGCGAACCGACGGAATAGCCGATGGTGTCGCGAAAGAAAGAGTTTTCGTGTTCAGCCGTCCGAACGGTTTCACCCTTGGTCGGATTAGTGGCTGACAAAATCGCCGCCCCGTGCATGGACAGGAACAGAGTGGTCGTAAAGAAGAACGTTACGGCCAGCATGTGCGCGGGATTGTAGTGAAAGTGCAGATACTGGTAGCCAGTGTTCGACACCCAGTCCAGGTGGCTCATGATGCCGTAGGGGAAGCCGTGACCCCAGGCGCCCATCAGTAGTGGCCGAATCACGACCAGAGTGACGTAGGCGAAAATGGCCATCGAAAACGCGACGGGTACGTGCAGCCCCATCCCCAGTTTTCGACAAATCTCAACCTCACGCAGGGCCCAGCAACTAAACGCCCCGATCGCGCACATCGTGACGACCTGCCACAAACCGCCTTCCGCCAGCGGGGCAAAACCGAGGCCGTAGCTCAAGTCCGGCGGCGCGATACTAATTTGCCAGATATTCCAGGTCGGCCCGATCGCCGCACCCCACAATATTAACGCTGTACCGAGCAGCGTAAAGAACATGCCTGCGACGCCGAAAAAACCGACGTAAAACGGTCCAGCCCAAAAATCGAACATATCGCCACCGATCAGGGTTCCACCCCGGACGCGATACTTCTTTTCAAAACTCAGCATTGCCACTTTTGTTACTCCGCTTGCCGTATCGACAGCTTGCCCTGTTGTCGAAGCGCCTCGAATCTATTCATCAGGAAATATAGCGTGCGGCCTGCTGCGAACCAGCAGTCCGCACGCTATTTATTTGCCTACGCAGTTCGCGCGAGCAACGATTCCACAGTGACCTCATGGGCCACCATGTCCGTTGCCGAATACGACGATACGTCTGCACCACGAACGCCCTCAATCCAATTGAATCTGTCGGTACTCAACAGAATGAAATGGATAAAGATTGCCAGCACGAACAGGAAGGTTGCCATTGCGATCAGCAATCTACGCGGATCGAACATTAGCCAAATACGCCACATGTTCCAGCCCTCCTAAGTAAAACGTGCAAGCACGTGGTTTGCGACGGCGCTAGCGCCGTCTGTAAGTGATGCGTAACCCTCAACTCCTGGGAACCAGGGGCGCCACTGCCACACTAGAAAGTGAGCAATGATTGCAATCACGGTAAAGCCAATGAAACCCACCATAAACAAGCGGTGGAATTCTTTAGCCTCGTTTGCAGTCAGACCCGACATGGATCCTCCTGCGCTATGGATTTCAGCCATGGATTGATTCCTTACTGACTTGCCTCTCGGCCGTTACCGTACAAATCCCGTACGGCGAGGATTTCGCGAACCTAACGAAAAATCGCGAATTCAAATTCTTGCTCAATTCACAGAAAAGGCGATGGCCGTGACGTTACGTGCCGTCAGGCGTGCCTCTTTGAACGCTGACTGATAACCCTGGCGCCCGGGCGGCCACGGCTGCCAGCGCCAGCCCGACATTGACGCCGCCAGCGCGACGGGTAAAACGGCCGCCAGACTGACGCCGTAAACCGTGCGCTGCGCCATGGAACCGGCGAGCGTGTGCGTTAACTGATACTGCTCGGTGTGTCGGGCTGTCGATGTCATTTTTTTATCCTGCATGGGATGACCGGTCTCGCCGTCAGGCGGCTACCGGGCCTCCTTGTTTCGCTGCGTGATCTACGCAGTCAATATCAACACTCTCGAGCCCGCGAACGCGGGCTTCTTTTTCCGCCAGATCGCGCATGGATTTGGCGGCGGAAATTCGAACCAGAACCGGACGCGCTTCAACCAGCTCATCCAATCGCTGCTTGGCGTCATCGGTCCACGGCAGTTCGCGCGCGACACGTGCGGGCGTGCTCTGCGCTTTATCGAGCTCGCTGCCCAACGGCAAAATGTGGAACAGCGCATCGAACAGTGCATTGCAGACTTCCTGCACGATGTAGGTCGCGCCGCTGTAACCCATAAACGGCGTACCGATGTGGCGGCGAATAATCGCGCCGGGGAACGACGCCGGGATAAACATGGCGCGCCCGCCGATCTCCGACAGATACATGCGCTCGTTGTAACTGCCGAACAAAATGATGGGCGTGTTGTTGTGAATCTGCTCGCGCACTTCTTCGTTCTGGGTTTTCTTGCCCGCCAAACGACTCACCGCGAAATTGCACGGCATGCCCATGTCTTCTTCGAGGAAATGCTTGACGCCGCGCGTGTAGGTTTCATTGGCGACGATGCCGAAGCTCGCCGTCGCGTAGAAATCCTGTGTGACCGAGCGCCACAAGTCCCACAGCGGCTTAATTGTCGTGTGCTTTTCTTCTTCGATGAACGGCTCGGGATCGAGATCCAGCAGGCGTCCCAGCTCGCGCAAAAATTTGGTGGTGCTGTGCAGGCCGATGGGCGCCTGCAAATACGGCCGCTCCATTTGCTCACACAGCAAACGGCCGAATTCGCGATACATGCAAATATTGACTTCGGCTTTGGCAAGCTTGGGCACGTCGCTCAAGTGGCTGCCAAGCGGAAACATCAGATTGATCTCGGCGCCGATGCCTTCAACCAAACGTTTGATCTCGGCCAAATCCGACGGCATGTTGAAGTGTCCGTAAGCCGGGCCGAGAATATTGACCTTGGGCTTTGCGCCTTCTTCGCGCTTGGGCACCGCGGGCACTTTGCCCTTCTTGGGCCCGAATTCTGACCACAACCACGACATGGCCCGATCCGCACACTGCCACTGATCCTCATCAATGGTGCGCGGCAAGAAGCGTTTGATCTTGGTGCCTTCGGGCGTTACGCCGCCGCCGATCATCTCGGCGATGGAGCCGGTAACGACCACGCTGGGTTTTTTCGGGTCCAGCGTTTTGTGCGCGCGTTTCATGGCCCCTTCGGTGCCGTGCTGACCGAGCTCTTCTTCGCCCAAACCCGTCACAACGATTGGCAGTTCGTGCGGCGGCAGTGCGTCGGTGTAGTGCAGCACGGACGTCACCGGCAGATTCTCGCAACCCACCGGACCGTCGATGATCACCTGCAGACCTTTGACGGCGCAGAATACGTACACCGCACCCCAGTAACCGCCAGCCCGATCGTGATCGAGGACCAACATCAGGCAACCGCCTTTTTCGATGCGGGGCCGTTTTTGCCTTTTGGCGGAGCTTGGTCGGTCTCGATGTCCATCATCGAACCGTTGTCTTTGGCCGCTTTCTTCGCCGGCGGACGTGCGGGGTAAGTGCGTGCCGCTGGCGGCGCTTTGGGCGCTTCGTTCCAGACACCGGTGTTGTCGCCGGTGCCCACGCCCTCAAAGAAGTCTTTCATGGTGTCGAGTCGGCCCGCTTGCGACAACGCGCTGTTAATAACCTGTGCGAGCGAACCCGGGCCAGGCATACCAATCAGCGGACGGGCCGAAATCAGATTCGTGAAGTACAACCCCGGGATACCAAGCTCTTTGGCTTTTTGCACGACCGGCGTGGTGCCGATGGCCAGATCGGGTTTGAATTCGAGCATGGCTGTGACGTCTTGCTCGAGCGACGCGCGATACTGTACGCGCACGCCTTTCGCTTCGAGCCACGCGCAATCGTCAGCGGACCATTCGGTGCGCGGACACGCAGTACCCACGTAGCGCAAGTCGGCGCCGCATTCGATTAGCAGACGCGCGACGATCAGTTCCGAGCCTTCGTAGCCCGACATCGTAATTTTTGCGTCGATCGGCGCCGCGGCAATGGCTTGTTTGAGCGCGGGCAAAATTGCGTTTTTGGCCGCATCAATTTTTTCGCGTGCCACGTTCAACGTCGTACCGATGGCTTCGAGCCACTTGTCGGTGCCATCGACGCCGACCGGAGCCGAACCCACGACCGGGCGACCGGCCGCTTGAAACTCGCGAACACAGGCGGTGTAGAACGGATGAATCGCCGCCACGCAGTCGCCGTCCAGAGCAGCATAAAGCTCGCGCCACTCGCGCGTTGGCACCACCGGACCTGCACGCAAGCCCATGGGCTCGAGCAGTTGCCCAATGCTGATCGGATCGACCGGGAACATTTCACCCAGAAGCGTCACGCTGGGACGCTCGTCAGCATCGGCATTTGGCAGCGGCGCGACTGGCCCGCTCTGGGCTTCTTCGCGGGCGTACTTGAGCATCGCGCCTGCCAGCACATCTTTGGCTTCGGCGTGCGTTGGAATACCAAACCCCGGCACATCGATACCGATGATGCGGACTCCGTTAATTTCGTCGGGCAGCAACTGTAACGGCACACCGGAAGCCGTGGGCACGCAAAGATTGGTAATGACGATGGCGTCGTAGTTTTCCGGATCGGCCAGATCATGGACCGCATCGCGAATGTCTTCGAACAGTTTGCCGGTCACCAGCGTTTCGGAATTAAACGGGACGTAGCCAACGGTGCGTCGCGCGCCGTAAAAATGTGACGTGAAAGTCAGGCCGTAGACGCAGCAAGCCGAACCGGACAGCACGGTGGCCGTGCGCCGCATCCGCAAGCCAACGCGCAGCGAGCCAAAAGCCGGGCACATGGACTGCGGTTGGTCGTGCGGACCGACCGGATAGTCTTTGGCGTACTGATCGAGAATTTCGGATTTACCGGCCGCCGCCGCGGACTTGCGCAACTCGTCCTTGGAGTGGCATCCCGGGGTGGCGTCTGGTGCCGACGTGTCTGGTTTCGCTGTATCTGTCATAGCTAGACGGTGTCGTAAACCACTTCAAGCGACGGCTTGTCGATAATCGCCGCGCCGCACATGTCTTCCGCGGTTGCGGGTGTTAACTCAACGCCGCGACCTACGACATCGCCGCTAAACAAGCCGAGAAGTCCGTCCTGCGAAAGCGGTGTTGGATGACGTGGCTCCGAATCAGCAACGCTTAGTGCGAGCTCCTCAAACAGCGGACCCCACTGGCCGCCAGGCTCGGCGACAATCTGATAGTTGGCGCTCTTGCGGCGAATGTCTTCGTCCGCCGGGATCGCCGCGAGTACCGGGATACCGACGGCTTCGGCAAACGCTTGCGCTTCGCCCGTGCCGTCGTCCTTGTTGATGGCCATGCCGGCGACGCCGACGTTGCCACCGAGCTTGCGGAAATATTCAACCGCTGAGCACACGTTGTTGGCCACGTACAGCGACTGGAGATCGTTGGAGCCGACCACAATCACTTTTTGGCACATGTCACGAGCGATGGGCAGACCGAAACCGCCGCACACCACATCGCCGAGAAAGTCGAGCAGTACGTAGTCGAAATCCCACTCGTGGAAACCGAGCTTTTCCATGATTTCAAAACCGTGGATGATGCCGCGACCGCCGCAACCGCGACCCACTTCCGGACCGCCGAGCTCCATCGCGTAGACACCGTCGCGCTTGAAACAGACATCGCCGATTTCCACCGGCTCGCCGGCTTCTTTCTTTTTTGACGACGTTTCAATAATGGTCGGGCAGCTCTTGCCGCCAAACAGCAGTGACGTGGTATCGCTCTTGGGATCGCAGCCAATCAGCAGCACTTTTTTGCCCTGCTGCGCCATCATGTAAGACAGGTTCGATAGCGTGAAACTCTTGCCGATGCCGCCCTTACCGTAGATCGCGATAATCTGCGTTTCTTTGGTGGGTTCGTCCGTCACTACCGGATCCGGGTCCATGGCCGCTTCCGCGCGCAACTGGTCGTGCATTTTTGATTGTGAATCGCCGCTTTGCGTCGTCACGTTTATCGAGCTCATCGGAGTTCTCTCCAGTCCATAACCATTTTCAAACACATCGGGTCGCCGAACGCCGTGTCGTAGGCATTCTCTGCCTCGGTGGCAGGCACGATGTGTGTAATCAAACCGTCGAGCACCAGCTTCTCGCTGGCAATCAACGATTGCACTTCAAGTAAATCTTCAGGTTTCCACTCGGCCGCAATGCGCAGGCGCATCTCACGCATGAACGCCGCGGGGAAAGCGAAAGAGACGCGATCATAAAAACCGGCAAGTACGACTTCGCCGCTCGGCGCCAGCCGATCCACAATCGAATCCACGATATTGGCGTCTCCGCTGACGTCATAAATAGCGCGGTAGTCACGCCGCGGATCGTCATCCGGGTGCATCACGCAATAGCCCGTCGCGCCGTCGCGACGCTTGGCGTCCAGCTCCCAGACCGTTGGCGCATCCGCGCCACGTGCCATTGCCACTCGGGCAAGGAGACGACCCAACACGCCGTGACCGACAATCAAATCCGGTGGCGTGGTCTCGGCGTTCACGTTCATCGTATGCAACGCTGTTGCCGCCAATGCGAGCAACGTGCCTTGCTGACCCAGTGAGTCGGGCAAGCGCAACGCTTTGTCGCTCTTTACGACCACTCGCGACGCTGACCCACCGAACAAGCCGCGGACGTCATCGCCGTAACAGTTGGCGCCGCTGACAAACACGCTTTCGCCAATGCGTTGCTTGGAGTCCGCACCGGCATCGACGATGGTGCCCACCGTTTCATAGCCGGGAACCAGCGGATAACTCAGACCGGGAAAGGGCGGCATGTTGCCGGTCCACAAGAGACGTTCAGTGCCAGTGCTAATGCCGCTGTAGTCGACATCGACGACCACGTCATCAGCGCCTGGCGCTGTGAGGTTCACGTCCGCTAAGCACAACGATTTTGGTCGCTCGAAAACCACCGCACGAGCGTGCAGCGCGTTGTTTTCTTTTGGCTTGGCGGGAATGTGCACAGGATCGTTCATCTGGAGTGTCAGTCTACGCTGACAATGTTCGTTGTCAACCTAGGATTACAAAGTCATGCGTTACATTTAGCGGACACCACTTGAGCCAACATCGGGATAGCGGTGGGGTGCTTTTCGATGGACCCAAACCCGCTGCTTTGCAGCAAAATGGACAGCTCTTCGAAAGTGCGCGGCCGGCCAGTGCCCATGGCCATCAGATAGAAGCGAAAATAGGCGTCACCCATGCGCCGGGCGTACGCGGTGCCTGCCATAGGCTCCGCAATCAGCAAAGTGCCGCCGGGCGCTAACGCCTCGCGAATTTTCTTCAGCAAAATCAAAACAGTATCGTCATCGTGATCGTGAGCAATGCGGATCAGAGAAATCAGATCAGCTCCGGCAGGCAACGCATCCGCTCGAAAATCACCGCCGTGCACGGTGCTGCGCTCGGCCAATCCAGCCGATTCCAGCGACTCGCTGGCAAGCTTGGCCACGGGCGGCAGATCGAACACTTGGACGTCGAGATGTGTGGCCTTTTTGGCTACAGCGCGAACAAACGCGCCGCTGCCACCGCCAACGTCGAGCAAGGTCTTGTAGTGGGCGAACGAGAATGCACCGAGCACTTGCTCTGCCACCATGGGCTGAGATGCGGCCATTAGCGCGGAATAGCGGGCAGCGGCTTCGTCTGAGACCGTGTCTTTGGTGGCGTAAGGCCAGTAGCTGCCCAGCTCGCTGCCCGGCAAGTCGCCGCGCAGCAACGCGACCGGATCCACCAAGTCGCGGTACAGATTATCGTGATGCAACACCATCGCTTGCAGCGATCGATCTGCCGCCATCACCACGCCCAAGCGCCCGAGCGTGTACTCGTCATCAGCGATGCATTCGACCAGGTGCAGCGAATCCGCCGCGCGCAACAAATCCCGCCACGCCGCTGGCGTCAATTCCGAGTCATGCGCCAGTTGCTCCACGGTTGCCGTGGCGTTGCTCAAGCGGTCGAAAACGCCCAGGCGAACGCAGGCAAACAACACTTGCGAGTAAGTAAAGCCAGCAATGACGTCGAACAACTCACGCGCTTGCGAGCGCGCGACCAGTCTGGCTGGCCAGAAGCGATTGGAAAAAGAGCGCAAGCGCGCGCTCGACAACAGCCGATTACGCAGAGCCAGCGCACGACGGCGCAACATATAGGTGAAGTCGACCGGTCAGGCTGCAGCGGTGCGCAGCAATGCCATGTCCATGAAGTGCTGAGATTCCAGGCGGATTTGTTCGCGCAGTTCGAGCTCGCCAGGGCAAGCGGGAATCGACGCTGCGGCTTCTGCCAGCAGGTTTTCCAAATGCCGTTCCGATTCACGCATACCGCGCTCCAGTACCGAATTGGGCCGCGACAGATCGGAGTCTTTGCCCACCGGCTTGCCAATCTCATCCGGATCCGCCGTGACATCCAGAATGTCGTCGACCACTTGATACGCTTCGCCCAGACCTTGACCTAAGCCTGCCCAGCCAGACACATCAGCACCGGCTGACGCTGCACCAATCTGCGTAGCAGCCACAAACAGGGCACCCGTCTTCTGGCGTTGGTAACGGGCGAGCACCGGGCTGTCTTCGCATTCCCACGCTTGGCCAGCAGCAATACCGGTCGGTGCGCCAACGCCTTTGCTTAGCGCCAGGACCATGGCACCCAGACGTTGCGGGGCATTGCTCGCCGCTTTGGCCAGTGTCTCGTAAGCAAGCACGATCAGCGCGTCACCGCACAACACCGCAAGACGCTCTTCAAACGCCATGTGCAGAGAAGGTTTGCCACGACGTGTGGCTGCGTCGTCAAAACACGGCAGATCGTCATGCACCAGGGACGCGCAGTGAATGAGCTCGACCGATGCGGCAGCGGCGGCGGATAACGCCGGATCATCCGTGGCGCACGCTTTGGCCACTGCCAGGGACAATTTGGGTCGAATACGCGCACCGCCGGGAAAGACTGCGTAGTGCAGCGACTGAGCAAAACGCGGCGGACAGTCGTCGTGATTACCAGTAGCAATCGCCGCTTCCAGTGTGGGCTCAATCAGCGCTATTGGATCCATGGTCCCGACCCCTTAGTCAGTCAGTCAAATCGAAAGGTGTAAATGATTGTTGTCACTTACAATGTCATTTAGCATAGACACTCCGGGCAAGCAACGTCAACTGTGTGCCGGATCCTTTTTCGCGCTGCTGTGGTGCACCAATTTTCCGATGAAGTCCGAGTCCTTCCCCGATTTCGATCACCCGGTTCCGAAGACCGGTTATCAGTGGTGGTACGTCGACGGCACCAGTGACGACGGCACCCACCACATCGTTATGATTGCCTTCGTCGGCAGTGTGTTTTCGCCCCATTACTTTCGCGCCATTGGCCGCGGCGACGGTGAGCCTGAGAACTATTGCGCGTTCAACCTCGGCGTCTACTCTCGCAGCCACCGGCGCTGGGTGCTCACCGAGTACGACCAGACTCGCATCGAGCGCGGCGCGCGGCATTTTGTGCTGGGGCGCAATCGCCTGCAGTTTGACGGTGACTCCCTGACCGTTGATATCGAAGACCGTGCCGTGCCCTTACCTCGGCGCGTCAGCGGACGCATCCGTGTAACGCCGCACTGCGCAACGGCAGAGCCGTTTACGCTCCACGACGCCGGGCAGCAGCGGTGGTGGCCGTTCGCGCCAAGCGCGCGAGTGGAAGTCGATCTGAACACTCCGCGTTTAAGCTGGAGCGGCGAAGGCTATTTCGACACCAACTCTGGCGCTGTGCCGCTGCAAGACTGTTTTCTGGACTGGCACTGGAGCCGACGACATCAACATGGCGCTACGCGCATCAACTATCAAACACGAGATGTCGACACAAAACGCTCGGCCCTGGCACTTCGCATTGACGGCGACGGCAATATTGAACCGGCAACTCCGCCCCGCGTGCAGCAATTACCGCGGGCGCTGTGGCGAATGGAGCGCCCCATTGCAACAGAAGCGGCCCCGCAACTGGAAGCAACGCTCGAAGATGCGCCGTTCTACACCCGCTCCGTCGTTGCAACGCCCGGCGACGGACCCGAATTGACGATGCATGAAAGTTTGTCGATGGAGCAGTTCGTTAAACCTTGGGTGCAAGCTCTACTGCCGTTTCGTACCCGTCGTTAGTCAACAACGTTGCCGTCTTTTTTCGCGTGAGCGGTCCGCACCTGTGCGCACATCATGAGGTCGCGAGAACCACAGCGAAGGGGGAGGCCGTAAAGACGTGACAAACCTGAGTTCGCGGACAATAATTATCTGTGTTCAACAATTGGAGTTAAGAATGAAGAGTGTTCGCATAGCTGTCTTCATTTGTTCCAGCCTTTTTCCCGCAGCGGCACTTGCGGACTTGGCGGCATTTGAAAACGATGCGCTGGCATGGCAGACGAGCGCATCGTTCGACGGTGCGCTGGCTCTCGAGTTGATCAATTTCGAAAGTGTCGAAGGGTCTGAAACCGTGCCGATTCAAGGCGATGAATTTCAGTCTTTCACGGGTGACCCGCTCTTCGAATCGATCGAAGGTATTGGCGTTTTCGTTGGCAACCCGGCACCGGGGCAGATCCCCTCGCCACCGAGCGGCGTGAACATGATGGGTCCTCCGTGCACGCCTTCCTGCGAGGGCATCATCAGGTTGACTTTTTCGGAGCCGGTGCTGGCCATCGGCGCAACGTTCGTCGACGTGGAGGCAGATTTTGTCTCGACCGGTTTCAGCACCATCGTGGACCGGACGCTACCGGAAGTCGCGTTCAGCGCGCCGCAAGGCCAAGGCTCGTTCGGCTTTCTGGGTTTGGTTAGCCAAAAATCTTTTACCGCTGTCGATGTTCACTTTGCCACCGGCGCCAATATCGACGGCACGCTGATCGATGACTTGCAGTACGTTGCGTGCGGCACCACCGAAGACTCGGACAACGACACGGTGCCCAACAGTGTCGACAATTGCGTGTTCGCGGCGAATGTCGATCAACGCGACACGGATGGCGATCACTATGGTAATGCCTGCGACGCAGACCTAAACAATGATCACGTCGTCAATGTCATCGATCTTGGGATTCTTAGAACGGTGTTTTTTTCCAACGATGCTGATGCA
Source organism: Gammaproteobacteria bacterium (assembly GCA_045107005.1). GTDB lineage: Bacteria > Pseudomonadota > Gammaproteobacteria > Steroidobacterales > JBCCMA01 > JBCCMA01. The sequence goes on from JBGCFP010000060.1 coordinate 40,581, forward strand.
GACTTTAACGGGGACGGCGTCGTCAACATCATCGACCTCGGCATACTGCGTACACTGTTTTTTGGGCGCCCGGGCCCGTCATGCAGCGAGCCCTAAACGCTCATGGCGACAGCGGCCTGCAGGGTCCCGAGAAAAAGCGCGACGAAGTAGGAACCAGGCCTCGCCGACGTACCCGTTGATCAAAGCGTCCACGGATCGCCTGGAAACCAGTCCTCGCTCAACGTGCAGGTGGGCGAGACCGGAGCGCCCACAACTCTTACCGAGTGAAATCAACCAGGACTGGTATGCGCAGAAAAGGTAGCATCCACCAAAAACGCCACTTCATTGAGCGGCGGCGCGTAATCACGCGCGCGTGGACGAACAGAAGACATCAGCGAACGCGCCAAACGCAACATCTTCTGACTGCGCCCAACGACTGCAGTTAAACTGTCGCCATGGCCTCCATAGACAAAATCTACAGATACGCCAAACCCTCATCTTTTACAAACGACCCGTCGAGCGCCCGGCTGTCACTGGCCGCCGAGCTTGGCCCGCGCTCCGCTACGAAGTTCTTTGTTGGCGATCTTCTGAACCCTGTAATTACGGCACGTAGCCTGCGCGCGGTGTCTATGGTGAATCACCAATTTATCGCATGAATCCGTGCGTGGTCTAAGCCTTCCTATGGAGTGTCCCCGGTCTAGCGGTTACCTCCGAGCAATGACTGGAGTGGTCCCGAGCGGGACGACGGACTAGCGCCGCTGAGTTGTGTCCATTCGCGAGGAACTTTTTGACCAGATGTCTGGCACCTGGCCCGGCACTCTCGCCGATGTTCAAGAGCTTTCCATAAAGATATCCGCAACAAGTATGAACGTCGACGTCACGGGGTCGACAACGATTCGACATACAAGTATGCAAACTGCATGCCTAGCGACAGCGGGGTACAGATCACGGTTTCTTCGAAACAAACTGTGGCTTGGTCCAAGTATCGCAGCGATTATTCATCTTTCTCGACCATCTTACTGTGCACTTCAGAATTATTGATGATGGCCCCTTTCTTTTTGAGTTCAGCGGCTATGCCGGTCAACATGGAGGTCCATCCTTGGTGTTGAATCGGCGTGCCCGTACGATGTATGTGCATATAGGCCCGTGAAACGCCTCGGGTGTAAAACGTCGCGCGGTTGCGATTGAGCTCAAAGCCGAACTCGCGAGCGCCGCATTCCGGATGAGTACCATACTTTTCGCATTCAATTGTCTGAATGTCGATCCAACTGCTAATGCCCGTCTTGCCAAAGTTAGGTGACTTCTCTACAAGTACGATGGAGCCATTGTCCGCACCGACAATGTTGATGTCCCAAATGTCGCTTAGTTCGATTCGCCGCTCGTTTCTTTTTTCAAAGACGTTTATTTGATCAAAAATTGGGTTTTTTACGGTTCTATTTACATCCATGGCAAATGCCTTTAGGTAGTTGAAAAGGACGGTGCCAGAGACGGAATCAATGTGAACGGCATATTCATCGTACTTGTAAGGCCCCGCTCCTTGCGACAGTTTCATGAATTTGGCGGTCGAATCATTTTTGTTTGCAAGTGCTGGGTTATTGCACCATGCACCCGTCCGCAGTCTCTTCCAGCTCTCTTTTCGTGAGGACATTTTGGAATCCCTTCAGACTTGCTAGTGTCAGCACCACAAATATACATTGGTGAATCAGTATTCGCCGCTATAAGGGACATTATTCATGGCGCTAGAAGCAATTTAACTGCTACGTTGCGCACCGTCTCGGCGAAGCAAACAATGACTCAGTCTAATTCAGTCTGTTTCGTGAAACGCGGTCTCCCCATTTTTTAATTGACGTAGCAGCACCGGAATCGCAAGCAAACGTATCGTCTGCACGTAACCGTTTTTCCAACGATTAGACTCGGTTGAAGCAGTGTCAGAATCGCGTGATCTTGCAGCAGGGATTTCGCTGTCGTTGTCGCAACTCTGACTGGCCCCATCTCAGTGGCTCCAGCGAAGGCGCTAGTCGTGAAGAGTAACCTAGGCCATTCGCGATGATGTGCGGCCACATCGATGTTCGCCTGCCAATGGTGCCCGCCCAGCCGTCCTGGCTGACGTCAATGTTTAGATTGACTGTCCAACCAAGCAAAGCGGGGCAGAGTATCTATACTCAGTTAGATCAGAGCGTATCTGATTGCGAAATGGCTTGATCAGGGCTGACCCAAGCCGACAAAAAACGAAATATTCGAAGGATCTACCATGGCCCAACGCCCTCATGTTGCTCACAAAATACTACTGATTCTGTTTTTTGCGCTAACAACTCTAACGGCTTTGGCCGAGCCAGAGTTTTGTTGGCGCGACTCCTATGGGAGAGGCGTTGGCACCATACCCGAGTCGTGCGCTCCGGGCCGAGAACGTATTGGGCTTCTGTGCTACACCAAATGCCCTGCCGGAATGGACCGTTTCGGCTTCGATTGCCACTCCGTTTGTCCCTCTGGAATGCGCGATGACGGGTTGTTTTGTCGCGCTTCAGAATACGGACGTGGTACCGGGTATCCCTGGAAATTTGGTGACAAGGCGTTTTCGCTGGATGACGCCTACAAACGCTGTCGCGCTGAAAATCCCCAAGGCTGCGAGACCAACGGCGCCATCGTATATCCAAAATGCAAGGCGGGCTACTCCGCCTTTGGCTGCTGCATTTGTCGTCCGAAGGTTCCGAATTGCGCCGCGTTAAACATGAACCCAGGCATCGATTTGTCGTGCGCGAAAAAAGTCATCATTGGTGATCCGGTCACCGGTGTGTGCGCCGCCGGGGAGGAAGAGGACGCCGGTCTGTGTTACGAAAAATGCAATGCTGGCTATAAAGGCGTTGGACCGGTTTGCTGGGGCGAAGCGCCAAAAGACTGGGTTGAGTGCGGCATGGGCTCATCCACGACAAGTGGCAAGTGTGCCGAAATTGTCTTCGACCAAGTGAGCTCTGTCGGTCAAATGGCGTTGACCATCGGTACGTTGGGTACGTCAACCGGGGCCACCGCAGCGGCGAATACCGGCAAGAGCGCCACGCGGCTGGCCAAGCTTCGTGCTGACTTCAATAGAATGAAGACGGCCTTCGACAAAGTGAAAAGGGAGAACCCGAAGATCCAGCTCGCAGCTCAGGCGCAGGACGCCGCGAATCTTGGCAAGGATGGCTACGAAATCATGGGCGCCGCGCAAAATGTGACCACCGAAGAAGACATGGTTCGTTTGTCCGCGCAGATCGCCGCACTGCTCGATCCGACCGGCGTCGCCGGGACCGTTGCGGCGTACACGTATCCCGTGTGCAGCAAACTGTTCGGCGCTCCCGGTGCCGGGAACGAGGTAGCGGGCGGCACGACACTCAACACGGGAACGAGCGGGACGTCGTCTAGTCCCGTTACACTGTATCAGCATGCCAATTATCAGGGCGCGTCGATGATAGCGGGCCCTGGTCGCTATGACATCGAGAAGATTACGGTTGGTAACGACCAAATCAGCAGCGTTAGAATTGAGCCGGGCTGGCGCGTTATCCTCTACCAGCATGCCCGCTTCGGCGGCAGCCGATTTGAAGTGTCGTCCAATGTGCCGTTCCTAAGCACGTTCAACGACCAGGTATCGAGCTTTGAAGTCATTGGGGCAAATGCAGCGATACCGGCGACACGCCCAACAGCGGGCACCCTGAAATGGGTTGAGAAAAGAGGCGGCATGCCGGCAAATGCAGTCGTTGGCGGCAGGGAATCGGGTCGCAACTTGATCGTCTGTCGTGCCAGGCACAATAGTGGCGTGCATCCCGGGAAAGTGGTCGCAGGCAATTGCAATATCGGCTGGGGCGGCAAGGAATTGGTCAAGACGTCGTATGAAGTGCTAGCGAACGACGGCGCGAATATCCGTTGGGTGCGGGAGGTTTCTCCCCGCGGCCAGGTGATTGGTGGCAACGAACCAGGTCGACAGCTCGTCATCTGCCGCGCCGCTTACAACGGTGGTTTGCACCCGGGGAAAATCGTCGCCGGAAAATGCAACATCGGTTGGGGCGGCAAAGAGATTCAACTCGGTAATCCGGAAATTCTGGTGAGCGATTGAGGATTCTCAGTAATACGGCACAGACCACGTTTATTCACTTGAGAACGTGGTCTGTCCCCGATTTTTAAACAGCTCGAGATTATTCAGGATGGACTGAGTGCGTCGTTTGCTGGTGTCGCTGTAGACGACGAAGTACGGGCTCTCGTATTTGTGCCAGAGTCTTTCTGTTGCCGCCGCCGGAAGGGTTGGCAGGTGAAAGGCGAAAGCAACGCTCAGAGCGACCCAGATATTCATTGCGGCCTGTCTTTGAATGTTCACAAGGCATCCTCCTTAACGTCGAAGGGACTGTTAGAAATTCTGTGTCAATCCATTGACCTAGAGGTTAGAGGATTGACGCAGAATCTCTAACAGTTCCTCATTTGGTAAGGCAGTACCTCGTCTACGACCAACGCGGCAGTATCGACCATGCGGCGTGCGCCGAAGCTCGGGCAAAACCCTCGGCCCTGGCAGCTGAGGCGACCAGGTTCTCAGCGCGACCGTCACGACAGCGGACCCTCGCCGTCTTTAGATGTACCACGTTGACGCCATGC
>JBGCFP010000061.1:0-3351 GCA_045107005.1 Gammaproteobacteria bacterium
GCTGGCCAAGTGGGCTGCCGCTGTTTCTGAAGTGGGCGCAGAATTGACCACGCCTGATCGTATTCCTGAAATACCTGGTGAATAGTGGCTCGTAGCCCTGGGTATGCTGATTTTTCTGTGCGGTTGAGAGAGGTCATTGCATTGTTGCGTCTTGCCGAGGAAGCCCCTGCATTTGAAGCGGCGATTTGCAGTAAGGCGGCGTCAGTCCTTCTAGCTGCTAGCCTAGAAAGGTATGTGAACGATGCGATCGATCATGCTTGCAAACGTATTTCTGCGGAAACTTGGGAAGAGCTGCCACTCGGGGTTCAGAAATTCTTAATCGCTCAGTTTTCTAGAAGACTTGGTGGTGTCGCGAGCACGGATGCTTCGCCGAGTGAAGTTTCAATTAGCGATGGAAATCAAATACGTGCAGTAATTGAAGAGGTCGGTGACGCATTCGAAAGTCCTGCCACATGGTGTCATTTGCCGCAACATGGCTCATTCTTAGAGGGCTCTGCTGCGCCAGATCGCCTTTCCGCAGTCTTGCGAACTTTTCGAACTGATGGAACCGGTATTTTTGATCAAATTTCAAACGTAGGATTTGATCGTGGGCACTATGCTCGAAGTTTGCAAAACATGATTGACAGTAGGCACACCGCTGCCCACGCGATTTCCGGAGGCACTCAGCCCGGTCCTGCGGACGTGGTGGGTTGGCTGGGCGTGACTTTTAGTCTGGCGCGTCAAATTGAGAGTTACTTGAGTGACTGGGTATGAAAGACCTAGTCAACCGAAGATTCGCGCGCACGCCGTCTAACACAATATTGCCGCTGTCGATTGCAAATGCCACGCGCTTGGCTACGCCAAGTCGCGCGTCTTTTGCATTCGCAGCTGAACTTTGGCGGTAGGCGACTGGATAGAGTAGAAGCGATAATGGGTAAACTCACAGTCAAAACTAGCCGGCGGCCCGCAGTCACGATTACCCGATCGGCCGTTCGTACTCAAAAATTGGTGTATCTCGCCGTCGCCAATAAAGCCATTCGCTATGATTTTGGTCGGTCTAGGATTGTCTATATTGGCACTACCAAGCGCGGGGCGCGAAGGATTGCTGCGAGTGCAGCTTCAAAGGCTTCTCAGATGCTTTCGATCCATGGGGTTTCAGAACTAGAATTTTATACTGTGTCGTGTCAAGCCCGACAACGCGTGAAGACATGGCATAAATTGGAGCGGGGGCTGCTTTTGACTTTTCGTGAGATATTCGGCGAGATCCCATATTGTAATTCTCAGGGGGCTCGGTTCAAGTGGACTGACGAGGAAAAGTATTTTACTCGCCATAGATTGAGAACCGTAATCGAGAAATATTCGTAATGCCACCCAACGAAACGTTGCAGCAGACGATTGCAAAAGTCACCCGCTTGGCTATGCAAAGACGTACGCCTTTTGAAGTCGCAGCTAGTTCTTAGCGGTAGGCTACTGGAATCCGATCATGCCATTCACCATCGACCGTTTTCTCAAGCTACGACCCTTCGTCTACCACACTACGAGCGCCAGAAGTTTCATTACTATACAGAATGACGGTCTTTTGAAATCTGCAACAAAAATGCTGGAAGGGACCAAATTCGAGAATGTGCTCGAAGAACGCCGCTCAGATTCCATTGAGTTCGAAATTGACGGGAAAACCGTAATTTTAAGAGATAACCGGCCTCTACTGCCCGGTAGCCTGGCGCTCCCTGATGGCTGGAGTCTTGCCGATTGGCTTCGAGAATTAAATTCTTGGGTGTTTCTGTGGCCGGGTGATAGTGAGCGCCCGATTGGCCGAGGCCGTTCGCACTATGCTCGATATGCGGCGCAAAGTGATGTAATTGTTTTGCGGTTACCACTAGTGGATCTGACCAGTACGAATCCTGACAATCCGCTGTATTTGACGTCTTGTAACTCTGGGGCTGCCAGACATCACAATGGTAGGCCTGCGACACGTGGTCCGAGAATTTTTCAGACGCCGTCGAGCGCTTGTTTCGCAGCAAGAGATTCTGTTGAGGTGACTTTCCGAGATAGTATTCGAATTCCAGACGGCGCGACTTGGGCGACTAACCTGGACGGTCCATGGAGAGGTTTTCGCCAGTGTCGCTCTGCATCCCACTTCTCCTATAAAATAGTGGATTAGGAGCGCTTACACAGTTTTTTTACAGTCTCCACGTGCGCGCTATTGTAGATGGCGTCGAATACTCTGTGATTATCGAATTCCTCGCACCACCCACCATGTGCCAGACTGAGCATTCCGCCGCTCAGCGTGTCTTGCTACACTGCGACGGGCAAGTAACAAAGCAATAAAAAATTGTCAGGCTCCCATGACCTACTCTGGTCGAGCCCGAAAGCAGTGCGGGATTTCCTGTGCGCATGAATGGAGACGATGATGCAAACCAAGGTACGCGAGGCAGCGTCGCTAGCCATGATCGGTCTGGCACTGTTCAGCGCGCCAGTGGTTCAGGCCCAACGCGATGATTCTGATGGTGATGGCATCGCAGATGCCGCGGATAACTGCGCCATGCTGTTCAATGCGAACCAGCGTGATAGCAATGCTGATGGCTTCGGTAATGCTTGTGACGCTGATCTGAACAACGATGGCATGGTAAACGCCACGGATCTGGGGTTGCTGCGTCTGGCATTTTTCAGTGTGGACTCGGATGCGGATAGCAATGGCGATGGCATTGTGAACACCGTTGATCTTGGCGCGATGCGCAGCCAGTTCTTCGCGCCGCCAGGGCCTTCCTCAATTGAGCCCATATATACGCGGAGAGTGTACAAAAGCCTGCGGGACACGGATATGGACGGACAGCCCAATACGATCGAAGAGATTGGTTTTGGGCCAGATGGACGTATTAAGCAATGGACGTTTGGGGACGCGATGATGGACCTGACTGGTCCGCCGTTTCCGGTGACTCTGACCGTCGATTTTTTCTATTTGGATGATGGGCGCCTTGATCGTGCCGCTACGAAAACACTGAGTATTAGTTCGCTCCGTACGACGACCAATCAGTTGGTTTATGAGGGGGGAGAGCTAGTGAGAGTGGATGTGGAAACCGACGTGAAAGACAGTGTGTCCTATGAGCGTTTGGTTCCCGTTCGTCAAAATGGTGCGCTGGTCGGGATTGATTATTTCGTCTCGGATGTGGCACCGGATGCGTTGGTTCTAGACCAGCAGCAGCGCTGGATGTTCAATGATCAAAGTTGGCCGGTTCAGCGGATTACGGAGTTTGTCGATCTGACGATCGCAAAGAAAGTGGAAAATTACGTTTGGAATATGGATGGGTCTTTGGCAACACGCGAAGAGTTCACGATTCTGAATGATGAAGTCACGGCATTACCGACTCGCGT
>JBGCFP010000062.1:0-20952 GCA_045107005.1 Gammaproteobacteria bacterium
CGATGTGCACACGGTGGCGGAGCTTGCCCAAGCTCTGGCCACGCAGGGTCAGGCCAGCGCGGCGCTGCCGCCGATCACGCTCGCCGATCGCCAGCAGCCCATCGCCCTGTCGTTCGCTCAGGAGCGATTGTGGTTTGTGGATCAGCTCGACCGTGCGTCGGCGGCGGCGTACCGCATCGACGGTGCTGTACGGCTGGACGGTCCGCTGGACGAAAATGTTCTGGAGTCGGCCCTTGTGACGGTGGTTAACCGGCATGAGAGCCTGCGCACGCGCTTCGCGCCTTCGCACGATCATCATGCGGTGCTCGACGTCGCGGTTGACGCGCAGGCGGCGCGTTTTTCGTTGCGTCGGGTTGCTGCGTTACACGCCTCAGACGAGGCGCTTGAGCAACGCGTCGCCGAGCTGATGGCACAGCCTTTTGATCTGGCCGCCGGCCCGCTGTTCCGCGCGGAACTGATCGCCATTGACGAAGCGACGCACGTGCTCGTGTTGAGCGGCCACCACGCCATTCTTGACGGCTGGTCGGTCGCAACGCTGTTGCGCGAAGTGGCCGCGCTGTATGCGAACAGAGGTCAGCAGGAGCTGGTCGAACTGCTGCCGCCGTTGACTGTTCAGTACGGCGACTACGCAGCGTGGCAGCGTGGTGTGCTTTCGGCGGATGTGCTGGAACAGCAACTCGCGTGGTGGCGCGACACGCTGGCTGACGCGCCGCCGAGTGTGGCATTGCCTTTGGATCGTGCGCGGCCGGATGCCATCGACTACTCCGCCGATTCCGTGGCGATGCATATTCCGGCGGTGGTGGTGTCGGCGCTCGACAAGCTGGCCAAAGCTCAGGATGCCACATTGTTTATGGTGCTCGAAGCACTGTTCGCGGCCTATCTTGCACGTCACGGTGCCGGTGACGACATTGTCATTGGTACCGTGGTTGCGGGTCGCCCGAAGCGGGAGCTTGAGCCGGTGGTCGGTTACTTTGCCAACACGGTGGCCATGCGCACCGCGGTTGATCCGGAGCGCACGGTAAACGCTCACGTGGCCGCCAGCAAAGAATCGATACTGGCAGCGCTTGCGCATCAGGAGGCGCCATTCGATGCCGTGGTCAATGCGGTGAATCCCCGGCGCAGCCTAAGCCATGCCCCGCTGGTACAGGTCATGTTGATTCTGCAGAACGTGCCCGGTGCGGCCGAGGTTCTTGAGCTCGAGGGCATCGACGTGTCGAGCATTGGACGCAGTTCGCGCCATCACGCTAGTCAGTTTGACCTGTCGCTTGAGCTTGGTCAGACACCTGACGGGCTGCACGGTTTGATGACCTACGCGACGGCCCTGTTTGACCGCGCCACGGTCGAGCGCCTTGCAGAGGGCTTCGTGCGGATGATCGAGGCCGCGGCGCGCGCACCGGAGTCGGCACTGTACGCGCTGCCGATCATGCAAGAACAGGTGCGCGACGAGGTGCTGCAGTGGGCGGACGGTGGCGAGTGCAGGCGTGCGGTCGAGGCAATTCCGGCGCTGTTTGCTGCGCAGGTTCGAAAACGCCCAACGCAGCCGGCGGTATCCGCCGTGGTCGACGGTGTTGCTCTGGACTACGCTGCGCTGGACCGGGTTACCGACCAGATTGCAGATGCCCTTGATCGCCGCGGTGTGACAGCAGGTGATGTTGTGGCGCTGTGCCTGTCGCGCACGCATGTGCTGCCGGCGAGTATGCTTGCCGTGTGGAAGCTTGGCGCGGCGTTTGTGCCGGTGAACATCGACGACGGTCCTGAGCGACTGCGTCACGTCATTACTGACTGCGGTGCACGCTTGATCGTCGCCGACGCTGATCGCGCGAACCGCCTGCAAGCGATAGATGTCGGTGACGTGTTGCGGCTCGACGACCTGACGGGCGCGGCAGCTGCGCCAGCGACGCGGCCGGCCAACGCCCCGCCGCACGATGCGCTGGCCTACATCATGTACACGTCCGGCTCGACCGGTCGGCCCAAAGGCGTAGCTATTAGCCACGCCGCACTCGGTGCGATGCGCGCGGCCGTCTTACGGGACGACGCACTGGGCACCGACGATACGCTGTTGTGCGGCTTTGATACGACGTTTGATGTGTTTGTCCGTGACGTGGCGCTGGCGCTTTCCAGCGGTGCTCATTTAGTGCTGCTCGAACCGCATGACCTGCTGACAGCGGGGCGCTACGGCGAGCTGGCTCGCCAGTTCGGGGCGACCTGGATGGCGTTGACGCCGACAGTTTGGCGCGTTGCGCTAGCCGATGGCTGGCGTCCATGCGGTGCTACGCGCGTGGAGGCCGGCGGGGAGGTCATGGATGTGGCGCTGGCAGCCATGCTCGGCGAAGGCGGAGCGCGCGTGATCAACGCCTATGGTCCGACCGAGGCGACGGCGGTCAGCATTGATGTGTGCCTGCCGGACAATTTTACGGGCGACAGCGTACCCATCGGACGACCGCTGCCCGGCATGTGCGCCTATGTTGTCGATGCATATCTCCAACCGGTGCCGCCCGGAGTGCCCGGTGAGCTGTTGCTTGGCGGCGCGCAGCTCGCTCAGGGATACCTGGAGCGCCCCGATCTGACGGCGGCTGCGTTCATCGCCAATCCGTTCAGCGCAGAATCTGATGATCGTCTCTACCGCACCGGTGATCTGGTGCGCTGGCGCAGCGACGGCCAGCTTGAGTTTCTCGGCCGCCTCGATGCCCAGGTAAAGATTCACGGAATGCGCATTGAGCTGGGCGAAATCGAAGCGGTACTGTGCGAACTCCCGGGGGTCGCGTCGGCGGCGGTGGCAGCGCAGCTCGATGCCGGTGGCGCACAAGGGCTGGCCGCGTTTATCGTTGGCGACAGCGAGCCTGAGGCGGCTACGCTGCGCACCAAACTGTCGCAGTATCTGCCCGAGCACATGATACCGCGCGCGTTTTCACGTCTCGAGCACATGCCGCTGACGCCGTCGGGAAAGATCGATCGACGCGCACTGCCGCAGATACTCGACAGCGTCGCGCGTGCACCCTACCTCGCACGCTCGAGCGAAACGGAGCACGCCGTGGTGGCGGCGATGGCCGAACTGCTGTTTACCGACAGTGCGCAACCCGAAGCGGTCGGGCTTGGCGACAATTTCTTCGCACTGGGCGGTCACTCCATGCTGGCGGTCCAACTGGTGGCGATGCTTGAGCGTGCCACCGGAGTCTCGCTGCCGCTGCGTGCGGTGTTCGATGCGTCCGACTTGGCTGGGTTGGCGGCGGCGCTCGATGAGTGGCGTGCCACCGGCGGTCTTGCCGCTGACGACTCGATCGATATGGCGATGACAGACATCGAGCTCGTCAATACTTTGCCTGACCCGCCGGCCGGCCGGCCGGCGTCGCTTGAGGCTGCCCGCTGTGTCCTGATGACGGGCGCTACGGGTTTTATCGGGCGCTATTTTTTGTACGACCTGATTCAACGGACCGACGGCAGGATTGTGTGCCTGGTCCGCGGGACCGACGTCGACGCGGAGCGCGAGCGCATCCTGCGCGCTGTGAACGACATTCCGGGCGTTGCACTTGCTCCGCAACAGGCTGCGCGTGTCGAGGTGGTTCAAGGTGATATTGGCGAGCCGGGCCTGGGTCTGGACGCTGCGCAACGTCAGCGGTTGATCGATACTGTGGACGTCATTTTGCACAACGCCGCCGTCGTGCACGCAATCAAGTCATACAGCGCGCTGCGCCAGGCCAATCCCCTCAGCGTCCTGCACCTGTTGGAGTTGATGGCCGGCGGTCGGCCCAAGGCGCTGGTGTTCGTCTCCACGCTTGGCGTGTTGCAGTCGCCTATCGATACGCTGGCCGACGGCTTCGACACCGAGGCGCTCACGCCGGCGGCGGACAGCGGCTACAACTTGTCCAAGTGGGCGGCCGAGCGCCTGGTCATCAACGCGCGCAAGCGCGGCTATAGCGCCAAGATCATGCGCCCCGGTCTCGTGATCGGCGATTCGCGCTCGGGCTACTACCAGACCAACGACATTGGCAACGGTTACGCGTTGCTGTTTGCCGACACGGGCGCGATCCCGACGGCGATCTCGTCATTCGCGTTGCCGTGGATCAATGTTGACCGGGCGGCGCGGCAGATGCTTGACCTCGCCTCCCTTGATAACGTGCCGGACGGACTGTTTCATATCTTTGAGCACGGCGCGTTACCCAGTGAGACGCTGGCCGATGCCATGAATGCGGCCGGCTATTCGGTGGATGTCGTGCCGGTGAAATTATGGCTGGCGCGCGCGCTTGCACTGCTGACCGAGCAGCCGACCCATCCCGCGTCGTGGCTGTTGCCGCGGCTGCGCGCGCAGGCGCACGAACTTGAAGGCGTGGCCGAAGAGGATATCAGGCTGCAACCGGCGAGCGACCTCTTGGCACGCTACGCGCCTCCGCCATGGCCTGCGGCCGTGCCGTTGCAAACGGTACAGCCTCCCGCCGACGGGCTTTTCAAACCGATGCAGTGGCTTGCAGAGCGGTCCGTGCAGCGGCAGGAAAAGGGCGAGTAGATGTCGCTGCAGCAGGTGTACCGATGAACGCATTGGCGACGCATGAGCGACGCGAGCCGCGCAGTGACATCCGTCCCGATGCTCGTGTCCTGCGCTGGCGTGGTGCGGGTCCGGCACGTCGCGTGGTTGTTTTTCTGCACGGTCTTGGCGACACCGCTGACGTGTGGCGGCCCGTGATGTCGGCGTGGCCGGGTGCGCCGATCGCCGCGCTTGCACCGGACTTTCCGGGGCACGGTTGTACGCCGGCAGCTCGTCCGGACGACTACACCGTACCCGCCCTGGCGCGCTGGAGTGCGTCACTCCTTGCCCGCGAGCGATTGCCCTCGATGATCTTGGTCGGCCATTCGCTCGGCGGTCGGGTGGCGCTGGAACTGGCCAATGATCCCGCGCTGAACGTGGCGCGCCTGATCATCCTGGATGTAGGGCCCGATGGGAGCAACGACACCGGATCGGTCCTGAGCAGCCACCTCGATATGCTTGCGGCCGGAGCGCCGTCGTTTTCACTCTTCGTTGCGAGGCTGGCGGCGCGGTTGCCGCTCGCCGACCGTGCTGCGCTGGCCAGCGTGGTTCGTGCGCAGATCAATGCTTCGCGTCAGCCTGGCGATACGGGTGTGCGGGTACGGCTCGATCCTGAGATCAAGCGCCTGCTTGGTGGTGCGGATCAGAGCGACGGCTGGTCGTTGCTATCGACGTTGAGCTGTCCCGGTAGCGTAATTCGCGGCAGTTTCTCGAGTGTGTTGGATGAGGCGACGGCACGGCGTATGACCATGTGCATGCCTTGCGGCGGTCCGCACATTACATTGCCGCGTGCCGGGCACGCTCTGGCGCTGGAGCAGCCGCAGGGGCTCGCGCGCGCGTTGCACAGCGTTCTGGAAGGGCCGTGCTTGTGAGCACGCCGACGACCAGGCGGCGCAGGTCTGCCATGCGCGCCGGCGACGCCGCCCTGCTAGGAATCGTCGCCAGCGATTTTTTCGGCGCGCTGGCTGGCTCGACGATCCACTTAACGATGGTGTGGTGGGTGCTGTCGCAGGGTCTTTCGGACGCCGCGGTCAGCCTCATGGTTCTGTGTATCTTCGCACCGCTGAACGTCGGTGTACTGTTGACCGGTCCGGCAGTAGCGCGTTTTGGCTCGCGCCGTCTGCTAGTGGTTTCCAAGAGTATCGCGTTACTGGGCGCGGCGAGCTGCTTTGCTGCACTGGCAAGCGGCCGCATGACGCCGGGTCTTCTTTCGCTTATTGCGATTGTGACCTACGGCGCCATGGCGCCGTCAATGGCCGCCGACCTGGCACGGGTGCCGGCGCTGGCACGGCTTGCGCATCGTCGGCTGGCGTCGTTCCACGCCGCCAATAGTGCTGCCTTCGTCGTCGGCCAGTTGTGTGGCTTTGGTCTGGCCGGGCTGCTTGCCGGGCGCGACTCCTCAGCTCTGGCGGTTGCTATCGGGGTCGTGTTGGTTGCCATAAGCCTTGTATTTACCTGGGCGACGTTCCCAACCGATCGTACGCACAGGCGCTCGCGTGACGGCGCAGTGCATTTGTTGCGCGTGCAGACGCGTGCAGTGCTGGCGCGTCTGCGCGGCACTTCTGTTGATGTTACGCACGTGTTCGCGGCCGCGCTGATCATTTCGACCGCTCAGGGCTGCATCGAAGTGGCCTTGCCGCTGGCCATCCGGTTGGCCGGCTTGCCCACCTCAGTGCTGTCCGCGGCGCTGACGGTGGCGGTGGTGAGCGGCGTGGTTGCAACGCTGCTTGCCCAGGCCATGCAGCCGCGGGTGGTGTTGGGATCCAGTCTTATGGCGATCGCCGTCGGACTGCTGCTCGCATTGCTGCTGGCTCACGTCATGCCGGTGATCAGCGGCGTGTTCATCGCGGTGGCAGCGACAGCCGCGGCGGCCTCGGCGGCCGGTGTGCTTACGGTCACATCAGTGCAGCAGTCCGTTCCAACCGCCCTGCAGGCACAGGCCATTGGTCTGTGGCAATTCCTGATTCTTGGTGTCGGCCTCTTGACGATTATTGCTACCGGCCAGATCGGTCGCTTCGCATTTTCACTATACGCATTGCTCAGCGTCGCTGGCATCGCCCTCGCGTGGTACGCGCAGCGGCGCGCGGCCGTCACTTTTATTCCACAAACATCCGATTCCCGGCACAGCTGATGAGGAGAAAATAACAATGAAAAAAGCCACTACTGCGCACAAAGAGGGCGCCGGGTTTGAAGACTACCTGCGCATTGCGCGCCTTGATCATGTGACCAAACACATTTTCATTGTGCCGGGCCTTGTCCTTGGCCTGCTGCTGCGACCGGAGGTGGCGCGCTACGATCTGCTGGATATTGTCCTTGGCTTCGTATCTGCCATTTTGCTGGCGTCGGCCAACTACGTCATCAATGAGTGGTTGGACCGTGACTTTGATCGCTACCATCCGGAAAAATCACAGCGCGCCGCCGTGCAAAAAGAGATGTCTGGCGGAATTGTGATTGCCATGTGGATCGCGCTTGCGTTACTTGGCCTGCTTTTGGCGCAGGCGGTCAATGCGTTGTTGTTTAATGTTGGCATTCTGTTTCTGATTTCCGGTCTGGCCTACAACGTCAAGCCGCTGCGCACAAAGGATCAGGTGTTTATCGATGTGTTGACCGAGTCGGTCAACAATCCTCTGCGACTTGCGATGGGTTGGGCGATGGTCGACGGCGGGTCTCTGCCTCCGGCCAGTATGCTGCTTGGTTACTGGTTCGGCGGTGCGTTCCTCATGAACTGCAAACGACTCGCTGAGTTTCGGGATATTGTCAGGGATCACGGGCAGGAGCAGTTGGCACTCTACCGGCGCTCGTTCAAGTACTACACCGAGAGCCTCCTGCTGGTTGCTGCCCTGATGTACGCGTTGCTGTGCGCATTTTTTACGGCCGTGTTCCTGATCAAGTATCGCATCGAGTACATCATAATGTTTCCGGTGCTAAGCCTGCTTTTCTGCGAGTATTTTTTGCTGTCACTCAAGCGCAATTCGGTGGCGCGAAAGCCCGAGCATTTGTTCAAGGCGAAGCGCCTGATGAGCATACTGGTGCTGACCTGTGGTTTGTTCGCCTTCGGCACCTTGGTTGACCTGCCATGGCTGGATGCATTGACGGACCGTCACTTTATTGAGATTCGCACGGGCTGATCGGGGCCTGACGCCGACAGAATCAGTAGCAGTGATGTACAGATCGCCATCAGCTCAAATGCTCGCGCAAACGCGCAATCCCGGGATGCCGGTGTGGCGTCGCGTGTGTGTGTTCGTCATGTTGACGTCGCCGGTGTGTGCAGCTGCTGTTTATGCGTTGATGGATCCAGCACAGTGGGATTACGCTTTCGACTTCCGATTGCTGTGGCTGGCCGGTTCGACCTGGTTGCATGGCTACTCGCCGTATATGCCGGCATTTGATGCTCTGTATGCCGTCCATTTTGGCGGTGGTCAGGCATCCTGGCATGTCTTCAACTATCCGCCGTACTTCGCAGTGATCGCGCTTCCTCTGGCGACCCTGCCGTACGCGGTTGCCACTTCGCTGTGGCTCGGCGTGAACGTTGTTTGCATCGCTTTGTCGGCGGCAATCCTGTCGTCGGGGCTTGCCGCGCGGTCACTGGGCCTGCAGATAATAGTGCATGTCGCAATCGTGGTTTTTGCGCTGACCAGTTACGCGGGCGGCTACTCATTGTTCTACGGCCAGACGTCGCTGTTGGTGCTGCTGGGCGCATGCCTCTTTATGCACGGCTACGTGGGAAAGAGCGCTGTGCCCCTTGGCGTTGGATTGGTTCTGTTGAGTCTCAAGCCCAACCTTGGGCTACTGCCCGGGTTGTTGTTGGCCAGTTCGGTCTACGATTTTCGTGCGCGGCAGTGGCAAACGTGGGCGCTCTGGCCGGTGTTGACGACGTTGTTGTTCGCCTTCGTCGGTACGGGTCTGGTCATCGCTATGGCTGGTTTTGACGCCACCGTGCCAGCGTTTGCTGCGCGCATTGCGGCGTACTCGGCTACGCCCCCAAGCGCTGCGTATAGCCTGACCGGCATGCCATACCTTGTCGATACGCTGACCGGCACGTCGATGCCGCTGTGGCTGTCTCTGGTTCTTGCCGCTGCGGTCTGCATTGTCGCCGTCAGACGGGCAACGGATCGGGCGATCGCTGTGTGCAGCGTTCTTGCGGCCGGATTCTTCTTTCTCCCGCTGCACACGTACGACCTGATTGCCACGGTGTCGCTTGCGCCGCTTTTATGGACGCTGAAAGCGCCGCGTGCGGTGATAGCCGCGCTGGGCATGCTGATGATGCATCGGTGTGTGAACCTTGTGCTTGAGGTCAATCCGCGTACGTGGCTTGACGATGGGTTGCTGGCGGCAACGCTGGGAACGCTGGTGCTGTTGGCCGTGAGTCTGGTCAAGCATGATCCCGAACGCCGACAAAGCAGGGTGATGCAGTGAGTGCCGCGCAATCGTCCGTTGTGGATCGTCTTTCGGTGTCAGCTATCTATGCGCTGCTGTTTGCGGGCGCTGCAATGGCCGTGCTTATCCTGAGCTGGTTGCTTGACCCGGTGCCTCGGATACACGATGAGCACGCACACCTGTTGGCCGGCCACACCTTCGCCCAGGGACGACTTGCGAGCGAACCCCATGCACACGCGGAGCATTTTGCCGCGATCAACGTGTTGTCCGAACCGGTGTATGCGTCAAAATTTCCCCCGGGGCAGGGTTTGGTTATCGCCCTGGGTCTGTTGGCCTTTGATCACGCACATGCCGGAATTGCGTTGAGCGCCGGTGCATTTATCTGTGCGTTATTCTTTATGCTGACGCGCCTGCACTCGCGTCGCTGGGGGCTCTGGGGCTGTGCGCTCGCCGGTGTGCAGATGGTTTTGTTCGGTTACTGGGGGACGACCTTCTGGGGCGGTTACGTTGCGGCAACCGGTGGTGCTCTGGTTGCCGGTGTATGCCTGGATGCATGGCGTCGTGCAAAGATCGACACCACGCTCACCGCTGTATTGATAATCGGCCTGTGGCTGTTGAGTGTCTCGCGCCCTATGTATGGTGTGGTCATGGCCGCGCCTTTCATCGTGTTGTGGCTGGCGCAACTGTGGCGATCACGGCGGCGCAAGTCTGCGGTAGGCCCGGTCCTGGTGTTCATGCTCGGCGGTGTGGGTATTCTGGGTTTTCAGGCGACCTACAATTACGCTATTACCGGCCAGGCGCATGTTTTCCCGCACACCCTGTATCAGGCGACCTATGGGCATCCTGCCATTTTCCTGTGGTCGCAGCAGGGCGCACCCAAAAACGACGGCAAGAACGAGAAGTTCTACTTTGTTCACGATGCGTTCGAGCCCGAGGGTGTGATCGAGGCGCGCAGCAAGCCCGTGCAGCATGTGGGCTTAAAGGGGCTGGTGCATTGGTTGTTCTTTGTTGGCCCGTTCTGCAGCATCCTGTTGCTGGGTTTGCGCGGTGTTGCCAAGGTCGCGCGCTTTCGATTTATTCTGGGTGTGACCGGCATGGTCCTGATTTTTGATCTGATAACGCCGTGGCTTATGCCGCACTATATTGCACCCGTGGCTGCGCTTGTGGTCTGTTTGCTGACGGCCTGCGCCGGCGTGCTCTATTCCCGGTTTGCCCGCGTGCCGGCGCTACGCACCGCGATTGCTGGTTTTCCGCTAATTTTGCTAATTCTGTACTGTGTGCTGCAGGGATGGCAGCTGCGATCGCTGCCGAAGGAGCTGTGGCTTGATCGCTGGGTTTTCTTCCAGGAAATTGGTACTCAGCCAAATCGTGACAGGCAACGGATCACGGCGCACCTCGCCGCCGACGGGCGTGAGCATATTGTCATGGTGCCGCAGGAACGCCCCTTACCCCAGTCCATGCGGCACAACGGATGGGTCAACAACATGATACCCATCGACGAGCAGCCGGTGCTATGGGCCTGGGATCTTGGCGCCGATGCCAACGCCCCTTTTCTGGCCGATTACCCGCAACGAAGTGTGTGGCGATTGGCGTTCGACGCTCGCGGGCGGGCCAGCATCGATGCGTTGAGGGCGTCGCCGTGAATGGGCGATGGGCAGTTGTTTTGACCTTGGCCGGATGGCTTGTTGCCTGCGCACCATCAGGGCCCAATGCTCAGCCGATCGAGGCGCCAGCCCCGTCTGTGGCCAGCGCAACATTTGTGCACCCTATGCCGGTCAACCTCGCCGAATTCAGTCCCGGCGACACGCACATTGCTACGGCGTCCTGGGACAACATTGTGCGCGTCTGGGCTGTCGACCGTTCCGAACCGGTCGTTGAACTTGTTGGTCACGATGATCGCGTTGTGGACCTTGCGTTCGATCCGCTGGGCCAGTCCCTGGTGACGGCCTCGCTGGATGGCACTGCCCGGGTCTGGACTCTGGGTTCGTCGCCAACGCTGCGTGTTCTTGGCGGGCATAGCGCGGCGGTGACCGCTGTCGCGTTCAGTCCTGACGGCCGTTACGTGGCGACGGCGTCGCTGGACCGTAGCGTGCGTATCTGGCCGATTGCGACCCGCGGGTCGCCGGTCGTGTTTGAGGGCCACCTTGGCCCGGTGACATCGGTCCGGTTTGCGCCGGACGGCAAACATATTGTCTCCGGCTCCGTGGATGGCATCGTTCGAGCGTGGCGCACCACCGGTGGTGCGCCAGCGGCGACGCTCCACGGCCACGACGGTCCTGTTTTGAGTGCGCAGTTCAGCCCAGATGGACAATGGCTACTGAGCACCGGTGACGACGGAACAGCGCGACTTTGGCCGTGGCAGCATTCCGGGCGCGGCCGTGTGTTCCGTGGCCATACACAGACGGTCTGGGCGGCCGCCTTCAGCCCCGACGGCGAACGTCTGCTGACCGCATCGCGAGACGGCACGGCGCGACTGTGGTCATTGACCAGCGCTCTGGCCCTGGCGGTGCTGGACGGACAGGACGAGTCGATTTGGCGCGCGGCGTTCAGTCCGGACGGTCGCTCGCTGGCAACGGGCGCATGGGGTGGGTCGGTGCGTGTCTGGCCAGCCGCTGCCGCGCCAACAGCACCGCGCCGCGATCTGCACGAACATCCGGTTACTGCGGTTGCCTTCAGCCGCGATGGGGCGACTGTGATGTCAGCCTCGATGGACGGCACGGTGCGACTGTGGCCGCTGGTTTTATTCGCGCAGGACGAGCACGGAGGCGGCACGTGAACGATCACTCTGAGCTACCGCTGTGCGTTGATCTGGACGGCACGTTGATATTCACCGACGCCCTCGTCGAAAGCGCAGCACGGTCATTCTTCCGCGCACCTGGCGCGACACTTGGCGCTCTTGCGTCGTTGCGCAAGGGCCGCGCCGCCTTCAAAGCGCGAATGCTCCAGCGCGGCTCACTGGATGTTGCGACCTTGCCTTTTAACACGCCGCTTATTGAGCGTTTGCGCGACGAGCGGGCGCGTGGGCGAAGGCTGGTTCTGGTGACCGCCGCCAATGAGCGCGTGGCGCACGCAGTGCAGGCCCATCTGCAATTGTTCGACGATGTTTTCGCCAGTACCGAAGCCCACAATTTGAAGGGTCCCGCGAAGAGCCAGTTTCTTGTGGAACGCTACGGAGCGGGTGGTTTTGTCTACGTCGGCGACTCGGCTGCCGATCGTGCAGTGTGGTTACGGGCCGCTGCCGCGTGGACCGTGGGTGAAGAAGGCCTGCGGGTGGCGGGGCGGGCGGGTGTGAGCGTCGCCGCTCAATTTGCCGGTGCCACGGCAACAGTCGGCGACTGGTTCAGAGCGCTGGGCATTGACCGGTGGCTGTGGAACCTTCTTGTTCTGTTGCCGTGGGCGCTGTTCACGCAGACGGCTTCAAAACGTTCTGCGTTCATACTGCTGGCGGCGTTGATCGGTTTTTGCCTGGCCGCTTCGGGCGTCGCTCTTTTTGCCGCGATCGCGGGTCTTGAGGCGCCAGGCCATCAGCGCAGGGACGACACCCACCCGGTCAGCGCGGGTCGCATCGCTCTGGTGCGCGCGGGTCTTGTCGGGATGGGGCTTGTTGTGACTGCCGGGCTGGCGACCGCGGCACTGTCGCCCCCGCTTTGCGGCGTGCTGGCTGTGTTTATTGTGTCGAGTGTCCTGTTTGCTATGCGCCCGGTCGCGCCCGGTGCGACTGCCTGGCTGCGGCGCGCTTGGCTGATTGGCCTGCGCCTGCTTGCCGGTATTAGTGTTGTTTTTGCCGGGCTGTCGCTACCAACGTGGATCACACTTTGGGTGAGCGCTGCGGCGCTGGCGGTCGTTGGGCGACCGACGCAAGGCCCTGCGACATGAGCGAGTTGCGCCCGCCCAGTACGCCAGACAGCACCGCTGATGTTGCGCGACTCGATCGTGGGAAACGCTGCCGGCAATTCGCCCGTTTCTGCATGACCGGTGCCATCTCGACCGCGATTTACTACGGGCTGTATCTGCTGATGCTGCCACTGTTGCCGGCCGTTGGTGCCTATGCCGTCGGTTACTCGGCGGGGGTCGCGTTTAATCTGTGCATGCACATGTTAATTACGTTTCGAACAGGATTTCACTGGCGCCTGCTGTTCGGTTTCTTGCTGGTCTACCTGGTTTCCATGGCCATTGGTGCGCTGGTATTGCGCGCCCTTGTCGGGCTTGGCGTCAGCGTACAGATCGCAGGTTTTCTCGTGGTTTTCGCCAATCTGTTTTTCAATTTTGGTGGTATGCGAGCGCTGGCTCTGCGCACAACAGAAACCGCGCCGCGACGAGCCCGCCGCCACAGTCCTAACCAGAACTAGCTATCGAGTCTCGTATGCCAACAACCAAACAAGCAGCGTCTTCGGGCTTTCTTCCTATCATCGTGGTGCTCGGGTGTGCCGCTGGTCTGGCGTACTTTCTGACCATAAACAAACGCGTTCCAGAGCCGGCTCCGCAGGAAGTTTTTGTTCCGCTGGTAGAGGTAGTTGATCTCGCACCGCAGGCCGTGCGCTTCATGGTATCCGGCCAGGGTAACGTGCAACCGGCCTTCGAGACGCAAATCGTTACGGAGGTCAGTGGCGCTCTCGTCAGCGTGTCGGACGAGTTTGTTGCCGGCAGTACTCTACTCGAGGGACACGTGTTGGTGAAGATTGACCCCGCAATGTATATCGTCGAGCGCGACGAGGCCCGAGCGGTGCTCAATCAGCGACAGCTGGAGTACGACGGGATCGCCCGGTTAGGTGCCGGCAGCTACCGCAGCAAGCTTGATCTGGCTGCGGCGCGGTCGGCCTTGGCATCTGCACGTGCCGCGTACGCCCGCGCGCAGACCAACCTGGCCAAGACGCAAGTCCGAATGCCGTACGATGGCGTTGTGCGCTTGCGTGAGGTTGCCCCCGGTCAATTCGTGTCGCGCGGAACCTCTATCGGTAGCGTCTTTAGCAGCGATCGCGTCGAGGTTCGGTTGGCCCTGGGCCAGGAAGATTTGAAGTTTGTTGATTTGCCGAAGACCGGGCAGTTGAGCGCCACAGACGCCAGGCCGGTTCGTCTGACGGGGCGATATCGGGGGATGGACGCTGCCTGGGGTGGACGGATAGTACGGACCGAGGGTGTGGTGGACACCGGCAACCGAACCACGTTTGTCGTTGTCGAGGTGCTTGATCCCTATCAACAGCAACCCTTCGGTCAACAGGCGCCGCTGCCGATCGGTACCTTTGTAAGCGCCGAGATTCCGGGGCGGTACATGCGCGACGTCATGGTATTCCCGCGGCAGGCCATGCGCGGCAACGGACGGCTGGTGTTCGTGGATGAAGAGCATCGGCTCCGTCTGCAGGATGTGCCGGTAATTCGAGCGGACGCGCAGCGTGTCTATGTGCGCGCCGACGCGTTAGAGCAGCGTCGGCTCGTTTTAACGACACTGGAAACCCCGGTCAACGGGCGCAAAGTTCGCGTCGCGGTTGTGGACAATCCGTTCGCAAAACAGTTGGCCGATCACGATTCTCGCCCGTCGCCGCCGAATTTCCTTCAGCTCGATGGCTCGCTGTCGGAGGCCAGCGGAGCTGGCAGACCGACGCCATGAGCAACACGGGCGCGGAGACCAAGGGGCTGATTGCCTGGTTCGCGTGTAACCCGGTGGCCGCGAATCTTTTGTTGCTGTTGATCGCGGTGGCGGGCATCGCCTCGGCCGTCAACGTTCGCAAACAGACGACGCCCGATTTTGAACTCAATGTGGTCGATGTTCGCGTGCCGTATCCCGGTGCTTCGCCGCCGGAAGTTGAGGCGGGCGTCGTACGTCGGGTAGAAGAAGCGGTGCAGGATGCCGTGGGTATCAAGCGTTTGACTTCGACCGCTTACGAGGGCCTTGGTGTCGTCTCCGTAGAGGTCAGCCGCGACGCAGACATTGACCAGGTAGTCGCGGACATCAAGACACGCGTGGACTCGATCATCACGTTTCCGGCCGAAGCGGAGCGGCCGGTCGTGTACAAGCAAGAAGAGGTCGTGCCTGTCCTCTTTGTTGCTTTGTATGGCGACTTCGACGAATTTGTACGCAAGGAGCTGGCGGAGGATTTGCGTGACAAGCTGATAGCGCTGCCGGAGGTCAACAACGTAGAAATCCTGGGGCAGCGCAACTACGAAATCAGGATCGAGGTGTCCGAGGCGACGCTGCGTGAATACGGCCTTTCGATCCGTGAAATCTCCAGTGCGATTCAGGAGGCTTCTGTCGATTTGCCGGGTGGCATGCTGGCCACGTCTTCTGGCGATATTCTGTTGCGCACCGCTGGACAGGTTTATCGCGGGCATGAGTTCGCCGACCTGGTGCTGCGCTCCTACGCCGATGGCACGCGTCTGACGCTCGGCGACATTGCCACGATCACGGACGGGTTTGTGGAAACCGACGGCTTCAGCCGCTTTAATCGACAGCCCGCATCCACGCTTCGCATTCTTGCCGGCGGCCAGCAGAACGAGCTGGCAACATCCGCGGTCGTGAAAGCCGTCGTCGAGCAGCAGCGGGCGACGCTGCCTGATGGCGTCACCCTGGATGTTTGGGTTGAGCGCGCGCTCTATTTGCAGGGCCGCCTCGACATGATGACAAAAAACATGTTGCATGGCGCGATCCTCGTCTTTCTAGTTCTGACGTTGTTCCTGCGCTTGCGCGTTGCTTTTTGGGTTATCGTTGGTATCCCTTTCGCCTTCCTTGGCGCGTTGACCCTAATGCCGGTCGGCCCGTGGCCGGTGACCGTTAACATCATCAGCTTGTTCGGATTCATTCTGGTACTTGGCATCGTTGTGGACGATGCGATTATCATTGGTGAGAGCATTTACTCCGAGGTTGATGCCACGGGGCACACGCTTGAAAACGTGGTGCGCGGGGCTCGACGTGTAGCGACCACGGCGACGTTCGGCGTCCTGACAACCATTGCCGCGTTTGTACCACTGTTGTTCGTCGATGGCCTGTTTGCCCCTTATCTTGAAGCCATATCCGTTGTTGTCATCCTTTGTCTGATCTTTTCGTTGATCGAATCCAAGCTGATTCTTCCCGCGCATCTGGCAAACGACCGTTTTTTGTCGACCGATGATGCCATCGCCCAAGCTGCGCGAGGCGAGTCAACCTGGTGGCGTTGGCCGTACCGCCTCCTGCTTCGCTGTCAGGCCGGTGCGCAGAGCCGATTGCAGTGGTTCGTCAGACGTGTTTATCGACCGCTGCTGGTACGTGCCATACACGCCCGGGGTTTGACATTAGCCGTGTTCGCGGCGCTTCTGATCGTCACGATGGGTTTGATTAACAGCGGCCAGCCGCGCGTGGCACTGTTTCCCCAAGTGCCAGGCGACTATGTGCGCCTGGATCTGCAGATGCAGGCTGGCACGGCGCCGGAACAGCGTTCCCAGGTGCTCGACGCCGCCGAGGACGCTTTGTACGAGAGCGTGAGTGCGTATATGCGCGAACACGCTGCAGCGATTGAGCCCGTGCGCCACGTGGCGACGTTCACGCTGGGTAATTCCGATGGCGCCATCATCGTTGAGTTGCCGATAGTCGAGGATCGTCCGCTGGACAATCAGCAGGTTTCTGAATTGTGGCGTGCACACCTGCCGGATCTGCCGGGTGTGCGTCGCATCAGCTTCTCGGATGCGACTAACCTTGGCGGCGGACCGCCGATAAGTATTGGTCTGTCCGGCGACAATGAGACCGAGCTGCTGGCTGCTGCGCAGGCGCTGGTCGCTCGGCTGGCCCAGTACGATGGCGTGTACGACGTGACCAGCGACGCCAACAGCGGCGGCGAAGAGATTCGCTTGACCATCAAGCCCGAGGGGCAGGCGCTTGGAATCTCACTGGCCGCACTGGCTCGACAGGTGCGAGAGGCGTTCTATGGCGAAGAGGCGCAGCGTATCCAGCGCGGGCGCGACGAGGTGAACGTGGTCGTGCGCTATCCGCGCAGTGAGCGACGCAGCGTGACCGATCTTCGCAGCATGCAAATTCAGACGCCCGGTGGGGAGCGCGTGCCGTTCGAGTCGGTCGCCGGAATCGAGTTCGCACAGGCATTTTCAAGCATCAATCGCGTGGAGCGGCGCCGCACCATCAGCGTTTGGGCCAATGCTGATCTGCAAGTGGCCGAGCCCGGCAAAATAGTGGCGGCGCTGCAGGCCGATTTCATGCCCCAACTGCTGGCGCGCTACCCGACGGTTTCAGCGCGCCGGCAGGGTTCAAGTGAGCAGGAAAAGGAAGTGCTACGTGTGTTCAAGGTAGCTTCGATCGCGGCGATCTTGCTGATTTACAGCTTGATTGCAATTCCACTGAAGTCCTACACACAACCGCTTTTGATTATGTCGGTCATTCCGTTTGGTCTCGTCGGAGCGGTTGTTGGACATATTGTGACCGGCAAAGCGATCAGCATTTTCTCGATCTTTGGACTCATCGCGCTGGCCGGCGTTGTCGTCAACGATAGCCTTATTATGCTCGACTTTATCAATACGGCGCGACGCCAGGGCACGAACGTGATTGAGGCGGTTGTGCAGTCCGGCGTAGCGCGCTTTCGGGCCATTGTTTTGACGTCGCTGACCACCGCATTCGGATTACTCCCGATAGTATTCGAGACCAGCGTACAGGCGCAGTTCGTTGTGCCCATGGCGGTCTCGCTGAGTTTTGGCATTCTTTTCGCCACGGTGATTACGCTGTTTCTGGTCCCGGTTTTGTACTTGATGCATGTCGATGTCCTGCGTGTGCTGCGCCGAATTGGTTGGTTTCTTACGCGGGCACCGCGATGATTCCATGCGCGATGTTCAGGCACGGTTACATCATCGCGGACGACATGTCTTTGGCAAACATGATGAATAACAAAATAGTCGCCTTCGGAGGAGGTTCATGACGACGAATGCAAACTCGGAGACGCTGCGATCGACGGGTTCGATTGACGATATGTTGTCCAGGATCGAGAGTTTTGGCGCCATTTTCGATACGGTCGATTTGATCGGATTGGGGTTTGTTGTGTTGATTCTTCTTGAGCTGGTGTCTGACATTGCGCGCCGCAAGCGTCGCGCGCTGTCGGAACCGCTTGCGAATCTGTCGTTCCAGCTTGTTGCACTTTTGTTGTACAACACAGCCTACGCGCTGGTCGTCGTCAGTGTCTTCGCGTTGCTGGAACCGTTCGCGTTGGTCGATATTCCGATCACGGCCTGGTCCTGGGTGCTGTGTTTGCTGGCTGCCGACTTCACGTACTACTGGATGCACCGCGCTGAACATCGGGTCCGCCTTTTCTGGGCGCTGCACAGCGTGCATCATTCCTCCGAAGAGTACGACCTCAGCACATCGCTGCGCATTTTCTGGTTGATTGACTTCAGTATCGTGCTGTTTTTCGCGCCGCTTGTGCTGATCGGCTTCTCCGGACCGCAGGTACTGGGTTGCATGGTTGTTGTGTTTACCTACATGATTTGGGTGCATACGCAACGTATCGGCAAACTCGGATGGTTTGACCGCTTTTTCAGTTCGCCATCCGTTCATCGTGTACATCACGGGCGCAACTCGCAGTACATTGATAAGAACTACGCTGGTATTTTTCTGATTTGGGATCGCCTCTTTGGTACGCATGAGCCAGAGGTTGAACCTGTACGTTTCGGGATATCGCACCCTGTAAGCAGCAGCAATCCTCTACGCATTGGCATGCATGAGATTCCCATGCTGGTCAGGGATATACGTCGCAGGCGCGGTTGGAAGAACAAATTTCTGACGCTTGTTATGCCGCCGGACTGGGACCCGAGCTGAACTATATTCAGACCAACTCGCAGCCTGGCCGATTGTGTTGCGCTTTGATCTTACGTCAGATAGCGCTTAAGTACCCTCAATTGGATGGTCTTGCTTTGAGCAAACGGCGCAAGCTGCGAGGGTCCTCAAAGCCAACTTCCAACGCGATTTCGGTCTGCGACAGTAAGCCTTCTTCCATTCTCTGGCGTGCGCGATCCAACCTGACACGATTAATGAGCTCGCGATAGTTCGTGTTTGATTCGGCTAGCTTCCTGCGCAGGCTGCGTGGGCTGAGGCCGAGTTCTGCCGCAACATGTGCCGCTGTTTGAGTCTCGGGCAGCGCTTGCATGAAAATGGCCTCGACCTTGTGTACGAGGTCCCGTGCGGCGGTTTCCTTGATGAGAATCGAATCAAGTTCTGTACAGACCTCCGCGTGGACATAAGAATCTTTCGTCGCAAGGCGGTGTGTAAGCATCTCCGATTTTAACAACATGCGATTTGACGAACGAGTGACGACTATGGGAGAGCACCAACGGCGACACTGTTTGGCTATGTCGGTTGGTTCGAACGACGTTTCAATTTTCAAAAAAGGTTGAGGGATCGGGGATAGAAATTGCGCGACGTTCACGAAAGCACTCATCTCCAGTTGCACCAGGAAGCGATGGATCGATGCGTCGGTGAAGCGCGACCTAAGGCCGAGGAAAATGTGACCATCCAAGGTTACGCCGCGTCTGTAGGACAACAGCGCTCCGGTCAGTATTTGGTACTTCAGCCCAACTGAAAGTGCTTCGACCAGTGTCTTGCTGGTAAGGAGCGCCGGGATTAGCAGGCCAAACGAACCGAAGGTGATGTGTTGACCAACGTCGAGCCCCAGATCTTCGTCCCCGCTAACCTCCAGGGCGCGCTCGATCATGGCTTTCATCGTGCGAAACGTTGGCCGCCACCTGATATCGATCTTACCCTTAGGGCAGTACGCGCGCCAGACCACATCTTTGGTTATGTCTATGTCTCGGTCGCGAAGTGTGCGCGCGATATAGTGCAGCATCTTCGGAGACACCAAGGTTGTGTCATTTTTGTTGTTCTTTTGCATGTATTCTGTCCGTGCCGTCGGAAGTTGCGCGCACTGGGCGCGCATGGAAACACATCGATTTGCTTGGGCATTCTTTATTTTACGATGGGTCTTGCCGCGTGCCGCTGTTTGTCAGAAGAAAATGCTCAGCGGCGCGCCCACGAACTTTATCGTAAGTCAGGTTACGATGACCGGACCCCGATCACAATAATACATGGTCAAAACCAAGGCCATTAAAAAGGCTCTGATTGCGGTGGGTGGTCGTCCATTCGACATTAACTACCGTTGGTTACGGCGCCACGATGCCCTCAGTAAGGCTGCCACCGTCCTGCTTCACGAATTCGGTGGCGCTTGCCCGTGTCCATTACCTTGGCGGGCATACGTTGATCTCCCCTTTGGAAACCAAAATACCCCGGAGCCAACTGATGAACGCGTCGAGGATTTTCTGGCGGAACGGGGGATGCCAAATTCTAACATGCGACTGTCTAAAATATGTTGAGTCTTGGGAGGCTCCATGGCTCTTCTTGGCCGACGTGAAACCGTGCATTGGCGATCATCCTGATCCATGCTTCGACCGCTGAGTTCGAATGGCAACGCTCGCGAAAGATGCTTGGGTGAGTGTGGAGCAGGGCGTAGATCACGTCATTGCCTCGCTCAAGATCTATGTCGAAGAGTATTTTAGTGAAATTGGAGCCGGAGCACACGTGGGTGAGCATGACCGCACGCTCGTGCTGCACAGGGTGTTTTACGACCCTCGCGGTGTCGTAAGAAGAGGGCTACTCAACTGTGTAGTCGACGATCGTAATCCCCCATTTTCAATCACCACTGCGAGTGGAGACTCAGCGACTTGCGCCAGCTTCTGATTTGGCGTGATGCCTGCCAATGCCATAAACGCTCTTTCATGATTGTAACGCCATAACCATTCTGTTGGCGTTTGCTACGCATGTTCGATTGAGTCAAACAGGTGCTGATCGAGCCATTCCGGTCGAACCGTTCGGTTCCAACGCACGAGGTAGGCGTTCTGCCTTGGCGTGCCGGATGGGATAGACAGCGCCCTGATCTTGCGTTTGGCGGTCCGGATTTGGAACGGCGAACGCATCATCAAGGTCGCGGCGCTGAATGATCCGGATTACTACGCCGAGTTATCGCCCAGCCAATGGTTGCGTAGGGGAGCCACCGAAATTGGATTGACGTGTCTGAGTTGCGTGTCTAATTGACCGCTATGTC
>JBGCFP010000063.1:0-31652 GCA_045107005.1 Gammaproteobacteria bacterium
ACGGTGGGTTTCGACCCGCTATCGTTGTGCACCCAGAGCAAACCGGGGCGTCGCCGTGACGGCGCGATGCCGCTGACTTCGAGCAGTTTCCTGTCTTTCAGCGTGCCAACTCGCTCGGGCGAAAACGGTGCTTTGTGCAAGCCTCGATAGAGTTCGTCGGCGCACCCCGGCAAGGTAGTCGTCGCCAGTATGGCGATGACCAGCGCTCCGAGAAAACGTTGTCTGTTGATACTGAACACGGTGGCCACGTCAGTTGGCAGCGGCAAGCTGTTGCAGCCAGCGTTGTTCGAAGGTCTTAAACCGCTGCTCAAGGTCGACCTGCAGCGCAGCTCGCGGGCTACTCGCGATCAGCGACCGACAGCTCGCAGCGCCAAAATCGCGACACGCTGCGACGCGCTGGCCGCGATTCCCTTCATCCCAGATGCCGCTGCCTTCGATGAACGCCGCAATCAAGGCCTGGCGTGACAGCGACTGAAAATCAGCGTAAGTCAGCGACGGATAGCGCGTGGCAGCGAGCGCGTATTCGCGGCTGAGCGTCGTCACAAAAATTCCGGCGTCGTCGGTATTTAGCGTTACCGGTACGCCAGCGTCGAGCAGCAGCGGCAGATGGTGCTCATCGCCAACGCGCCCGAGCAGCAACTCATTGCTGGTCAGCGACACTTCAACGGTCGTAGCCGTGAACGCCAGGTCTTCGAGTAACGCGTCGCGATTCGCGCTCTGGGCAATGGAATTACCGTGCCCGATGCGCTTGGCGCCGGCCACGTACAGGGCATCAGGCACGTGGGTTTTCAGCGCCTCTTCGTCTGCCTCGCGCGCCGTGATCTCACCCGCGTGCAGCGATATTGGCACTTCGGGAAAAAGCTGGCCCAGGGCGGCCAGCGCCCGCATGTGGATACCGTAGTGACGCAGTGCATTGGCATCGCCCTCAAAACCCACGACGTTCACGCCGACCACTTGTGGGGCGCGATGCGCGACTTCAAACGCCAAAATCATGTCGGCCAGCACCATTGGCGTTGGCAAAATTCGCAGCGCGTAATACTGATAGCGATGAGCCACGCGGCAGCCCGCCTTCGGCGTGGTCGTGGCGCAGCCCAAAGCCTCTGCAGACGTCGCGTCGTAAGCATCGATCGTCGCTATGGCTTGCCTTACCAGTGGTTCAAATTCAGTGCGAGCGCTAAGCGCTGCGCGCAGCGCCATGACATCGTCAGTGGGTGGTAACCCCATCGCGAGCGCGCGCAGAGCCTCGGTGGGTGCTGGCGTTTGCAGCTGGGTTTCCAGGTAGCCGAGATTCTCGGCCGCGGCGTCCTGCTTGAGACGGGCCAGCAGCAAACCACGGTCGTCCACGACCGACCAGATCTGAGGAAAAATACCGAAAAAATGGTCCGGCGCCCGCGCGTCGCCCGCCCCAAAACCGCGCATGGACCACTTCGCCTCCAGCGCACCGCGCAAATCGGGATCCGTCAGCACTCGCTCGAAGGACAGACTGCCGTGCATGCACGGTCCGGGGATGGCCTCGAGAGTCTTACGCTGCAGGCAAAACCTGCGCTCAGCCCCAATCTCAATCAGCATCTGCGGCGTCGGCGCGCCAATCAGGTGATGGTGGATATCGCCGCCTTTGGGAAATTCCCGCATGAAGGCTTGCAAGCGCGCGGGGTCCGAGCGCGCCTCATCCAGTGCAATGTCCATCAACGACGCGGCGGCGGGCGGCGGTGGCGCGGAAGCCACGGGCGCGCAACCGCCGGCGCCGAGGGCCAGCGCTGCACCGATCCAGATCTGTCTTGGCAGTGGGAAGATGACGGCGACTCCATGAAAACAGAACCTTGAAGTTTACCAGCCCGCGCGAGTCAGTGGCAGCGCCGCCTGTGACGGCCAAGTGACCGTACGAGGTAATACTGGTAGTGTCCGCTGCGGGCGCATAACAAGAACGGTAAAGGGACTATTTTGGACTATTTGGCTTCCCGGCTTATCGCGGCGTTCGGGCTTGTCGTACTGCTTGCCATTGCCTGGCTGTTTTCCACCAATCGGCGCCAGTTCCCGGTGCGCGTTGTCCTGTGGGGCGTTGGCCTGCAGTTTGCCATTGGCATTTTGTTGCTCGTGACGAAGATCGGCCAGGGCTTTTTCATCGGCATGAGCAACGGCGTAAATCGACTGTTGGGCTTCGTCGAGGAGGGTTCGCGATTCATGTTCGGCCCGTTGATGGACACCGGGTTTTCGTTCGTGCTCAATGTGCTCCCCGGCATCATCGTGCTCGGCGCGTTATTCCAGGTGCTCTATCACTGGGGCATCGCTCAGTTTCTCGTCCGCCAGGTCGCAAAACTCCTGTCGCGCGCCATGGGCCTGTCAGGTGTGGAAAGCCTGGCCGCTGCGGCGAACATTTTTGTTGGTCAGACAGAAGCCCCGCTGCTGGTTAAACCTTACGTGGCACGCATGACGCAGTCCGAGCTGTTTTCACTCATGGCCGTCGGCATGGCGACCGTAGCCGGTTCGGTCATGCTGGCGTACACGCAGATGCTGGGAACCGATTTCGCCGGCCACCTGATCACCGCAAGTCTGATGTCGGCGCCCGCCGCACTCATGATCGCCAAAATCATGGTCCCTGAGGACGACACGCCACTCACACTCGGCGATACGTCAATGAACGTTGAGCGCACGACGGTCAACGCCATCGACGCCGCGGCGGAAGGCGCCCTCGCCGCTCTGCGTCTGGCGGCGAATATTGGTGCGCTGCTGATTGCATTCGTGACCATTGTCGCGATGCTCAACGCGCTGATCGGCTGGGTTGGCGGGTTTTTCGGTGTGGAAACGTTGTCGCTCGAGCAAATTTTCGGGTTGATACTTGCACCGTTCGCCTGGCTCATGGGTATCCCGTGGGCGGAAGCGCAACAAGTCGGCTCACTCATCGGCATCAAGACCGTTGCCAACGAATTCGTGGCTTACGTGGAACTTGGCAATCAAATCACCGCGCAGTCCCTGTCGCCGCGCTCGGCGGTGATCGCGTCCTACGCGCTGTGCGGCTTCGCGAATTTCAGCTCGATTGCGATCATGATTGGCGGGATTGGCGGTATGGCGCCGGAACGTCGTCCCGATATTGCGCGATTTGGCTTGCGTGCGGTGCTGGCGGGCACACTGGCAACGCAAATGACCGGCTGCATCGTATCCATCCTGTGGGTTGGTTAAGGAAGGAAAAACAATGAGTCAGCTAATTCAACTTGTCCATCCGCTTGCCGATGAATCCCTGCTGGCACTGCGCGACCGCACCACCGTCATGCCCGATTTCCGGCGGCATTCCCAGCGCATCGCACGCATGCTGGTGCTCGAAGCCACGCGTGCCCTTCCCCAGCGGGATGCGCGCGTCGAGACGCCGCTCGAATCGGTGGACGGACACCGCTGCGAGCAACCCGTGGTGTTTGTGCCCGTCCTGCGCGCCGGTCTGGCAATGTTGTTCGCCGGCATGGAACTGATCCCCAACGCCCGCGTCGGATTCGTGGGTATGGAGCGCGACGAAGCGACAGCCAAAGCCACCGAGTACTACTGCAAGCTCCCCGCGGATCTCGCCGCGGCGCGCGTCTGCGTGATCGACCCCATGCTCGCAACCGGCGGTTCGATGGACGATACGATCAGCGCGGTGAAAGCCGCGGGCGGACGTGATATTTACGCCGTCTGCGTAGTCGCCGCGCCCGAAGGTATCGAGCGCATGCAAAAGCGTCACGAGGACGTCACCATTGTCACCGCCGCGGTCGATCGCGAGCTCGACGAGAACAAATACATCAGACCCGGCCTGGGCGATTTCGGCGATCGTTATTTTGGTACGGACTAAGATGGAAATGGATACCACGCTGCACATCTATTTTGCCGGTGACATTTTCGATCACAAGGATCTGGCCGGTAATGCACTGCTCGCCCAGCACATCGAAGCCACATCCGACGGACGCTATGCCTGCGTACTGCCGCAAAATCTCGAGCAGAGTTCCAATCGCGCCGTGAACATTCGCAATCAAGACCTGTATCAGGTCATGCGCTGCGACCTGGCGTTGTTTAATTTTGACGGAGACGATCTTGATTCGGGCACCGTGGTGGAATTCATGCTCGCCAAGATGCTCGACATTCCCGCACTGATACTGCGCTCCGATTTCCGCAGTGCCGGTGACCAAAATAAGGACGGGGACGACTGGAATCTGATGTGCTCGTTCTACCCGCGCTCGCGCAAAATTCAGTTCAACGCCATGGCGTGGTTTCAGGCCGGCCACCGTCCCGGCGCAAACATCATGGATTCGCTGGCCGGGCTGTATCAAGGCGTGAGCACAGACATCGTGGCGGCGCTTGATGCCGTATGTCGTGAGCCCTCGCTGATTCAGGGTGATTTGACCAAAGCGCAAACCCTGTATCGCTGGGCGCGTGAATTCCCCGGACATAATCTGGCGTCGTTGCTGGACGACGCGGCGCTTGACGACTTGGTACAGCGCAAACATCGCCTCGGACTTTTGGGCTAAAAAAAAACCCGCCTGGCGGCGGGTCTTGATCACGGCGAGCGTCATGGCACTCGCTTTCTTATTCGTTGTTCTTATTATTCTTGAAGAGCTTGTCCGAAACCGTGCGTCTCTTGACCAAGATACAAAGCAAGCACTGTGCCAGTTTTGCTAATCGTCTGATCGTGATGACGATATTCGGAAATGTCGCGCGTCGCCCGATACGCGCGAGAATGGAAATGTAAACGTATCCGACAGAAATGGCGGCTCGAGAGCGCGCTATTGTCAAACGTCGGCGTAAAGACGCTCTTCAATGCGATGACCGCAATGGATTAACCCATCCAGTGGCTGATCCGACTCACGCCACGCGTCCCGCGCGCTCTGCCACTGACGTATTGGCAAATCGTCGCCACCGACCAACACACCGAGGCCGCCACCGTAGG
Source organism: Gammaproteobacteria bacterium (assembly GCA_045107005.1). Lineage (GTDB taxonomy): Bacteria > Pseudomonadota > Gammaproteobacteria > Steroidobacterales > JBCCMA01 > JBCCMA01. The sequence continues at coordinate 4,910 of JBGCFP010000063.1, forward strand.
CTTTGAGCAACGCGGTGGCTCGGTCGATACAGTGACTGCGAACGTAAACGCGATCGAAGTAATGAACAAACGCACCCGGTACGGGAGGATCGGGGGAGTCGTCGTCATCGGCCACCACGAAACGAATGCGCCCGCCTTCGCCGCGAGGCTTGCCTTTGCGGCTCAACGTGTCGGTGTCCATGATCGTCGACAGCGTGGTGCTTGTTCCCGTCGTGAATAACGACGACAGCACACTGTCGCCGCTGTCCGTCTCGATCAGCAAAACGCGCTCACCCCGGTTAGCCGCCAACATCGCCAGATTCGCGAGGACGTGACCCGCGTTTTGGGATTCGTCCGCGTTGGCCATGACAATAGGGCCATCAGTTTCGCGTTGAGCGCCGAGAACGCGCAGCGCCAGATGCAGACTGCGCACACCGTCCACGGCCAAATGCTGTGGGTGCGTTTGCGCCAGCGGTCGCATTTTTCGATCGCCATAGTCAACCAGCGCCGACGCGATGGAACCGATCACGCGCACGTGCAAATGCGACTCAAGCGTGGGACCGTCTCGATGGCGTTTTTTCACAGGTCGTCCAGCCCACTGCAAAAGAACGGCAAGTGCGCCAATGGCGGCACCAAACACGGCTGCCCAGAGACCACGTCGAACCGGAGGTGGTACGCGAGCTACCGTGGCAGGACGCACGATACGCAGATCGGCCTCGGCCAGCCGTTGCCCGCGCAGCGTTTCACGGGCCTCCAGAAGATGAGCAATTTGCCCAGGAATGGCTGCGCGTGAAACAGCCGCATCAAATATCTCGGCGGTAATCGGCTCGCCGCCGCCGATCCCCAGACGCAGCTGCTCTATCCGGGCATCCAGCACCGCCAGTTGCCGCTCGAAAGCGCCCGTTTTCTGTTGGCCCCGACGTGTCGCCAGAGCCAGCTCGAAACGTTCGGCCTCCAGTGAACCCAAAGCTGTCGCGCTGGCGCTTGCCCACGGCGGCAAAGTGACGGTCTTGAGATACGCATCTACTGCGGTTAACCGCGCCTGCAGCGCGTCCATTTCGGTGGAAATATCGGCGATGCGAGAACCCACTTGCCTGGCCGCAATATCACGACGCCGCTGCACCAATGCAACCGCTACGGTATTTAACGCCGCGGTCAGATCGTCCTGTTCATTGGCCACGGCCGTCAGCTCTGTCAGCGCGGCAGAGGAACTCGATGGGCGCAGTGTCACGCTGCGCGCAAGCTGCGCCGCGGATGCGGTGGACACCTCAGCCGTTTGCACAACCGACGACAGAAAATCCGGGTCATTCAGAGCGACCTGTAGCCGACGCCGACCGTGGCTGGAATCACCGCGCACTGGCGACGCATAGAGCAACACGGAACCAACGTAGCGCTGCGGCGCCAGCGAACGAGCCGCCGCGAGCATCAAAAGAACGACCGCTGCTCCAGCCAGAGCACCGAGTAGCATCCACCCACCCAGGCGGGTTAGCGAGCGACGATGGGTGCCCAATGCGCCACGCCTCTTTCAATATCATCGAGAGCCTCACGAAAGGCGCCTTCGCCCTTGCGGTAGGGATCCTCGATTTCCTGATCGTCAAAGTGGCCCAGCGTGAACACGCGTCCCTGCAGCAAAGGCCAGCGCCTCTCAACGTGATGACGTTGGGCCGTACTCATGGTCAGAATCAAATCGTTGGCTAAGCCCATCGCGCCGGTAAACGAACGTGCCCGATGCTGCTCGATGTCAATACCTCGCCCGGCCATCAGCCGCAGTGCGTGAGCATCCGCACTGTGTCCGACCAGTGCGCCAACGCCCGCTGACGTCACGCAAACATCGGCAGAAGCCACGTTGTCCAGTGCGCTGTGACGCAACAGTGCCTCTGCCATCGGCGAGCGGCAAATGTTACCTGTGCAAAGAACAATAACGTTGTGCATATCGAATTTGGCCGACAGTTCGTCGCTACCACATTTGCCGCACAAGCGCGGGCAGGTCGGCGGCTGCCTCGACCGGTGCAGCGGTGGCCGACGAACCGGGGTCTAGCCAGCGCTCGTCGCACAGAGCGATCAAATCCGGGGTCAGAAATCGGCTGGGCGCACTGAACACGTGCCGACTGCCGAGGCGCGGCTGGTGGGTAACGAAAAAACGCAGGGGATGGACCAAGTGCAGCTCGTTTCTGGCGCGAGTCATGGCAACGTACATTAGCCTTCGTTCTTCTTCAATGAGCTGTGCATCGCCGCAGGCAAATTCCGATGGGAAGGTGCCGTCGACCACATTTAACAGGTACACACTGTCCCATTCCTGGCCCTTCGCGGAGTGCACGGTCGACAAAATCAGATAATCATCGTCAACCAGCGGAGGACCAGCCAGATCGCTGGTGGCGCCAGGGGGGTCCAGCGCCGCTGTCGCCAGGAAATGCTCACAACGCTCGTGACGTGTCGCGCTATGGCACAAGTGGCGCAAATCCTGAATCCGGGTCTCGGACGTCTCAAACCGCGCGCGCAGCCTCGGCAGATACCAGTCCAGCGCGTCCTGCGCTGACGCAGGCCAGGCACTTTGTCCCCGGTGCACGTCGCCGAGCAGCGTGCACAGACTGGTGTAAGTGTCGGCCGCGCCTTTGGGTACATCGACAGAGCCCAGCGTGGCGACGTCATAGCCTGTGGACACCAGATGCTGCCAACAACGGGCCGCGCGGGCCGGTCCGATGCCCGGGATCAGCAGAAGCACGCGAAATGCGGCCGTTCGGTCGCGCGGATTGTTCGCCCATTTCAACAATGCGAAAAAGTCTTTGACGTGGCCCGCTTCGAGAAACCGCAGTCCGCCGTATTTTACGAACGGGATGTCGCGGCGCTTTAGCTCCATTTCCAGCGTGTGCGCATGCTGCGAATTTCGAAACAGAACGGCCTGCTCCTTCAGCGCGACGCCTTTTTCCCGTTGCGCGAGCACCGCGGTCGCGACGTATTGCGCCTGCGCGTCCTCATCGGCAAGTCGCGCGTAAACGGGACGCGACCCGGCATCACGCGTGGAATACAGATCTTTGTCGTAGCGACGCGCACTGTGCGTCATCAAGGCGTTGGACAGCGTCAGAAGATTGGGCTGCGAACGGTAGTTGCGGGTTAACGTCAACACCCGCGCCGGCGTGTCGAACTGACCTTCAAACTCAAACACGTTCTCGACGCGTGCACAGCGAAAACTGTAAATCGCCTGCGCGTCGTCGCCGACGGCGGTTACACCTTCGCCGGTCGGCTTGAGCGCCGTAACAATGCCGGCCTGCAGTTTGTTGGTGTCCTGATACTCGTCAATCAACACATGATCAAAGCGCTTCCCAACGTGCTGTGCCAGCGCATCGTTCTGACACATATGAAACCAGTAAAGCAGCAGATCATCAAAATCCAGGACGTGCGCCTCCTGTTTGAGTTCGACGTAGCGACGAAACAGATCCGTCAGAACTGCCAGCCATTCGGTGTGCTGCACGAACCATTGCTCAAGACAGCGATCGAGGGGTTGCTGCGCGTTAACGCAACGCGAGTAGATATCCAGACACGCGTCTTTGGTTGGAAATCGTTTGCCGTCGCGGCGCAAATTCAATTCCTGGCGCGCGACGTTAATCAGATCGGCGGAGTCGCCACGGTCCATCAGGCTGAAAGCCGGATTGAGATTCAGCGCACCGGCGTATTCGCGCAACAAGCGATGCGCCACCGCGTGAAACGTGCCGCTCCAGGGAAGCGCAACGGCGCCGTGCCGACCCGTATCGCGCATCGCTTCACCCGCAATCGAACGAGCTCGGCGCGTCATTTCGTCCGCCGCGCGCCGACTGAATGTGAGCAACAAGACACGTGACGGATCGCAGCCATTGACGAGCAGATGCGCCACCCGATGCGTCAGTGTGCGAGTCTTGCCGGTACCCGCGCCAGCGACAATCAGCAAAGGGTCGGCGCCGTGCTCGACGGCGGCGCGCTGATCCTCATTGAGTCTCTCGAGATATGCCGGGGCTATCATGGCCAAAATATAGCCGCTAACTGTATATTTATCCATGACCGGGCGTGCTGGTCGCTCGAACACCGTAAAGGTTTGGAAAGGAAGGGAAAACTGCGTAAAGTCGTGGCCTTGGGGACACAGGACGCCAGCGGCGCACAAAACAAAATCACTATGCGACGACTGCTCATTACACTTGTTTTTCTGGGGTTGCTTGGCGCGTTGCTGTGGCTCGCCATGCCAATGGTAAGCCTCACTCCACCGCCATCGACGGCCGAGCCAGCCGCGCCCCTCGAACAAACCGAGCCCAACGCCTTCACATTGCGCTTGAGCACACGTTTGGCGGCGGCACCAACGCGGGCCCCGGCGCGGGCAAGCGCCCCGCTCGAGCCAGCGTGGTGGGAAGCACCGGCCACCCCGCGCATTGCGTTAATACTGCTTGCCGCAAGCATTCTGGGTCTTTGCTTGGGCTCGCTGTGGCGCGGACCTCGACCGACGGCTGCCCAAGCGCAGGCCGACGTCGTCGCGCGCCGTGCCACGCTGGTCGACGATCTGGACGGCAACGATGCTCAAAACGCCGACTTTTCTCATCTGCGCCAGACACACGACGCGCAACGACAGCAGTGGGAAGACGAACGCGCAAACCTCGAACAACGTAACGCCGAACTCGAAGCCGACCTGAGCACACGGACCACCGACGCCGAATCGGCGACGGGCGATCACGAGCGCCTGGCCGCGAAACTCAATACCAGTCAGGCACAATTGGGCGACGCGCACCAGCGTCTGCGTGAGCTCGAGGACGATCTCGGTCACAGCCGCGACGAGCAGGCGCGCAACGAACAGTCCCTTGCCGGTGATCGGGATCGCCTCGCAGCGGAACTCGATGCCAGTCAAATTCAGCTGGATGAGGCGCAGCAACGTATCCGCGCTCTGGATGAGGATCTGGGCCACAGCCGCGATGAACACGCCAAGGCGATGAGCGATGCCAATGCCAGGCGAGAAGCGGAATTGACGGCATTACGGGATGACCACGATGCCCAGTGCGAGGCACTGAGCAAACAAATCGTCGCGCACGAAACCCAAATTGGCGAGCTCGAATCCGACATCGTCAATGCAACGTCAGAGCTGGAACTCGCTAGCAAGAAGAGCGAACAATGGCGCACAGAAGCGGCCGCACTGGAAGCGGCGCTCGAAGATCGAGACCAAACCATTGGGTTGTTGCGTGACGAAGACGAGGCGAGCGCGCGCCTGCGCGCGGAGCACGCGCAACTGCAGGACGAAAAACAGCAGCTCGACACCGAGTGGGCGTCGCTTTGCACAGAACACAAAACCACCCGCGCCGAGCTCGACCGCGCGCTCGCCGGCCTGGCCCAAAGCGAGGAACAGTGCGCCGCTCTTGCCGCTCGTTTGGCTGAGCGTGAGTACACGTTGCACGAACTCGACTCAGCGCACACCACATTGCGCGATGCACTGATCGTCAATACTGACGAGCGAGACGGGCTTCGCGCCGACCTTGAGCGCAGCGTCGCCGAACTGACAGAGCACGTTGACATCGTTCAAACGCTGGAAATGGGTCTGCAAGCGGCAACCAATCGCGAGGCGGCATTGAGCCAGCGCCACTCAGACAGTCATGAACGCAATGAACAGCTGTTCGCACAGTTGAGCGAATCGCTTGAGAAACATGACGCGGCAATTGCCGAATACGATTTATTAACGGCCCAGCACGAAGCGCTCACTACACGCCACGATCAGGTAAACGATCAACTGCGCGCCGCAAACGCCGCGTTGGACGACACGCACGCCCAGATAGAACAACTGACCACTGACACCGAAGAGCTGGAGCAGACGCGCGAAACACTCGCGCAATGGCAGTCAACGATGGACAGTTTCCGCAACGACATTCGGCGCAAAACCGAGCGCATTGATGCTCTGGATGCCCAGGGCGAACAGCTCAACGAGCAGCGCATCGAGCTGCAGGAGAAAACGGCCAATGTCGAATTGCTCGAGCGCAAACTTGCCGAACAAAACCGCCTGAGCCGCGTACTCAAAGACGGCGCGGACAGCATGCGCCTGTACAAGGCCAAAACCGACGAGCTCAAGCAAACCGTTGTCGCGCTGGAACATGAGCTCGCGGCACAGCGCGCCACGAGCGCGCAACAGGTCGAAGCGCTGCGCGCGCAGCAGGAAGACGCGGCGAGACTGCACGAGTCCATCGACGAAACCCAGACCTATCTCGATCAGACCAAGGCCCTATCATCGGAACGTCAGGCGCAAGCCGCGGCGCTGGAAAGTGAGTTGGCGCAGCGTGTCGATGAACTGGCGCAGACACGTGAAACGCTCTCCGTCGAACGTCATGAACGGGCCCAAATGCGCGACGACCTGGACGACTTCATCGCCGTGACCGAATCGATTGGTGCCCTTCTCGACACGCCCGTTGACGCGCTGGATGAGCCGATCGACATAGACTTCGTGCACTCACACGAGACTGCTCTGGACAGTCTGAGAATGTCCCTGGTGCGCTTCGAAGCCGTTGATCACGACGCAATCGAAACCACAGCGATTCTGCGCAAGGCCGAATCAGAAGCCATCGCGCTGGCGCAGGATTTGAGCGAACTTCGACCGCAGTTGCACAGCGTTGAGAAGGCCTTGCAGGAGCGGCAAACGCAGTGCGACGTGCTCGAGGCAGAAGTGGAGCGGCAGGCACGGCAACTGAACGACGCGCAGACTCTGCGAGAAGAATTGGCCGTGCTTGACGACGAGCACGCCCAGCTAAAGCAAACCACAGAAGAACTGGATGCGAAGCGCGCACACGTCTCGACTCAACTCGATCAATTGCACGACATCCGGGCGGCGCTGGAGGCTGAGGGAGCGGCGGCGCAGGAGCAGCGCGATCGACTGGCCGACCAAGTCAACGATCTCAATCAGGAAATCGCGCGCAGCGAGCAAGCCCGCGCCGCCGCTGAGAGTCTCTCGCTTGCGGCCGAGCGGCGCGAGCGCACGGCGCTCTTTGAACTCGCGCAGCTGCAACACGGCTATACCGCACTGGAAACCGACACGGATCAGGCCGCGCAGTCCAAAGATCAGCTCAGTGAAGAACTCGAAGACGCGCAGCAACAAGCGCGCGACGCCCAGTCCCGTCTGCGCGACATTGAGCACGATCGCGCGCGTCTGGGCGAGGAACTGGAACGCGCTCGCGCCGACGTGGCGGAACAGACAGAGCTGCGGCAAAGCGCACAGGCCGCGCATCGGGAAGTGGCCGAAGAGATGGCGACGCTGGAGGAGCAGCTGACGCAGGCGCGGGAAGCCCTGAGCCATATCGACGCCGAGCATCAGCAACTGCAGGCCAGACTCCGCGAATCTGACCAGCAGGCGGCGCAGGACCAGGAAGCGCGCAACACGCTGCTGGAGTCGGCCCAAGCGGCGGAAACGCTGCGCGGCGAAGTCGCCGAGCTCGAGCAGAGTTTGAGCGAGCGAGAGTCCACGCTCGGCGAACTCCTCGGCTCAATAGGCGAGATCACCAATGTGGCGCCAGGCGCGGAGACGCCGGCACAGCAGCTCGCGACGATCGCTCGCCAGTTGGAAACCAAGGACGGGCGGATTGACGAGCTGGCTCGCGCCAATCTCGCTTTGCGCGATGCGATGCGCGAGGTGCGTAGCGAAGCGGACGCCACCGCGCAGCGTTTGCGCGCGCAAATCGAGCGCGCCGAGCTCACGGCAAAATCCCTGACCGCCGACATCGAACGCGCACACCGCGACGTACGCGTTGCCCGGGAACATGAAATCAGCATTGAAGCCTTGAAAACGGACCTGGCTCAGCGCGAACAGGAGATCGAAACGCTCAAAAATAGCCTGACCGAATTTGAGACCAAAGCGGACAGCGTTGCGCCGGCACTGGCGCGCAAGCCCGTCGAGGTACCGGTACTGTCCCGCCCGATTAAGGCGCCGCCGGTGTTAACCAGGGCCGTCACGCAATCGGACGACGAAGAATAGGTCGGGTCAGGTCAGGACTGCGCGGTTACGGTCCGTTAAACGTGCAAACTTCGGCGCAGTCGGCTCGTCAATAACAACAGCAAATTATGATAGACCGTCTTGGCAATACGATAGTCGGACATCAGCACTGAATTGAATTCCCGGCGCGGAATCTGGATCGCCATGGAGGCTTCAGCGGCTACCACGGACGCGGACGCCGGCTGATTGTCGAGCAGCGAATATTCGCCAAAGCAATCGCCAGCGCGAAATTCATACAGCGCGTCGAGATCATCGGTGTCGAGCATTGGCACCACCACGCCGCCTGGCCGCAGCACTTTGAAATGCCCATCGATAACGATGTAGAGCGCGGCGGAAAATTTGCCTTCACCGATCGCGCGGTCCATGGGTTTGAAATTGAGAATTCGAATAGAAGAAAGCAGTGGTCGAATATCGGCTTCAGAGAGCGACTCGAATACGGGGCTTTCGCACAGCCACGTAATGACATTACGTTGACTGATCCTTGGCTGTATAGCCGTCATGCTCATGGGTTTTCCTTTTCGTCCTTGATGCGACGCGCGGCATCCGTACCGCACGTTTGGGACGTCATAATCTACACCCGTTTCCTGCCTTTTAAAACCGACGTCACGCCGGCGCATTCTGAACTAGGGGAATTTCCCTAGGGCGACGACTGGTCGTCCGGGAACGTCGACAGCACATCTGCCATTTGGCGCTCGCCGTAGCGGCGAATGGTGGCGCAAATGTAGTCGTGATTCTGGCCCACGACCGCCGCAATCAGATCGTCGATGAAGTCAGCCAGCCCAGTTGCCTGATCAGGTGCGCTCGACAGCGCGCGATAGTGGGCGCGATTGAACGCCGGACCCATCCGATCCAGCGTATCGCGCAGGTACGCGTTGCCAATCAGATCACTGGCCACGCGCAAAAACGTCTGCGAGTGGTCCAGCAATGACAGGGTATCCGCCACATCGGCGGCGCGACGCAGCGCGTCTCGATGGGTCTGCAAAATCTCCAGCATCGATGCATCCAACACGTCCGCGACCCGGGTAGCCAGCAGCGTGAGCAATGCGATTTGCATGTCGTACAAGCCGCGTACGTCGGTGGGCCCGAAGCGGGACACGCGCGCCCCGCGGCGCGGCATCACTTCCACCAGATGGCGTGCCGCCAGTACGCGCAGCGCTTCGCGCACCGGCCCGCGGCTCACACCCAGCGCTTCGGTAACGCGCGCTTCCGCAATGCGCTCGCCTGCGGCCATGTCGCCGGTAACGATGCGCGTTTGCAAGTGGTCCGCGATTTGCTCAGGCACGCCTGGCGTAAAAGAGAATGCAGTGTTTACCGACATATTGTCCTACAATTTGACAATCGAAAAGAAAGAGGTAAGCTTATCCTATCGCAACAAAACAAGAGCGGTAAGCACCCGTGGATCAACGCCTGACGTTCAATTCAACTTCCACACGTACCGGGCGTATCAAACGCTATGGTTTTCTGGTGTTTCTAACGCCGCCCCTGCTGCCCTGGCTGGGCATCGCGCTGTCAACTCAGTTTGGGGCGACGACGCTCTTCGCTTTTTTCACCGTTTTCTACGTCTATGCGCTGATCCCTTTGCTCGATCTGGTGATCGGCAAGGACCCGGTCAATCTTGATTCCCAAGCGTTTGCGCAACTCTCCGACGACCCGTTCTACCGCTACCTCACCTACGCCTGCGCACCGCTGACCGCGGTCAGCTTGTGGCTTGGCGCTTACGGACTGCGCGAGCTCACGAGCTTGAGCACGACAGGTCAAATTGGCTGGATCGTCTCCCACGGCCTCATTACCACTTCCATCAGCATAAATGCCGCGCACGAACTGATCCACAAGCGGCGCCGTTTTGAGCAGCGCCTGGGCAGTGTCCTGCTATCGTTGGTGTGTTATCCCGGTTTTCAGATTGAGCATTTGCGCGGCCATCACGTGCACGTGTCGACCCCCAACGACCAGTCTTCGGCACGCTACGGCCAATCGATCTATCACTTCCTGCCGCGGGCAATCGCCTACAACCTGACGGCCGCCTGGCGCCTGGAGCGCGAACGTTTGGAGCGCAAGTCGCTTCCGATATTGAGCACGCACAACGCGCTGCTGCGTGGCTACGCACTGTCAGCGCTTTTCGCGTTCGCCTTTTTCGCCATGTTTGGCGGGTTAGGTCTGACCTTTTTCCTCGGGCAAAGCGCGGTCGCCATTGTGACGCTCGAGACTGTAAATTACCTCGAGCACTACGGGTTGCGTCGGCGCCGTAACGAACAGGGAAAGTACGAGCGCACTAATCACACGCACTCGTGGAATTCAAACTATCTGTTGACCAACATGTTGCTGTTCCAGGTGCAGCGACATTCCGATCATCATGAGTTTCCCGCGCGTCGCTACCAGGTTCTACGGCACATTGACGACAGCCCGCAGCTGCCAGCTGGGTATGCGACGATGATGGTGCTGGCGTGGATTACACCCCTGTGGCGTCGCGTGATGGATCCACGGGTCGAAGCCTATTACCGCGATGAACCGGAGTTGCTGCACGACTAGCCGCCGATTCGAGACCGACGCTGCTACTTGTCCTTGTCCAGCGCCAACAACAGGCTGGACGTATCGAAACGCGCCCCGCCTTGCGCCTGCACGTTTGCGTAGCGCGTGTCCACCTGTTCTGTCAGCGGCAGCTTGACGTGATGACGCGCCGCTTCATCGAGTGCCAGTCCCAAGTCCTTGCGCATCCAGTCGACGGCAAACCCGAACTCAAATTCGCGTTTGAGCATAGTGGCCGCGCGGTTTTCCATTTGCCATGACGCCGCGGCGCCACCGCCGATGGCGGCGAACACCTTGTCGCCGGACAAACCGGTTGCCTCAAGCAACGAAATGCCTTCACTTAATCCCTGTAACACACCCGCGATGCAAACCTGGTTGACCATTTTGGCCTGCTGACCACTACCGGACGGCCCGATGTGCGTCGCCAGTTTTGCATAGCATTGCCAGAGCACGTCAGCGCGCGCATACGCCGAATCCGTTCCGCCGGCCATGATGCTCAGTGCGCCGTTTTGCGCACCGACCTCGCCGCCGGATACCGGTGCGTCCACGAACGCGACAGACTGTTTGGCGCACATCGCGTCGAGCTCTCTGGCGACCAGTGCAGACGCCGTGGTGTGATCGACCAGCAGCGCTCCTTCCTGCAGACCGGCCAGCACGCCCTCTTCAGACAGAACGACGTCGCGCACTGACGCATCGTTGCCCAGACACATGAAAACCGCGTCGCAACCCGCTACCGCCTGCGCGGGCGAATCAAACAGCGCGGCGTCGTGCTCGGTGACAAATCGCTGCGCCACGTCGCGCGTCCGATTGAAAACCTGCACGGTGTGACCCGCCGCCACCAGGTGCCCGGCCATGGGATAGCCCATGACGCCGAGGCCCAGAAACGCAACCCGAACCGCGCTCACACTGCCACCAGTGCGGCATGATGGAAGCGCAGATGCGCCTCCATGAATGACGCAATAAAATAGTAACTGTGATCGTACCCTTCGCGCAGATTGACGTGCACGCGCCCCGAATGAGCTGCCGCCGCAGCCACCAGCGCGGGGTAACCCAACTGCGCGTCCAGAAACTCGTCGGCCCCGCCCTGGTCAATGAGCATGGGCATGACCTGGCTCGCTGACTGCAACAGCGCGGTCGTGTCGTAACGTTTCCACGTCTCACGATCGTCGCCCAGATAACCGCCAAACGCTTTCTCGCCCCAGGGACACTGAGTGGGCTGTGCGATGGGGGCGAAGGCCGAAGCACTGGCAAACTGTTGACCAGTGCGCAGTGCGGCAACCAACGCGCCGTGACCACCCATCGAGTGGCCACTGACCGACCAGCCCCCGTCGACAGCGAAATGCTGCTGAACCAATGCCGGTACTTCCCGTGTGACGTAATCAAACATACGGTAATGGCTGGACCAAGGGGCTTGCGTTGCGTTGACGTAGAAACCGGCTCCCGTACCAAAATCCCAACCGTCTTCCTCGCCCGGTAAATTCAGACCCCGCGGACTGGTATCGGGTGCCACCAGCGCAATGCCAAGCTCGGCGGCGACTCGCTGCGCACCGGCTTTTTGCAAAAAATTCTCGTCGCTACAGGTTAATCCCGACAGCCACAGCAATGCCGGAACCGGGCGATCGCACGGCGGCATGTACACCGACAGCGTCATCGTGGAGTCCGTACAGTCCGAGCGGTGAGTCAGGCGCGTTTGTTGCCCGTCGAATACGGTGGTTTGACTCAAGACTTCGATTGCGCTCACGGCGTTTACCTCCGGCAGTTGATGAATCGGCGTGGGATCACACGCCGCTGGGAATCGGTTGGGTCAGACAATGCAGTGCGCCCAAGCCAACAATCAAGTCCCTGCCGTCGACAGGCACCAACTCGCGGTCAGGAAAACACGATTCAACAGTGGCACAAGCGTCATCGTCAGCCGGGTCGGCAAACACCGGCATCAACACACAGCGCGCGCCAATGTAGAAATTGGCGTAGCTGGCGGGCAGACCGGATTGACCAATGAACGACTGCGGCAAAGGCAACACGTCAATGCGCAGCGGCATATCGATTGCCTGCGCCTGCGTTTCCAGCAGCGATACGTTTTTCGTCAACGCACGCTGGGCGTCGTCAACCGGATTTTCCGGCGCCACAACCAGCGCGTGCGCAGGGCCGACAAAGCGCGCCAGATTGTCGATGTGACCGTCTGTGTCATCGCCAGCAATCTCACCGCCCAACCACAGTACGGCTCGCGTCCCCAGAAGGTCGCCAAGCCGCTGAGCGAACTCGCCCTTCGTTAGCGACGGATTTCGATTCGGGTTCAGGACGCACGATGCCGTCGTCATGATCACGCCCTGTCCATTCCCTTCGATGGCACCACCTTCAAGGACCCACGGCACGGTCTGCGCAGGCAGCTCCAGATAGTCTGCCATCGCCTGCGCGACTCGCGCGTCGTCATCCCAGGGCGGATATTTTCCACCCCACGCGTTGTAGCCAAAGTCGATGGCGATGCGCTCACCGAGCGACGTGCGCGCGATCAGCGCACCGTGGTCACGACACCATGCGTCGTTGTTGGGCACCACATGACCGACAACGCCCGCGCAGTCCAGTTCGGTCAACGTGTCGTGCAGCAGCGCTTCGCTGTGAAAATGCAGATGCACCGTTTCGTGTCGGGCGAGCGCGCGCACGGCGTGGGTCAACGCACGGCGCGGCGCATCAAGCCCACGATGCCAGGTTTGCGCATTGTGCGGCCAGGTCATTGCCGTACCGGCGTGCGGCTCCCACTCCGCCGGCCAGCGCAGGTTCTGCGGGTTAGTCGTCAAGGTAGCGTTGATCCAGTTGAGCGTAACTGTCGATACGTCGATCGCGAAGAAACGGCCACCCTTCGCGCGCCGCATCAATGTCTTGAAGATCCAAAGAGACGATAAGCGTTTGCTCGTCGCCCTGTGCCGCCTGCGCCAGAATCTGCCCGTCCGGTGCGGCTACAAAACTCTGACCCCAGAACTCGATGCCGTCGCCACCGTCCAGTGCCGGCTCAAAGCCGGCACGATTCACCGCCACGACAAAACACCCATTGGCCACGGCGTGCGAAGTCTGCATGGTCTGCCAGGCCGCAAACTGGGCCGCACCGAGGGTGGCTTTCTCGCCCGGATGCCAACCGATGGCCGTGGGGTAGAACAAAATTTGGGCGCCGCGCAGGGCCGTTAAACGCGCTGCCTCCGGAAACCACTGATCCCAACAGATCAGAGTGCCCACCCGCGCGCCGGCAACGTCGAACGCCATAAACCCCAAATCGCCCGGCGCGAAGTAAAATTTCTCGTAGTACGCCGGGTCGTCTGGAATGTGCATTTTTCGATACTTGCCCACGTAGCCACGCTGGCCGTCGATAACCGCCAGCGTGTTATGAAACAGGCCGGCGGCACGACGTTCGAACAGCGACACGAGAATCGCGACGTCGAGCTCCTTGGCCAGAGCCTCGAAAGACTCCGTAGTCGGGCCCGGCACGGCTTCCGCGCGATCAAATTCGCGCGCGTCTTCTGACTGACAAAAATAGTGACCCAGGAACAGTTCGGGCAGACAGATAATGGTTGCACCAGACTCTGCCGCCGCGCGCACCCGCTCCAAGGCGTGCGCCAGATTGGCGTCTCGATCCACGACCGGCGACAGCTGTACTGCGGCAATCGTAACGTGTGTATTCACGCCTGCTGATCCACGTTGGCGCCACCACTCATCGCGCCACTGTGCGCCTTCGCTGTCGTCTGTTCGTGATCATGGTGCAGATACGGCGATGCGCTAAACAGAGCGCGGTAACGATCCAGAATCGCCGCCCCGTCCTTGGCGCGCAGCGCTTTGGCCTGTACCTGGCGGCGCACGCTCTCGCTCAAGCGCCGCTGCAGGTCGTTGGGGAAATACTGCACCTGACCGAGCATGTCCTGCACCTGCGAGCCGGGCAGAATTTTCTCAATATAAAATCCGTCAGGCTCATCGGCATCCGCGTAGACGTGCACTTCGCTGACCTGGCCAAACAAATTGTGCGCGTCACCGAGGATGTCCTGGTACGCACCCATCAGAAAGAAACCGAAGTAGTAGGGTTCACCGTCGCGCAGCGCGTGGACATCGATGGAGGCGCGCTCTTCGTCGTACGACACGTAGCGCGAAATTTTGCCGTCCGAATCGCAGGTCAGATCGACCAGAACCGCACGTCGATCCGGCATCTCGTTAAGTCGTTGCAGCGGGACGATAGGAAAACGCTGGCCGATGGCCCAATGATCAAGCATCGACTGGAACACCGAAAAATCGCACAGATATTGATCTACCATCCCCTCCGCCATAGCGATCAATTCAGCGGGCAACGTGCGCTTATCCACGCTGGCGGTGAGCGCCGTAATACGCAAACAGATTTCGAAATACAGCGCGTCGACTTGCGCTTTTTGGCTCAGTGACAGATACCCGAGGCGAAAGCCGTCGACTGCGTCGCGTCGTCGCGCGCAGGCGTCGTGGTAGGCCTCCAACAGTTCGCGCACGTTAGTATTACTATCCGCGTTTACCCAGGTCAGAGTTTCACTCAGCGCGTCGATCAGCGCGTGGTCCTCGACGCCTGTTGCAACGCGCTCGTGATCGGTCCGCGGGCCGTAAGCGCCCAGCGCGGGCACCACCAGCATCGAATGATGGGCGGTCAACGCCCGTCCGCTCTCGGTGATCAACGTTGGCACGCGCTGACCCGCCGCCGCACACGCCTGTGCGACAGTGCTAACCACGGTATTGGCGTATTCACTGAGCGTGTAGTTGATGGCCGTTTGCGACGCGCCGCCCACGCCCGCGTCGTAGTTAACGCCGAGCCCGCCGCCAACATCAAGAAACGCGGGCTGCAGACCGTCCTGACACAACTGAACGTAGACTTGCGCGAGTTCGCGCACGCCCTGAGCCAGTGTCATGATATCTGGAATCTGGCTACCCAGATGACAGTGCAACAACATCAGGGACTCGTTCCGCCCGGTTTGCTGCAGCCGTTGCGCGATGCGCACCAACTGCCCAACCGAAACGCCGAACTTCGAACGATCGCCGGAGCTGTCAGCCCAGTGGCCGGCGCTGCTCGCCGTCAGCCGCATGCGCACGCCAAATCGCGGCGTCGCGCCACGTCGTTGCGCCAGCGCCCACAGCCGTTCGAATTCGTCGAATTTCTCAACGACCGGCACGACATTCTTACCCAGCTGCTGAGCATCAAGAATGAGCCCGAGCATGGCGTCGTCTTTGTAGCCGTTGCAGATCAACAAGCTTTCATCGCGTTCGAGCAGCGCGACAGACGCCACGAGTTCCGCTTTCGAGCCGCACTCCAACCCAAAATCGTAGGGCGCGCCAGCTTGCAGAATCTCATCAACCACTTCGTGCATTTGATTTACTTTGATCGGATAGACGCCGCGAAACGGCGCAGCGTAATCCAGCTCTTCACGCGCCTGATTGAAAGCCGCGTTCAGCGCGTGTACCCGCGCGGCCAGAATATCCTGAAACCGAATGAGCACCGGGCAGTCGACGCCGCGACGTGAGACCTCTGCGACCACGTGGGCGACGTCGATCGGCGGCAGTTGATCCACCTGCATCTGAACATGCCCGCGCGCATTAACCGAAAAGAAGCCACCGCCCCACGCGTCCATGTGATAGTGCGCCCGTGCGTCCGCCACGGTCCACGGCGCAGCGGTATCCGCCGAGCCGCCAACGTCCTTCGCACTCATGCGTGATCCAAGGCGTCGCCACCTTCCAGCACCGCGCTGAACATCAGCGGCGCAACGATGGTCGCGTCGGACTCGATGACAAACCGCGGCGTATCAACCGCCAGTTTTCCCCACGTGATTTTCTCGTTTGGGACAGCGCCGGAATAGCTACCGTAGCTCGTGGTGGAATCGCTGATTTGGCAGAAGTAGCCCCACAGTTTCGTAGGCGTCTGCAAGTCCTGCTCGAGCATCGGCACGACACAAATGGGAAAATCGCCGGCAATGCCGCCGCCAATTTGAAAGAAGCCAATGCTGTGCTGTGCACTCACCGCCCGATACCAGTCAGCCAGTTCAATCATGTATTCGATGCCAGAGCGCACGGTATCGACCCGTTTGACCGCGCCGCGAATAACGGCAGCAGCGAACATGTTGCCCATGGTGCTGTCTTCGAAACCCGGCACAAAAATCGGAAGATTCTTCTCACAAGCCGCAAGCACCCAGCTGTCCGCTTCGTCGATTTGCGCCTTGCCGGCAAGTGCACCGCTGCGAATCAAGCGGTACAAAAATTCGTGGGGGAAACACCGCTCGTCGTTCACCTCGGCCTGCTGCCACAGATCCAGGGTCAACGATTCCAGCACGCGCATGGCCTCCTCTTCGGGGATGCAGGTGTCGGTGACCCGATTCATCGACCTTTCCAACAGCGCCTGTTCGTCATCAGCGCTCAGCTCTCGATAATGGGGCACGCGCTCGTAGTGATCGTGCGCGACCAGATTGAACAGATCTTCCTCAAGGTTCGCACCAGTGCAGCAAATGGCGTGCACTTTATCCTCACGAATCATCCGCGCGAGCGATACACCAAGTTCCGCAGTGCTCATGGCGCCGGCCAGTGTCATCATCATTTTCCCGCCCGCGTCCAGATGTTCGAGATAGCCGCGGGTTGCGTCCACCATCGCCGCAGCGTTGAAGTGCCGATAGTGTGTGCGCATAAAAGCGCCAATATTGTGGGTCATTGAGCGACCCCTCACGAGAGCGACAAAGGGCGTTGAGAATACCGGATTTGCCCGGACGGGTTAAGCCGAATCAGCCACCATTCGGCGTATGCAAATGACAGCGCACCCAGTGCGGTTGCGCGCTCGTGCCGACGTTGCTGACGTCGGGCACGTCGGTCTTGCAGTGCGCGAGGGCTTTTGGACATCGCGTGTGAAACGGACAGCCGGCCGGTACATTCATCGGTGACGGCACATCTCCGTCCAACATGATTCGACTGCCCTGCGCTGACGGGTCTGGCGCTGGCACCGCAGACAGCAAGGCTTCGGTGTATGGATGCTTCGGTTCAGCGTACAGCGTATCCGCGGGCGCCAGTTCAACGAGCTTGCCCAGATACATCACACCCACATGATGACTGACGTGCTGAACCACGGCCAGATCGTGTGAAATAAACAGGAACGCAATGCCGAAACGCTCCTGCAGTGTCGCGATCAGGTTGAGAACCTGCGACTGCACCGATACATCAAGCGCCGACACCGGCTCGTCCGCAACAATAAGTTTCGGGTTGAGTACCAGGGCGCGAGCAATGCCAATGCGCTGTCGCTGGCCACCAGAGAATTCGTGTGGGTATCGATCAAGCACCGACTCGCGGAGCCCAACAATGTCGAGCAATTCGCGAATGCGTTCGCGGTGTTCATCGTCGGTGCCCATCGGGTGCAGTGTCAGCGGCTCGTACAGCGTTTCGCCAACCGTACGCCTTGGCGACAGCGACGCGTAGGGATCCTGGAAAATAATTTGCATCGAGGCGCGCATCGCGTGCAGCGCCGGTTTGTCCAGCGCCGTGACTTCCTTTCCGTCAAGCCAAACCTGACCCGCTGTGGGTTCATGCAAACGCAACAGCGCACGACCCAGCGTGGATTTTCCGCAGCCCGATTCGCCCACCAGACCAAGCGTCTGCCCGGGCAAAATTTCAAAACTCACGTCGTCGACCGCTTTGACCACGCGTTTGTCTCGATCAAACAAACCGCCGCGCACCGGAAAATGCTTCGCAAGGCGGCTGACTTTTAGCAAAGGCTCGGTCATGAAAGAGGCCTGAAACACGCCACTTGGCGAGACGTACCCTCGGAGTTGCCCAGCGCCGGGCGCTCGGCCTCGCACTGCTCGCTACGGCGTTCGCAGCGAGCGCCAAACAGACAGCCTGGCGGCAAATCGAGCAAATCGGGCACCCGACCCTGAATTGTTGGCAGTTCGCTGAGACGTTCCGTGCGGACACGCGGAATGGACGCCAGCAATCCACGCGTATAGGGATGAGCTGGATCGGCAAATAACTCGTCCACCGACGCCTCCTCGATAACCTCGCCACAGTACATGATCAGGACTCGGCGACAACTTTGCGCCACGACGCCCAGATCGTGGGTGATGAGCACCACGGCCATGTCGAACTGCGACTGCAGTTTGACGATCTGATCCATAACCTGCGCCTGGGTCGTCACGTCCAGAGCGGTGGTCGGCTCGTCCGCCACCAGAATGCGCGGGCTGCACGACAGTGCCATCGCGATCATCACGCGCTGGCGCATACCGCCGGACAGTTCGTGCGGGTATTCATCGATGCGCTTGGCAGGCGCCGCAATCCCGACCGTATCAAGCAGCTCGATGGCAGCGCGCCTCGCCTGTGCGCGATTCAGGTTACCGTGGCGACGCAGAATCTCGCCCATTTGGCTGCCTACGGTGTACACGGGATTGAGTGCCGTCATCGGCTCCTGGAAAATCATGGCGATATCGCGCCCGCGAATCTTGCGCATCTGTCGATCGTTAAGACCCACGATATCAACGTCGCCAAGTCGAATCTCGCCGCTCACAATGCGACCGGGCGGCGACGGTACCAGCCCGAGCAACGCCAGCGACGTCACGGTCTTTCCGCACCCCGATTCACCGACGATGCCGACCGTGTCACCGCCGTAAACATCAAAACTCACGCCGTTTACGGCGCGCACCGGGCCACGCTCAGTGGCAAATTCAACCACCAGATCGCGCACGCTGAGAATGGGGGACTGGGCCATCAAACTTTCTTCGGATCAAGCGCGTCTTGCAACGCATCGGAAAACATATTGAACGCCATGACCAATACAAACATGAAAACGGAGGCCCAAATGAAGTTATTGAAATGCCCGGCAAGCACTTCCTGAGCCGCGGCCGAAATCATTAGCCCCCAGCTAACGCCATCCTTAACACCAAGCCCAAGAAAACTCAGAATGACTTCCGACTTGATGGCCGACACAAACACAATGGTCGCCTGCACCAACAAAATATGGAACGTATTGGGCAGGATGTGTCGCCGCAGAATCGTCAGTTCCGGCACGCCAATAGCGCGGGCCGCTTCAACGAACTCGAACTTGCGCAGCTTGATCACTTCACCGCGGACAAGACGCGCTGTGGTCGTCCAGAATGTGGCTATCAACGCTACGTGCATGCCATAAGCGCTGCCCTGCATCGCGTACGCCACCGCGGCAACAAACAGATAGAACGGAATGGAATCGAGGACGCCCTTGATCCACAGAATAATTTCATCGAGCCACGACCCTGGGAAAAACCCGGCGAGACCACCAAGCACGGCGCCAAGACAGGTCGACGCCAGTGCCACAATTAAGCCCACTTCAAACGCCGTTCGCGTGCTGTAAACCGCCCGGGAGAAAATGTCTTGCCCGTTGACGTTGGTACCGAACCAGTACTCCGAAGACATCGGATCGTAGTAGCCACCCTTGAGATCGCTCCAGTCTGCTGCCCACCAGCCAAACGCCGCACCAAGCGCCATCACCGCAAACCCAACGACCACCGCGAGCGCCGCCATACCGGCACGGTCACGGCGAAATTTGTACAGCGCCTTGGTCCACAGCGACTGGCGTCGGACCGGTGCGGCGCCTCGCCCCGCGGTTGCTGCTGTCGCCGTCACTTTACGTCCACCCGAGGATCCACAATCCGATAGACGATATCGGTCACTACCAGCGTGACCACAAACAAAACGGCGGTCAGACTCACCACCGCTTTGAGAATGGGCTGATCGTTACCGCGAATGGCATCAAACGTAATCTTGCCAACGCCGGGAATACCAAAGTAACTCTCAATAACCAAGCTGCCGCTGATGACAACCAGCGGAATGGAAAAAAGTATGCGCGTGCTGATCGGGATCAGCGCATTCTTGAGCACATGTTTGAGCATGACCCAGGACGGCGGCGCCCCAAACGCCCGTGCCGTTCGAACATGATCGCGCGACAGTTCCTCCACCAGGACCGCACGGTAAAAACGCGTGTTGTAACCCAATGCAACGAAAATAGTGGCGATGGTCGGCACGGTAACGTACTGCAGGTATTCCCCAAACGTGCCCATGCGCCAGCCGCGTGACGGGAACAGGTTCAATCCGTATTCCGAACACAGCAATATCTGCGCGACGATGACGACGATCAACAAGCTAATGCTCATGCCGACCACCGAACCCGCCATAATGAGCTTGTCGATCCAGCTGCTGCGGTAGTTGGCGGCGATCAATGCAAACAGCAGTCCCAGCAGGTTTCCCAGTACGAAACCCGGGATAATCACGGCCAGTGAAATCGGAATGGTTTGGGCCAGAATTCGGTTAACGTTTTGCCCGCTTGAGAACGAGCTGCCGAAGTCCAGCGTGAGTATCTCTTTGACGTAAACGACGTAACGCGTCAAAAACGGATCATCCAGGTGCAAGGCCGCGCGCACGCGATCAATGTCAGCCTGAGTGGGGTTTTTGGGCAGGAATTCCTGGACGTTATCAGGCCCGAAATAGACCATCAGCACAAAGCTGATCAACGTCACGCCGAAAACAAGAAACAAACCTGCGATCAGTTTGCGCAGGCAATACTCAACCAGCCCCATGTGCCTACTGGAGGGTATCGACGTAGCGGGCCCAAAAGCCTCCAACGATGTTGCGATCCGGGTACGCAATCACGTTTTTATCCCACAGGAATATCATCGTACGCGACAGGCCGGACATCGAAAGACAGTCGTCGATGGTCATTTCATTCATGCGCCGATAGATTGCCGTGCGCTCGTCGCCAGGTGCGAGGATCGAAGCTTGCTCATACAGGCGATCGTACTCCGGGTTCCTGTAGTTGGTGTCGTTGGAACCGGGGGATGCGTTGGGCCCGTAGTAGAGTTGCAGCGTATTCTCCGCATCGGGAAAATCCAGACCCCAGGCTTTGGTGATAATCGGCAGACGGGCGTTCTTCCAGTCCTGGCTCAAATCGCCAAACGTGGCGTACTGCTTCAGGACGATTTTTTCGCGCGGATAGCCGATCGCCTGCATGAACCCGCGAAACTGCTCGAACATTTGGGTCTGACGGACAGACGAAGACACGCCGTAGATCATCTCCGGCAACGTGTCGGCCGTCCAGCCGTTATCCGCGAGCAGCTTTTTGGCCGCCGCAACGTCGATCGACACGCTGTCCAGTGACAGCGCCGGATCAAATTCAGGAATGACCGGTGGAATAGCGCCGGGGAACACTTTGGCAACACCGGCGTAGAAACGGTCGTTGCGTTCGCCCCAGTCGTACCCTTTGATCATGGCGCAACGCAGAGCCTTGTTGCGAGCCTCACGCTGCGGGTCGGGATTGTAGCCAAACTCGGGGTCAGCCATGTTGAAACTGTGGTAAACGAACGCCGGTTCGATGCCGGTCAACATTTTGTACCGCTCTTCATACTGCGGCTTGAGTTTGGGCGGCGTTTTGCTATCGAGGTAGCGATCAAAGAATGCGCTGGGCAAACGGGCGTAATCGAGTTCGCCACCTTTGGCGAGCGACGTTACCCGGGATGAATCGTCGCTGATAAAATTGATTTCAATACGATCCACAAACGGTGGATAGCGCCCGTCAATTTTCTCCAGATCGAGCCCGCTGTGCAGCGCCGGATCGAAACCCTCGAACGTCAGGTCGACGGCCTCCTCGCGGAAATTTTCATTTCGCTCAAGAACCGCTTGGGTGGAATCAAACCGGGTCACCCGGAACGGGCCGGAACCCACCGGCCGCACCGACAGCTCGCGACCATAGCGGTCGACCGCTTCCTTGGGCACGATGGCAGCGAACCCCTGGGCCAGCGTGTGGATAATTTGCGGGTAAGGTTTGATTAGCTTGATCTGCACCGTGTGGTCATCCAGAGCGCGCAGCCCGGCGACGTCTTTGGTGTAATCCGCGCCGTCGGTGCCCCAATCATCAAGCCCGACAATTCGGTTCTGCCAGAACCACGCACCTTGCGACAATGACTCGGGATCGAAATGACGCTTCAGCGAGTAGACGAAATCGTGAGCCGTCACTTCGCGCCCTTTGCCGCCGGCGAAACTCTCATCGTCAATGAAGCGTACGCCCTGCTTCAGCCGAATGGTCAGCGTCAGACCATCGTCCGAGAACTCCGGCAACGCAGTGGCAAGATTGGGTTTTAGCTCAAACGGTCGCTTCAGATACTTGTAGGAATACAGCGTGTCATACGCATTGACGACGATAAAGTTGGTATAAAGCGTCGCGGAACGCGCCGGATCGAGCGTGCGCGGCGCTTCATCGAACGAGTGCTTGTAGACTTTGAGCGCGCTGTCGCCGGGAGCATCCAGATCTCCTCCACCGCCGCCGCAGCCAGCGAGGGCGCCACAGCAGGCGAGCGCCAGGGTCGCAGCACGGACCCTTTGGCCAAAAAATTCAGGGGCATTCACGATCATGGCAGTCGGTCTCTGGTGTCGAGTGAGCGTACGGGCAGAAGAGTAACGCACGCCCCAGAGGCCGACAAGAGAGAGCGTCGGCCAGACCGAGTCCGCCCGCCTTGTCAAAACCCCGTTTCAGACCGCCAAAAAGCGTGCCTGAATCAGTTTCTCGCGTAACGCAAAAAGTCGCGTGCGGCTTGCTCTTCCAGTTTACGCGTGTATTGCGTGACGCAGCGGATTTTTTTCCGATGCGATCCGGTCACCCGATCTTCCCGGCAATACAGACGTTCCTGGTCTTCTTTGTGCTTAGCTCGGTTGTAAACCTCGAGCCGCTGTTTAAACGTGACCGTAGGCTTGTTGTCCGCAACAAATTTGACGCGCTTGGTCACTTTCGCCGGCGCTTCTGCCGCTTCTTCGACCGGCTTCTTGACCGCCTCGTCGGCTTGATACGCTTGAGCAAACGGCGCGAGCAGCGTTAGCGCAACGGCAAACGTCAGGACTCGGACTCGATGTGCTGGAAAGTTGTTCATTCTCAATCTCCGGTTGAGGTGGCCGGCGAGGCAGGGCCGAATCGTTCGGCACCGGTTGTTATGGTGGTCAACACTCGTCGACGCTACGGGCGATCCACTGACACGTTGGGGCCCTGGCGACCCTGAACGGTACGACGCCCCGCGTCTTCTTCCAGTTCGCGCTGCTCCGCTGTCGTGCATCGCGTGATGTTTCGATGTGATCCGGTCGGACGAAAACTTCGGCATCGCACGTTCTCGTCGGCCTGTTTGCTTTTGTCGTAAACCCGCACTTTCTCGCTTCCGACCGCCTGTGCGGATTTTCCTTCCGCGCTACCGAGCGCGCCCGTTGCGGGAGCCTCCGTTGCACAACCGCTCAGTGTCAGCAATAGCGCCGCCCCGGCGCCTACCAGACTCTTGATGGACATGATGTCGTCTCCCCATTACTTGTTCGACCAGGTGTACGCCGCACGCAATAAATGGCGCGCCTGATCAAGACCATTTCTACGAAGGTTAACGTAAGTATCCCTCGGTCCAGGAAAAGACGCAAGTGGTCCGGTCATTTGCCCTCAGAGGTCGCTATCGAGAGCTATTCAGCGCAACAAACGTGCCCTCGTTACGCTCGCATAAGATGCGCATCAGAGTCGCAAAGCGGATGCCGGTGACGTGCAGTCGCGGCGACTGTTGGAACATGTTCGGGAAGCCAACGCCGTGGATTCGCACCAGACGCTTGCCCTTCGAGTCACGGCGATTGATCCGGTCGACCTGATCGACGACGCGCTGAATCGACCCGCCGGTAAACTCATCGCCGAACACATACAGGCTGATTTTCTTGTCGGGCGAATAAAACGATGTGATGGCCTTGGTGATGCCCTCAACCGGCGAACTGTTACTGAACGACTGCCAGTTGCGCAACCGGTCGACGATGGCTTTGCGCCGCGCCGGCGAATCCGGAATCCAGCGTTCCCGGTAGCGCGAGAACATGTAGTTGCCCATGTCGTTCATGACCTGGATCCCCTTGACGCTCGGATAAACGTTAAGCGTTTCTTCGACTTTGCGCACCACCATGTCCCAGCCGTAGTTAAACATGCTGCCCGACGTGTCGATAATGAACACGATGTATTCACTGTCGACGGGAATCCCCGCGACCAGTGAGTTGTTTAGTTCGCGTTTTCGCTTCGGCACTTCGAGCCGTTTCATTTCTTCGGTCAGGGACTGTCGGGCACTCGACAGTCGGCCCTCAACAATGTTTGCAATCGAAGAATCCTGTTTGCTGGCTTTAAAAGCCCCTTCAATATCGGACAAATCGCCGCTCAACCTGGCCAGACGTTGTTTGTCTTGCGACAGCTGCTTCACCTCGCTCTGCAGCTCACGGTTATAAGTGGTGATCTCGCCGCGCAGCTCGAACAATTCGTCCTGTAATTTTTGAATTCGCCCGGTGTAGTCAACCGTGGAGGCTTCAAGCACCACGGGCTCGGTGGTTTTGACGATCACAAGCAGCAAAATGATCGCGCCGAACCCGCACGCAATGCAGTCAAGAAAACTCAGGCTTTGACCTTCAATTTCGCGTCTTCTTCGGCTCATGATGACTGTTCCATTTTATTGAATGCGCACTGGTTGTTGCCTTAAGGCCAATCGCTGGCCGGCGCAATATACGAACCACCGGTCAGTTGAACGAGCCGCCAATAGGCGGATGCGGCTCTTGGATCCCCCTCCATCGGAAACAGGATCACATTGACCGGGATGTTGGACGGCAGCACGTTGAGTGCTTTGGAAAAATGTCGCATGCGTTTGCGACCCGACACTTTGGACAGAACCGGGACCGAATCGGCCATGGTCGGCAAACCGTCGGTAATCAAATAGATGTTGTCAGGCGGCGGATTCATCGCGTTGACCACCTCAAACGCTCGATACAAACTGGTGCCACGACCGGGCACCACCTCTTCCAGACCTTCGACCGCGCTGTTGACTTCTTCCGCGTCATCCGCACTGAGCCAGCGCCCGCGCGAATCGGCGACGGTCGGCGTTGCAAGCTGATTGAACGTGAACATCTGGAACTGCGATTCGACAGGCATTTTGGCCACCAGCCACTCGACGCTGCCAAGCACCCGCTGCCATTTTTCCGAGTCACGTTTGGCCTGATCACTCATGTTGCGTCGGCGCAGAACGTTAACAATGGTCTCATCCAGCATGCTGGCAGAGGCATCGATCAGGAACAGCACCCGCTCGCCACCGACTTTCAGGCCCGTCAGATACAAACGATCACCCGCGCCAAGCACGGTACGCAACGAGTCGCCTTTGTTATCGCTTTCATCCACGCTGCCGCTTAGCCGACGCTGCTCCTCTTCAATCGACTTCAGGTCGGCCTTTAATTTGTTGATGCTTTCTTTGCGCGCGATGGTGGTTTTATCCAGTTCGGACAGCTCGGCGCTGATGCTGTCGAGCTCTTCGATCACCAGATCCGTCTTGCCTTCGGTTTCTTTGCGCGCGCTGTCGGTTTCCTGGAGTTCGTTGCGAATTTCCGCCAGGTTGCGTTTGCCCAACTCAACGCGCTTTTCCAACAGGTTGGTTTCAGAAATCAGATCGCGATTTATGCGTTCGTTGTGATCTTTGGTCGCGTGATTAATGATCATGAAAAACAACACGACCGCGCCGAAGCCGCAGGACATGATGTCCAGGAACGAGAGGTTAAACGTAGTTGGCCGACGCTTACGCTTCGCCATCCGCCGCCGCCTCCTGCACGATTCTCAGCTCCACACCGGGATTACCCAAGCGCACAATGTCGCCCTCGCCCAGCGCCACTTCGCCTTCAACCCGACGCCCGTTGACGTAAGTGCCGAAGGTACTCAGATCACGCAGCACGATCCGCGAGTCGTCACGCAATATTTCGCAGTGCTTGCGCGACACGCCTTTCACGTTTCCCGTCACGCGATAACCCCAGCTTTCGCTCGGGGTCGCCGTGCCGATGACGAACGGGTTATCCGCGATGCGATGTATCTGGTGATCGACCAAAATGTGGCTGGCCGGGGCGTGGCTCGACGTCGGCACCGCCGTTGCCACTTCCGCCTGCACTGAACCATGATTGGGTCGCTCGGTGATCAAGCCAATGGTTGACGACTTTTGGCCGAACATCGCCAGTTCGCTGTGCACGCCGTCCAGCGCCGCATTCTCGGGGAGCACGTGCGCGCCGCCATATGCGGTCGCCAGTGTGCCAACCACCTCGGGACCAAAATCCAGTCGCTGGGTAACGTAAATCATTGGTGCACCGAGCGCCGGATCGACCAGGCCTTGAACCAACGTGTCAATCTGTCCGATGAGCCCGGCCACTGACTGCGCCAGCTCGCTGCGGGTGACGGGAACGACCAGCGGCTCACCCGAC
>JBGCFP010000064.1:0-4515 GCA_045107005.1 Gammaproteobacteria bacterium
GCGTCCCGGATGAGTGCCGAGGCGCTGCGCTGGGGGCCGCTGCCGATGCCCGATGACAACACCGATTTCATCGATGGAATACGCACCATGGCGACCAACGGCGACGCCAACGGGCGTACCGGCATGGCGGTGCTGCTCTACGCGGCGAATCAATCCGCACCGGATCGATTTCTGTGCAATGCCGACGGTGAGATGCTGTTCGTGCCGCAGTCGGGCGCGCTGATCCTGCACACGGAGGCCGGTCAGATCGACGTCGCGCCCGGCGAGATTGCCGTGGTGCCGCGCGGGATCAAATTTAGCGTTAGTCTTGATGGTGGCGCCGCTCGCGGCTACGTGTGCGAAAACTACGGTTCGCTGTTCGACTTGCCGGAGCTTGGGCCACTGGGCTCGAACGGGCTGGCCAACGCCCGGGACTTTCTGTACCCGGTTGCGCGTTTTGATGATCGCGAAGGCGACTTCGAACTGGTGTTCAAAACCGTCGGCGAGTTTTCCCGCTGTTCGCTAAACCGTTCGCCGCTGAACGTCGTGGCCTGGCACGGCAACTACGCCCCGTACAAATATGACTTGCGGCGATTCAACACCGTGGGCTCGATCAGCTTTGATCATCCGGATCCGTCAATCTTCACGGTGCTGACATCGCTCTCGCAGGCGCCGGGGATCGCAAACTGTGATTTCGTTATTTTTCCGCCGCGCTGGCTGGTGGCTGAGGATACATTTCGTCCGCCGTGGTTTCATCGCAACGTCATGAGCGAATTCATGGGTCTGGTGTACGGCGAGTACGATGCCAAGCCCGGCGGCTTCGCACCCGGTGCTTGCAGTCTGCACAATGCCATGACGCCACACGGACCCAGTACCGAAGCGTTTGAGAAAGCCACCGCGGCCGATCTCGCGCCGCAAAAACTGGATCACACGATGGCGTTCATGTTCGAGTCGTGTTTACGGTTTCTGCCCACTCCGTTCGCGATGGATTCACCGCAGCGCCACGACGACTACACAGATTGCTGGCAAGGGCTAGGCGCCAGTTTCGGTAACAAGCCTGGCTAGCTAGCGCGCCATCAATGCGAGCGTCGCAACAACCATCGCTTCGGCGCCCGTCTTGACCGACGGCGCGGGCGATACCTTGAACAACGGCGAGTGGTGTGACGCCGCCGTTGCCACCTCGTCCGCTGGCGTGCCGCCAACGCTGAAATAGACCCCTTTGACACCGTGTTTGGGATCGACGAAGTACGCGAAGTCCTCCGCACCCATGCCGTCGCGCGCTCGGGTATCCATACGAGCGTCGCCAAAGTGTCTGCGAAACGCCGCGTCAACGCGCTGTGCCGTGGGCACGTGATTTATCGTCGGCCCCGTGGTCTTTGTCGGCGAGCGAACCACTTCGGGGAACTTGTCCTGCGGCACGCCCAATGACTGCGCGACGCCGGCGGCCACGCGGTCGATGGCATTGAGCAACTGTTCGCGCACCGCGTAACTGTTGGAGCGAACGGTGAGCTGCAGATCGACGCGCTCGCCGATAATGTTGTGTTTGGTGCCGCCGTGAATCGATCCAACGGTAATGACACCCGCGTCAAGTGGGCTAATGGTCCGGCTGACGACCGACTGCAGACTGACCACAATTTGCGCCGCTACCAGCACCGGGTCGATGCCCTTGTGTGGCGACGCACCGTGGGCGCCAACGCCGTGCACCGCGATGTCCACGCTGTCGGAGCTTGAGTACGCAATCCCTTCCGGGATATGGATTTGGCCGGCAGTGCGTTGTGCACTAACGTGAAAAGCCAGCGCGTATTCCGGTTTGGGAAAGCGCTCGAACAGGCCGTCCTGAATCATCTGTCGAGCGCCGGAAATGATCTCTTCTGCCGGCTGTCCGATCAGCACCAGCGTACCCGCCCAGTCGTCGCGTCGCGCGTTCAGCTGGCGCGCCGCCCCGATCAGTCCCGTGACGTGGACGTCGTGGCCGCAAGCGTGCATCACCGACTGCTCAACGCCGTTAGCGTCAACTTGTCGAGCCGTCGACGCGTAGCTCAAGCCCGAGCGTTCCGTGACCGGTAGCCCGTCCATGTCGGCCCGCAGCATCACCACCGGACCTGGGCCGTTTTCCATGACGGCCACCACGCCGTGACCACCGACGCCCGTCGTCACGTCAAAGCCCACGGCTTCGAGCTCGCGAGCCAGGCGTGCCGCCGTCTTCGACTCGACGTTGGACAGCTCCGGATTCTGGTGCAAATGCACAAACAAATCGCTCAGGCTCGCGTCATAATCTTTGGCCACGTCGCGCGTCAGCTCGGTATCGCTCGCGCGGCTTACCATCGGCGTCGCCAACATCAGAATCAATATGGCCGTGAAAAGTCGGGAACGAAGCATGTGGCACCTGCGCTAAGCGATTACTGCACGATAGTGTACGTCGACTGCGCGCCGATGACATTGACGACGTGGGTCAGACAGTGACAGATTGACGCCCTGTCGAGGAGGAACGCCATGAGTCAATATACCGTCAACGAGCAAAATCGCGTGCGCCAGATCAAACGCAAAGCCAGTTACGACACCGACGTCGTGCACGCCATACTCGACGCCGGGCGCCTGGCCCACGTGGCCTTTGTTCAAGATGACGTTCCAATCATCGTACCCATGCTGTACGCGCGCGACGGCGAATCCATCCTGCTGCACGGCGCGCGCAAGGCCCGTATCGTCAAGATTCTGGAAAAAAACCCGACCGCTTGCATCAACGTCACGCTGCTCGACGGCGTCGTCATCGCGCGCTCCATGTTCAACTGTTCGATGAATTATCGTTCGGTCACCGTATTCGGGCGCCCGCAGCTTCTCGACGAGCACGAAGAAAAGCGCGCCGCCGTGCGCGTGATTTCCGAGCGTCTGCTGCCGGGTCGGTGGGAGGAAGCGCGAGCGTCACATGACAAAGAAATCAAGATGACCGGCGTGTTGCGCGTGGCCATCGACTCCGCATCTGCCAAAGTCTCACAGGGGATGCCCAACGACGAGCCCGAGGATTACGATCTGCCGATTTGGGCCGGCGTTTTGCCGCTGACCTTGCAGGCGGGCGAACTGCGCACCGACCCCGCGGGCTGCGCCGATCAGGCACCTTCACAGGCCGTGCGCACACTGGAAAACAAGCCTTATTGAGCACCCCTGACGTGGTGCGCTGGCTTGCAGTACAATATGTGCCCCACGACGGTGCGTCGGTGCCGCGCCGTTTGATCTTGCCACCCAAGCTTGAGGAATACTGTGAGCAACTTTGACCAGCAAATGCAAAAAATCAAAACGGCCGACGGCTTTATTGCGGCCCTCGATCAGAGTGGTGGCAGCACGCCCAAGGCGCTGCGGCTCTACGGCGTCGATGAGGACGCTTACGCCAACGACAGCGAGATGTTTGCGCTCGTGCACGAAATGCGCAGCCGCATCATCACCAGCCCGTCGTTCGACGGCACGCGCATACTCGGTGCGATCCTGTTTGAGAACACCATGGATCGTGAGATCGACGGTCACGCAACGGCTGACTATCTGTGGGACGCCAAAAACGTCGTACCGTTTTTGAAAGTCGACAAAGGCCTCGCCGATGAACAAAACGGCGCGCAGGTCATGAAGCCCATCACCGGACTCGACGCGTTGCTCGAGAAAGCCAAAGGTAAGGGCATTTTTGGTACCAAAATGCGGTCCGTGATCAAGCTTGCCGATCCCACCGGCATCAAAGCTGTGGTCGCACAGCAGTTCGAAATCGGCCGCCAGATCGTCGCTGCCGGTCTCGTGCCCATCATCGAACCGGAAGTGGATATCCACTGCCCGGAAAAAGCTCAGGCCGAAGTGCTGTTGAACGGTGCGCTGCACGATGAGCTGAACAAACTCGGCGACGGCGAGTACGTCATGCTGAAACTCACGCTGCCGGAAAAAGTGGATCTGTTCCGCGGCTGTATCGATCACCCCAACGTGCTGCGCGTTGTCGCGCTGTCGGGCGGCTACTCGCGAGTGGAAGCCAACGATCGTCTGGGTAAGAACACGGGCATGATCGCGAGCTTCTCTCGCGCGCTTTCTGAAGGATTGTCAGCGCAGCAGGACGACGCCGCGTTTAACGGTACTTTGGATGAGTCTATCGCGAGTATTTTTGCGGCGTCCAAGACTTAAATCTCAGTGGATTCGGTCCATTTAGCTCGGGCCGAGTCCAGCGGCTGAACATGCCGATTGGGGAATAGCTCCCAAGCGGTCCGTGGACACCCCAAACGGCGTGTTCAGCCGCTGGACTCTTCACAATGCGAAAACGCGGCCTTTCTTCCTCCCCTGAATCGAGAAGAGGCACGGGAGTCTTCGATGTCAGGCCTCGCCGGCGTGCGTGTTGATGGGGGAAATTCCGCGGACCGAGGGGAGCCATTCCCCCATCAACACGCACGCCGGCGAGGCCGCACCAATCAAGAATGACTGTCCGAATGTTTCCCCCCCCCCCCCCCCCCCCACCCCACACAACCGCAGGCCCAAACCCCCACCCCCAACAACCAAACGACAACAAAACCAGCA
>JBGCFP010000065.1:0-60240 GCA_045107005.1 Gammaproteobacteria bacterium
CGCTGAGGGCTCCAGCGAGCGCCATCGACGCAAGCAAAGCGGAGATTTTGAGAGTCATTCGCATAGCGTTTAAGAGAGCACTTCTCGGTGGATATCTGCCAGCCCCTGATTATATGACTCCGTTAGTGTGAAAAAAATCACATTCGGCGGCGACAAGGATTGGTATAAATGTATGCGTTACGCGTCATTCCTTATGTCATGTTGCCGTCGCGCCTCACAGGACTGGTCAAGCTGTGCCCACACACCGGCACGCAGGCCACAGAATGAGGGGCAGGTCACATTACATATCAAAAATTTATTGTTATATAGTTGACTCAGGGTGTTGAGAAGATAGACTCTCTTGTCCCCGCAAGTCACGGACTCAAAAAGGAAAAAATGTGGTTTTCTCCCCAACGCAGAAACCGTTGCTGGGACTTGACATAACCACGTCATCGGTCAAGTTGATCGAGCTCTCGAAGAGCGGTAACAGCTACCGCGTCGAGTCGTTCGCAGCTGAGCCGACGCCGGTCAATGCCATCAACGAAAAGGCCATCGTAGACGTCGAAGCGGTGGGTGAAGCCGTGCGTCGCGCGGTGAAACGCGCCGGTGCGCGCAGTCGCTTTGCCGCGGTTGCCATTAGCGGCGACGCAGCGATCACGAAAGTGATTCAGATGCCCATTTCCCTGAAAGAAGCCGAGCTGGAAGGTCAGGTTGAACTCCAGGCCGATCAGTACATCCCGTTCCCGATGGAAGAAGTCAGTTTCGATTTTGAAGTCATCGGCGCTGGAGAAAAAGATCCCGAAATGCTCGACGTTTTGCTCGTTGCGACACGCACCGAGAACGTTGAGCAACGACAAGCCGCGGTCGAAGCCGCCGGTTTGAACGTGCGCGTCGTCGACGTGGAACCGTTCGCACTGGAAAACGCGTGCATGTTGCTGCGCCATCAAATGCCGGACAACGGTGTCGAACACTCCGTCGCCGTCGTCGACTTTGGCGCCAGCAGCACGACCTTCAGCGTGCTGCGCGATTTAAAAGTGATTTACACGCGCGACTTTGCTTTTGGCGGTCAGCAGTTAACCGAAGAAATTATGCGCACCTACGGCTTAAGCCTGGAAGAAGCCGGTCGTGCGAAGAAAGAAGGCGGCTTGCCGAGCAATTACCAACCGGAAGTGCTCGACGCGTTCATTGACGACATGACCCAGCAGGTCAGTCGGTCGCTGCAGTTTTTCCTGGCGTCCGGTGGCGGTCGCGAGCAGCCCGAACAAATTATTGTTTGCGGCGGCTGCGCCAACATCCCAGGCGTTGCCGATTTGATTGCGTCGCGCGTTGGCATACCCACCGTGACCGGCGATCCGCTCGGTAAAATGAAAGTGTCATCAAAAGCCAAAGCGCAAGGCGTGCACAAGGACGCCACCGCGCTTCTGACCGCCTGCGGTCTGGCGCTGCGGAGTTTCGACTAATGCCTCGCGTTAACCTATTGCCGTGGCGCGAAGAGCTACGCAAACAGCGTCAACAGTCTTTCATGCTCGCCACACTCGGCGCTGTACTACTCGGCGCAATCATAGTGTTTGGTACCCGCGCCTTTTATCAGGGCAAGGTTGAGCATCAGTCTGCGCGCAACCAATTCCTGAAAAAAGAAATCGCCGTACTGGACGTGCAGATCAAGGAAATTGAAACACTGGAAAGCGTCAAGGAACGCACGCTCGCGCGCATGGACGTCATTGAAACGCTGCAGCGCTCGCGCCCGGAAGTGGTACATCTGTTCGATGAACTCGCCGGCTCGGTGCCCGACGGCGTACATCTTGAATCCGTACGCCAGGCTGGCACCCGCGTGACGATCACCGGCGTCGCCCAGTCGAGCACACGAGTGTCCGCGTTCATGCGCAACCTCGATCGCTCCGACTGGCTGACCAACCCAGGCCTTGACGTGGTGCAAACGGCCGGCCGGGACGGTAGCGATCGTGCGAGTACGTTCACTATTTTCGCCACCCAAACGCGACCTAAGAGCGACGATCCGGAGGACGAAGAAGGATGAGTTTCTTTGACGATCTTCAAAACCTCGACATCAACGACATCGGCAGATGGCCGCTGTTGTTCCGTGCGCTGTTTATCGGCCTCGCGTTCGTCCTGGTCGTCGGGCTCGGCTACTGGCAGTTTGTCAATAAAGCCGTGTTGCCGGAACTGGCCAAGGTTGAACGCGTTGAACAGGATTTGCGCGGCACCTTCGAGAAACGCCAGAAGAAAGCGGCCAATCTCGACGCGTACAAAGCGCAGCTCGACGAAATGACAACAAACTTCGGCACGATGCTACGCCAGCTTCCGGGTCAGACCGAGATTCCAAGCTTGCTGGTGGACATCTCGCAAACCGGTCTTGCCAGCGGCTTGGAAGAAGAACTGTTCCAACCGACCGGCGAACAGACCAAAGAGTTCTACGCGGAAAAGCCAATCTCGATTCGACTCAAAGGGTCGTATCACGAGCTTGGCGCATTTGTCAGCGGTATCGCTGCCCTGCCCCGGATTGTCACGCTGCATGACATTAACATCCAACCGGTATCGCAAGAACCGGGTGCCGACCTGACGCTCAACGTGACGGCGAAGACGTATCGGTACCTCGAAGACGAAGAGGACGAGAGCCCATGAGTATGCGTCGTATGACGTGGCCGAAAGCGGCCCGCGCCGCGCTGATCGTTGGTGCCAGTCTCGGGCTTGGTGCCTGCGGCGGTGACATGACCGATCTGGAACAATACGTTGGTGAAGTCAAAGCCCGACCCGGTGGCCGTATCGATCCACTGCCGACCGTCGAACCTTACGCTTCCTACGGTTATGCCTCGAACAATTTGCGTTCGCCGTTTGTGCCGGAAAAACGCTTGCGTCAGGCCGGACCGGCCTCCAACGGCATTCGGCCTAACGAAAATCGTAACCGGGAATTCCTCGAGAGTTTCCCACTCGACACACTGCGCATGGTCGGCTCGCTGCAAAATGGCGGCAATAACTACGCGCTGATTCAAGGCAGCGATGGCCTGATTCACCGCGTCCAGCCAGGTAACTATCTTGGCGAGAACGACGGTCGAATCACGCAGATCACCAACTCTGAAATCATCATCACTGAAATCGTGCCCGACGGCCTAGGCGGATATCTGGAACGCCCCGCCGCTATCGCGCTCAACGACTGACGCCTCCTGGAGTATCGACAAATGACGCCGAATACAACGTCAACGGCCCGCCCTTTCGCGGTTCATTCCATTGCACGGTCGGGCATGGTGCGCTCTTTCGTCGCGCTGTGCGCGCTGTTCGCCACCGCTTTCGCGTGGGCGCAGGAAGGCAGCAGCCTGGTCAGCATTGACGCGCAACAGATTGCGGGCCAGCAGGTTGAGCTACGCTTGCGCACGAGCGGGCCAGCACCACAGCCTTTAAGCTTTACTATCGACAATCCCGCACGCATCAGCCTGGATCTTCCAGGTACTGCGCTGGCGCTGGCGTCACGCCGCAAGGACGTGGGCATGGGCGCGCTGCGTACCGTACTCGCTGCCGAAGCCAACGGCCGTACCCGAGTCGTGCTGAACCTCGACATGCTCGTGCCTTACACGACGCGTGTTGACGGCGACACCATCGTCGTCGTGTTGGGCAAAGCGTCTGGCTCAGGCAGCGCGGCACCCACCAGCCCTTCACAGCCTTTCGCCGGCACATCCAGCAGCCAGCCTTCGGTTTCCAGCAGCAGCTTCCGCGCCGTCGAAAACGTTGACTTCCGTCGTTCAAGCGAAGGCGCCGGCCGCGTCGTCGTGACGTTGAGCGATCCCAAGACCATCGTGGATCTGCGTGAAGAAGGCGGCCGCGTAATCGTCGACTTCAAAAACACCGCTCTGCCCGCTGGCTTGCAACGTCGCTACGACGTGCTCGATTTTGCCACGCCGGTGAGCACCGTAGACGCGCGCCAGGTCGACGGTGATGCGCGCATCGTTATCTCGTCACACCTGGCCTTTGAGCAGGTCGCTTATCAGTCAGATAACCTGTTCACCGTCGAACTCCAGGAATACGTGCCGACCGCCGAAGAGCGCTTCGAAGACCAGCAGAACAAAACCTATGTCGGCGAACGCCTGACGTTGAATTTCCAGGACATCGAAACGCGCGCCGTTTTGCAGCTGTTGGCAGACGTCAGCAAGCAGAACATCGTGGTCAGCGATACGGTGCAGGGCAACGTGACGTTGCGTTTGCAGAACGTACCGTGGGATCAGGCACTCGACATCGTGCTGCAGACCAAGGGTCTGGACATGCGCCAGAACGACAACGTCATTATCGTCGCGCCGGCCGAAGAAATTGCCGCGCGTGAACGCCAGGAGCTCGAAGCTCTGCGTGAATACGAAGAACTCGCGCCGCTGCGCTCCGAGTTTATCCAGGTGAATTACGCCAAGGCGATTACTCTGGCGCAGCTGATTCAAGGCGTTGCGCTGCAAGGCGCAGCGGGCGGCGGTGGCGGTGGCGGCAACCGACGCCAGCAGTCGCTGCTGTCGGATCGCGGTACGGTGTCGGTAGACGAGCGGACCAACACGCTGCTGTTGCAAGACACCACCGATAAGCTCGCCGACATTCGACGCCTGGTACAGCGCCTCGACATCCCGGTTCGCCAGGTGCTGATCGAGTCACGCGTCGTGGTAGTCAACGACGACTTCCGTCGTGCGCTGGGCGTACGCGCTGGTTACACGAATATCACCGACAACAGCTCCGATGGCCTGATTACGGTCACCGGCAGCGCCACCGGCTCCGATGTCACCGTCGGATCGGCGCTTGGCAACCTGCAGACCAGCGGTCAGCCGTTCCCCGTCAGCGTCCCGGCGCTGGCCGATCGCCTGGCGGTGAACCTGCCAGTGGCCAATCCGGCCGGTCGTTTCGCGCTGGCCATTCTCGACTCTGACTATCTGGTCGACCTCGAGCTGTCAGCAGTACAGGCCGAAGGCCGCGGCGAGATCATTTCGACGCCACGCGTGATCGCGACCAATCAGATTGAATCGCGCATTCTCCAAGGTGTCGAAGTGCCTTTCCAGGAAGCGGCCGCCAGTGGCGCCACGACGGTGTCGTTCAAAGAGGCCGTGCTGGAACTGAGAGTCACGCCACTTATTACGCCAGACGATCGAATTATCATGGATCTGCTGGTGAGTCAGGACAACGTTGGTGAGAACGTCGGCACCGGAACCGGAGGTTTTGTACCGAGTATCGACACACGCGAAGTCGAAACCCAGGTCATCGTCAACAATGGCGAGACGGTGGTGCTTGGTGGCATCTACGAAACGGAAAATCGCGAGATCGACAGCAAGGTACCTGTGCTCGGCGACTTGCCCGGCATTGGTGCGCTGTTCCGCACCACCGAACGGATTTCAAACAAATCCGAACTGCTTATTTTTGTGACCCCGCGCATCCTTGACGACAGCGCGAACCTGAATTAATCGGCGCCCGACGACGCGGCGACAAAGAGGACTGAACATGCGGACCATCCGAAATCTGATTAGCCTTGCCATTGTGTGCACGCTCGTTGCGTGTAGCGGCGGTGGCGACGACGATGCATTGACCACACCGCCAGTGACGACGGTGGATCCGACGGCACCGACGCCGATCGAAATCGCCTCACTGGAGGTTCTGACGAGCAACCCGCAGATTCCATCGGATGGCGGTGTTCCGGTGACCATCACGGCACTGCTGCGCGACGTACGAAACAACTTCATTGCCGGACAGAACGTCACTTTTTCAGCCGACAGCGGCGGCTTGAGCGTTACCCAGGCAGACCCCACCGGCGTCGGATCACCAACGGCGATTACCGATGAGACCGGCCGCGCGACGGCTGAGCTTTCGGCTGCGGGCGATCCGACCGATCGTGTGATTACAGTGACGGCCACGTCGGGCGATTTATCCGCGACGGTATTGGTCGCGGTTACCGGCACGCAACTGACGATTACTGGACCGTCATCGTTGGTACAAGGTGCCACCGCCGATTTCACGCTGGTGCTGGCAGACGCTGCTGGCAACGGCATTGCCAACGAGACCGTGAGCCTTACTTCGAGTCTCGGCAATACATTGGCATCGACCACACTGACCACCGACTTCAGTGGCCAGGCGCAGGTACAGTACACGGCGGTTAACGGCGGTACTGATTCGCTGCAAGCTTCCGCGCTGGGCGAAACGGCGGCAAGCGAAATCTCCATTTCCGCCGACACCTTTACGTTTACCGCGCCAGCCACAAACGCTGAGTTTAATCTCAACGAAATGGACGCGATTAGCGTGCGCTGGATTCAGAACAACTCGCCCGTGGTCGGTCAGACTGTTGTTTTCTCCACCACACGAGGCACGGTATCACCGGCGTCGGTGGTCACCGATTCGACTGGCACCGCATCAACAATGATCACCGCGAGCAACGCCGGCCCGGCCACGGTTACGGCCGCCGCCACCGGTGGCCCGACGTCGACACTACCCATCGAGTTTGTCGCGGTTACGCCGGACAACATTGAAGTTCAGGCCGACCCGTTCACGGTGTCACCCAACAGTCAGAGCACGATCACCGCAGTGCTGCGCGACGCCAATGACAACCTGGTCAAAAACAAGAGCATCACGTTCAGCCTCGAAGACGTCACGGGCGGCTCGCTGTCGGTGAGCTCTGCCATTACCGACAGCCAAGGCCGTGCCCAAACGTTCTACACCTCCAGCGCGACAACCAGTGCCGTTGACGGCGTCACGATCCGAGCAACGGTCGACGAGAACACAACCATCAGCGACGCGATCAATCTGACCGTCGCCGGCCGCGAAGTGTTCTTCACTTTCGGCACCGGCAACACCATCAACGAGCCGACTGAAGCGCAGTATTCCAAGGCCTACATTGTTCAGGTCACCGATGCAGACGGTAATGCCGTATCGAATGTTGACGTAACCATGAGCATCGTCTCCGAGCGTTACGTCAAGGGTTTCTGGTGGGGATCGGTCGCGGCGGATCGCTACGTTGCCTTCAACCGCGCTCGCTGCGATGACGAAGACGTGAACCGTAACGGCATCCTCGATCCGGGCGAAGACTTCAACAACAATAACCAGATTGAAGCTGGCAACGTTGCCACAGTGTTTCCGGGAACGTTTATTTCCGATTCCTTTGGCGAGGGCAACGTTCAAATTCGCTACGCCCAGTCATTCGGCGGTTGGGTTGAAGTAGAGCTCCAGGCGCGCGCCTCGGTGCAGGGCACCGAGTTCTCCGAAAAAGCGTTCTTTATCCTCAGCGTTCTCGCTGACGATATTAACGATCTCGAGCAGGCGCCTCCCGGTTTGCTGGTCGCTGCGGAAGCGGCCGAGCTGCAGACTGCCTCAATTCCAGCTGACACGCTTGCAGCCATTGGCGGCACGCAAGATCTTTACGAGCTGTTTTCCAGCCCGTTTGGCTATAACGACGACTGCTCCGTCTGGGTGTTTGGCGACTAGTCTGCTCGGCGACATTACGGGCGCCCAACTGCCCGTCAGCTTAACGAAAACCCCGTCGAGTTCGTCGGGGTTTTTCTTTGTCCGAGTTTTGCGCCCGCCAGTCGACGTTCTGTGTCACGCATCACGACTATGTTAAATCGAACGCCGTTTTTGCCGCCGCATATGTAAGAACGAAACAAGAACAATTGTCACCGACACGTCAAGTGACTTTTCTTCGAAGGCAAAATGGCTATCATAGTCCGGTGGTCCAAGGCGTATGCCGTTCGGAACCCGAATAAAAAATAGAATTGTTTGCCAGGAATCCCACTATGAATACCAAGTTTATGGCGCTTGTCGCCACGCTCGCTATCGCCAAAAGCTCAGCGGCGTACGTAATCGACTTCGAAGATTTGTCTGCCGGCACCATCGTCGACAACGAATATTCTGCGCAAGGCGTCGTCATCAGCGCGCTCAACTTTGACAATAATCTCGATCTCGCGGTTATTTTTGATACCGAAAACCCGACCGGCGGGGACCACGACCTGGGCGGACCGTTTACGGCTGGACCGGACAATGATCTGGGCTCCATTGCGCCGGGCAACGTTCTTATCCTTCAGGAAAACGACAACTGCGACGCATTAAGCTGCACGACGCCAGACGACGAAGGAAGTCGCCCTGGTGGTCAGTTCATCATTGAATTCGACCAGGCCGTGAGCTTGAACAGCATTGATTTCTTTGACGTTGAGGTCCTCGAAACCGATCCTGCCGAAAGCAACCGAATTTCGCTGTTCGATGCCAACGGCGATCTGATCGCACTGGATTTCTTCACGCCTAATACCGGCGGCGACAACCAGTGGGCTCGCGCGTTTTTCGGCGTAGACGGTGTATCGCGCATTGAGATCAACATGGGCGGTTCCGGCGCCATCGACAACATCGATGTGACGGTTGTGCCAGTACCAGCAGCGCTGCCGCTGTTTCTTGCTGCTCTCGGCGGCTTGGGCTTCATGCGCAAGCGCTAATCCAGCGTCACGCAATCGCCAGGGAACCCCGCGCGGGTTTCGCAGGCTCGAGACGAACCCCCGCCGTTTTCGGCGGGGGTTTTTCTTTGCCTGACGTTCGCTGGAGAAGCTCGCACACCCTGACCTCAAGGCCGATACGTTTTGCCAGCGCGATTCTCGCGTTACACTGCGGGGCATGGGCACGGACTCACGGATTTTTTTGGTTGGCGCCATGGGCGCCGGTAAGAGCGCGGTAGGACGCGCGCTTGCGCGTCTGCTCAACTACGACTTCGCGGATTCCGATCACGATATCGAGACGCACGCGGGTGTCGACGTCTCTTTCATTTTCGAAAAAGAAGGCGAAAGCGGTTTCCGCGAACGCGAGCAACGCGCGTTGGCGGGCCTGAGCGAGCGCGCTGATCTGGTCATCGCAACCGGCGGCGGCTGCGTGGTCACGCGAGCCAATCGAACGCTGATGCGCGATACCGGCACCGTCGTTTACCTCGCTGCCAGCATCGAACAGCTCTACGAGCGCGTTCGCTGCTCTAACCACAGACCTTTGATCAACACCGATAACCCGCGCGAAGAACTGGCGAAGATTGTGCGCGCGCGACTGCCGCTGTACGAAGAACTTGCTGACCTGACCATCGACACAGAGGGGCGACGCGTCCGCGCTGTTGCCCTCGACATACAGCGCCAGCTGCACCGGCGCCAGGAACAAGAGCACCCGCGTATTGGACATTCTTGAAGTCGCGCTCGGCGCGCGCAGCTATCCCATAACCATCGGTACCGGCTTGTTCGATCGCCCCGAGTGCTGGAACAAACTGCCGCTCGGGCGCAAAATCCTCGTGGTCACGGATGACACGGTGGCGAGCCACTATGCTGACGTGGCTCTCGAAGCA
The DNA here is from genome assembly GCA_045107005.1 of Gammaproteobacteria bacterium. GTDB lineage: Bacteria > Pseudomonadota > Gammaproteobacteria > Steroidobacterales > JBCCMA01 > JBCCMA01. Next base: position 9,305 of record JBGCFP010000065.1, read on the forward strand.
CTCAGCCAACACGACGTAAAAATACACAGCGTTACGCCGGGCGAACCAAGCAAGCATCTGGGCGAAGTGGCCAACGTCATCGACGCACTGGTTGCGCACGGCGCGCGGCGCGATGCCACCGTCGTAGCGCTCGGCGGTGGCGTCGTTGGCGATCTCGCCGGATTCGCCGCGGCGTGCTACATGCGCGGCGTGCCGTTCGTCCAAATTCCCACTACCTTGCTCGCGCAGGTCGATTCATCCGTTGGCGGCAAGACGGGCGTCAATCATCCGCAGGGCAAAAACCTGATCGGGGCATTCCACCAACCGCAGGCGGTGCTTATCGATACCGCAACATTGAACACACTTAGCGACCGCGAGCTGTCGGCTGGTTTGGCGGAAGTCATCAAGACGGCGCTGCTCGCCGACAGCGAGTTTTTCCAGTGGCTAGAGACGCACATGCCCGCGCTGCGTAACCGTGACCATGCATCTGTGTGCACCGCCATCGGCAAGTGTTGCGCGATCAAAGCCGGCGTCGTGGCGCGCGACGAACGTGAACGCGGCGAGCGCATGCTGCTCAATCTCGGTCACACTTTCGGTCACGCCATCGAGAGTGTCACCGGCTACGCGACGTGGCTGCACGGCGAGGCGGTTGGCACGGGCCTGATCATGGCCGCCGACCTGTCGCACCGCCGCGGTCACCTGTCACGTGCCGATGTCGAACGCGTGCGGCGCATTGTCGGCGCGGCGGGACTGCCCGAAACAGCCGCCGAACTGCACACCAGCGACGTACTGGGAGCCATGGTGCATGACAAGAAATTCGCGCACGACCAACAGCGATTTATCCTCTTGAACGCGCTTGGCACGGCGTTTGTTGCCGAAGACGTCGCCACAGACATGCTGCGCAACTGCGTCGCGGACTACGCTCAGTGACCGCGACCTACGCCGCTCATCCCGCGCACAGTCGCGGGCGACAGTACACGGAAAAGCCGTCGCGCTTTCGCACCGAATTTCAGCGCGATCGTGATCGGATCATTCACTCCACGGCGTTTCGACGCCTGGAGTACAAAACACAGGTGTTCGTCAACCACGAGGGCGATCTGTATCGCACACGGCTGACGCACTCTTTGGAAGTGGCACAGGTCGGGCGCGCGGTCGCCCGTGCGCTGCACCTGAACGAAGACCTGACCGAGGCGATTTGTTTGGCTCACGATCTGGGGCATACGCCGTTCGGCCATGCCGGTCAGCACGCGCTGAACGACTGTATGCGCGACTATGGCGGCTTTGAACACAACCTCCAGTCGCTGCGCGTCGTCGATACGCTCGAGGAAAAGTACCCCGAATTCAGCGGCCTGAACCTGACCTATGAGTCGCGCGAGGGCATTCTCAAACACTGCGCGCTGCGCCACGCGAAACAGCTTGGCGACATTGGTCAGCGTTTTGTCGACGGTACACAGCCCGGGCTCGAGGCACAGCTTGCAAACCTTGCCGATGAGATCGCCTACAACAATCACGACGTCGATGACGGATTGCGCTCGGGGCTGATCACGGTTGGCTCGCTGTGCGAGATCGATCTGTTCGGTCGCCACCACCGCGCAGCGCGCGCCGCTCACCCTGCGGCCAGCGATCGGGTGATCGTGTACGAGACCATTCGCCGTATGATCGGCGACCAGGTTCACGATCTCATTGCGCACAGCGCCAGTCTGCTGGCCGAACACGCGCCCGCCGATATCGACGCAGTTCGGGCTGCGCCAAATCGACTGATCAGCATGAGTGAACCTATGCATACGGCTCATCGAGAGCTCAAGCGCTACCTGATGGCCAACTTGTATCGTCATCCCAAAGTCAAACGCATGTCTGATACGGCCGATCGTACGCTGCGCGGCCTGTTCGACGCCTACATGGAAGATCCGTCGAGGATGGCAACGGCGCGGATCGATGACCGGGACAGGCTGTCTCTGGCTCGGGAAATCGCCGACTACATCGCCGGCATGACCGATCGGTTTGCGTTCCGCGAGTACGACCGCTGGTGCGGGTCTTAGCGGCGTCCGCCAGGGCGCGCAACGCGTCGGCACCAATGATAGGATACGCGGCGACAAAAGTGACCCGCGAGCCCCAACGACCGTGACCAGCATGACGCCTAAATCGATCTCTTCTCCCGACCGTCTCATTTTCGCGCTGGATGTGTCGACCGCCGAGCGGGCGAAGGCCCTGATTGACGAGCTGGGCGACGCCGTGACGTTCTACAAACTCGGCCTCGAACTGATGACTTCAGGCGCCTATTTCGAGCTGCTCGATTACCTCACCGCGCGAGACAAGAAAGTCTTTGCCGATCTCAAGCTGTTCGACGTACCGGCGACAGTGGCGTCGGCCGTTCGTGGTTTAAACGATCGCGGCATTCATTTTGCGACCGTTCACGGCAATCAGGCGGTGATGGAAGCAGCCGCCGAGGCCAAACGCGACGTGCGCATCCTCGCGGTCACCGTGCTAACCAGCCTTGATCGTGGCGATCTGGACGATTTGGGTTTCGCGTGCAACGTCGAAGATCTGGTCCTGTCGCGTGCGCGTCGCGCGCTCGAAAGCGGATGCGATGGCGTGATTTCATCCGGGCTTGAAGCGCCTCGGCTGCGCGAGCACATTGATCACAAACTGCTGGTGGTTACACCGGGTATCCGGCCGGTCGACAATCGCGGCGGAGACGATCAAAAACGCGTCGTCGACGTTGCGCAGGCGTTTGCCAACGGCGCCGATCATATTGTCGTGGGCCGTCCCATTCGCACGGCTCAATCCCCGCGCGCCGCCGCAGAGGCCATCCAGGCAACCATCGCCGGCGTTTTCGCTCCCTAAATTCAACGCAATAAGAAATCGATATGACCACATTGAAAAATGATCGACTGGTGCGCGCATTGCTGCGCCAGGACACAGACTGCACGCCGGTCTGGCTGATGCGCCAGGCGGGCCGCTACCTGCCCGAGTACCGCGAGCTGCGCGCAAAAGCCGGCAGCTTCATGGCGCTGGCGAGCAACCCGGAACTGGCGTGTGAAGTGACATTGCAGCCCACGCGACGCTTCGATATTGACGCGGCCATTCTGTTTTCTGACATCCTTACGGTCCCCGACGCCATGGGCACCGGGCTGTACTTTGCGGAGGGCGAAGGACCGAAATTCGAACGCCCGGTGCGCACCGCAGCCGACGTGGCCAAACTGCCGATCCCCGACGTGGGCGACACATTGAGCTACGTGACCGACGCGCTGTCGCTGGTGCGCAAAGAACTCGACGGCCGCATCCCGGTGATCGGTTTTTGCGGTTCACCGTGGACGGTTGCGACTTACATGGTCGAAGGCGGATCGTCGAAGAACTACGCGATCATCAAGAAGATGATGTATCAGGAGCCAAAGGTGCTCCATCAGCTGCTCGACAAATTGACGACCACCACCACCGCCTATCTCGACGCTCAGGTACGCGCTGGCGCGCAGGCGTTGATGGTGTTTGATACCTGGGGCAGTGCGATGTCCGGGCCGGCCTACCGAGAGTTTTCGCTGCAGTACATGGCCCGCCTGGTCGACACCGTGCAGCGTAGCGGCACAGATCCGATTCCGCTGGTGCTGTTCACCAAGGGCGGTGGCGCCTGGCTTGAGGACATGGCCGCCACTGGCTGCGATGCGCTGGGCCTGGACTGGACCGTCAGTCTGGCCGACGCCAAACGCCGCGTTGGCGACCGCGTGGCCCTGCAGGGCAACCTCGATCCTGGTGCGCTTTACGGCACGCCCGAGTCGGTGCGTGCGAGCGCGAAGGCCGTCCTCGATGATTTTGGCGGCGGCAACGGGCACGTGTTCAATCTTGGCCACGGTATTCACCCCACCATTGACCCAGCCTGCGTACAGGCACTGGTCGAAGCGGTCCATGAGGGCAGCGCGCGTTGACCGACCCGGCCCCACAAGCGGTGGCCGATCAACAAAGGCGCGCTGCACTGACGCGCATGAAACGCACTGCCACGGCGCTGCTGGTACTGATGACACTGGTGTTCATCGGCACGTTTTTTATGCCCGCCGCGAGCTGGGTGGGCTACCTCCGGGCATTCACCGAAGCGGCCATGGTCGGAGCGCTGGCCGACTGGTTCGCCGTCACAGCGCTGTTTCGTCATCCATTGGGTCTGCCGATACCCCACACGGCCATCATCGTGCGCGGCAAAGATCAGCTGGGCGACGCCCTCGCCCGCTTCGTGCGCCAAAACTTCATGACGCCCGAAGTTCTGCGACCGCGCATCGAGAGCATCGATTTCGGCGCACGACTTGGCGTGTGGTTGAAACGCGAGGGCAACGCCAGCCGCGTTGCGCGCGATGCCGGCGCGCTACTCGCGTGGCTCCTCAAAACCGTCGACAACGATTCCATTCGGCGTTTCCTCGGCGAGAACCTGCAGGTCGGTTTGGGCAGCGTGAAGGCCAGTCAGCTGGTGGCTCGAGTCCTGACACTACTGACCGCCGACGGTCGTCACCAGGCTCTGATGGATGAGGGGGTCAAAATCGCCCGGCAGCAACTGTTCGAAAATCGACGCAGCATTCGCGATCGAATCGGCTCGCGCAGCCCGTGGTGGATGCCCGACTTTGTGGACGAGGAAATCTACGACAAGATCATGACCGAGATTGAAAACCTGCTCGATCAGGTCGGCGATAATCCGGAGCATCCCGCGCGCCTCAAGTTTAACGACGCGACCGAAGAATTAATCGCGTCGATGGCGCAAGATCCCCAAATGATCGCGCGCGGCGAGCAAATCAAGGCCGAGATTCTGGAACACCCCAGCGTGCAAGACTATCTGAGCAGCAGCTGGCATCACATGCAAACCTGGCTGTCTGCCGAGATGACGACGCCTGAATCCGCGACGGGCCAACGACTGGAGCGCGCGTTGCGTCGGCTGGGCGACGCGCTGGAAGAAGACGCGGCCATGCGTGCTCAAATTAACGGTTGGGTGCTCGACGCGCTGGTGTATTGCGTCACGCACTACCGCGAAGCGATAGGCCGGGTCATTTCTGACACCGTGCGGGCTTGGGACGGCGAGGCAACGGCACAGCGCGTCGAACTGCAGGTCGGTCGCGACCTGCAGTTTATTCGGATCAACGGCACCATCGTCGGCGGCCTCGCCGGACTGACCATCTACGCGCTGGTCAAGGCGTTTGGCGCTCACGGTTAGACGGCGTTAGTCGACCGGCACCACGGTGTGAAGAACGTCGCCATACCAGTCTTCGATAGGCGCGGCGTCGAACAACGCTTCAAGCACGACGTGTTCGCGTGCACCAAGCGCTTCCAGAAAACGATGCGAGCCCTTCATTTTTTTGAACGCGGACAAGCCACGCTCCAGAAAACTCTGCAGCTCGCCAAAGCCCGCCGCCTTCGCCGGGCCACGCGCGACTTTAACCGTCAGATAGATCATCTTGGTGCGCACCGCGTTCTCAAGAATGGTTGCCGCTTCAACGGCCAGCTCAATTTGCTGCACGCGGCGTGAGCGGTTGTCGCACAGGCGATACCCCTCCGCGTACATTTCCGGCGTCAACGCCGCCGTGCCTTGCGCCACTACCAGTCCCAGCTTGCCAACCAGGGTATCCGCCAACTCCCGATCAAGCTCCATACTCAGTGCCTGCAGCTCGATCGCCTGCGCCAGTGATTCGATCGCCGTGACCGACAGCATTTTGACCATAAGTGGATAAACGCGCGCGATGTCCTGATCGCGCTGCGAGAAATCCACCGGCCCGTAAATATCGGTTAGAAAGAAATCAAGCGCCTTGCGATAGCGCTTGTGCTGATGATAGTCGGCGTAGGTCTCGCCCAGTCGCGCGCACTGCCAGGTTGCCAGCAACCTGTGATCATCCGGCAAACCCGATTCGGTCACCTCATCCCGGGTCAGACGTTGCGTTTGATCGATGAGTCGCCGAAACCGATCGGCCGCATCTTTTCGAGCTGTACTCATTTAGGACACCGAATCCGCTAAAATTTACGAAAAACCACGGTTGATCACGGCCGGGATCACACCCGATAGCCCCACGTCGTGGTATCATGCTGCACTGCGCCAAGTTAAGTGTAGAAGGCTTCATGATCAAGTTAAATCGACAAAAAACACTGTCAAACAATGCAAGCCCGGTCGGCCGCGGCGAGGCGTTGAGAGGCGAGCGCTAACGTGGCGCGCGTGGGATTGGCACTGGCGGGCGGCGGCCCGTTGGGCGGAATCTATGAGGTCGGCGCGCTCATTGCGCTGGACGAGGCGCTTAACGGCATCGATTTACACGAACTCGACGTCTACGTCGGCGTCAGCGCCGGCGCGTTTGTCTCGGCCAATCTGGCCAATCGTTTTTCCATGGCGCAGATCGCGCGCATTTACATTTCGAACGAGTCAGCCAAGCACCCCATTCGACCCAGTATTTTCATGCGCCCGGCATTACGCGAATACTGGCGCGGCGCCAGCGCGCTGCCGGGGGCGGTATTGGGTGCCCTCGCTGATTTCGCGCGCAGCCCGTTTGACACCGGTGTATTCGGTGCGCTTGGTAACCTGCAGCGCGCGATACCCAACGCGCTGTTCGCCAATGAACCTCTGCGTCGGTTCCTGGAAGAGCTGTACACCAGTGACGGCCATACCGACGATTTTGCGCAGCTGAACAAGAAACTGCACATCGTGGCCACCAACCTCGATACCGGCCGCCCGGTCGTGTTTGGCTCGCGCGGCCACCGCAAGGTACCGATCTCAACGGCCGTGCAGGCGAGTACGGCACTGCCCGGGTTGTTCCCACCGGTGGAAATTAACGGCGAACACTTCGTGGATGGCGGTCTGCTGCGCACGCTGCACGCATCCGTCGCCCTCGACGGCGACATCGATCTGCTGCTGTGTGTTAACCCGATCGTCCCCTTCGACGCGAGCCGCAGCACCGAAGAGCCAAAACGTGTGCGCCTGTTCAACAAGGGTTTGCCGATGGTTTTGTCGCAGTCGCTGCGCTCCATGATTCACTCGCGTATGGAAGTGGGCATGGGACGCTACGAAGACATCTATCCGGACAAGGATGTGGTGCTGTTCGAGCCCAAGCGCGAAGACACCCTCATGTTCTTCAGTAACGTATTCAGCTACTCCAATCGACGCAAGGTGTGCGAGCACGCTTACCAGGCGACCCGCAAAGACCTGTGGCGGCGGCGCAAAGTCATTGCACCAGTTTTGGCGCGACACGGCATCGAACTCGACACGGATATCATTCGTGAACCGGGCCGCACGTTTACCACGGGCATGGATGACAAGCCGCCATCACCGAGTTACGGACGGCTCGCCGATCGCCTGAGCAAGGCGCTCGCACGACTGGAGCAGTAGTCGAAGGTGGAAACGATATACAGCTGTGACAACACGGTTGAAGCACACATGATCATTCACCTGCTTGAACGTCATGGTATTGAGTCGCAAATTCTGGGAGAGCATCTGCAAGGGGCCGTAGGCGAACTGCCGGCGTTTGGCAACGTGCGGGTTGCCGTTGCACTCGACGATGTGAGCGAGGCCAAGCGAATCATTGGGGAGTGGGAAGCCCAGAGAGCGGATGCAGACAAGGAGTCGGCGGTCACTCCTCGCAAAGGCTCATCGTCAGCTATCCTGGCGTTCGTGATGGGCGCGGTCATCGCATCAGGCGCAATGCTCTGGGCGCTTAATCGCCCCGTGGATTTCAATGCCGCGGACTATAACGGGGATGATGCAGCGGACGAATGGACAGAGTGGAACGGCAACTACGCGCTAAAAACCATGGTCGATCGAAACTACGATAGCGACGTCGACGCCATCTACCATTACTCGAGAAAGGGTGGCACGAAAAAGAGCGAGCTGGACAACGATTTTGACGGCACGTTCGAGGAAAAAACGACGTACCTCTACGCCCAGCCTCTAACGGCAACGATCGATATGGATGGCGACAAACGCGCTGACCGACGCGTGAAATACGCCAACGGCGTTTTGCAGACGATCGAGCTAATCGATTCCAAATCGGGAAACGTAAGGAAAATCCAGAGTTTCGACAAGGGCCATTCCATGATCGACGCCCGCTGGGATAGCGATGGCGACGGCATCCTCGACACGTTGATCCGCTACGGGCCGTTCGAAGAAGAGCTTTCGCGCTCTTCAATCACTGCGGACTAATCGGTCACAGCACTAGCGCAAACACGGCATCAAGCCTCCGCGTCGCGCAACTCACGACGCAAAATTTTGCCAACGTTCGACTTGGGCAGCTCGTCGCGAAACTCAATGATGCGCGGAATCTTGTAGGCCGTCATGTGTTCACGACAGTGTGCCTTAATGGCTGCCGGATCCAGCGCCTTGTCGATAAGCACCACAAAAACCTTGATCGCCTCGCCCGACTTCTCGTCGGGCACACCGATGGCCGCCGCTTCAAGAATGCCGTCGTGCAGACACAGCACGTCTTCGAGTTCGTTCGGATAGACGTTAAAGCCGGAGACCAGAATCATGTCTTTCTTGCGGTCGGTCAAATAGGTAAAACCGTTCTCATCCATGCGACCCATGTCGCCGGTGCGCAGCGCGCCGTCAGCGGTCATGGTTTCGGCCGTCGCCTCCTCGCGCTTCCAGTAGCCCTGCATCACTTGCGGACCGTCAATACAGATCTCGCCAACTTCGCCGAGCGGCAGTTCGTTGCCATCGTCGTCGCGAATGGTCACGGTTGTGGACGGCACCGGCAAGCCGATCGAACCGTTGAACGAATCGTTGTCCATTGGGTTAATGCACGCCGCCGGAGAGGTTTCTGTCAGGCCGTACGCTTCGACCAAGGTGCGGCCAGTGACTTCACGCCACTGCTCGGCTACCGCGCGCTGCACGGCCATGCCGCCGCCCAGCGTAAGTTTCAATTCCGAAAAATCGACGTTCTTGAACTCGGGGTGGTTCAGCAACGCGTTGAACAGCGTGTTGACGCCGGTAAAACCGGTAAACGGTTTGGCTTTGAGCTCTTTGATAAACCCGTCAAAGTCACGCGGATTGGTGATCAAGACGTTCTCGCCGCCCATTTTCATGAACGTCAGGCAGTTCGCCGTGAGCGAAAAGATGTGATAAAGCGGCAGCGCCGTGATAACGCGATCTTCACCCTCGTCGGTGTTGTTGGTGATCCACCAGGCCGATTGCAACAGGTTTGCGACCATATTGCCGTGGCTAAGCATGGCGCCTTTCGCCACGCCCGTGGTGCCGCCGGTGTACTGCAGAAACGCCAGATCATCATGGGTAAGCGTCACGTCGTTGAGCGCCTGCCCGGCCCCTGCCGACAGTGCCTGCTGGAACGAAACAGCGCCCGGCAGTGAAAACGCCGGCACCATTTTTTTGACGCGTTTGACGACGAGATTGGTGATAAAAGACTTGGGGAAACCCAGCAAATCGCCAATCTGCGTTGTGATGATTTTTTTCAGCGAGACTTTCGACACGACCTTTTCGAGAGTGTGTGCGAAATTCTCGACAATGACGATCGCATCGGCGCCCGAATCGGTCAGCTGATGCTCGAGCTCGCGCGGCGTATACATTGGGTTGACGTTGACCACGACCATCCCCGCCCGCAACGCGCCAAACACGGCCACTGGATACTGCAGAATATTGGGCATCATGATCGCGACGCGATCGCCTTTGCTAAGGCCCGCCTCGTTTTGCAGCCAGGCGCCAAACGCTCGGCTTAATGCTTCAAGTTTCGCGTAGTCCATGACCACGCCCATGTTGCTGTAGGCGGGTAGGTGGCGAAATTTCTCGCAGCTGGATTCGATGATGTCTTTGAGCGATGCGTACTCGCTCATGTCGATGTCCGACGGCACACCGTCAGGGTAGTTCTTGAGCCAGATCCGCTCCACTCTCATCCCCTTGTTTTCGTTTGACACCGCATTATTGCACAGTCGCGCGTGGGCGCAGTGCAGCAATTAGCGCCGCTGAAGCTGGCTTTTGATTTGCGTCGAAACCAGATCGCAAACGCGTCCAATCGCTTCGGTTCGAACACTGCTTTGACGCCACATAGCAGCGATCTGGCGCTTTGGTTCGGGGCGTGACAAATAGCGCACGGCGACACGCGAGGGGATGTTGCCTTGCGCCGCCAACTCCGGCAGCAAAGTGATGCCCTGCCCGGCAGCCACCATCTGACGCAGAGTCTCGAGGCTCGTCGCCGCCAGCGTCTGATCCGCCACCGAGTCACCGATACCGCACACGTCCAGCGCCTGATCACGAAGACAGTGTCCATCCTGCAGCAATAACAGCTCCTGCGGCTCGAGCAAATCCACGGGCACGCGTTTGCGCGTTACCAGTGAATGCTGCGCCGGCATGGCGACGACAAACCGCTCGTCGAACAAGACCCGCGTTTCCAGTGGCGCCGGTTCATTCTGCCCGTGCGGGATGGCCAGAAAAGCAACGTCCAGATCACCGGCCGCCAGGCGAGGCACCAGATCGGCAGTCTGATGTTCCGCAAAGTAGAACTGCATGTCGGGCAGCTCGTCGGTCAGGCCGTCGACGATGTGCGGGAGCAGGTAAGGCCCGAGCGTTGGAATGAAGCCCAGGGACAGACGACCACCGAGTGGGCTCTGGTGGTGACGCGCCACATGTTTGATGTCGTCAGCCAGTCGCAACATGGTGCTGGCGCGCGTGACGACGCTGTGGCCTACCTCGGTGAGCAACACGTTCTTGTGACGCCGCTCCACCAGCGACACGCCGAGTTCTTCCTCAAGTTTTTTCAACTGCGCACTTAACGTGGGTTGGCTGACGAAACAACGCTCCGCCGCGCGCCCGAAGTGGCGAGTTTCTTCCAATGCGACCAGGTAACCGAGTGTGCGCAAATTCATGCCATTCGCCCATTAGTCTTGCCTATGAAATTCGCGATAACTATATCAACCCTCGATACGGTTGCGGGGTTTTCCGGCGCCAAAGGCGGCAATGTTTTGCGCCATCTCCTCGAGCGCCTGTTGCCGTGCTCGCACGCTGGCCCAGGCAACGTGCGGCGTGACAATCAGATTGGGCACGTCACTTGAGAGCAGCGGTTCGTCGTCCGGCGGCGGCTCCTGTGGCAAAACGTCGATGCCGGCACCGGCTATCTCACCCGCGCGCAGTGCTTCGACCAACGCGGCGCCGTCAATCAAGCCGCCACGTGCGGTGTTGATCAGTAACGCGGATGGCCGCATTTTCGACAATGCGGTCGCGTCGATCATGCCGCGCGTCGTGTCGTTGAGCGGGCAGTGCAGAGAAATGACATCCGCTCGCGCATACAGCTCATCGAGCGAAACACGATCGGGCGACGGCGCCGTTCCCACACGCTGTGCGATCAACGTACGCATGCCCATGGCGCGAGTGATCGACTCCACGCCGCGCGCCAACGACCCGTAGCCAATAATGCCCAGCGTGCGCCCGTCCAGATCGACAATCGGCTCGTCGAGCAAACAAAAAGGCTCCGGTGCTCGCCAGGCGCCGCTCGATACCAACGCTCGGTAACGATCCAGTCGACGTGCCAGTGTCAGAATCAAAGCGACGACGTGTTGCGCGACAGACGGCGTGCAGTAGTCCCGTATGTTGGCGACCGCGATACCCCGTTCGCGCGCCGCGATCAGATCCACGTTGTCGCTGCCGGTGGCCGCGAGCGCGATCATTTTCAAATCGGGCAACGCATCGAGCTGTTCGCGCCCAAGTCGGATCTTGTTAATCAGTGCGACGTCAGCACCGCGCAGACGCTCGGCAATGGCATCTGGCGCGGTAGCCGGATACAGTGTTAACGCGCCGACCGCATGGTGCAGCGACTGCGGATCCAGGTCGCCCGCATCCACGGTCGCGTAATCCAGAAATACGGCGCGCATGGCAACCCTCAACTAGCGTAATGAACAGATACCGCACTCTAAAGGCCGCTGCCGCTCCGAGCCAGACCTGAATATGAAACAGCGCCCCTTTCATGAAACCGTGCCGCTCGCCGACATGACCGACGAACAGTGGGAGTCACTGTGCGACGGCTGTGGCCGCTGCTGTCTGCACAAGCTCGAGGACGACGCGTCCGGCGACATTCACTACTCCGACGTAGCCTGCCAACTCCTCGACACCGCTACTTGCCGCTGCCAGGACTACGCGCACCGGACGCAGCGTGTTCCCGGGTGCGTCGCCATGAGCCCGCGGAATTTTGACGCCCTGCGGTTTCTGCCTGTCAGTTGCGCTTATCGGCGCCTGCACGAGGGCCGCCCGCTGGCGTCGTGGCACCCTCTGGTGTCCGGGCGCACGGATTCTGTCGCGGAAGCCGGCATTTCCGTGCGCCATCAGGCCATCAGTGAAGTGCACGTCGCCGTGGCGGACATCCAGCACCGGCTCCGACCGGATATCGAATGGCGTCCGCTGGACAACCCGCTCGACACCAAATAGGCGCACCGGCGTCGTGCGACGCCGCAATTCATGGCCGTCGGGCGAATTTACACTCTTGCGCGCATGGCCAGATCGGGCCGCAACACGCGACCGGAAAGGGCTCAGAACATAACGCGGATCGAGCCAGATTCCCTATCTTTATCAACGTTTTGCAGCGCGTTACACATGTACACAATTGGGTTTGGGGTATTGGGCATGGTCCTTGCAGTTATCTCCCTGCAACCGATGCCATGTCGGGGCTGGGCAGCGAGATGATTCTTGCGCCTGTTCACTTTTCAAGAGGCTTTACTATAATGAGAACCAAGATTTTTACCGCCGCCGCCATTGCTCTGGTCATGAGTCTGACCGGTGCAGCGAATGCCGCATTTATCGACGGCGCGATCACCATGTCGGGCGACTTTGTCCCGACCGGTGGCACCAACCTCGGCGATGCAACGGGCATCGACTTCCTCGGCGACGACTTCAATATTGACGACGTCAGCGGCGACTTCGCCCTGGCCGGTATTGCGGTTGGCGACGCAGGCACCTACACGGACTTCCAGTTCAATCCACTGATTGCACCGGTGAATCCACTGTGGTCCATCAGCGGCTTTTCGTTTGCCCTGGAAGACATCAGCATCGTTTTCCAAAATGCGGCCTTCCTCGTACTGCAGGGCTCCGGCACGATCTCCGGCGCTGGCTTTGACGACACCGCGGGCACCTGGAACATGACGGCAAACGCTGCCGGTACGCTGTTCAACTTTTCGGCGGGCAGCACGGCCACCGGCATCGATGAGCCAAGCGTTCTCGCTCTGATCGGTCTTGGCCTGCTGGGCTTCAGCGCACGTCGCAAGCTCGCACGCTAACTGTTCGCATCGTTTGTTGTAGTACGACTTCTAGAGGGACATCATGACTAAACTCACCAAGAGTGCAGCACTGGCACTGGTCGTAGCACTGTTTGCACTGCCTGCAAGCGCGGCAACGATCACCGGTTCGCTGACCTACTCAGGCAACTGGACGCTCGACGACGGCGTGGCCTTGGGCAGCGCCACGTCGCTGGCTTTTCCTGCGAACGATTTCGACGTTGACGGTGCAACCGGTGATTTCGACGGTGCCGGCATCAGCGCTGGCGACTTCGGCAGCATTGCGGATTTCGACTTCGCGCTGAGCGGCGGACCTGCCGCACTGCTGGAAATTGCCGGTCTGACGTTTACGCTCGAAACCGTCAGTGTGACGGCGCAAACCGATGCGTTCCTGTTGCTGGAAGGCACGGGTGTCATCACCGGCGCTAACATCATGGACACTCAGGCGACCTTTTTCCTGAGTGCGAACGTGGCGGGCCCGCTGAACGTGTTCTCCAGCGGCATCACCGCTGTGCCGGTTCCGGGCGCCGTGTGGCTGTTCGCATCGGCTCTGATGGCACTTGGCATTCGTCGCCGCGCCTGAGCGGAAAACCATTTTCTGATAAGAAAAATAACAATAATAAAAAAGTGACGGTTCCTCGGAACCGTTGGCACCGCCGGCAAGACCCATCGCGTTGATGGGGTTGTCGGCGTTTTTTTTGCTAGCGCGCTATGCGTGACAGAAGCATGCCCGCCATCGCCGCGTACCAAAGAGCCACGCCCGCGCGCAGCCCGATCGCACTTTGCCCGTGGGCGCGCAGCGTCAGATACGCACTTGCCGCCAGGACCACCACACTTAGCGCCGCGACCGCATTGATCGGTACGCGGCGGCGCAGCGCACAGGTCACCGGCACGACGATATTGCTGGAAACCGCGAGCAGTAAAACGCCGCCAAGTAATCGCGTTTCGAGTGTCCCGTGGCCTGCAAGACGCTCGATCCCGCTCGAGAAACACAGGCGCATCAGCTCGAGACCGTTGAGAGTGCGATCGGGAATATCCACCGCTGGGAGCCACCAGGTGAACGCCAGCAGTATCAGGCTCAAGCCAAATACAATGTTGCGCCACACGTGGCTTGCCAATTTAGTTGACGGAAGACGGAGCCGGACGCCCCTGGTGCTCGTCAATCCAGCTGACGATGGTGGGATCGTCGGCGTCGTTACCACGCCGAATCAACTCGTTTTGATCCGCCGCCAGCGGTAAGCCGTCGCCGCAGCCGGCGCAGCGCAGCCAGTGCTCAACACCGGTTGGCAAAACCCGAACGAAGAACAGCGAAATCCACATCGTAACGCTGTGCAGATGCCACCGGGTCGGAGCCTCGCAGCGCACGCAGCCCGTCTCGACGACCGGTCCTTCATCCACATTTTTCGGTTGCCAGCCAAACACCATAATCACCTGAGTTGTCGCGCCATCATCCGGTATTCTGCAAGCCCTGCGCGATGCCGTTGACACTCACGAGCAACGCTTGCAGCAGTGTATCGTCGGCGCGGTCTGACGCGCGCCAGCGTGCCAGCAGGTCCACCTGCAGCAAGCTCATCGGATCGACGTAAGGATTGCGCAGAAGTATGGCCCGCTTGAGCGTGTTGTCGTCGTCGAGCAGCGCTTCGTTGTCTTTCAAGCGCAAAATCCACCCACGAGTGCGCTCGAATTCGCGCACGATGGTGTCGAAAAAATGCTGGTGTTGCTCTTCGACCAGGGTCACATAGCGTCGCGCAATGTCCATGTCGGCTTTGGCCAGGACCATTTCCACATCGTCGACGATGGTCTGGAAAAACGGCCACTGCGCTGCCATGTCGAACAGACTCTGGTCACCGTACTCATGCGCCGCGGCATCGCACGCCGATCCCATGCCAAACCAGCCTGGCAAAATCTGTCGGCTCTGCGTCCACGCAAACACCCACGGTATGGCGCGCAAATCCTTGACGCCCGCTCCTTTACGCCGCGAAGCCGGGCGCGATCCAATCGACATACGTTCAATCACGTCGATGGGCGTCGACTGACGGAAGTAATCGGTAAAACCGTCACCGTCGTGGACCATATTGCGGTAGGTCTCACGGCTGCGCTGCGCCAGCGTTGCCATGACATCGCGCATCGGCGACGGCACTGGCGATGACCGTTGCGGCGCACTCGCCAGCAGTACGGCCGATGCCGCCTGTTCCAGAGTGCGCAAGGCCAGACTGCGCAAGCCGTACTTGGCGTTGATAATCTCGCCCTGCTCGGTAACGCGCAGCCGGCTTTGCACCGATTGGTCGGGCGCTGCCAGCACGGCGTCGTGAACCTTGCCGCCGCCGCGGCTGACCGAGCCACCGCGACCGTGGAAGAAGACCACTTTGACCTCGTGCCTGGTCAACACCTCAACCAATCGCGTCTGTCCTTCCTGCAGCGCCCAGCGCGACGCGACAATGCCGCCGTCTTTGTTGCTGTCGGAATAGCCAATCATGATGGTCTGGCGGTTGTCGCGACGCTGGATGTGCGCGCGATAGTCAGAATCGGTGAGCAGTTCGTCCATGACGCCCGGACCAGCGTGCAAATCGTCCACCGTTTCGAACAGCGGCGCGATGTCCAACGCAAGCTCATCGCCCACATACAGACCGCCCCACATGGCCAGCACCATTACCGACAACACATCGTCGGCGCGCTGCGCCATGCTGATGATGTAAGGACCAATCGCGGCCTCGCCGTACGTCTGCTTGCAGTCGTCGATCGCTCGAAATACGTCAATCGCTTTTTCAACGGCCGCGTCGGTATGCAGCGGCGCCTCGCGGGCGGCCAGCACGGCACGAAGTCTTTGCGCACGCTGCGCCGGATCACGCGTTAGCCACTGCTCGTCACCCAGCGCATGCGCAATAACCTGACGGTGGACCATCGAATCCTGTCGCACGTCGAGCGTCGCCAGATGAAAGCCGAACGTTTCAATACGCCGCAGCAACCGCTCGACGGAAAACAATCCGGCGTGAGCCCCTCGATGCGCTTTCAGCGATTGCGCGACCAGCAAAATATCAGCGTGAAAGTCATCAACGCTGGCGTACGCGCCTTCCCTGCCTGCCTCGGTCGCGAGCAACCGGCCGTGGACCAGACGCAGAAACAGCCGGAACGTCATATCACGATGTCGATCGCTCGCTGGCGCTACCTGGTCGCCCAGCATCACGCGATATTCCTCGAGACGCCGCAGCAGCTCGGGGTCGAACGTGGTGCGATGCTGCGACTGACTCAAGTGCCAGAACAGGGATTCCACATCTTCAAGATAGCGCCGCAGCACGAGATGCCGATGGCGCGCCAACGACTCGCGGATCGTCACACCGGACACATTCGGGTTGCCGTCCATGTCGCCGCCAACCCACGATGCGAAACGCAGCATGCGCTGCGGCACTTCGTCGCCGGCGGCGTCACCCAGCGTATCGCGCAGCGACTGGAGCAAGTCCTCGTAAAACGGCGGCACGATGCGATAAAGCACGTGCGTGATGTAGAACAAAATGTTCTCGCGCTCGTCATTGACGGTCATCCGCGCATCCGGATGCTCCAGCGTTTGCCAGATAATCGTGAGCTGAGCGCGCACCTGATCCATCAGCACGCGATCTTCCTGCGGCGTCAGCGACGGGTTCATGCGCGCCACCAGATGACGGGCCATGTGCTGATGTTTTTCGAGAATCGTGCGTCGCGTGGCTTCCGTCGGATGCGCGGTAAAAACCGGCTCAATACGCAACGTGTCGACCAGGTCTCTGGCCTCCATTGGCGCCACGCCTTCTTCGAGGAGCTGCTCGAGACTGTGGGTCATAGTTTCGGACTGCGCGCCGTTGTCATCACGCAGATAATCTCGGCGACGGCGTATCCGATGAATACGCTCGGCTAGATTGACCACTTGAAACCACAGCGAAAACGCGCGCAGCATGCCCACCGCCTCATCGGGCGGCAGGTCTGACAGCAAATCGTCAAGCTCGTCGGACGCCAGAGCGTCAGCACGTCGCGCGATGGCCAGACGACGAGCTTTTTCCACCGCATCAAAAAACGCGTCGCCGCGCTGCTCGGCGAGCAGTTCGCCTACCAGTGCACCGAGCTCGCGGACGTCCGCTCGCAGGGGCTCATCCTTGGCATCAAAACGAATGTCGTGGCGACGCATCGGACGAATCTCCAGCGCTAATCGCGAAAGTTGTCGAACTGCAGCGGCAAGCCCAGATCGGCTTCGCGCAACAACGTCATGACGCTTTGCAGGTCATCTCTCTTTTTGCCTGTTACGCGCAGCTTCTCGCCCTGAATGGCTGCCTGCACCTTCATTTTGGATTCCTTGATCTGCTTGACCATTTTCTTGGCCAGCACGGTCTCAATGCCCTGGCGCACCGTTGCGTTTTGCACGGCGCGGCTCCCGGTGACGGTGGGGCTACCGACGTCAAGACAACTGACATCGATACTGCGCTTGGTCATCTTCATGCGCAGGATGTCGAGCATTTGCTTGAGCTGGAATGTCGCTTCGGCCGACATTTCCACCACGCCGTTCTTTATCTCGAACTTGGCATCAATCCCTTTGAAATCAAACCGGGTGCCAACCTCGCGGTTGGCTTGATCGACCGCATTGGCCAATTCGTGTTCGTCCACTTCGGACACCACATCAAACGACGGCATCAAACGTCCTCCTCAAGCAACTGATCCATCAGCGCCGCAAACTCGGCGCGAAACTCGTCGTAGTGTACACCGGTGCCGGGGCCATTGAAGCCCGTGTGCACCCAACGCACCGCGCCGCTTCGATCAAGCACGATCATCGTCGGATAGGCAATCACCTCATCCAGCAAACCGAGCGTCTGAGTCGCTTCTTTCTTGTCGGAATAGCCCGCCACCAGCAGCGGATACTGAATATCGAACTTGCGACGAAACGCACCCACCTGCACGGCAGCCTCGGCAAACTCGGGCAAATGCTCAAACATCAGGCCAACCACTTCGAGACCGCGTTGACGGTTTGCCTGATAGTAAGGGGCCAAAAACGCGGCTTCGTCGTGGCAATTGGGACACCAGCTGCCCGCCAATGCCACGACGACCACTTTGTCTTGAAAGCGCTCGTCAGTGAGCGACACACTCTGGCCGCGCGTATCGGGAAACGTGAACGCGACCCGCTCCACGTCGTCGCGCATCTGACTCATATTCGACGCGTCGGGCAACCGTGCGTTGGCATCGCGGCGCGCGGTGAACGTCTCGTGCCATTTCGTGCCGGACCAAAAATCGCCGCGCACTTCACCATTCTCGGCCTGCTGTGCGACGAACAAGAACGCGTGCGCCCCGTCAAACGTTGAGAGCCTCAATTCGCGGTCGCTGACTTGCCCCTCGAGGTAGCGATAGTCGCCCGTCGGCGTGCGAAACGTGCCGGTCACGCGACCGTTTTGCTGCTGGAATTCACCCACGGCGTCGACTTTAATGCCTTCATCGTCGACGAACTCAACGGCCCAGGTACCGGCGAAATCCGCGTTGACGTCCTGCTCTTCGGCGTAAAATCGATGCGACTTACCCGGGGAAAGTGTGACCGGCATGCGCTGGGTCACGCCACCGCGTTTGATCAGCGCCAGTTCACCGCGCCAGCGGGCGCCCTGCGGACGTAACGTGATGGTGTTGTTAAACGCCGGAAACGACAGCAGCAATTCTTCCGGACTGTTCGTAACCCCACTGACCGGCACTCGCTCATCACCGTTGGCTAAGGTCGCCTGCAGAACGCCGTTGGCATCTCGCCCGAACGTCACGGTGAACGGCAGCTCGCCGCCGGGCAGCTCAATCACCGCGCGCCACGGGGCGTCAGTCAACGCGACATTTTTCGGCGCACAGCCGACCGCCACCAACAGCGTGGCGGCAAGCCACGCAATCCGCCTGCGCCTCACGTTCAAATCAGTTTCCGTCGTCATGCATCAGTACCCGTGGGATCAAAAATTTCGGCAGCCGCCAGCTAAGACGCGTTGAGTCGAGCCCGCAGAAAATTGGCCAGCTCAGCCTGAGCCAGCCGAGCGGCAGGCAGCTGACGCCCAAAAATGTGGAACACGTGCGGCAAATCCTGCCACAGACGCAGCGTCGCATCGACGCCCGCGTCACGTGCACCGATCAACACGCGGGTAGCATCGTCGCGCAGGATTTCGGTCGTACCGACGTGCAGCAGCAACGGCGGCAGTCCGCCCAGATCGGCAAACACCGGTGACAGTAAAGGATTCCTGAGATCGTCCTGTGGCGCGTAGAGGCGCGCCGCCAGCTCAATCTTGTCGCCGGGCAACATGGCATCGTGCTGAGCGTTGTCCTGGACGCTGGCGCCACTGCCGGTCAAATCCGTCCACGGTGACAGAGCAACGGCCGCTGCCGGCAGGGCGACGCCGGCATCGCGCGCGCGCAGCATCGTCGTCAACACCAGATTGCCACCCGCCGAATCGCCGGCGAACGCGATGCGCCCCGCGGGCACCTCATCAAGCAACGCATGGAACACGGCTGTGACGTCGTCGAGCGCTGCCGGAAACGGATGCTCCGGTGCCAGCCGATAGTCCACAACAATGACGCGGGCGGGAAGGTCGGCTGCCAGCGAGGCGGTCAGCGAGCGATGCGTACTCGGCGAACCCGCGACAAACGCGCCGCCGTGAAAATACACAACGACGGGCAGTTGGTCGCTTGCCCCGGTGGGCGCCAGAATCTCGACCGGCACACCCGCCATGGTGCGTTGTTCGATTTTAAGACCGCGCCCGCGTCGTCCCGCGCGGCGCGCGACCACTTCCATCCGCTTGCGCATGTCCGCGATACTGGCCGCGTTAAACTCAATGTGCTGCAGGCGACGCTTGAAATAGCGGCGCAGTATGAAGTTCACCAACCGACCGCGCACGCCGCCGCGGACCGGTGCCGTTGACGAGTGCGCCGCGAGCAACGGGTGCTCGGTCACGGCGATTCGGGCACCTTCGGTCCGGTCGACAGGCGTTGCCGTTCAGGCTCGGTGCCCTCCTCAACGACCCGTTCGCCACCCACTTTGGCACTCAACCAGTCGATCATGTCGAACCAGATACCGTCCATGTCGGAGTCTGCCGGCAACCGCACAGCGCTCTCCAGCTCGATGGTTAGCAGGGGAATGCCCTTGTACACGCCAACGTAGCGTCCCATGGAACCCGGATAGGTGCCCAGCAGTCGCAGCTCCAGAGGCCCAAGGTTGTCAGGCGGTATCCGCGGGCCGTCAAAATCCACGATGCCGTGCGGCGCGTGCACCGAGATCACCGCGTCCGGTTGATACTCTTCAATTTGCTGCGCCAGCCAACGTGACTCCGGTTCGCTCAGAGCTTCCGGCCCGGGGTAGCGGCGCTTGCTCTTGCGCGTGCGATTCACCCAATAGTCCATCGCCTCACGCTTCCAGTTCGGCGTTGGGAAATTGCGATTCAGGTCCACGCCGTTGGCGTTCATGCGTTGCGACTGCTCGGGCGGCATCAATAGCCCGTCCGGATTGAGCAAGGGCACGACGCGCCAGTAGAAGTTGCCGCCCTGCTGCCGCTCCAGACGTTCGAGCCACTTGAATACCGCTGTCACGGAACTGTACTCATCACCGTGAATGCCGCCGACGAGCAAGACCCGGCCACTCGGTGCGTTCGCGTTGGGCGCAAAATCACGCATTGCAATGGCTTTGCGCCGGTTCGACACGGCGCCGCTTGGCTGCAGCGAACGTGCCATGCATTGCTCAAACCCGACGGACGTCAGTTTGTCATCGATTTGAGCACACAGCGTCGCGATCGGATCCACGCCATCCGCCGCTTGCTCCGGCCCGCCGGGCGCCGTGATTGAGGCCAGGGACTCCTCACTCATCGCCTGTTCCGTCACGTTTTCGTGCGCTCGAAAAACTTCAAGGGTGGCGGCATCGATGCGGACAACCGGCCCCACTACCGCTGCGTGCGAGGCCAAAAGGACACAGCCAGAAAACACGCCGACAAAAAGCTTAATCAAGGTTATTTCTCACAGCTGGGAGACCGCACCGGGTTCGACTGAGCGAAACGCTATCAGATGCTGTGAGCGCGCGCCATTGTGGCGCAAATTCGGTGCATCGGTACAATGCACAGGTATGAAAAAGGGACTTGTCTTGCGACCCCGTTGGCCGCTCTTCGCACTCTTGCTGCTTAGCGCGAAAGCCGGGGCGCAAACCGCTTACGTCAACGATCAGCTTGAGATCACGCTGCGTTCCGGTGAGAGCACCCAGCACTCGATCGTGCGCATGCTCACCAGTGGCGCGCGAGTGGAAGTGGTGTCACGCAACCCTGAGTCGGGCTATGCGCAAGTGCGTCTTGAAGACGGTCGCACCGGCTATGTGCTCGCGCGTTTTTTGAGCGACATCCCGGCGGCGCGTGATCGACTTGTCAACGCCGAGCAGCGACTGGCCACATTGACCGCACAGAAGGCGACCGTCGACCAGCAGCTCGCCACGCTGCGCGAAGCCAAGCGCGACGGAGACAAAACGTCTGCGGATTTGAACACCCGAAATCAGGCGCTCAACGACGAGCTCGCGCAAATCAAACGTACGGCTGCGGACGCGCTCAATCTCGACGCGCGCAACAAGGATCTAAGCTCGAAACTCGACGTCAGTGAAACGACGATCAGCGAGCTGCGCGCTCAGAATACCGAGCTTGAGGCCGGATCTGCGCAGCGCTGGTTCATGCTGGGCGCGGGTGCCGTGTTGTTCGGCGCGCTGCTGGGCTTTTTGCTGCCGCGCATTCGCTGGCCGCGGCGCTCACGCTGGGGAGACTTATAACCGTGTTTTCCATTATTGCAACGGCCGTGCTGTCGGCCGCCTTCACCCTCGCGATCGTCGCGCTGTATGTTCGCCGTGTCATTGAACCGCGGCTCGATGCTACGCTGGAAGAGCGCGCACAGGTCTTGGCCGAAACGATCGAACAGCGCGTACAGGCCGGCGTGGAAGCTGGCATCCAAAACGGCATTGAAAATGCGGCTACGCCGGACACGCTGGTACGAGCGACGCGCAGCGCAACGCGCTCCGGGGCATCGCTGGTCGAAGAAGGACTCAACGTGCTGTTAGGTACACCCAGGAAGTAATCGCGTCGCCGGTCTACTTGCGAATCTCACCCGTTAGCCGCCACGCAACGGCGTAGGGCAAGTCGAAAGACTCGGTGTACGATTTCACCACCCAGAACTCGTACCGCCGCTGCGGGTCGAGTTCGGCCGTTAAATTTTCCGTTGTATCGTGTTTGCCGCTGGAGCTCGCGACCACCTTAGTCTTCTCGGTGACGTCGTAAAGCAGCAGATTGATATCGTCGACGCTGGTGACGCCGGCGCGACTGACCGGCCAGGTAAGCGCTACGGTCAGCCGACCCGCAAACCCTGGCGCGATGCGGTAACGCGCGTGCGCATCGCCGTTACCGCCGAACGAATCATCCACATCAAACCCTGAACCGCGCAATGGTCGCGCGCGTCGATCGTCTTCAACGCTGTCTGTCTGCCCGCCAGCGATAATCTGGTAACTGTTGTAAACGTTGAGCTGCCCGGCGCCAAAGCGAGTATCCAAGCCGTTGTCGGTACGCACGGTGGCGTCTTCACGATAGCCAAGCGGCAGCTCGTGCGCGAAACTGCGCGATGCCCCCGCCATCAGGGCCGCACGCACCGTCAGCGCGCGCGCGCCATCCACCACGTGTCGCTCGTCGATGGTCTTGATGCCCCGCGGCGATTTTTGTCGCGCGACCTGTTGACGTGCGGCGTCAATGAGAAACGCCGCGGCGGACGACACGATCGGCACCGCCTCGCTGACCGTCGTCGCCGGCGCAACGATGTGCGGACGATCGCGCGTGCCCGAATAAACGCGATCGACGCGCGCCGCCCCCGCCGCATGAGCACCGTCACTGCGCCCCACGCTCAACACGTTAAACGCCGACGACAGCAGCGCAGAATTCTCACCCCGGTTGGCCAGCCCCGTGACCACCAGCCACTCGTAGCGCTCCGCGTTACGATCGAGCGCGCGCAACAACCCACCGTCGCTGCCGGTCGAGCCGATCCAGCTGTGGCTCCAAACCCGCGCCGGTGCAAACGACTCGGGCCTGCCCAGCTGGCTCAAAAACGCGTTGGCAGTATAGAGATAGACATCGGTGATACCGGGGGCAAACGAGCGCTTGCGGCCGTAAAAACGTCGCGCCGTAATCGTCGCGTGCGCCGAGCCCCAGTGCTTGATGCCTCGCGCATTGCCAAACCGAACGCCATCAAACTCAGGCATCGAGCGATCCGGGGCGTGACTGCGCTCAGGCGCATCACGAGCGGCCTTGAGCAGTCCGGACGGCGGCTCAATTTGCGCCACGACGACACCTTCGCCGGTCGGCATCCGTTGCCCAAGCTCCTTGCGCAAACGCTTGAACCCCAGTGGATCGGTGGCCAGCGTACGCGGGGCGACACGCGCAGGTGCTGGCGTCGCGTCAGCCGAGCTTGCGGGCGCCTGCGCCAAACCGCCTGGCGCCACGCCCAATAGCATCGCCGCCAAAGCAGCGATGTGCCGTCGCATCAGGGCTTCCGGTACGCGTGCGGCAACGGTCCATCGATTTGCCGATAACGATCGCGCAGTAGTGTCTGCCGGCTGCGCATATCGATGCGCTCGCCCGCGACGAACACCTCGTCGGCAAACGTCGTCACGTCCAGCGGATCGCCATCCCACAGCACCACGTCAGCGGACGTGCCCGGTTCAATGGTGCAGCAGTCGCCATCGAGCCCGAGCATGCGCGCAGGATTCACGGTGATTGCCGCCAGCGCGGCCTCCCAATCGAGCCCGTGCGCCACCGCATTGCCGGCGGCTTGAGTCAGATTGCGCGGATTGTGCGAATCCCCTTGTGCGAACGCCATCATGACGCCGGCCTCTTGCAACGTTTGGGCGTTGCCAAACGTCGCGTTGAGCGAATCGAAAGAACCGGGCAGGTTTTCGTACGGATCGATGATCACCGGGATGCCGCTGGTCGCCAGTTCGTCGGCCAGCTGCCACGCCTCGGCAGCGCCCGCGACGATCAGGTTCAAATCCAGATCGCGCTTGAGTTCGATCAGCACGCGCAGGTCGCTGACGCGGTTCGCGTGCACGATCAACGGCGTGCGCCCTGACACCACCGGCAACAGCGCTTCAAGATCAAGGCGCGGCACCGAATACGCACGTCGGTCTCCTTCGTCGAAATCATCGCGATGACGGTTGTAGTCGTCGGCGTCCTGCAGCGCTTCGCGCAGACGCTGGACCGCAGCGGCACGCGAGCCACCCGACACCCCGGCGCCGGCCTCGCCGAGATACGCCACCATGGCAACGCGGCGCGCCACGACGACATCTTCATCGTTGGGGCTTAGCGCAATCGCAGCCGCTTGCCCAACCAGCACCGAATCAGCCTCTTCGTAGGACATCCGCGGCACCACCAGCGCGCGGGTGACGCCTTCAATGCGATTGACACCAATCACCGACGAGCGGGGATTTATCGCATCGGCGATATCAAAACCGGCGCCGTAATGGCCGCTGTGCGCAGTATCGTCCGACTCCTCGACCGCATTGACTTCCACCGCACCCAGCGAGCTGAGCACGTCAAAGATCCCCGGCGTGAGCGCACGACCTTGCGCGTCAATAGTCGTCGCTGCGTCAGGCACGTCAATATCGACCCCGACGGCGCGAATCACACCGTTATCGATAACCACCGTCGCGCCTTCCAACGTGCCCTGCTCGGTCATCGTGTGCACGCGCGCGTTAGTAATCGCAAACGACTGAGCGGCGACCGCGCTGGCGAGCTGGCAACTCAGTAGCGCGATGGTTGCGCGAATCGCAAAGCGGTTCATCGCGCACCTCCCGCGGCCGTCAATCCCAGTTCAAAGTCGCTCATCGGCTGACGCGCCGGGTCATCGCGGTCGTAAACCACGGCACCGTCGATAAACACCTGCTGCGCGCGGGCGTAAACCGAAAACGGATCCCGATCCCAGATCACCACATCCGCCGCTTTCCCGGATTCCAATGTGCCGGTCTCGTCTTCAATGCCCAGCGCCTTGGCGGCATTGCGCGTAATCCATGTCAGCGCGTATTCCGGGGAAATTTCCATGCCGAGGCGATTTGCCGCCGCCATCGCTTTCGCGGCTTCCTGATTCAGACGTTGAATGCCGAGGCTCGAATCCGAATGCACGATCGCGCAGGCGCCAGCGGCGTCAACGAACGGGATGTTCTCGCGAATCGTGTCGAACGCTTCCATTTTAAAGCCCCACCAGTCAGCCCACATGGCGGAGCACGTGTCCGCCTCGGCTAACAAATCCGGAATCTTGTACGCCTCGATGGCGTGATGAAACGCGGTGATCTTGTAATCAAATTCTTCAGCAATATCGAGCATGATGGCCATTTCATCCGCTCGGTAGCAGTGGATATGCACCAGAATGTCGCCACGCAGGACGCCCGCCAGCGTTTCGAGATTCAGATCACGGTCCGGCGCGTCGCCCTCACCCTTCGCCGCCGCGTCTTCTTTCTTGCGATACGCCGCAGCCTGGATCCAGGCGGTGCGATAACCGGCAACGTTACCCATACGGGTGCCAGGTGCCCGGCCTTTGTATTCACCGTAAACGCGTTTGGGGTTTTCACCGCAGGCCATCTTCAATCCGTAGGGCGCGTCCGGAAACTTCATGCCCTGCATCGTGCGCGACGGTATGTTCTTCAGCGTCACGGACCGCCCGCCGATCAGATTGGCCGAACCGGGCAGAATTTGCAGTGTGGTCACGCCACCGGCTCGGGCGGCGTTGAAGCCCGGGTCCTGCGGCCACACCGAATGCTCGGCCCAGACTTCGGCCGTGACCGGATCGGTCATTTCATTACCGTCGCTGTGCGCCGTGACGCCTGGCGACGGGTACACGCCCAGATGCGAGTGCACGTCGATGATGCCGGGCGTCACGTAGCGTCCTTTGGCGTCGATCACGGTGGCGCCGCGCGGCGCACGCA
Source organism: Gammaproteobacteria bacterium (assembly GCA_045107005.1). Classification (GTDB taxonomy): domain Bacteria; phylum Pseudomonadota; class Gammaproteobacteria; order Steroidobacterales; family JBCCMA01; genus JBCCMA01. The sequence goes on from JBGCFP010000065.1 coordinate 35,451, forward strand.
ACGTTGCGCCGACCGCTTCGATGCGACCGTTGATCATCAACACGGCCCCGGGCTCGATTCGCTCGCCCGTGCCGGTCATGACCACGGCGTTTTCAATCAAAGTGGTATCCGAAGGGAGCGGCGCGTACGTCGACGCGAACGCCGAGGTCTTGGCTTGCTCGTCGTCTGACGCGCAGCCGCCTACCAGCAGGAGGGCGAGTAGCGCCGGGGCCAATCGCCCCGGCAACACGGTCGAAATCTGGCGCATGTAATGTCCGTTATTGGCATGGGAATACCGAAGATGCTAGCAGCCCGTGCGCCCGGTGCAAATTACGGCGTGTTTAACAACACTACCTTGAGCACGACCGACTCGACGCCAGGCGTGCGAGACGCCAACGTCACGGCGCGATCAATGGCTTGCGCCTGAGTGACCTCGCCGGACAACGTGACGACGCCATCTTCGGCCGCGATCAAAATCGGCTCATCGCGCAAAAATTCGTCGTTATCGAACTGCTCGCGCACATCGCCAAGGACACCATCGCTGCTGCCAAATCGGCCGCTTCGGTCGAAGGACTCGTCGTAGTTATCGTCGTAATCGCTGACGTAGTCATGGTCGAAATCGTCTTCGTTCCCAATCACGATGACGCAGCCACTCAATACACTGGCAGCAGCCAGTGCACACAATCCCAAAATAGTTGAACGACTCATTGGACCTGAAACTCCCGAGGTTAAAATTAACTGATGTCGATGCGATGACGTCGCATCCAGATAGCGGCGAAGATGAACACCGTGCCCAGCACGACGCCTACGTATAAGACCGGGTCAGCAAGCAATTCACCGATCTGTGCAAACTCAATGTCCAGCCCTTCCACCTGAAATCCATCGGCACCGGCGGACACTTCGGTCACATCGCCAAACAACGGCTCATAGAAACGACGTGCGTACTCGCCGACCGTATTGGCAAACCATTGGGTGTTGAACGCCAGCTTCTCGGCAAAGATAAGCCCAAGCGGTACCAGGGCGGCCAGCAAGAACGGCGTGCGCTTTGCCGCTGACGATGACAACAACAACCAGCCCGTCACGGGCAAAAACCACAGTGAGTGCAGCAGCTCAATGCTGATCATGTTCGACAAAAGGGTGAACAACGGAATCTCTGCCCACAGCAGCGGGAATGGATTCACACCGCCCAGCGCGATCGCAATGGACAAGATGATGAGCACGGCGAACATGGTGACCAGCGCGGCAACCAACACGATCGCAGGCATGACGACAACCGCCGTGACCAGTTTTGACAGCACCGTTTGCGTATCGCTGATGGGCAGCGACTTCCAGAACAGAACGCTGCGATCCTTGCGATCACCGTAGAGCGCATCCAGCATGTAGAACGTGACCACAAACAGGCTGACGATCGAGAACAGAAACCACATGCCGTAGGTCATCATGATCAACGCCGCGCCGGCGTTATCAGGGGTGAGACTGCCCATCTGCGTTGCGATACGCGCTGCCCCCAGATACTGCGTGCCGCGCACGATGCCGACGGTAACGGAGAGCAAGACCAGGCCCGCGAATACCAGAGGAACGATGTACAGCGCGCGGTGCTCCCACAGCTCGCGACGGATCAGATAGCTAAACTCTTTCATGCGGCCATTTCCTGGGGATCAGACATCTTGGCAACGAAAATATCGCTGACGCTCGGGGTGTGCAGCTCGCCAAATTCGGCCAGCTGGTCGCGCGCGCGACCTTCAAACAGGAACAGGGTTTTACCCAGCACCTGACGCTCGTACAGCGCACCCAATGCCCGGGCGGCTTCGACGCGATCCGGCGGGACCAGCACTTCGACGTACTGTTCGCCCAGGTCATCGACGGTCGCGTTCAGGACCACACGGCCTTCCTGCAGGAACATCACGTCCGTCAGAATGCGCTCCACTTCCTCAAACTGGTGGGTGGTCACGAGAATGGTGCGCTGCTCGTCAAAGTAGTCGGTCAGCAACGTCTCGTAGAATTTTTTGCGATAGAGCAAATCCAGGCCCAGCGTCGGTTCGTCCAGCACCAGAAACTCAGCGTCGATTGCCATGACCAGAGCCAGATGCAACTGCGCCACCATCCCTTTGGACAACTGTTTGACCTTGTGGTCAAGGCGCACGCTGGTGCGGGCGAGAAACATGTGTGCCCGCTCGGGAGAAAACGACGGATGGATGTTGGCCATGAAGTCGATGGCATTGCGCACCTTCAGCCACCGCGGGAGCACCGAGATATCGGCAATAAAACAGGCTTTCTCCATCAGCTGCGTACGCTGGCTCTGCGGATCGCAGCCCAGCACGTCCAGCGTGCCTTCGTAACTGGTCAATCCCAGCAGTGCGCGCAGCGCCGTGGTCTTACCCGCCCCGTTGGGACCGATCAGACCGACAATGCGGCCGCGCTCGATGTTGAAATCGACGTTATCAAGCGCCGTCGTCTGACCGTAACGTTTGGTCAGCCCGCGGGCGGTGGCTATAGTGCTCAACTTGCACCTCCCGTGTGCGGCTGTTCGGTCGCTTTGATCAACTCTGAAGGCTCAAGCCCGAGTCGCCGGACGGTCTCGATAATGCGCGGCCACTCGGTGTTCAGGAAACGCTTGCGTTCGTCGGCCATCAGTTGGTGATGGGCCCCGTCTTTTACATACATGCCTCGTCCCCGCTTTTTTTCTACCAGGTCTTCATCGACGAGTTGCTGATAGGCCTTCAGCACCGTCAGGGGGTTTAATTTGTACTCGGCCGCGACGTTTCGAACGGATGGGAGTGCCCCACCGTCTTCCACAACGCCCTCGAGAATCATGTCCACCACGCGATCACGCAGTTGGCGATAGATGGGCTGGCTGTCATTCCAATTTGGATCCATATTTAATCTCGGTCAGCAATCGGCACGGTCAGGTGCCGTGGTGTTGTAGTTGACTATAACACCAAAATGACACAAAGCAAGGGCGGACGTCAAAATTCACGTTTCGCGTGGATTGGCGGGGCCCGCAGCGCCGCGGCTGCCATCGCGTTATGTCACTTTGCTGCCCAAAAACTGGCCATTCCCGACGTGACGACACGGGTATACTGCTCAGCGCGCTGTCGATAGCGTTTCAACCAAGCCAATCACGAAGACTTTTCTCGATGAGTGAACTCAACCCTCGTCAGCGGCGCGCTGTGGCGCACGTCGATACGCCCTTGCTGGTGCTTGCGGGCGCCGGCAGCGGCAAGACGCGCGTGATCACCGAGAAAATCGCGCACTTGATTCGTCACTGCGATATCGACGCCCGGCACATCATCGCCGTGACGTTCACCAACAAAGCCGCCAAGGAAATGCGCGAACGCGCGACCAAGCTGCTCGATAAGAGCGAGCAAAAAGGGCTGTGGGTGTCCACGTTCCACACGCTCGGATTGCGCATCCTTAAACAGGAACACGAGCGACTGGGCTACCGCCGCGGCTTCTCGGTGTTTGACGCCAGCGACACCCAAACACTGCTGAAAGAACTGCTCAAACGCGACGGCGACGATGACGCCGCCAAATCCGCGCAGTGGACCATCAGCGCCTGGAAAAGCGGCATGGTCACGCCAGACGAAGCACTCGCAAGTGCCGCCGACCCGCTGGAGGCTCAGGCGGCGCGTCTCTATGGTTTGTACGAACGCAGCTTGCGCGCCTACAACGGCTTTGATTTTGACGATTTGATCGGCGTACCCGTCCGGCTCCTGCAGACCGACGAGCAGGTGCTGCGTGAGTGGCGCCACCGCGTGCGCTACGTCCTCGCCGACGAATATCAGGATACCAATTTGGCGCAGTACGCCATGCTCAAACTGCTCGCTGGCAAAACCGGCCAGTTCACCGTCGTAGGTGACGACGATCAGTCGATCTACACGTGGCGTGGCGCCAACCCGGAAAACCTGCAGCAGCTAAAAGCCGACTATCCGGCACTGAAAGTGGTGAAGCTCGAACAAAACTACCGATCCAGCGGCAACATTCTCGATGCGGCCAACCAGCTGATCGGCAACAACCCGCACCTGTTCGAGAAATCGCTGTGGAGCGCCCACGGACCCGGTGATCTCGTGCGCGTTCTGCGTGCCAAAGACGAGCACGATGAAGTGCGTCGCGTCGTCTCTGACATCATGCTCAAACGACTGCAAGGCAAAGGCGAGTACGACGAGTTCGCCGTCCTGTATCGCGGCAATCATCAGGCGCGTCTGTTCGAGCAAGGTTTGCGCGCACAGGACGTGCCCTATCACCTGAGCGGCGGACGATCCTTTTTTGAGCGCGCCGAAGTGCGTGATGTACTCGCGTATTTGCGCCTCATGGCCAACGTCGATGACGACACCTCGTTTTTGCGCATCGTCAACGTACCGCGCCGCGAAGTTGGGGCACAGACATTGGAGGGCTTGAGCCAGCTCGCTCACAAACGCGACAACAGCTTGTTCGCCAGTATCTTCGACGTCAATCTCGAAGACTACGTCAACGCACGTGGCGCCGCCGCCCTGAACCGCTTTGCCCGGATCATTGTTGAGCGCGGTGACGAAGCCGAACGCAACGGACCGATTGAGGCTGTCAACGGACTGCTCGAAGACATTGACTACAAGGCGTGGTTAAGCGACACCGCCAAAGACGAGCGCATGTTTGAAAAGCGCATGGAGAACGTCATTGCGCTCACCGACTGGCTGCAGCGCATCGTCAATGACCACCCGGACTTTTCGCTCAGCGATGTGCTCAACCACATCGCCCTTCTCGATCGACTCGACGACAGCGGCGATGCCAAATCGGGCCAGGTCCGGTTGATGACCTTACACGCCGCCAAAGGACTGGAATTCAATAACGTCTATTTGGTCGGCTTCGAGGAAGGCACGCTACCCCATCATCAAAACCTCGAAGACGACGGCTTGCTGGAGGAACGTCGGTTGGCCTACGTAGGCATCACGCGAGCGCGCAAGCGACTCACGTTGAGTTTCGCCGCCGGTCGCCGACGTTACGGTGAAAACCAGGAGTGCGACGTCAGCCGTTTCTTGAGCGAGTTACCCGAAGAGCTTTTAGAATGGGACGGCGAAGCGAAAGAAGTCGACGAGACGTCGCGACAGAAAACCGGCGCCATGGCGTTAGCGCAATTGCGTGACATGTTGTCTTGAGCCTAAACGATCAGACCGATTCCCAGCAAAAGCCCCGTCAAAACTGACGATTGACAACATCGAAGTCACTGGCCGACTTCGACCCCATATTGGAATCTGAAGCCGGGCCAATCACGCAAATCCGGAGCCGATATCAAACATCACCCAGCGTGCACCTTAACCGTCTCACCAATATCGTTCATGATCCGCCGCAGCTGATCGTAATCCGGATGCCGCACGCGCATCCACGCGTTGGCCATGTAGCCCGCCTCAACCGGCTGCGTCGGCGTGCCCGGCTCCGGCAAGTGCGCCGCCACGATGCAGCTGCCGTAGCGTTGCCCGATTTCCTGCACCCCGCTGTAACCGTTAATGTGTCCGTCGCACTCCGGCCGTAACGCAATCATGCCCGCCGAGTAGCGGCGCGACGGCGGCGTATGCGGCTTGCCGTGCACGATGCCGCAAGCCCACTCGTAGTAGATATCGAATTCATTGGCCGCGTTGTAGACATCCCACTGGCCAACGCCCGGCGGCCGACAGCCGATCTCGGAAAACTTCAAACCCTTCGGACCAACAAACCACTCCATGTGCGTCGCCGACGTATCAATCTCGAGCACCTGGTTTACCTGGCGCGCCATCGCACGCACCTCGCTATAGCCCGCTTCGTCCAGTCGATTGGTCGTGATCATCTGCGGGGAAATCCAGCGCTCACGCATCGCCTCAAGCACGTTGGGGTAGTAGTGCGTGACAAACTCGTGCACCACATTGCCATTGACCGTAAGCGTGTCGAGATAACCTTCGTGGCCCTCAATGAACTCTTCGATCGCCACCGCCACACCCGCAGCCAGATGCGACTCGACGATAACCCGCTCCAGATCCTGATCACCGTCGACTCGAAACGTGGCCGCAGCGCCAGCGCCGTCCGGCGGCTTGATAATCAACGGGTAGCCCACGCTCGCCGCAAATTCGCGTGCCTCGTCGGCCGTCGTCGCACGCGTCGACTGTGCGCAGGGCACGCCCGCCGCGCGCAACGCGTCTTTCATCGCCGGTTTGTCACGACACAAGTAGGCCGTGCGCACCGACGTCCCGGGGATCCCCGTCGCCTCGCGCACTTTCGCCGCCGCCATAATGTGCGCTTCGACGGTTGCCTCAAGACGATCCACCCAACACACACCTTGAATCGCCTTGACCGCCTTGAGCAGCGACGGTTCGTGCACCACTGACTTGACCTGATAGTAATCGGTCAACCAACCCTTCATTTCGTTACCCAAAAAATCCGCCGGTCGCTCACCAATGCCGTAGACATTTGCTCCCGTCGCGTGTAGCGCGCGTGCGAATTCGCGTTGATTGCTCGGAAAACTTGGCTCAATAAAGATGACGTTCATCGACTATTCTCCGTCCGTCTCCGCCTGCAAACGGCGGAACAATTCTTCGTAAATGGCGCCCTGTCGATCCCACGAGAAGTTTTGCGCCATCGCGTTTTGCATCAGTCGCGCCCACGCCGGTTTGTGCGCGTACAGATCGAGCGCCACGTTGACCGCCCAGTTAAACCCGTCGTCGTTATAATCACGAAAGACAACCCCCGTGCCTTCGCCGGTCGCTGGATTGAACAGACTGACTGAGTCAGCCAAGCCGCCCGTTTCCCGGACGATCGGAATCGTGCCGTAGCGCAGCGAGTACATCTGATTGAGGCCGCAGGGTTCATACAGCGACGGCATCAGAAACATATCCGCGCCCGCTTCAATCAGATGCGCAAGTCGATTGTTGTAGCCGCGATAAAAACACACGCGACCCGGAAAGTTGTGCTGCAGCGATTCGAAAAAACGCTCGTAGCGCTTCTCGCCGCTGCCCAGCACGGTAACGGCCACGTCACGCCGCGACAGCAGCTGTGGCAGCGCCGTGCGCATGATGTCGATCCCTTTTTGCACCGTCATGCGACACACCATGCCGAGCACCGGCCGATCGAGGTCGACCTCCATGCCCAGTTCACTAAGGAGCTGACGTTTGTTCTCGCGCTTGCCCGACAAATCATCGGCGCTGAACTTATGCTCCAGCAACTCGTCTTTTTCCGGCGACCATTCATCGTAGTCAACGCCGTTTAAAATACCGATCAAACGCTCGCGGCGCTGCTGCAGCAACTCCTGCAAGCCCATGCCGAACTCGTCGCCCAGAATTTGGTTCGCGTAGGTGGGGCTCACCGTCGTGATCGCGTCGGCGTACATCACACCGTGTTTGAGCGTGTTCACGCGCCCGGCCTTCAAATCATCCTGATGCAGCATGTGCTCGTAACGCCCGAGCCCGAGATCGCCACGCTGATCAGCGCCAAACACGCCCTGATAACCAATATTGTGAATGGTAAGCACGCTGCGCGTGCGCGCGAACAACGCATCCCACTGGTACAGGCTCTTGAGCAGCAGCGGAATCATCGCAGCGTGCCAGTCGTGCACGTGGAAGATGTCGGGCGCAAACGCCATGCGCTGGCACATTTCGATCGCGACACGAGACAGAAAAATAAAGCGCAGATGCTCATCGCCGCCGCCGGAATAGATGCCTTCCCGATCAAACAAGGCCGGGCAACGCAGTAAGTAAACCCGGAGATCCGTGCGCGGCAACACCACAGTATCGATGGAATATTCGAACCGATGCGGCCCGAAGCGAGTTTCGAGGTTCTGCAGAAAGTCGACCGGCTGCACCTCGGCGCCAGCGAAATCAATGGCTGAGTAGCGCGGCATCAATACGCGCACGTCGTGCCCGCGTGCGTGCAAATCCGCAGCCAGTGCCGAACTCACATCCGCCAGCCCGCCAGTCTTGGCAAACGGCGCCAGCTCGGCGGTGGCAAGGCATATTCTCATGGGCGCAGACGACGGCATAAATCACTCGATACGGACAACAAAAGGACGGGCAAGGAATCGCGCTGTCGATATCGGTTTGGCAGCGCGTGCGCTATTCTAACCAAACCCTCTACCCCGATGGATAAATAAATGAATGTGATCTTGCTGTCACCCGGATATCCCGCGGACATGCCCGACTTCACGCGCGGGTTAGCCAGCGCCGGGGCCAACGTCATTGGCGTGGGAGATCAGGGCACCAACGCCCTGCCCGGCCAGGTGGCGCGCTCACTTTCCGCCTACATTCAGGTGAAATCGCTGTGGGACGTCGACGCCGTCATTGGGCGACTGCACGACGAGCTTCGTGGCCACAGCATCGATCGCATCGAGTGTTTGTGGGAACCGGGCATCATGCTGGCGGCTCAGCTGCGCCAGCATTTTGGCGTGGACGGGCTGTCCATCGAGCAGGCGCATCGCTTTCGCGACAAAGAAGCAATGAAGATCGCACTGGACGCCGCCGGCATTCGCACGCCGCGTCATCGGGCCGTCGACAGCGCCAGCGCCTGCTGGGAAGCCGCCGAGGAAATTGGTTTTCCGGTGATTCTCAAGCCCATCGCTGGCGCGGGCTCGGCAGACACCTACCGCATTGATACGGCGGACGATCTGCGCGCGGTGCTGCCCAAACTCGGTCACGTGAAGACCATCAGCGTTGAAGAATTTGTCGACGGTGAGGAATACACGTTCGACACCATCACCGTTAACGGCCAGATCGCGTACTACAACGTCGCCTGGTACCGCCCGCGCCCGCTGATCGCTCGCAGCAACGAATGGATCAGCCCGCAAGTGATCGCGCTGCGCGACGTCAACGACCCGGCGTTGGCCGACGGCATTCAGATGGGGCGCGACGTCATCAAGGCGCTGAATTTCGACACGGGTTTTACGCACATGGAGTGGTATCGCAAAGCCGACGGCGAAGTCGTGTTCGGCGAGATCGGTGCACGACCACCTGGCGCCCATCAGGTCGACCAGATGAAATACGCGTGCGACTTCGATGTGTTTGAAGCCTGGGGCGAAGCCATCGCCCACGGGCGCGTTGATCTGGATCTGAACCGCCGCTACAACGTCGCCACAATTTACAAACGAGCACGCGGCGTTGGCGTCATTCAGTCCATCGAAGGCGCCGACACGTTACACAGTGAATTTGGTGAGCACGTGGTGTGGAACACCTTGCTACAGCCCGGTCAACCGCGTCGCGACTGGCTCAAGACGCTGGTCTCTGACGGTTTCATCATGCTGCGTCACCCGGACCTTAAGGCGACCATGGATATGGCAGACGCCGTTGGTTCACGGCTGCATCTAAATGCCGGCTAGCGCTCGCGCCGCACGATTAATGAAAAACCGTCGCCCGGGTACTCAACCATCTCCCCCTCAACCCGCAGCGGCTCCAGCCTACCGTTCTGCACAGCCTGTACCACCTCATCGAGCCGCGTCAGGGACGCGGGCTGAGCGCGCGGCGTGTTGTGCGCCGGAAACAAGGCAGTGAGTTTTGGTACCAGCGCCGCCATACGGTTAACCGACGTGGCGTACACGGCCAAATCGGTCTCCGGCGCGAACAGCCAGATTGGTCCCGCGTAAAACGAATCGCCGGTCCACAGGTAACCGTTTTGCTCGTCGAGCAACGCCACCGCATCGGGCGTGTGACCCGGCACGTGCAGCACCTCCAACGTACGCTCGCCCAAGTGAATGCGCGTGCCATCAACGATCGTCGCGCTAATGTCGAAAGGGCGGATCGCGTAATCCGCTGCGCTCACGCCGTCTGGCAATCCACGGCACAGTGACCCGGGTGCGACCTCATCGGCAACGAGGTCGTGCGCCATACCTTGGGCACGGTCAATGGTGAAATCGGTACTCATGGCGTAGACAAAATCAAAGTCCGCATTGCCACCGATGTGATCAAGATGACTGTGGGAATTGAGCACCCGCACCTGCAGCGGCGTGATCTGCCGTACCACTTCGTCAAGACGCCCGATGCCCATACCGGTGTCGAACAAAAGCGCGCTGTCGCGGCCCAGAATCAGATACGAGATCACCTCCTGAAACTGGAACGGCTCATAGATCGCATAGACCTGTTCGCCGACGCGATAGACCTCGAACCAGTCTTGAGCAATGGCAATGCGTTCGACACTGGCAAACTCGGGTCGCGGCAGTCGCTCGCACCAGCGCTGAGGCGGCGTCATCGGCGCGGCCTCGATTGAGTCTGCCGTCGCGTTTTGAAAAGGCATCGCGCACGCGCCAAGGTTCAGACCGCAAAGCAACAGCACAGCGTTTCGCAAGCTCTTAAACACCGGTAACTCCTGTCGTGGGCACGTAAAAAACGGCGAGCGTAGTTAACATCATAGCGCGTTATGTCTCCCATCGTATTTCCTAGTGGGTTTATTGCTACATCTACGCCATGCTTCGTATACATTGATTTCTCTGGATTTTGCCCTTATTCGGCGCATCTGATTAAACAATATGCGAAGGCGTATTGTTTTTTCGCAACATTGGGGCTTAAATGGCAAGCAAGATCGGTCGAGGTGCGCGAGCGGGGACACGACCGAACTGTACCGATTCTCGCCAGACGCCTGATCTGGCAAAAACTCTTCCATTTGGGGCAATTGAGGTTTTAACCAATGAAGCTAAGACTAACGATCCGTAGCGGGATGGCAGGGCTTATGCTCGCGCCGACCGCGTTTATTCTGCCACCGACCGCGCTGGCGCAAGACGGCGAGGCGGTTATTGAAGAAGTCATTACGATCGGCACGCGGCGCGATGCGCGCTCGGCCGACAACACGCCAGCCCCGGTTGACGTCATCAGCGGCGACGAGTTGGCCAACCAGGGCGACTTGGACATGAGCAACGTGTTGCGAACGACGGTACCGTCATACAACGTCAACACGCAGCCAATTTCGGATGCGGCAACCATCGTTCGTCCGGCCAACCTGCGCGGTCTGGCACCGGATTCGACGCTGGTTCTGGTCAACGGCAAACGTCGTCATCGGGCGGCGGTCATTTCTTTTCTCGGCGGCGGTATCGCTGACGGCTCCCAAGGCCCCGACATTTCGGTGATCCCGGCGATTGCGATCAAACAGGTTGAAGTCCTGCGTGACGGTGCAGCCAGCCAATACGGGTCGGATGCCATTGCCGGCGTGATTAACTTTCAACTGCGCGACGCGCCTGAAGGTGGCAGCGTCGACGTACAGTGGGGCGAAGCGTACGAAGGTGACGGCTCGCAATACCGCATCAGCGGTAACATTGGTTTGCCTCTGGGCACCGACGGCGGCTTCTTCAACATCAGCGGCCAACTCAGCGAAGCTGACGCTACCAGCCGCTCGGTGCAGCGCGACGATGCGGCCGGCCTGATCGCCGGTGGTAACACCGCGGTCGCCAACCCTGCCCAGATTTGGGGTCAGCCAAACGTCAACGACGACCTCACCATCTTCGCCAACTCCGCGTTTCCGTTCTCGGGCCAGGCTGAGGGTTACGCGTTTGGTAACTACTCAGAGCGTCAAGTTGAAGGCGGGTTTTTCTTCCGTAACCCAACCAACCGCGGCGGCGTTTTCTCGAACACCGGCGGCGACACGTTGCTCGTCGGTGATCTCACGGCCGACGGCTCGGGCGGTTGCTCGGACATGATCGATCCCAATGATGCGGCAGCAGTAGCAGCGTTGAACAACGATGCAAACTGCTTCGCCTTCACCGAACTGTTCCCGGGCGGCTTCACGCCACGCTTCGGTGGCGATCTTGAAGATGCGTCGCTGGTACTGGGTGTGCGCGGCGAGCTTGATCTGGGCACGGGCCTTGGCTACGACGTCAGTTACACCTACGGTCAAAGCGACGTGAGCTTTTTCATCAACAACACGATTAACGCCAGCCTCGGTCCGAATACGCCGACGTCGTTTAATCCTGGCGCCTACACGCAAACCGACAATAACATCAACCTCGACTTCAACTACGCCATCCCCATGAGCGGCCTGGCGTCGGATTTGAACATTGCGTTCGGCTATGAGCATCGCGACGAAGAGTTTGAAATCACTGCGGGTGATCCACAGTCATTTGAAATCGGTCCGCTGGCAGCACCTTCAGCGGCTTTCCCGAACGGCCAGGGCTTCTCGTCCAGCTCCAACGGTTTTGGTGGCTTCACGCCTGCCAGCGCCGGGGCCCGCTCACAGTCTAACGACGCACTCTATGTCGACGTCGAAGCTGACATCACCGATCGCCTGATCCTGCAGGGCGCGTTGCGTTACGAAGATTTTGATACCTTCGGCGACACCACCAACTTCAAAGTTGGCGCGTTGTTCAAAGCGACGGACACTGTGCGTCTGCGCGGTACGATCAGCTCTGGCTTCCACGCGCCGACCGCCGGTCAGTCGACAGTGACCAACATCACAACCGCTTTCAGCGGCACGACGCTGGTTGACCAAGGCACCATTCCTCTGTCCAGCCCGGCCGGTCAGTTCATCGCAGACTTCATCGTCGCCCAGGGCGGCGAACGCCCAACACTCGGGCCTGAAGAGTCGGACAACTTCACGTTCGGGGTCGGCTTCGCACTGGGTTCTGTTGACGTGACGGTTGATTATTTCAATATCTCTGTCGATGACCGCATTTCGATCTCGGATCAGGCTGACTTTGCCGGCGCACTGCGCACCACCGCGGACAACAACAACGTGATGGTTGACGACAACTTCACGACCAGCCAGCTGATCAACGCACTTGACGGCGCGGGCGTAATCAACGCAGCGGACTTCGCCGGTTCGGAAGATCTGACCAGCTTCGGTTACTTCAACAACGCCTTCGATACCGAAACCCAAGGTATCGACGTCGTGGCCACGACGTCCTTTGAAATGATCCCGGGCGGCGACACCACTCTGTCGGCGGCGGTCAACTGGACGGACACGGAAGTCACGCGCGGCACGTTGTCGGACGGCACCGGTAACCTGAGCTTCACGCGTCAGCGTCAGTTGGAAGAGAACATTCCATCGGTACGGGGCAACATCACGTTGAATCACCTGCAGGGCCCATGGCGCGGTCTGGTTCGCATGAACTACTTCGGCAGCTTCTTCGAGTGTCACCTTGACGCCGTGGGCGGCGATGAAATCGGTACTTGCGATCTGCCGGCTGACGGCGATGCGGAAGTCACCTTCGATCTGGAAGGCGCGTATCGCTTTGCCGACAAGTATGAAGTGACCCTGGGCGCACGTAACGCCTTTGATTCGTACCCTGACGACAACCCGTACTCGGGTATCGTCGGTGCCGAATACCTGCCAACGTCGCCGAACGGCTTCACCGGCGGCTCGTACTACCTGCGCTTCAAAGCCGACTTCTAAGTCTGACGGCAGTCTATGCCGATGAAAATACCCGCACATCTTGTGCGGGTATTTTTTTGCCCGGGATTCTCGATTGGCGAAAAAGCCCACAACGAACTACAGTGTATGTCGTATGAAAGCTACTTTGTGCATTCTGGCATTGGTCGGTCTGGCGAAAATCGCCGGGGCCGGAGAGGCGCTTGAGCCCACGGCAAGACAGGTTATTGGTCCGTCAAACCCGGATTTAGTGGACGGCGCCAGTCAGTTGAAGTTCGGTGATCCCGAGCTCGGTATCCGGCTAACCCAAAGAGCGCTGCTGAGCGCTGCCGACATCAAAGAACAGTACACTGCCTATTCCAACCTGTGCGCGGGCTACATCCTCGTGCGCAAACTCGACGAGGCCATTCGGTACTGCGATCTGGCACTGAAACTCAACGAGCGCAGTCATCAGGCGCTGTCCAATCGCGCGCTGGCGCGTTTTTACCAGGACGACTTCGTGCGCGCACGCGATGACGTCGACGCGGGGCTCGCGGTGGCGCCCTACTCGCGCTCACTCAAGCGCGTCGGGCAAATGATCGAAGACAAAGTGAACCCGGTCGCGCCGATGATCACGATTGAGCACGGTGAAGGTCGTGATGCACAGTAGCGGCAAAATCGCCGCGCTTGTTGCGTTGGGGGCGTTGACCGTGTCAGTGCAAGCCACGCTGTTCACCACGACATCCGATCGGCGCGTCCTGACGACCAGCAGCCCGGTGTACCCAAGCAAAGCGCGCGATGCCCGCATCGAGGGCGACGTGACCGTGTGCTACACCATTGACTCGAAAGGGCGCGTGAGACGTCCATACGTCGAATCGAGCAGCAACCGAGTGTTCAATCGCGCGGCCCGCAAAGCAGCCAAAGCGATCGCTTATGCTCCCGCCAAACCCGGCGCCGCCAATAACGTCGCGCCGGCTTGCAGCACCTATCGTTTCCGACTCAATTCGCTGCGCGACGCGACGAGCTAAACCTCACGCGTGCTCTGCCAGATACTTGGGCAACATCTCGCGCCACGTCACCCAGTTGTGATCGTAGGATTCACCCCACGGATCCACACGGTTGGGAATGCCCTTGTCACCGAGCACGCCCGCCATGCGCCAGGATTCGCCGATGTCTTCCCAGCGCCCCTCGCCGGTCGGCAGCAAGATCATGCGAGTGCGCAACAGATTTAACGCGTCGCCGTCGAGCCCCGGTAAGAAATGCAGCGGTGACGAGAAATAGAAGTCCTGATTGAAGCGGCCTTCAAGATAGCGCGACAAATCAAACGTGCCGCTCATCGCTATGGCCATGCGAAACGCATCCGGATGACGGCACACCGTGGCCACCGCATTGAACGCGCCAATCGAAGCGCCGGTGGCGATGATTTCAACGTCTTCGCTGGCGCAATCGGTGCGAATCATCGGCACCGCTTCGTGATACACGAAGCCATCAAACAGGTTTTGCACGCGTGAGCAGTACTCGCCAGAGTGCTTGCCCGCCGTCCACGCTTGCCCGGCGATACTGTCGGTCGAGTACACCTTGATGCGTCCGGCATCAATCAACTCTGACAGCGCGCCAATCAGATGGAAGCGTTCAACCTCTTCGGCATCACCGCCAGCGGTTGGATAGAGCAGAACGGGCGTGCCGAAATGCCCCCAGCGCACTAGCTTGACCGGCATATCCAGTCGGGGCGAGTGCCATTCAAACGTATCTTTTTTCATGCGATGCCTCCCCCTTCAAGCGCACGCCAGCTTTGCACGCGGGTCCAGAACAGTTCGGTGAATTCGTCGATTTCATGTTCCGGAAACAGCGCCGTTACTTTCTCGCGAATGGCATTACGCACCGTTTCGCTGCCAAAAAAGGCGTTGGCCCGCTCGTCCAGATCGCCAAGATGCGTCGCACAAAAGCTTTCGAACTCGTCAGCGTCGAACCGGCTGCGGGCGATTTTCACGTACTCCTGCAGCTTGTCGTCAAACGACGCGTTCTCATCCGCGATATCGAAATACTCGCGCCAGCCGAAATCCGTGTGCATGCGTCGCTTGGTCGCGGCGCAGAAGATCGACCAGCGCAAGTTAGCCTTGATCAGCCACGGGAAGTGGTAGTGCAGTGACGTGACCTGCGAGTCGGGGCAGGCGTTGGCAAAGTCGATGGGGTACCACACTCCGTCACTGCGCAACGCTTCGCAGGAATTAAAATCCCAGCCAAAAAACGCGTTGATCACCAGCGTCATGTCAGTCAGTCGCTGCTTGTCGGCGTCGGCAATGAAATCGGTTTCCATGCGGTAACGATCGTGCAGCGGCGCGTCGGGATCGTAGTTAACGTGGCGGGTTTGCGGACCGAGGCCCAAACAGCGAACAAAACTGTCGTTGGGTATGACACCCTTTTGCAGATGCATGACCCTTTCGCCGCTCTCTTCGTAGGCTTTTACCAGCGCGTCGCCGTCTTTAATGCTCGTTACGCCTACCCAGGCGCCACCGTCATAGGGCTTCATGAACAGCGGGTAGCCCACTTTGTCGCCGATCTCGCGCAGGTCAAACAGCTTCGCGTAGCGCTGCAGCGTGGGTTCCAGATCGTCACTCTCCGGATAGGCTTTCGGCGGCAGCATCCACGTCTTGGGCACTGGAAACCCCAGACGCATCATCGCCGCGTAGCTGGTGTGCTTTTCCATCGACGTCAGCGAAAACGGGTTGTTAAACACGTACAAATCGTCGTGCACGATGGCTTTCTTGATCCACTCGCGGGACAGGTGGTACCAGTGTGTCAGCCGATCGATGACCACGTCGTAGTGCACCGGCTGCGCCAGATCGAACGGCTCGATGGACACCCGATCGGCCTCAAATCGCAACGTATCGCCGCCATCCCGAATGTTCAGATCCAGATCTTTCAGTAGCGCCTCGAAACAGATGGGCCAGCAAACGTCCGCCCCCAGCGACAGCCCGATTCGACGTGTGTGTTCAGCCACGATGCGCTCCTTGAAACCTAGTCATAAACCACCCAGTTCGGCCCCGGGAACAGCCACGATAAACCATTGCGCAGTCGATCGCGCCAGTTTTCCCAATTGTGCGCATCGCGCACTTCCTCGAAACGCACGTCGATACCTTGCGCCTGCAGCCGCGGCACCAGCGAGCGATTTTCGTAGATCAGCGATTCGTAGACGCCGCAGCTCATGTACACGCGATCCGCACACGGCCTCGGGTCCTCGCGAAACGCGTTAACAAACTCAACCACCGGATCGAACACTTCGCCACGTTTGTGGCGACCAAAATCACTGAACGCGAACGATCCTGACTGCAACAACAGGCAACCAAACAGATCCGGATACGACCATGCGGCGTGCAATGAGGCGACGCCGCCAAAACTGGCACCCATGACGGCGCGGGCGAACGGCGCATCGATCAACGGGAAGTGCGCCTGCAAATAGGGCAGCAAATCTTTGGCAATATAACGCGCCTGTCGCTCGTCGCCGGCGTATTCATTCAGCCGGTCGGGCGATTGGGTCAGGGCAACGATCATTGGCGGTATGTCCAGCGCGGTAATCAAGTTGTCCAATACCACTTTGAAATCCGCGTAGCGCACGTAATCGGCACCATCGTGGCAAATCACCAGTGGATAGGAACGATTGCGCCGGAACGTTGGCGGCAGATAAACCAGGCACTCTCGCTCGCCGCCAAACGCCGCGCTGTGCAGGCGGTGCCGCCGTAACCGACCCCGGCGCGACTCCGCGTCTTCGAGTGTCCACGCCGGGCGCTTGTAGCCAAAACCCTGGCACACCGAGTTGGCACCGAACGGATCACGCGCTGTGACGTCGTTCAGCGGATCGAGTATCAACTCGCCGTGACCGTCGCGAATAACGTCGAATTTGTATTCGATCCGGGAGTCTTCGGGGAACTCCACGGTCACCGCCCACAGATCGGTCTTCTCTATTCTTGTTAACGGACGCGGTCCGTCGAGACCCGACATCCAGCAGCGCAAATGCACTTCACTGGCTTCGCCGCGAAACACGAACGTCACGCCGTGCGGGGCGACCAGCGGAAAGCTGTGTTTATCGATAAACGTATCGATGGCTTCGCGTGTCGGCGGCTTGTCGCCCTCGACCAGTTTCGCCATGGCCGGATTCATTTGACCCGCACCTTCTTCAGCTCGCCCGTGCGCGTTACCCGCCTGGTCTTGGTCGCCGACGTCATGACTCGATCGCGCAGACGCAAGACGCTTTGATTGTTGAGCGTGATACAACGGCGCGGGGCAAAACGACGGCTCAGCACAGTCAGGCGCGTTGTCAGGGACTCGTCGAGACGTCGCTTCGCCGCTGGGAACGCAACGATACCGGGCACTAGCCCCAGACCAAAATCAAAGATCTCGGCATCGCGCTGACCTTGCGGCGCGTGGTCGTGATAAAGCACCACGCGTTCACACAGCGCCATCGCACCTGCCGACCACGCCACCAGCGGCTTATCGGCCAGAAGTTCATCCAGCCCAAGCAGCCGCAAACGACTGATCAACACTGCGACGTTGCCGCCGGTGATCACGACGCAGGCAGAGGTGGCCAGCTGTTCACGCAGCGCGCTGCGCTGTGCCTCAAGTGCATCGCTCGGCGTATCGCGCAACTCGGATTCATAAAGGTTGTGCGCCGCCCGAATGCGCTCCAGGTGATGTCGATCCAACGCGCGTAACTGGGTGATCGCGTGACGTTGCTCGAGCTTGAGCAATTCATCGTCGTCTTCGAACTCCAGAACGTCAACGGCGGCGCGCATCAAGTGCGCCAGACGCAGCCGATACAGGCGTTGCAAAGTGCGCAGCTTCGCCTGGCGCCGCTGATGCGCCTCGCGCAGCGGTGCGTCGGCGTTGAGCAGGGAATTGGAGCGCTCGTACAAAGACAAATCGACGAGCGGTCTGTCGATCAGCGCATCCAGCTCTTCGATATCGCCCTCGGCTTCCTGCCAGCCGGCGCTGATTACCGCGACGGTGTCACCCGCTTCAGTAACCGCGTGTACGGCGTCACCGATTGTGGCCTTTGGACGCTGCGGGCCCAGCAACGTAAGCGTCACCGCAGTTCGACCCGAATCAGTTTGACGATATTGGTCAGCGCGTCTTCCACCGCGGCAGTCTCAGGGTGGCGCACAATGACGTAGCCATCGCCCTCGTAACTGTCCGTTGGCGCTTGGCCTTCACGCGGCAGTTTGACCTCGACAACCAGCTCGCCGTAGCGGCGCTGCGCCTCGTCAAGACCGTGCACCGCATGCACACGCCCGGTTCCCTGTCCGCGAAAATACGCGGCGCCCACCGCGTAACGGCGGCGCGGCACGGCGAATTCATCGAACGCCATCAGTCGGGGCCACGCTTTGTAGAAATCGAGATCGTGGGCGTAGGACAACAGCGACGAGAACTGCGCGCCGGGCGGTCGAGCACCCACTTCGGAAATCGCGATCCGGCCATCGGGCAGCGAGAACCACTCCATATGGGACAAACCGGTCTTCAATCCCAGCGCGCGCAAGCCGCGCACGGCCGCATCGCAAATCGGCGCAAACTCATCGCCGTCGATCTGGCGCGCGAGCATCACCGTCCACTGAATCCACTGGTTCTCCATGACATCCAGCGGCGAGGGCATGTAGCGCGAAATCGAATGCCACACCAGTTCACCGTCAATCATCACGCTGTCAAACGAATATTCGGTGCCCCGCACGAATTCTTCGAACAGTGCCGGCGCGCCCGGATCGGGCACAAAACGCGTCAGGTAACGCTGTAAATCACCCGACTGATCGAGTCGAAACGTGCTCTTGCCGCCGGCACCCGCGGGCGGTTTGACCACGACGGGATAACCCACTTTCTTAATAAAGCGATGCGCCGCGTCGGCACTGCCGACCAGGGCGTGGCGTGCGCACGGCACGTTGGCGGCGCGCAGCGCATCTTTCATCCGCGACTTGTCGCGAAAATTCATTGCGGTCGGCACGTCCACGCCGTCGAGGCCGAGCTGAGTCCGCGCCGCGGCGAGCGGGACCTGAAGCTGCTCCAGCGGCCCAAACAGTCTGTGGACCGGGCCGAACTGTTCGGCAAGCTTGCGCGCCGCGTAGACCAAATGCGCCGGATCGAGCGCGTTGGCCACTTGGTAATGGCCGTTAATTCGTGCCCGCAGCGCGGCGGGCACCTTCTCGATGCCGTCCTGGCTGATCAGGCTCAGCGATACGCCTTCAATAGCCGCAGCGCCGTGCAAAAAACGCAAGGTCGCATCCATGAAAAACGGTGCGACAAAAGTAATGTGAGGCTTCATGGGCTGGTAGGTAAACACCCTGCGACGGGCTTGGCAAGCGTCGCCGGAAAGTTTTTCGATCCGGTTTAACCCCATTGGCCTGCCCGGCACGTTTATACCCTCACACGGGCCACGAGCCACCCCTCGGCCAGAGCCCTCGAAACACTCGGAGACCGCCATGCACAGCTCACCAAACCGCCAATTCCGTCGCCATCCGTGGCGCGCCGTGATCACCACGTTGGGCGTTGCTGCCCTGACCGCGTGCACCGGCACTGCCAGTCAGTCCGAATCAGACGCCGACACCGTCGAAAGTCGCGCCGAGATTCGGCTGGAAGATGCCGTGGTTTTGGTCCCCGCGCCGGAACCCGTCTCACCCGCGCAGCGCAAACGTATCCAGAAGGCAGCGCGTCAGGCACCCAGCCTGGGCGAAGTCGCCAGTTCGGGCACGCTGTTGTCACAGGTGGCAGCGATGAACGCTTTTGCCACGGAGTCCGAAGATCGCGAGCGCTACGCCAAAATCAGCGATCACGGCATCAAAGTGGTCAGCGACGACCCGGTGTCGACGTTTAGTATTGATGTGGACACGGGGGCCTACAGCAACGTGCGGCGTTTTCTGACCGACGGCGCCTTGCCGCCGGGCGATGCCGTGCGGGTTGAGGAGCTGATCAACTATTTCAGCTATCAGTATGAGCTGCCCGAGGCGGGCGACGGGCCTTTTTCCGTTGCCACCCAAGTCGCGGCAACGCCTTGGAACCCTGACACGCTGCTGATGCAGATTGGCATCAAAGGCCTGGAAATCGACGCCGACGAACGCCCGGCCAGCAACCTTGTATTTTTAATCGACGTATCCGGCTCGATGCACAGCCCGGACAAACTGCCGCTGCTTAAAGACGCCTTCACGATGCTAACCAACAACCTCAACGATCACGATCGCGTGTCGCTCGTCGTCTACGCTGGCGCATCAGGCGTTGTACTGCCGCCCACCGCAGGCGACGACGCGCAGCGCATCGCAAACGCGCTGGCGCAGCTTCGAGCCGGCGGTTCGACCAACGGCGAATCGGGCATTCGGCTGGCCTATCAGACGGCGCGCGACGCGTTTATCGAAGGTGGCATCAATCGCGTTGTGCTCGCCACCGATGGCGACTTCAATGTGGGCATTGCCAACGTCGAGCACCTGATTGACCTGGTGGAGCGCGAGCGCGAAACCGGCGTGTCCCTGACGACGCTCGGATTTGGCAGCGGTAATTATAATGATGAGTTAATGGAGCGTATCGCTGACGCTGGCAACGGCAACTACGCCTACATCGATTCGATCAACGAAGCGCGCAAAGTGTTGGTCGATGAGATCGGCTCGACTCTGCACACCATCGCCAAGGACGTCAAAATTCAGGTCGAATTCAATCCGGCGCAAATCGCTGAATATCGATTGATCGGCTACGAAAACCGCGCGCTCAATCGCGAGGACTTCAATAACGACAAGATTGACGCGGGCGAAATCGGGGCCGGCCACACGGTGACCGCGCTGTACGAAATCACGCCCACCGACTCGCCGGCGAAACGGGTTGACCCGTTGCGCTACGGTCAAGTCGCCGCGACGACCGACAGCTCAGACGAACTGGCCTACGTGCGCTTGCGCTACAAAGCGCCCGGCGGTGACACGAGCGAGCTGATCGAACAACCGGTCGCCCGCGCACAAATTCTTGCGCCCCGGGACACCAGTGCCGACTTTCGCTTCGCGGCCGCCGTCGCGGCTTTCGGTCAGCAGTTGCGCGGCGCCAAGCATCTGGAGCGCTACAGCTTCGACGAGACGCTGGCTCTGGCTGGCGGTTCGCTCGGTACCGATCGCCACGGCTACCGTGACGAATTCCTGACTCTTGTTGAACGCGCCCGGGACTTGAGCGCACCCGGTCAGGCTGTCAATCAGCAGGCGGTTACGCGGTAGTCGATAGCAAGGTCCGCTGCTCCAGCGGACATTGCACTGACCCGGGCCAGCCAAAATCGAAAACACGGAATCGTCGACGAAACATGTCAGGCTTTGCTTTAACCGTAGACCGCCTTACTCTTGCGCACATGGACGAGACGCCAGACCGGGAACTCATGCGCCAGTACGGCAAAGGCAGCGAGAAAGCCTTTGAGCAACTCTATGCGCGCCACAAAGGCCCGCTCTATCGGTTTTTGAAGCAACGTTGTTTTGACGCAGAAACCGCCGACGAAATTTTTCAGGAAGTCTGGACCAAAGTGATTCGCGCCCGCACTCGCTACGAACCCACGGCACGGTTTACGACCTGGCTGTATCAACTCGCGCGCAATGCCTGGGTCGATCACGTGCGCCACGTCAATCGCCGCATTCGCCTGGTCAGCGACAGCGATGACGACAACAGCATCGCCAATACTGCCGTCAGCGGCCACGCCGGACCGGTGGAACAACTGGCGGGCGATCAATTGGCGCAGAACTTCGCGCGCGCGCTGGCGCAGCTGCCGGGCGAGCAGCAGGAGGCGTTTTTGCTGCATCAGGAAGCGGGACTGACGCTGCCACAAATTGCCGACGTCACAGACGTCGGTCGAGAGACGGTCAAGAGTCGACTGCGCTACGCCGTGCGCAAGCTGCGGGAGAGCTTGAGCGACGACAACAAGTCAGCAGGAGTGTCCGCATGAGTCGTCAGGAAGATCAGGAGCTGCAGCGCTTTTTCGATCGCGAACACGCCGTCCGCGATGCATACGATCGCCTGCCAAAAGACGAGCCGCCAGCCGCGCTCGATGCGGCAATTCTTGGCGCAGCTCGAGAGGAAGCCAAGCGCCCCGTGCGCCCGCGCTGGCTGGTTCCGATGTCGCTGGCGGCGACCGTGGTTCTTGGCGTTGGCCTGAGCACGCGGCAACTCGAGACGCCAATGCAGAGCGTGAGCGATGTAAATCGCGACGCTGTGACCTATGAGGATTCATCATTTGAGGTGTCGGTTGGCGCGTCGTCACCCGCTGTCGAACCCGAAGCCACGCGGCAAGCCGTCGCTCGTGCGCCAGCGCCTCGCCCCAGCGTCGAAGAGCTCATCCGACCCTCCCCCATGGAAGACACCGACGTTCGCCAAGCCCGCATCGACACCGATCAACTGCGCGAACGCGCACTGAAAAAGACGCAGAGTTTCACACCGCCGACGCTCGAGGCGCCACCGATGCTCGAAGCCCCTTCGATGGCAGCGAGCGCCGATGTGGCTGAGGCGGAATTCGCGCCAGTCCCGCCGGCTGAGCACGAAGTGCAAGACGCCGTCGCGCGCAACGAAAGCCGCCTGCTGCAGGTCAAGAGAGTGGAACGACCGATCGCAACCGTGCAGGCCATCGAATTTCAGCTCAACCGTCTCGCTGAAATTACCGGGCAGCAGCAAGCCGCGGCGCAAGAGAAAATCGCGCGCAGCGACGACGCTGCAGCGGCGCCGGAATCCGCGTCAACACCAATCGTCTCGTTCGAGGTGATGCAGGGCATTGCCCACGATGCCGACACTGACAGCGCGCGGCACCTGGGCGCAGCAAACGTGCAACTGCTAAGCAACGAACTGCTGCGCAATATCGAGCAATTGCACCAGGATGGCCAAGGTGACGAGGCACAGGCGCTGTTCGACCGACTGATCACGATTTACCCGCAGATCGAGCTACCCGACGACTTCCCGTTCGAACGACCGTAAGGTCGGACCGTGACACGGGCACGCTGCGCCCGGTCGGACACGATGCTAAACTCGGCGGCCAAATTTTGAACGGTGTACACAGGAGTCCGCCATGAAAGCCCCCGTCCGCGTTACCATTACCGGTGCAGCCGGCCAAATCGGTTACCAACTCGCGTTTCGTATTGCCTCCGGCCAGCTCTTGGGCGCCGATCAACCCGTCATTTTGCAGCTGCTGGAAATCCCCCCTGCGCTGGGCGCGCTGAACGGCGTGGTCATGGAGCTCAACGATTGCGCGTTTCCAACGCTCGCCGGCACCGTCGCAACCGACGACGCCAACGTCGCGTTTAAAGACGCCGACTACGCGCTGCTAGTGGGCGCCAAGCCCCGCGGCCCGGGTATGGAGCGCAAGGATTTGCTGCTGGGTAACGCCAAAATCTTCTCGGCACAGGGCAAGGCCATCAACGCCAACGCCAGTCGCGACATCAAGGTGCTCGTGGTCGGCAACCCGGCCAACACCAACGCGCTGATTGCCGCCTCCAACGCACCGGATATCGATCCACGTAACTTCACGGCGATGACGCGCCTCGATCACAATCGTGCGCTCAGCCAGCTGGCCGAGAAAACCGGCTGCCACACCACAGATATCAAGCAAATGATCATCTGGGGCAACCACTCTGCGACGCAGTATCCGGATATCAACCAGGCGAAAATCAAGGGCGCCCCGGCCACTGGCGCCGTCGACGAGGCTTGGACGCGCGACACGTTTATTCCGACCGTGCAAAAACGCGGCGCCGCCATTATCGAAGCGCGCGGCTTGTCGTCAGCAGCCTCGGCTGCATCAGCCGCCATTGATCACGTGCGCGATTGGGCTCTTGGCACGGCACCGGGCGACTGGACCAGCATGGGCATCCCCTCGGACGGCAGCTACGGCATCGACGAAGGCGTGGTTTACTCCTACCCGGTCACCTGCAGTAACGGTCAGTACGAAATCATCCAGGGCTTGGACGTCGACGCGTTCAGTCGCGAGCGTATGGACGCCACCTGGTCAGAACTCAAAGAAGAGCGCGACGGAGTCGCCGACCTGCTCTGACTCTTCACGCTCCAGCGACACAGCCAGCCGAGGCAAACGCCGCGGCTGGCTTTTTTTGCTTTTCCTCCACCGTCGCTGAGCGGCCGCTTTGGCTAACCCGGCAGCGCCACGGGCGCGGCTCAATATGAGTGGCAATACGTTAAGTGGCCCCTTGGCCCGCCGTTGGCGCCGTCCTTCGAATCAAAACCTGCTCGCTGTCATTTCATACGAATCAATAACTTAAGACCGAATGCGACAGAGTCGTTTGTCGCGCTGCACCATTATGAGCTATATTGATCCGCATATTACGACGTGCGCGTCAGGAGAACTTTTATGCTGAGTTTTTTCGGTTGGACTTTAGTTTTTGTCGGCACCGCGCTCGCGGTGGGCTACCGACGCGAAGACTTGCGCAGCGCTACCATCGCGCTCGGGGTCGCCACTGGCGCCTTTTTGCTGTTCAGCGACGCCGGCACCGTGGTCAAACTGCTTGCCCTGGGCGCGTCCGCCGGGCTGGCCGCGCTCAATAGCGATGAATTCCGCCGCTCACGA
>JBGCFP010000066.1:0-6069 GCA_045107005.1 Gammaproteobacteria bacterium
CGTGCTGTTCCAGGTGTTCCTGCAGTTCCTGCCTGTGCTGCTGTTGATCGGCGTGTGGCTCTACTTTATGCGTCAGATGCAAGGCGGTGGCGGCGGGCGCAGCCCGATGCAGTTCGGCGAGAGCAAAGACCGCATGTTGAGCGAAGATCAGGTCAACGTGAATTTCAACGACGTGGCCGGTGTTGAAGAAGCCAAACAGGAAGTGGGCGAGATCGTCGACTTTTTGAAAGACCCGAGCAAATTCCAGCGTCTCGGTGGCAAGATTCCTCGCGGCGTATTGATGGTCGGTTCGCCAGGTACGGGTAAATCGCTGCTCGCGCGTGCGAGGGCCGGCGGAGCAAAAGTACCGTTCTTCACGATCTCCGGTTACGATTTTGTTGAGATGTTCGTCGGTGTCGGTGCTTCCCGAGTTCGCGACATGTTTGCCGACGCCAAAAAACACGCGCCGTGCATTATTTTCATCGATGAGATCGATGCGGTCGGTCGTCATCGCGGTCCGGGCGGCGGCTACGGCGGCGGTCACGATGAACGCGAACAAACGCTGAACCAGCTGTTGGTTGAGATGGACGGCTTTGAAGACAACGAAGGCGTGATTGTGATCGCCGCGACCAACCGTCCGGACGTGCTCGACAAAGCGCTGCTGCGTCCCGGTCGTTTTGACCGTCAAGTGGTCGTTCCGTTGCCTGACGTGCGCGGTCGCGAACTCATTCTGAAAGTGCACATGCGTAAAGTGCCCATCAACGACGACGTGCGTCCGCAAATTATCGCGCGCGGCACGCCGGGCTTTTCCGGCGCTGACTTGGCCAACCTCGTCAATGAAGCGGCGTTGTTCGCCGCGCGTGCGAACAAACGCACGGTGACGATGGAAGATTTCGAAATGGCTAAAGACAAGATCATGATGGGCGCTGAACGACGCTCCATGGTCATGAGTGAAGAAGAAAAAGCGAATACGGCGTACCACGAGGCCGGTCACGCCATTGTCGGCTTGACGGTGCCGGACCACGATCCGGTATACAAAGTCACGATTATTCCGCGTGGCCGAGCGCTGGGCGTGACGATGTTTTTGCCCGAAGAGGATCGCTACTCGTTGAGCAAGCGACGACTCGAAAGCCAGATCTCGTCGCTTTTCGGTGGGCGTATTGCCGAAGGTCTGATCTTTGGTGAAGACGCGGTAACCACCGGCGCGTCGAATGACATCGAGCGTGCCACTGAAATCGCGATCAATATGGTGACCAAATGGGGCTTGTCCGACAAACTCGGGCCGCTCGCCTACGAAACCGAAGCCGCCGACATGTATGCCGCTGGCAGCAGCAAGAGCATGTCGAATCAAACGGCGAACCTGATCGATGAAGAAGTGCGCGGGCTGATCAACAGTAACTATGATCGTGCCGAGCAGATTCTGAACGACAAGATCGACATCCTGCATCTGATGGCCAAAGCGCTGATCAAATACGAGACGATTGATCAGAAGCAGATTGCGCAGATCATGGAGGGCAACGAACCGGATCCCCCGGAAGACTGGTCGAGCAGCGACACGCCGCCGAGCAATCCGCCCCCTCAGGCGGGCCAGGCCAAGCCGCCCGAAGCGCCCATTGCTGACCCGGCGGCGCCTTAAGCGACGCCAGGCAACCAGCGCCAGCTTCTACCAGCGCGTGTGACGATCTGCATCGTCCACGCGCTGTTTGGTTTTACGGCAAAGACCGCGCATGACTGAATCCTTGAGCAACACACGTCCGTGGCGCACGGCCAGCTTGTCAACGCGTCCCGTCGTGATGGGCATTCTGAACGTGACGCCCGATTCGTTTTCGGACGGCGGTCGCTACGACACGCTGGAGCGCGCCGTGACGCACGGCCTGCAAATGGTGGAAGAGGGCGCCGACGTGCTGGACATCGGTGGTGAGTCCACCCGCCCCGGGGCGGCGTCCGTCTCGGTTGACGAAGAACTGGCGCGAACCGTGCCGGTCATCGAGCGATTGCGGGCCGCGTGCGACGTGCCGTTGTCCATCGACACCAGCAAGCCCCAAGTTATGCGCGACGCCGTCGGTGCCGGCGCTACCTTGATCAACGACGTTAATGCGTTGCAGACCGACGGAGCGCTGGCCGCTGCCGCATCGCTCGATGCTGACGTGTGTTTGATGCACAGGCAGGGCACGGCAGCCACAATGCAAGCCTCGCCGCACTATGACGACGTGGTCGCGGACGTTCTGGCGTTTTTGCTGGCGCGTGCCGCGGCTTGCGAGGCGGCAGGTATCGCGCGCGCGGCGCTCATGATCGATCCGGGCTACGGATTTGGCAAAACGGCGCGGCATAACTTGCAATTATTGCAGGGACTTGGAGAATTCGTCGCCACCGGGCTGCCGGTGCTGGCCGGGCTGTCGCGCAAGTCGTTGCTGCAAACTGTGACCGGTCGCAACGTCGACGAGCGTCTGGCCGGTAGTGTTGCGCTTGCCACCCTCGCTGCCGATCGTGGCGCGCGGGTGCTGCGCGTCCACGATGTCGCGGCGACGGTCGATGCAATGAACGTGGTGCATGCGGTGCACGACGTGACCAAAACAACAAACTAGCCTGGTCTGACAGGGCAGGTTAAACGGAGTCCTCATGGCGAAAGTATTCGGAACAGACGGCGTACGCGGTTCGGTCGGTGACGGCCCAATGACGGTGGAGTTTGCCGTCCGTTTAGCGAGCGCGGCCGGTCGGGCGCTGATCCCGAGCGGTGGGAGCGTCGTCGTGGGTAAAGACCCGCGCATTTCAGGCTACATGTTTGAGTCGGCGCTCGAAGCGGGCTTCGTGGCCACCGGTGCGGACGTCAAGCTACTGCAGGTGATGCCCACGCCCGGGATCGCCTATTTGACCCGCGTATTGGGGGCGGACCTGGGCGTTGTGATCAGCGCCTCGCACAACAGCTTTCACGATAACGGGATCAAGTTTTTCGATCGAAATGGCTCCAAGCTGTCGGACGAGCAGCAGGAAAAAGTCGAGAAGTATCTCAACGACGCGCCGATCACGCGTTCGTCGGTCAGCCTCGGTCGCGCAGAGCGGCGCTACGATGCGGTCGATCGCTACAGCACGTTCTGCAAACAAAGCGTCCCGGACGGCATCGACTTCCAGGGCTTGCGCATCGTGGTCGACGGCGCCAACGGCGCGACCTACAAGATCGGTCCGCGGGTCTTTGCGGATCTGGGCGCCGACGTCATTTCGATCGGTTGCTCCCCCAACGGCAAGAACATCAACGACGGCTGCGGATCCACCTGCCCCGCGCTGTTGCAAAGCACGGTGACGGCTCTTGGCGCTGACCTCGGCATCGCGTTCGACGGCGACGGTGACCGCCTGGTCATGGTTGACCACGAGGGAGAGCTGGTCGACGGCGATCATCTGGTTTACCTGATTGCGATGGCGCGACTGGCGACCAATACGCTCAAAGGGCCCGTCGTGGGCACCGTCATGAGCAATCTTGGGCTGGAACACGCGTTGCGCAAAGAGGGCGTAGACTTCGAGCGCGTTGGCGTCGGTGATCGACACGTGCTCAGGGCTCTGAAAGCCAACGGTGGCATTATCGGCGGCGAGACGTCGGGTCACGTGATCTGTCTGGACAAGACCACTACCGGTGACGGGATTATTGCCGCGCTGCAAGCGCTGGCGGCCATTCGACAGGCGGATCGTCCGCTGGCGGAGCTGACCCAGGGCATGGTGAAATTCCCGCAAAAGCTGGTCAACGTCCGCATCGTCAAGAAAATTGATCTGGACAATGAGCCTGAAATCGCCAAAGCCGTCGCTCAGGTCGAGAAGGAGCTTGGCGACAGTGGCCGCGTGGTTTTGCGTCCCTCTGGCACCGAGCCGTTGATCCGCGTCATGGTTGAGGCCCGCGAGCAGGCGGATGTGGACAAGCACACGGCTTTCCTCGCTGACGTCGTCGCGAAAGCCGCGGCGGCCTGAATTTGAAAACGGCGCGACAAGCCCATACTTAATACCCCTCGGCGTTGAATTGTCGGGATAGGGTCGTTAAGCTTGCGCGCCCCTGAATCGGACGGGAAAGGTCGATATGCGTCACAACATTGCCGCTGGCAACTGGAAAATGAACGGTACGCGCGCGAGCATTCGCGAGCTTCTTGGTGGGCTGCTGCCCACGCTGGATGCGTCGTCCAGTGCCCAGGTCATCGTTTTCCCCGCTTACGTCCACCTGGAGCTGACGGCCGGTCTGATTGACGGCTCGCCGGTGGCGCTTGGCGCTAAGTCGTTATCGGTGCACCCGAAAGGGGCCCACACGGGCGAAGTGTCCGGGCCGATGCTGGTTGACGCTGGCTGCCGGTATGTCCTGGTCGGACATTCCGAGCGCCGGGCGCTGTACGGTGAGGATGACGCCCTGGTGGCCGAGAAATTTGAGGCGGCGCAGGCGGTCGGCCTGACGCCCATCCTGTGCGTCGGCGAATCGCTGGAAGAGCGGGAGGCAGGCACGACCGAAGCGGTGGTGGCCCGGCAGCTCGACGCCATCATTGACCGCTGCTCGATTGGCGCGCTGGAGCGCTCTGTCCTGGCCTACGAACCGGTCTGGGCAATCGGCACCGGCAAGACGGCCACGCCCGATCAGGCGCAGGACGTTCACGCGTTTCTGCGCAAGCGTGTGGCGGCAAAGGATGCTAAGATAGGCGGCTTGCTGCGAATCCTTTACGGAGGCAGCGTGAACGGCGCAAACGCCGCCGAACTTATGTCCATGGAAGATGTGGACGGTGGCTTGGTTGGCGGGGCTTCGCTGGACGCTACGGCGTTTTCGCAGATTTGCTCAGCCGCCGGCTAGTTTGAGACTTTATTAGAACAACAGATTAAATATTATGTGGCAACCGATCGTAATTTTCGCTCACGTGTTTGTGGCAGTCGCCATTATCGCGCTGATCCTACTGCAGCAGGGTAAAGGCGCCGATGCGGGCGCGGCTTTTGGTGCAGGCGCGTCAGGCACCGTCTTCGGGGCGAAAGGCTCGGCGTCGTTTTTGAGTCGGGCGACCGGCATTCTGGCCACCGTATTTTTTGCGACCAGCCTTACGCTTGCTTACTTTCAGGGCGATCGCTCTGGCCCGAGCGGCGTGCTGGAGAGCTTGCGCGACCAGGCATCTGATGTGCCGGCATTGGTTGCGCCACCCGCAGAACCGCTGTCAGACGTTCCGGTCATCATGGATGATGCCGCGGCGCCAGTGGAAGATCTGGCGCCAGCTGACGACGAAGGTGCGCCCGACAACAACTAGCTCGCGATGAGCAAGCTTTAGCCGATGTGGTGGAATTGGTAGACACGCTGTCTTGAGGGGGCAGTGGCGAAAGCCGTGCCGGTTCGAGTCCGGCCATCGGCACCATGTTAGAACAAGGATGTTATTTAGGGCACTCAACCCCGTGCCTTGAACATTAACGCCTGTTAGAATACGCGCCGACTGGCACGCCCTTGGGCGTGGCAGCGCGCACTTTTTACTGCTGCGGGGCGGATTACTGATGCTGGCCAACTATCTCCCGATTTTGCTGTTTCTTGGCGTTGCCACCGCCTTTGGCGTGGTCCTCCTTGGCGCCGGATTCGTTTTTGGCCAAAGCCGCCCGGATGGCGAGAAGCTCTCGCCCTACGAATGTGGGTTCGAAGCGTTCGAAGATTCGCGCATTCCCTTTGACGTGCGCTACTACCTCGTCGCCATCCTGTTCATCATTTTCGACCTCGAAATCGCGTTCCTGTTCCCGTGGGCGGTCGCGCTCGACAAGATTGGTTTGTTCGGCCTTCTGGCCATGGCTGTGTTCCTGCTGATCCTGGTGATCGGCTTCATCTACGAATGGAAAAAAGGGGCGCTGGAATGGGATTAGAGGCGCAGGAACTGCCGGCACTGCAGGAATCGGACAGCAGCGCGAACGGTTTCGTCACCACCAGCGTTGACGCGCTGGTCAACTGGGCACGTACGGGCTCAATGTGGCCGATGACTTTTGGACTGGCCTGTTGCGCGGTCGAGATGATGCAGGCTGGCGCGGCGCGCTACGATCTGGATCGATTTGGCGTCATTTTTCGACCCAGCCCGCGACAAAGCGACGTCATGATCGTCGCCGGCA
>JBGCFP010000067.1:0-4020 GCA_045107005.1 Gammaproteobacteria bacterium
CCGGCGCGGCCGCCTCTCCGGGTTCCGTGTCCCTTACACCCGCTATCGCCGCGAAGACGGTCTGCCAAGTGGCCAGGTTTTCGACCTGGCCCAGGACATTCACCAGGTTATCTGGGCTGCCACGCCCGGCGGATTGGCGCGATTTGACGGCGCGCGCTTTCGCATTATTACCCCGCGTGACGGGCTCGCCTCACACGGACTACGCGCGGTAAGTGCCGACCGGGACGGAAACGTCTGGGTCGGCTCCGACATCGGCATCGACCACGTGGCGCACGACGGACGTGTGCTCAGCGGCGGGTCAGATCGTGACTGGCACTACGGCCCGGTCAACTGCATCGAGCTGTTGGGCGGTGAAGTCTGGCTTGGCAGCGCTGGCGGCCTGTTGCGCTCAGAAGCGGGGCGCTGGCAGCGCCAGAGCGATACTTCCGTGCGCGCGATGGCGGTGGTCAATAAAAAAGGTGACGGCGTCGGGACCGTATGGCTGGTCACGACCGACGGGCGCCTGCTGCACCAGCGCGGCCCTCAGCTCATCGCACCACACAGTGATCAGTGGCAGCGCGTCGGCGACGTGCGCTGCGTGTGCGCCGTTGGCCAGTCCAATCTGGTTATTGGCGGTACACAGGGTTTGGCCGAAATCGACGGTGACGGCGTCGTCGTTGCCACACTGCCCGAGGGCTATACCTCGGAGACCGTCAACAGCGTGCATCAGTCTGGCGGCGATTTGTGGGCCGGCATCGGACAAACGTTTTGTCGTCTGCGTCGTCACGGCGCGCTGTGGGAAGTAAGCAGCGTGGTGTCAGAGCACGACGCGATCAATGCATTGCTGGTGGATTCAGTTGGTGGCGTATGGGGTGCCAGTGACGGGGATGGCATCGTTAAAGTCAGCCCGCTGCACGAGATGATTCGTCCCGTGTCATTGCCGGAGCATCGCGCGGTTTTTGCGATCAAGCCGGGCTACGACGGCAAACTGCTCGTGGGCGCAAACCAATTCACGGCGGTGCTGCATCAGGGCGGCTCCCCCGGTTTCAAACGCGTCAGCGCGCTCAAGAACCATCAAACCTGGGACATTTGCGAAGACGCGGACGGCACGATTTGGGCGGCGACGGAGATTGGCCTGGTGCGTGTGGACGGCGTCGACGGTGAGCTGGAGCTGCCGTTTGCTGACGACCCCGTTGCGTCCCGGGGTTGCCGAGCGTTGCTGCAGCGAGATAACGAACTGTGGGTGGGCGGCAAAGCCGGTCTGGCTATCGTACGCCACGGGCGCAGCATCACCGCTGCCACTATCGCGCAGGGAGAACGACTGGGCTACGTCTACACGCTCGCCGAAGACCGCGACGGTGTTGTGTGGGTCGGCACCATCGGTAACGGTTTGTGGATGGAGCAGGGCGAGGAACTGGTGCGCGTCTCGCACGAGCATTTGTCTGACACGGGCAGCACCTACAGCATCAGCGTGCGCGCCGATAACGCGTTGGCACTGTCGCAGGATGACCGACTGCTTGTGCGCGAGAAAAGTGGTGACATCAAATTACTGACGGTCAGTGACGAGCCGATCGCCGGCTGGTCAGTGCACTGGTCTACCGACAGCAACGTGCTGTGGGCCGGATCGGCCAGCGGGTTGCATGCGTACAACGTGGAAGAGCGTGATCGCATCCATCAGGTGATCGCCGTGCTTGGCTTGTCGCAGTGGGAGTTCACGACCAGTCGCAGTTTGCACGTCACCGACAGCGGTCAGGTTTATTGCGGATTGAATTCCGGGTTGGTGCTGGTCGATCCAACGCGGCTGGATGATGACATCGCCGCGCCAGTCGCGCGCGCCGCCAGCGTCGTGTGGAACAACGCCTCGCCGGTGGCTGCCGCTGACGGTGTGTTTGAGCTGGACCCGGATCGGTGGTCGCTGAACGTCACGTTCTGTTGTCCCTGGTTTCTTGATGAGCAGGATGTGCAGTTTCGCTATCGGATGGTCGGGTTTGAGGAAAACTGGAGCCCGTTGAGTGACGTGCCCGAGGCGCGCTACAACTCCCTGCCGGTCGGCGAGTATCGTTTGGAAGTACAGGCCTTCAGTCGTTTGGTTGGCTTTGGCCCGGCCAGTCGCCTGCTGACGCTGCGCGTGGTGGATCGGCGCTTTGGGCGTAACGTGTTGCTGGCCCCGCTGCGCGCCATTCGGGCGCTGCGCGATATGTATGCGGCCCAGCGTCGCAATCGAATGCTGCTCAATGAGAACACGTTACTTGAGGAGGAAATTGGCAGTCGCACAGCAGAGCTGGTGCGGGCCAAGGACAAGCTGCAGTTGCTCAACGCGTCACTCACAGAGCAGGTGACGACCGATGCACTGACCGGCATCAGCAGTCGCCGTCAGTTCGACACCATGCTGGATCGGCTTCTGCGCGACGCGCTGACCAAGCGCCAGCCGCTGTCAATGCTGTTTCTCGATATTGATCACTTTAAAGCCTACAACGACCGTTATGGCCACACCAAGGGCGACGAGTGCCTGGGCTTTGTGGCCCGTCGCATCGAAGCCAATCTGTATCGCAGCGCCGACAGCGTCGCGCGCTACGGCGGCGAGGAGTTCGGCGTGTTGCTGCCCAATACCGACATCGGCGGTGCGATGGCGCTCGCAGAGCGTCTGCGCGAGTCGGTGGTGCGGCTAAAAATTCGCAACGAAGGGGCGCCCGGGCCCGGACTGGTCACCGTATCGGTTGGCGTCACCACGCTGCCGGGGCACGGGGAATTCCGACGCGAGGCGGTTACGCCGCAACTGGTCGTGGCCAATGCCGATCGAGCCTTGTACGAAGCCAAGGAGAACGGGCGCAATCAGTGCATTTTTAATGAGTTCGATTTTGCCTTGCGGTAGCGCTCTTGTTATTTAGCCGGTGATTTCTGCGCGGCCATGTGTTTTTTGAGCTCACGTGTCGCGGTGCGATGGATGACGTACGTCGCCGCAATCAGCGCAATGACGCCGACGGCAATGATCACCTTGCCGGTTGGCCCCGAGCTGGCGTCGCTGTCGAGCAAGGCATCGACATCGCCAGCCAGCGATCCCAGATAGCCAAACAAGATCACGGCGGGGATCATGCCAAGGCCCGTGGCGACGATGAATGTCCGCAGTCGAACGCTGGTTACGCCGTACGCGTAGTTCAACACGTTGAATGGAATCAACAGAGACAGTCTGGTCAGCATTACGACGAGAAAGCCCCGTTGCGCCAGCGCGCTGTCCAGCGCACGGAACTGGGCGTTGTCACGAGTCCATTGCGCGATGGCGGGACGCGCGACGCTGCGTCCGGCAAGGCACGCGACCGTCGCGCCGGCGGTGATGCCCGTCAGCGCCAACACGGCCCCGTGGATGGCGCCGAACAAGAAGCCCCCTGTCATCATCAAGACAGAACCCGGCAGCATCAATGGAGTCGCCAGCGTAATGGCAATCACGTAGAGGGCGGCCGCAGGCGCCGGATGGTCCAGACGCCAGGCGTGAGCCTTGCCCAGCCATTCTTCCAGTGGTAACGCGAAGACGCCGACGAGCACCATCGCCAGAATGGCACCGCCCACGAGGAGACGCTGTCGCGCAGAGACCGTCTTTGTCGTCATGAAATCAGTCACTTATCGTCAGTCAGTGATTTATACAGACTGTTCACAAGTTGTGCACAGGTTGTGCACTTAACATTTTTTCTCCTAGTGGTATCGTGTTTCCACGGTCAACGGATTACGTAACCCGATTTGACCGCCTCCGAATTGGCTGGAGGTAGAGGGTCGCTTGCCAATAGTGACCAACAGTGGTGGGAAGCGCGTACGTCGGTACGTCCCGAGAGGGCGATACAAACGTCAAAGCAGGTCGATGATTCAATTGAACTGCAAACGTGGTGGAAATCCGCTGGGCTCGTCGACACGTTACCGGAACGAGCGGCGGGGGACGTAGCCAGGCGTCTTAAAAGAACGTCGAGTCACCACTCGACATGCCGGTGAGGCCAACCGGTGATGGCGGCACTTCGGTGCCGGGATCACCAGACCACACCGAGTGGCAAAGCG
>JBGCFP010000068.1:0-16257 GCA_045107005.1 Gammaproteobacteria bacterium
TATTGATCCTGGTATTGGCAAGTTAACTCCGTAAGAGCCAAAACCACTTTCATCTGAATTTGCGCCGACGCCCTATTCCATTCTGCAAACGCACGTGTCCTGAGATTTCGGTAGTGATTGGCAGCAACCACGTGCCGTCCAAGATTGAACAAACTGTCAAGACTTAACAATTGCTGCCCGGTCATTCCTGCCGATCAAACACGCGTGTTACAGAGATTGGTGCCTTCAGCTGCTCGGCAGTGATTTCGACGACCTGCGTAACCTGCATGCCGTCCGCCGAAAGCGTCCATCTTTCCAGCACAGTTAGGTCTTCGTCCGAGCTGGTTTCTACGACGAACTCGTTCTTCTGCCAGCCCGAAATTCGCTCGGCATCCTGACCGGCCAGCCGGACGAATCGCGTTGAATCAAACCCGTGATACGACGAATCGCGCTCACCAAACTTCACGCGCAATTTGTCCGGTGACTGCTCAATGACCAAGTTCTCCTCGTCGGGCAGGACGTCGTCCATCATATCTCTGAGTTCCTGCCCGCCACCGCGCCGCCCGCCACCAGCGCGACCGCCGCCGCTCGCACGTCCACCGCCACCAGCTCGACCCCCGCCACCAGCGCGACCCCCGCCGCCGACACCACCGCCACCGCGCGCACCGGCTGAGCGGCGTCCACCGTTTCGGGCGGCACTGCTGGCTATGTCAGTCGGGTCTTCACTGAGTGCATCATTGCGCTTCCACGTGCCCGAAAAATCTGTGGCACTGCTGGGCCGATCCGACACTTGTGTCGAGGCGCATGCACCGAGCAACAGGAGCATGGTGAGTATGGCGCCGATGACGGCAATTCGATTGCTGCGGTGTTCTTGTTTGCGGGTACGCACGGACCAGATCTCCGGTTAACGACTGATTCACTCGATCGAAGTGGATAGTGCGCGCCTGATCGTCAACCAGTATGCAGAAAAAGAGGAGAACCCGCGGAGTTTGTCGACTGACGCAAGATGTGACTAATAAAAGCCTGCATTCACCGGTTGCAAATCAGGCTCCCTGCGCTAGCCGCTGAGTCCTTACATACTGGACCGTACTGTTTTGTTACTACTCGCTGCTACGCGGTGAGTGGGTTCCATTTGAACGGCTCTTCACGTTCGGCCTGTTTGGCAACGCAACGCCCACGTTTCTGGTCTATCTGATCAGCACACCAATTGCTGTGGCAGTGTTTCGCACACTCAGGGGTACTGCCACGTTAGATCAGCGTATTTGTTAGTGTCGGCGAATACATACGTACAAGCGGCATCGATTTCCAGGTTCTACCAATTACGGCCAGTTTAGTTGGCAATGCCCCTGCGGCGTGCGGGCCATCAATATAGACTCTGCCGGTAAGCGCAATAATAATTCGAAAATCCCGATGATTAGTGTCGCTATTCTCGACTTTTACGCAGCCTGAAAAGCGACTAAAGTCCGGAATTCGTCGTCGATTGCGAAAGAAAATTGAAGCGCAAAACGCCGCTTTGCGCCGACGCCGACGCATCCCCGACTGATGGAAGCCGATGCTTGAATCCAACGAGACCGCGAAGGAATTCGCAGCGATTCTGCGAGTTATGGGACACCCCGATCGCATACGAATTATCGACGCGCTGTCACGCGAAGAAAAAAACGTCAAGACGTTGATCCACGATCTGACGTTGCCGGGCCCGAGGGTGTCGCAACACTTGCGTTTGTTGCGTGCTTATCGAGTGGTCGAGGAACGTCGCGATGGTCGCCATCATGTTTACCGACTTGTTGAGACCCAACTCGCTCACTGGATGATGCGGGGCTTACACGTATTCGAAGAACGTATCCGCTTTGCCGCTGATACGTCGGTACAAAGCATCCAATAAGTCAGTATCTGCGCCACGGGCTGTCGCCCGCGGCTGAAAGTTGTTCGCTCGCACCGCGAGCATTGTTATCAAGAGGGTTTGAAATGCCAAAATTTGCCGCCGGTGTTGTTCGTTTCCAGGACGAAGCGTTTCCGCAAAAGAAAGACCTGTTTGAAGACCTAAGCAAGGAGCAGGCCCCGGAAGCGCTGTTTATTACCGGTTCGGACTCGCGCATTGAAACGGCCATGATCACGCAGACCGATCCGGGCGAATCGTTCATTTGTCGAAATGCGGGCAACATTGTGTCGCTGCACTCCAACCGCACCGGCGGCATGACGGCGTCCGAAGTGGCCAAGCTGGCCGCATCGAACAGCTGCTGAGCGACCCGTCATGTTCAATTACATAAAAAACGACCTGCCGGCCAGTATCGTCGTCTTTCTGGTCGCGCTGCCGCTGTGTCTGGGCATCGCGCTGGCCAGTGGGGCGCCGCTGTTTGCGGGTCTGATCTCCGGTATCGTCGGCGGTATTCTGGTCGGCACGCTGAGTGGCTCGCAGGTCGGCGTCAGTGGCCCGGCGGCCGGACTTGCCGCCATTGTGTTGGCCGCCATCGCCACGCTTGGTAGCTATCAGGATTTCTTGCTGGCCGTCGTGCTCGCGGGCGTCCTCCAGTTTGTGTTCGGCTTGCTCAAAGCTGGCGTGATCGCTTACTACTTTCCGTCGTCGGTCATCAAGGGCATGCTGACCGGCATCGGTATCATCATTATCCTCAAACAGATCCCGCATCTGTTTGGCTACGATGCCGACCCGGAAGGCGACCTGGCGTTCATCCAGGTTGATGGCGGCAACACCTTTACCGGTATCGCCAACGCTATTGGCAACATCAGTCCGGGCGCGACCCTGATCGGCATCATCAGTCTGATCGTTCTGATTTTCTGGGACGCGGTGCTGACGAAAAAAGCGAAAATCTTCCGCCTGATCCAGGGCCCACTGGTGGCGGTGGTCGGCGGGATCGTGTTTTATCTGGTCACCCGCAGTAACGAAAGCCTGACGATTTTGCCGCAGCAGCTGGTCAGCGTGCCGACACCGGACAGCCTGGCGGGCTTTTTTGGCCAGTTCAGCCTGCCGAATTTCGCAGCGATTTCAAATCCGCAGGTGTGGATCGTCGCGTTCACGGTGGCGCTGGTGGCTAGTCTCGAAACGCTGCTGTGCGTCGAGGCCACCGACAAG
Organism: Gammaproteobacteria bacterium; assembly: GCA_045107005.1. Lineage (GTDB taxonomy): Bacteria > Pseudomonadota > Gammaproteobacteria > Steroidobacterales > JBCCMA01 > JBCCMA01. Next base: position 3,068 of record JBGCFP010000068.1, read on the forward strand.
CTGGACCCGCAAAAGCGCGTCACGCCGACGAACCGGGAACTGCTCGCGCAGGGCTCGGGCAACATTGTCGCTGGCATGATCGGCGGCCTGCCAATGACGCAGGTGATCATTCGCAGCTCAGCCAACATACAGTCGGGCGGACGCACCAAACTCTCGGCCATTATGCACGGCTTCTTCCTGCTGATTCTCGTCATGTCTATACCCGGTGTGTTGAACATGATTCCACTCGCCGTCCTCGCCGCGATCTTGCTGCAGGTAGGTTACAAGCTCGCCAAGCCCGCCCTGTTCAAGACGATGTACGACCTGGGCTGGAAACAGTTCCTGCCGTTTGTTGTGACCGTGCTCGGTATTGTGCTGACAGATCTATTGATCGGTATTGGCATGGGCTTGTGCGTCGGCGTTGTGGTCATCCTGATCAAGAGCTACCAGAACTCGCACTTCCTGCACAAGGAACAGGGGACGGACGGTGTAGACAAGTTCAAGATGACGTTGGCCGAAGAAGTGACCTTCTTCAATAAAGGCGCCATCCTGCGCGAGCTGGACAGCCTGCCCGAGTCGTCGTATCTGGAGTTCGACGTCACCAATACCCGCTATCTCGACAACGACATCATCGAGATTCTCGACGACTTTGCGTACAAGGCCAACCTGCGCAATATCACGATCAAGCTCGTGTCGGAATCAGGAACGGTGGAAAACCCGCCGAGTTACATCGAGTACTTCCGACTGGCATCGAAGGATCGGGCGGCCGCCACGTAAGGTCGAAATGAAACGCGGCCACCTTTGCGGTGGTCGCGTTTTCTCGCTCGAATTGACGTTGAAGTGTGCCAACACTGCGGCCGTGAAGGCAGGACCATCGCCCGAATCGTGCGGCCTGTAATCATAGATCGGATACTGCGCCATCTACGGCGAACGCGAAGACCGACCAGGCGTCAACAGCCGCAAGTGTCACGCGCACCACAATGATCGACTTGATGCCTTAATCTGACTTCAAAGTGAGTATCTATCCGCTCACCCGGGCCCGCGCTCGTCGCGAGTTTGGGTCATCAGCGTAAAGCTATGCGCTTTGCGCCTTTTTGCTTCTTGACCAATACACTCCCCTAGCCTTCCCCACCAAACGCTCGTACGACGAATCGCGACTTTCATTCTATTTTCAGTTCGGGGGCTCGTTTGCACTACTTCGGATAGGGCGTTTATGCTTTAAATCACACAGAATTTAGAAGAGTTTGCGGAAAAACGTCATTACCAAAACTATGTATAGCCCTGTAAAAGACGGAATGGAGAAAGATATTGGGCCTGTGTCCTTCTTCGAGGCTGGTCCGCCGGATTTTCTGCAAGACGTAGTGCATTGCTACTGGCAAATAAAAACCGACGGCCCGCTAAAATCTGACTTTACGCTTCATGCGATACCCGATGCCTGTATAAATATACTGTTTAACCAGAAGGACACTGATATAGCGGGTATCACCGCACTTCAAACCACTTATACTGAATTGAAACTCGGAAGGGATTTCGACTACGCCGGCATTCAGTTGTACCCGGGTGCCTGGAACGGCAAAGACTCCAAAATGCAGGATAGCTTCGTCGGCACAAAATATTCAGGGAGCTTACCACTTATCCAGGCGAATGCAGATTCGGCCAAACTTCCTTTCTCTGACAAATCTTTGGTCTTTACCGAACTGGTAAAGAATTTGATGGACAGAGGCATCATAGAAGAGAATTTGGTAACACAAAAAATACTGGCTAATCTCGACAGCATTCACAGTGTATCCGAGATGGCTCGGATTACTCATTTGTCAACTCGTCAGTTGCAACGGAAGTTGAAGCTGACCACCGGGTTCTCACCTCATGATTTCCTTAAGGTGATGCGTTTGCAGCAATCGCTCAAACAGCACAATCTGGATCGCTACACAGACCAGTCGCACTTCATCCGGTCTTTCAAAAAAATTACCGGTTACACGCCCACCGAGTACTTTCGCCGCTACGATGTCTGATTTGTACAATACCCCGTGAAAGTGGTCGCCTAATATCCTCACCACACTTACACAACGAGGATAAATGATGAAACAAAATGCAATCGGCTGGTTTGATATCTATGTGATCGATATGGAGCGAGCGGAGATGTTTTATCGCACTGTGCTGCAAAGAAGTTTCGAGGAAATTTCCGATCCGACTGACGATTCTGTGGTGATGAAAGGGTTTGAAACCGATATGGATTGCTACGGTGCAGGCGGTGCGCTGGTCAAAAGAGAAGGAGCCGGACCTGTTACCGGCGGCACGATTGTCTATTTCGGCGTGGAGGATTGTGCTGTCGAAGAGTCAAGAGTTGCCGAAGCTGGCGGTCAGGTGATTAATCCGAAGATGTCTATTGGAAAATTCGGCTTTGTAAGTGTATGCATGGACACAGAGGGTAATCTTTTTGGCCTGAGCTCGATGAAATAAAAAAGCAAGTAGACACGGATAGCAGGGGGTCGGTTTCTCCCTGTTAACCGCTCGGCCAGAAGGTTGAAACGGGTTGCATTGTAATACCCCCTTTTTTAATCGCCGTGGCGAGTAGAGGTTAAACAGCCATCGCAATTTTCCAACTAGGCGCGAATCGGGTGCCGGTCATAACAGTATAACCTCCGACACGACAACGGACCGTCGTCACGGTACGCCAAAAAGATTCGGACACCCGCAATTCAAGCCGCCGTTAGTCTGTCATTGATTCTGCGGCCAAATCAGGACTGCACGGAACAGTCCGTCAGGAGACCGCAGGTAGATCGGCGTTTTGTTTAAACCAATGGTCCCTTCTGCCTTCCCTAATAGTTCGCCGGAAGTTGCGTAGGCCCGGACAATGATCTGATCGCCGCGCCGCTTTCCTGACAAAGTGACCTCGCCAATCCCGTCGACGTCCACAATCTCGAGCGCTTCGCTGGCTGCCAGGTCAAGCGGAGACTGGCTCATGGCCACGTCGATCACATCACTGGCATGGGCCGGTGCCGCCAGGAACAGCAAGGCACAACCAGCGATAATCAGCAGGCCTGTTCTCATGGCGCGGCCACGACTTCGAGTTCGAGATCCAGCGGATCAGCGGTATCCAGTTCCAGAGCGAGGCCGCCGCCGATGTCGAATCCCAACGTTGAATCAAAAATGCCGGTACGTGCATCGAAGGTCATAAACTGAATGCGTTCGGCGAGCGTCGGAACGTAGCCAGCAGCGAGCGTCACATTCAATGCACCGGCCAGGTTTACGTCGTCCGACACAGCTAACCGACCGCTGCCAGACGTTCCATTCAATTCAAGCTCCAGAATGGCTGACGCGGCCTGCGTGTAGTCACCGGCAATACTGACGATACTGCCCTGCCCCGCGACGATCGTAGCGTCGTTAACAAAGGTGCCATCGATTGCCAGCGTGCCGCCGTTGACTGCACCGATGCCGCCCTGGTTCTGGACCGTGTCAGCATCGATGCCAATCGAACCCGTTTCATTGGCAAGAACGGTGCCCTGGACAACGACACTGCCATCGGGCCCACCAATCGTGCCGCCGCGGCCGACCACATTGAAACCCGATGCAATCGTCAATATGCCGCTGCCAGTGGCCTCCACCGCATTGTTACTGACGCTTGAGCTATTGAAACGCAGCTCGCCGGTACCATCGAGCGATTGAATACCGGTGAAGCTCAGGCGCGCCGAATTTGCGCGCATTTCAAGCGTTCCGTCCACCGTCAGATCATTAAGTACACTGACTTGAGCGTTACTGCTGATCGCCGCGTCGGCGATCAGCTGTACGTTATCGAGCGTTGTGTCCGAGAGCATTCCCAGCTCACCGTCGCCTGCGATGACAGCATTGCGCAAGGTTGACGCCTCCGCCAGGAGAACCTGGCCCGAGCCATCGTTCACAGTAAGTGTCCCGCTGGCGTTATCAACGGTACCGGCGATGGCGATTACCGTATTCGTACTCAGTCCGCCCGGTACGACCGTAGCGAGCAGTGTCGTTGTGCCGTCGATGCCACCGATCGTTCCGGAACCATCTCCGGCGACGCTGCCAGCTTGAATAGTGAGCCCGGAGGCGATGGTCAGCGTGCCGCCGTTAATCGGTTCGATCACGTTCGATGCCGGCGCACTCAAGCCACCGGCAAACAATATTTCCCCGGTCCCAGTCAGCGTTTGCGTGCCGTCGAATTGAAGACGTGTCGCAAGACCGCCAGAGCCACTGGTGTCTTCAAATCTGACCGTTCCATCAATAGTCAAATTCTGGACGATCAGGTCGTTATTGGCGGTCAATGTGAGCGTGCTCGCGGCGGTTAACACCGCATTGCGCAATTGGGCACCGTCCTGGAATCGCACGAGACCGACAGTCGGCAGTAAGCGCAATGGACCGCCCAAGTTGTCCACCGTGCCGACAATCTCGACGACCGTGTTCGTGTTTTGACCGTCCGCGACGATGTCAGCAAGTAGGGTCACCGTGCCAGTTGAGCCACCAATGGTCCCGGACCCGTCTGCCGTGGCGCTGCCTGCTCGAATGGTTAAGCTCGAGTCAATGGTCAACGCCCCGCCGTTAATCGGCTCGATTACGTTCGATGCCGGCGTACTCAAGCCGCCGGCAAACAGTACTTCCCCCGACCCGGTCAGCGTCTGCGTCCCATCAAATTGCAGCCGGGCCGCCAACGTGCCCGAGCCGCTCGTATCCAGAAACGCCAGTGTCCCGTCAATGGTCAGATTGGTGGCAGAGACCGTTGTATTCTGCTCAATCGCCACTTCCCCGGCGATCGTCACGCCGGTCCAGGGCATGTCATTTGTTACGCTGACGATGCGCCCAGGTCCGGTCAATACCGCGTTGCGCAGATCCGCCCCCTGAGCGAAACGAATCAGGCCAACCGTCTGCGTCAACCGCAAGTCCGCTCCACCGTTGTCGATCACGCCGGCCAACTCGATGATCGTGTTGGTGTTGATACCGTTCACAACGACGTCGGCAAGAACCGTCGTCGTCCCGTTGGGGCCGCCAATCGTGCCTGCGCCGTCCGAGGAGCTACCTCCCCGGATAGTCAGACCCGAGTCAATGGTTAACGTCCCGCCATTAATCGGTTCGATCACATTCGAAGTCGGACTCCCTGCGCCCAGCCCAAACACCACTTCTCCGGTTCCGGTTAGCGTCTGCGTCCCGTCAAATTGAAGACGCGCCGCTAACGTGCCCGAGCCGCTGGAATCGAGAAACACGAGGGTCCCGTCAATGGTCAGGTTGGTGGCAGCGACCGTAGTATTCGACTCAAGCGCCACTTCCCCGGCGATGGTCACATTGGTCCACGGCATGTCAGTCCCCACGCTGACAATGCGCCCGGGTCCGGTCAATACCGCGTTGCGCAGATCCGCCCCCTGAGCGAAACGAATCAGGCCAACCGTCTGCGTCAACCGCAAGTCCGCTCCACCGTTGTCGATCACGCCGGCCAACTCGATGATCGTGTTGGTGTTGATGCCGTTTACAACGACGTCGGCAAGAACCGCGGTCGTGCCGTTGGGGCCGCCAATCGTGCCAGCACCGTCCGAGGCGGTAATGCCGCCTCGAATGGTTAGTCCCGAGTCAATGGTCAACGTCCCGCCGTTGATCGGTTCAATCACGTTCGAGGCCGGACTCCCTGCGCCCAGCCCAAACACCACTTCTCCGGTTCCCGTCAGCGCCTGCGCCCCGTCAAATTGAAGACGTGCCGCCGAGGTGCCCGACCCGCTGGAATCGAGGAATCGAACGACACCGTCCAGCTCCATGCCGCCGGCCAGCACCATTAGACTGTTAGCATTCATCGTCAACCCATGACCAGCACTCACCACTAAACCCGGCAGCGCCGCACCGTCTCCGACTGTCAACGATCCGGAAACCTGCATGTCGGCAAACAGAACCAAGGTCCGCACAACGTGGGTACCGGTGTGCGTCACGACGCCACTGGTCGCGATAAACACATCGTCAGTGGGACCCGGAATCTGGCCGGTCGACCAGTTGGACGGATCGTTCCAGTCGCCGCCGGTGGGGCTGATCCACTCGACGGTCGGCGGATTGTTCAGATCGGCCGCCGTAAACGTCCCGGTCGCCACGCCACCAGGCGTTGTGATCGATATGGTGCGCGGTCCAAACGCAGCGCCAGCATCGATGATGAGCTGAATGTCGCGACGCGTTGCATCCCCTGTGCCCTGATCGATCAGAGTAACGCCGCTACCGTCAATCGACACGTCGGTGACGTTGAGCAGGCCGGTGCCAAATATTGCCGCGTCAACGACACCACCCGGCACACCCGCCGAAGGACTTACCGATGTCACGACCGGCACCGGATCTGTAATCGTGAACGGCAGCGAGACACTGCCGCCCAGCGTCACGACACCAAGCGTCGTCGCGCCGATCACGGCGCTTGTGGACACGGTGATATTGGCGACGGCCGTCGTCGCCGTCGAGCTCACAATGGCCCCGGTCAAACCGGAGTCACCCGACACAATCGACTGCGTCGTATCCAGGTTTTCCCCTTCGAACGTTACCTGCACTGTCGTGTTCTGCGCGGCGCTGGTGGGGGCCACACTCGTCAGTGTCGGGATCGGGAAGGGCTCGGTATCGAAGAACGAAACGAGTTCCGTCGCCAGACCGTTGTTAGCGAGGTCGCGCACACCGTCAGCGCGCAGGCGCAACGTATAACGACTGTTAAAGTCCAGTAGTGCCGCAGGAGTAAAGACAAAACTGCTGTCACCAACAGCCATAAACATACCAGCTACGGCCGTGCCATTTTTCGACAACGTCAGGTTCAGCCCGTTGGCCGTGGCAAAATCGATGGGCTCACTGAAGGTCACCGAGATCGTCGCGTCGCGTGCGACGTTGGTCGCATCGTTAACCGGGACAACGCCGTTAATCTGCGGCGCCGTGCTGTCATTGAACACGACCAGCGCGTTGCCGCTCGAATCTTCGATCACCGGCGGCGACGAGGTGTTGTCAGAGGCGTCGCTCACCGTTACCGCAAGCGCATTCGACTGATCAGCGAGCAGCGGTACAGAAACACTGAACCGCCCCGAGTTGGATACACCCGTCACAAACTGCCCGGCATCTGCAACAACATCGACCGTCGCGTTCGGCTCCGCGGTGCCGGACACCTGCACGGCAAACTGGTTGGTCAGCACCGGCAGCGGATCGACCAGCGGCTGATCGGGCGCCGTACTGTCTGGTGGTACTGTGGCGAAACTAAATAGCTGCACGCCGCCCGGTGCCTGAAGCGCGTTGCCACAGGAATCGGCCAGCCCATCGGTGAGACGTACGTGGACCGTTGTGTCCGCAGGCAAATTGGCGCTGGGTTGGTAAGTAAGCGAGCGCCCACCGGCGCCGAAAGAGCCGCTGCCGGCAACAGGTGCCCCGCCCGCTAGATCGCCCCCAACTTCCATGGCGCCCTGGTAAACGCCAAACGTGGAGTTCGCCAGGTTATTTGGGTCGAACGCAAACCCGGTCACGTCCATCGGATTGCTGAATTCGATTACGATCGACTGGTTCAGCGGCCGGTCAAGCGCCCCGTCGTCAGGAGTCGTGAGCGTGGCGAGCGGTGCGATAACACCGTCGCAACTGGCCGCCGTACTGAACGACCACTGCACCGTGTTTTCCATCGGCACGCCGTTACTTAGATTGCATACCGCATTGCCCACGGCTTGGTCCGCGCCGACCAGCGTGGCCCGATACCTCGTATCCGGTTTCAAAAACACCTGACTCAGCGGCGACTCCAGCCCAAGGCGCATGATGGCAATGGTTGTGCCGCCTGCGGGCGGGCTCTCCACCGTAAGATCGATGGGCACGTGGCGCACGGGATTGTCGAAAGCGTCAAGTTCTTCCAGATAGAACGTCCCGGCGGTGACCAAATCCGCAGACACAATCTGAATGCCGGCAGGCGGGTTTGCCGGGTCGATCAGTTCCGTTTCCACGTTGGTCCAGGTATCGGCGATCAGGCAGGCGCTTTGCGGCGTCAGGATCGCAAACGGCGACACGCTTTCGGCCACATCGCCTTCATTGCTCGACGGGCTCACGCTGACGATTGTCGGCGGTGCGTTGACGGCCAGTGGCTCAAAGTTTGCCGGGATGGTGTTGGACACGGAGCACGGCGCACCGTCAGGACCCGTATCAACGGTCAGCGAGATGTTCTCGCTCGCCACCGCCTGGCACGCGAGAATTTCGCCCTGCACCAGGGGCAGGACCCGGTAAGTCGCCGACACCGTGGCGCCTGGGTTTACGGTGCCAAAGCTGCGGATATCGGAACTGTTGGGCAACGGCTGATCGTTTTCATCGACCAGAACAGCGTCGGCGCCGAGGAATAGCTCAAGGCTGGTGTACAACGCGGGCGTATCCGACAGGTTGGTGATCTCAACGGTCAAAGGATAGATCTCGTTGACCACGACATCGGGGCCGTTCGGATCGCTGGGATGTCGCACGACGACGCCCAACTCTGGTGGCCCCTTGACCTCCACGCTCGTGCCGGCACCGCCGGAAAACGCGATGGCGTCGGGGATCGTGCTGCCGGTGACAAACCCGTCAAAGCCGACACCAACGTCATACGTACCGATACTGTCGCCGCGAATAATAAAGGTGCCAGAACCGGTTTCCGCTGGACCGATGTCCCCCAAATCCAGTTCCGTTACGGTGCCGTCGCTGCTGACATCGGCAAGTTCGGTACCGGGACCGGCCGCAACGGCCGTCAGCCCGCCCGGCAACTGGAGCTGCGATTGAATGTCAGCCAGCGTGAAATCCGGCGACACGTTCAGGATTGAAATGACGACCTCGTAGAATTCGCGCAGCGTCTTGATCCGACCGTCGATCAAAATAACACCGGGAATCACCGGTCCGGCCGGTGTTGGAATGGCAACCACAACGCTGCACCCTTCCGTGCACCCGCCGTCCGAGGGCGGTGGCGTGGTTGGCGACGGCGTACCGGGCGACGGCGGTGGCGGCGGTGGCGGAGTGGGTGACCACCCGCCGCCGGTGCTGCCGCCGTAAACTGGAGCGCCGGAGCCGCTGATCGGCACGGCGATGGGCTGGCTGATCGTCACCGGGATCGGGTCGCCGGACGGTGAGCCAATCGTGATCACGATGGTGAACATCGACACGTTGAAATTTGACGGATCGTCCAGGTCGATAATGCCAAGCTCGACGAGCTGTTCGATTTCTTCTTCGGTCAGCGGCTCAGAGTCCACTTCCACAATGGCGATATCGTCAAGCGAAATCTGTGCCACGTTCACCGGCGCGGCGAGCGCCGAGGGTCTGGGTTCGGCCGCGAGATCGTCCGTTGCCTTGACGAACAGTTCGTTGTTTTGATTCGGACGTAACGGCACGTCAAGACAAAATTGCGTCTCGGCGCTGTCGAGCTGGGTTGACACCGTGTTCGCACCGCCGGCGATGCTCACGGTCGTGTCGGCCCGTGACGTACCGCAGACTTCAATGCTCGAGAACAACGTCACCGGATCGACCAGGTCGAGCACCGGTGCCACGAGAGGCGATGTATTTTTGACCGCGCTGGTGCCCAAGTAGGTTGGCAACACACCGGACGTAACGGTATCAATCGCAACGCGTGTCTCGATGACCCCGTCCGACAAGGCGCACACGTCCAGCGGGCCAAAACCGACAGTCCCGTTGCCGTCAGGCGTGGTCAAAAAGCCGCTTGCAATAGCGCCACCGACCTGGTCGCCAAGCGTCACGACAAGCGTATCGCCCGTCAGGGAGCCCGACGAAAACGTAACCTCACCTGTTACGTCGACACAAGTTGATGCAGTAATAACCGGCTCGGTTAACGCCGCCGACGTCACGGTATTAACATCCGTACCGCCCGGTTCCACGACCGTAGCCCGTAGCGCCACCGTAAACGTCGGCTCGTCGGCGTCGTCGCTGCTAATAAAAAGCGTACCGGTAATCGTGGTACCCGTCGTGCCCGCTGCCGGGATAACGCCGATTTCAAGCGTCACCGACTCGCCTGGGTCCACCACCACAGGAAAAGAAAAAGGCGCCTGCAGTGCGACGTCGAAGCTGCCGCCAGAGACCGACGCAGCGGTCACCGTGAGCGCCGCGTCGCCGGTGTTGCGCACGGCCAGCGAGCGAGTCGATGCGACCATCTCGTTGGCCGACTGAAAGACCAGCGTGGTACTGGCACTGATATCCGGTGCCGCTTCCGGAGGCGGAAGCTGGCCGATGCCACTTAAGCCGACGTTGACCAACGGCGCGAGACCGGCGTTGCTTTGAATCCGCAGGTTGCCCGAAAAGCCGCCGGCCACCTGCGGTGCGAATTCGACCACCAGGGTGCGCGCCGGCTCGCCGGGTTGAATCACGAAACTCGTCGGTGGGAACAACTCGAAGCTCGCGCCCGACAAAATAACGTCACTGACAACCACCGGCGCAAAGCCTGCGTTGCTCACGTTAACTGCCCCAAGGCCGGTGGTCCCGGTTTGCACATTGCCAAAGGAGACGTTCGTCGGCGTCACGTCGATAATTGGCACCAGACCGCTGGGTCCGGGTGGCGAAAAGAACAGTGTGCGCAGCAAGCCCAGGTCGAAGACGTTGACGATGTTATCGCCGTTCAGATCCGTATCCAGATCGCCGGACTGGAAAAAATCAATCCGAAACAAACCCAGGTCAGTGATACTGACGATGCCATCATTGTTGAAATCAGCGTCGCAGAGATTGCCGTATTGATCGCCATTACTGTCGCGCTGGTTCGGGTTGGCCACCAGTACGCAGTTATCCAGCTCGTCAACAATGCCGTCGCCATCGGCGTCGTTTGGCAGCTCGCCGGACCAAGCGGTAACAGAAAACAACAACAAACCAAAGAGAATGGCGTTCAGCCGGACAATCAATCGAGCCATGGTGAAAACTCCCTGACGATAATTCGCTTATTATTTTTTAAGGACTGGCCGCAATGTAAGTTGCGCTTCTTTTTTTCTGCTGTCGATCAGGGTAACAGCAAATCCTTCAATAATTCCAGATGCTGGGATCACACGACACAGTCCAGATAAGACTGGATTTAAGGCACGCGGAATCGATCCACGATCATTGAACCCAGCGTCGATTTTAAGCGATGTGCCTGAGCCAATTCTCTGCCGAGAAATTCTCTTCGACCAGCCGCTTCGCAGACACGATTCCCTCATCGAATCGCGAAACCGATTGCCGTTCACAACCATAAAACCGCTGACATAGCCCCGGACTGCCACGTTACGCCCAAAGACGGAGGAATCGTTCCAGGGTCGTTGCCGTTATCCAAAATTAGAGTGCTGTGCCAATATGACTGGCACCCCAAACCTCCACCAATCACTGAAGTGCTATATAGTTACGACCGGCACCGAATTTCCACGACGCTGCAGGCGGTATTGTTCCACGGTTGATTTGGCGACATCGATGCGGAGTTTCTGAAGTTCGCCAACACTGCGAGGCAACCCCAGGTCGGTTTTGCTTTCCACATGCGTTGAGTCAAGATTCTCAGTTTGGCCGAAATTCGTGGTCGCCGCACCCGTCCCAGATTGACTCAGTTTATGCCAATAGTCGCGGAAGCGTTTCTTCTGCGAGTTTGTGACGGTGTGCGGCTGGAAAAAGTACAGTGCGGAATGCCACCGCGACCCTACTCTCGAGAGCGAAGACCACAGTAGCCGGTCCGTAGACGTAATCTTCGGACGCTGCCCGCTTCTTTGGAATACGTCGAGTTGCTGTCGCAACGCAGCAAACTTCGCTTGCAGTAACGCACGCGTTCGCAATGTGCTGGTCAGCAGCGAAAGTAGAAATTGGAGCAGCCAAACCGTAGATCAAAGAATTGCGCATCAGCCCAAAAACTTCAACGAAATAGGGTTGCACGGGTCTTCGGGACCCACAATCCGGCTTGAAATCGACGTCATCGAGCCTGTTGAGCTTGGCGTCGAAATCGCGCGGCTCGCTGAGTTGGTGCTGCAAAGAATGAAAGCCAACTTACATGACTGAGTAGCAACCCAGCTGAAGAAACAGTCTAAAGATAAATATTGGCGCCGCTACCTTCCTGCAAGTGCCCGCGGTGGTTAGGGCCGCGTCGTGACCTCCGCTTGCACTAAACCGTACGCTCCTTGTACTTTAGGTCGGGTACTTGTGCGGACAATCCGCATCCGGTCAAAGAATTTCAATCGCGCCCCGGAATACTTCCAATATGAAAAGTCCCAGCCTGCGCTTCCTGCTTGTTAGCGGCTTGTTGTCCAGCCTCTCGGCGCAAGCTGCAGTTGTGGAAATCACGACAGAAAAAAGCGTTGGACAGGGTTTCATATTCCCGCAAGACGGCAAATGTCTGTTAGCCACACCGCGCCATGTGATAGACGGCGTCAAAAGCATTTCGCTGCGTACATCAACTAATGAAAAATTCACGCCATCGTTGGTCAAGAGGTTTGACATCGATTTGGCAATGCTGTCAACACCCGTCCCGCTGTGGCAGTGCCAAAGATCAACGCTGGAGCCGGCGGCACCGTTGGCGACGCTTTTGTCGGTCTACGATTCAGGCGTCTTAAAGACCATGGTTGGTGACGCTAGCCTGGAGCAAATGAAAGTACAGATCATTACTGTTGAAGAGACGGAATCTTTGCAAATTAGACCGTCTAATCCTGATGATCAATTGAAACAAGGCCAAAGTGGCAGCATTCTTTATATCGCCGATGTGGCAGTCGGTATGCTCATCGAATTGTATGAGGGGGCCGGAATTGTTTACCGCGCTGATGCGCTGTCCAAGTTGATGGCGGGCACTGCAAGCGCGGACGGTTCGGCGCAAAATGCACCGAATCAAGAGAAGCTCGCCGCCGCGGATCTGCAGGTTGGCAAACGTTTCTCGGGTAAGCTTGCAACGGGCGAAACGCAGGAATTTTCAATTAATTTGCAAGCCAACAGCCCAATCGAAATTCAGAACATCGGTATGCAAAACCTGCTCACATATTCATTTAGTATTTTGGACGCAACAGGTGTCAGCGTATTTAGCAATAACTTCTATGCCAAGCGCGCGGCAGCAGTGGCTTTCACGCCCAAAGAAGACGGCCTTCATACGATCAAGCTGGCAGGTGCACAATATCAGGGACGTTTCAAAATTAGGCTCAATCAGTGGGCTCTGGATTCAGAATTAACTGGCGCAAGCAACGTTGTCTCGCCAGGCGGTGCAATACAAGGCAAGCTGGCAACGGGTACCACCTCACTCCACAAAATGAAGCTGTATGAAAACAGTC
>JBGCFP010000069.1:0-3304 GCA_045107005.1 Gammaproteobacteria bacterium
CGTCATCATTGCCGCCAAGCCCAAAGTGGAAGGCGATGCGAACAAAGCCCTTCTCGCCGCCTGCCGCAGTGCGCTGGCCAACTTCATGCAGCCAAAGGAAGTGGTCTGGCTCGACGCCCTGCCACGCAATCCCAACGGCAAGATCGATCGCAAGACGCTTTCTGACCAACACCAAAATCTGTTTACGGACGACGCCTGATCATGCCCGTCATTGAATTTGAGAAGCACGCCCCGACGTCGAATTTCGGTGTCGAAGACAACGTACTGACCATCGGTGGACAGAAAATCACCGATCTTTACGAACGCGCCGGTGGCGTGCCGCTGTACATTTACGACAGCGCGTTATTCGCGCGGCGCGCCGCCGAACTGCGGACGCTGTTCGATGGCCACATTGATTTGCACTACGCCATGAAGGCCAATCCGATGCCGGAACTGGTGCGGTTTGCTGCCGATCACGTTGACGGTCTGGACGTTGCGTCCGGCCTCGAGCTTGATGTTGCACTGACCAGCAAGTGCCCGGTGGATGAAATCAGTTTCGCCGGCCCGGGCAAAACGCCGGATGAGCTCGCCAAAGCGATCGATGCGGGCATCACATTGAACGTCGAGAGCAAGGTCGAGCTGGCACGTATCGCGAGCATTGCGTCGGAAAAACAGCGCACGGCCAACGTGGCACTGCGTGTAAACCCTGATTTTCAGCTCAAGACTTCAGGCATGAAGATGGGCGGCGGCGCGCAGCAGTTCGGCATTGACGCCGAGCAGATCCCGGACATTCTCGACGGCTGGCGTAACGGCACAAGCCCGTTCAACACCGAGTACCTGCAGTTCGTCGGCTTCCACATTTACAGCGGATCGCAGAACCTGCAAGCCAGTGCTCTGCAGGAATCGCAGGAAAAAACCGTGGAACTGGCCGCGCGTCTGGCCCAGCACGCGCCCTCGCCGGTGCGCGCTCTGAACATTGGCGGCGGTTTCGGCATTCCGTACTTCCCCGGTGAGAAACCGCTCGACACCGCGCCGCTCAAAACGCACATCGTGGAACTGGCGGCGACGGCGCGCGAGAAAATGCCCGACGCAAAATTGATCATCGAGCTGGGGCGCTACCTGGTCGGCGAATGCGGCATCTACGTGTGCGAAGTCACCGACAAGAAAATCTCACGCGATCAGACGTTCCTGATCGCCAACGGCGGCTTGCATCATCATCTCGCCGCATCCGGCAACTTCGGACAGATCATCCGCAAGAATTACCCGGTGCTGGTCGGCAATCGAGTCACGTCTGACGACAACGAACGCGCAAGCGTTGTTGGTCCGCTGTGCACACCGCTGGATCTACTGGCCGACAAAATGACCATGAGTCGCGCCGAGATCGGCGACTTGATCGTCGTTTTTCAATCCGGCGCTTACGGCTACACCGCGAGTCCGCGAGATTTCCTGAGTCATCCGGCGCCTAAACAGCTCCTGGTCTAGCCTCCTTTCCCTGAATTGGGCGCGAGCTAAGTGGCGGTCGCGCTCTCGGCCTGGATGTTGCGTTTGTCTTTGGACGGCGTCAGCAACAGATACAAGAGCGGACCAAACGAGCCGGCCGTCACGGCAATGACGAGGTAAGGCCAAACGGTTCGGCCGTTACGCCGTGCATCGGAAATCATCCACAAACAAATCAGACCGACGGCGATGACCAGATCAAACAGGACCTGCCAGCCAGGTGTTGCCGCGAGCTCGTAATTGAATATTCCCATGTACCCCACATCGCGCAATGCAATGATGGTCACGATGGAAAAGGGGACCAGTAAGATCGCCGCCAGATTGCGTTTCCAGTTCATGTTCGTGTTCCAGGTTGCTGACACGCCGCCACTGTGAGCCAGCGAGTGCGGCAAGACAATGACCTCCGAGGTTATTGCAATGTCGCGCTAACCGGTGCTCAATCGGGTGCCATGCAAACGAACCCTCACCCGATTGGCGATGCGTTTGGCACCGCGCTGCGCAGCTGGCGTGAATCGCGCAAGATGTCGCAACTCGAACTGGCCCTGTGCGCCACGGTGTCGCAACGCCACGTGAGCTGGCTGGAGAACGGACGCAGCGCGCCCAGTCGCGAGATGGTTGTGAGACTGTGCGTCGCTCTCGATGTGCCGCTGCGCGAACGCAACGTTCTGCTCGCCAGCGCTGGCTTCACCGGCGTTTATGCGCAAAACGATCTTGACGATCCAACAATGGCACCGGTACGTCGCGCGCTCGAGTACACGCTGGAACATCACAACCCTTATCCTGCGCTGGTCGCCGATCGGCATTGGAACCTGCGCCTGACCAATGCAGCGATGGATCGGCTATTGCAATTAGCGGGCGACCCGCAAGCCATGTTCGACAAAGTCGGCGACGACGGTCAGCGCAACCTCGCACGCTTGACGCTGCATCCGCAAGGCTTGCGCCCACTGATTGGAAACTGGGACGACGCCGCCCCCATGTTTTTGAATCGTTTGCGGTGTGAAGCCATGAGCTACGGCAGCGCGGCCGATGTCGAACGCGTGAAAGAACTCGCCGCCCTCGCCGATCTGCCAGCTGGGGCAGGCAGCGACATGGCTCAGCCACTGTTACCAACACTGCCGCTGGTGCTTGAACTCGGAACGCTGCGCCTGTCGTTGTTTAGCGTTATCTCAACCTTTGGCACTGCGCAGGACGTCACCGCCGATGAGTTGCGCATTGAAACGTTCTATCCGGCGGATGAGGATAGCGACGCCCTGCTTCGTCAAACAGCGGGCGCAACCTGACGAGTTTGCCGGGTCCGCAAGGACGCTTACAAGCGGTTGGGCCGCACGAGGAATCTCGTGCAGCCGTCCTTGGGTATCAGCGACTGCGGCGGCGTACGCGTGCCTGTCCGATGGACCACCACAACGTCAGCAGCAACAGTCCCAACGGTGATGGCGCACCGCCGCCTCCGCCGCCACCGCCAGACGTTGGCGCCGGGGGCTCCGGAGTCGGTGGCGGTGGCGGCTCGACAGCCACCGGCACCAGCGGACCGCTTGGATCCACAATGACACCATTGACGATACCGTCCTTGTCGCCAAGCTCGCCGTCGGTGTAGGTAATGATGGCGCGATTGCCGTTAATCGTAACGTTGTCCGAGTAGTCGATCAGCTCATTGCTGGCCGGATCATAGAGCACCCATCCGGTATCCGGATCGAGTTCTTCCGGGAACCACACCGTGACGAAAACGGTCGCTGGACTGGCCGGATCGACGAACAGACCTTCCACCCGGAAGCTGAACGTACCGAACGGCGTTTCGCCCGTTAGTGCGCCCATCTGCGGCAGCTCACTG
>JBGCFP010000007.1:0-96649 GCA_045107005.1 Gammaproteobacteria bacterium
GGCCCGGGCTTGCGCGGTTTGCCGATGGGCAACACGTTTAGCGCCCAACGCCGCCCAAGCAGCAGTAAAACAAAACTCAGTGCGCCGAGCGGACCAACACCCAGCGTCGCAACGACTACCGGAAGCGCGATCAATGCCATACCGTGGACAGTCTTGTTCGACATTCTCATGACTGCCACGACTGCCGAATGCGGCCCATGATCTGTTGAAACGCGAGACTGCTGGTTAGCGGCATAATATCCGACCCTGTGCGATGCGCCAGAATATCAGCGCTGGCGGCGGCAATTTGAAATTCGAAACCCGAGCCGCGTCTGCCGTCGTCAAACGCATCGGCCTGGTCATCGAGCTGATGCAAAAAACATTCGCGTGCGCAGTGGCTGTCGCGCAACGCGATATAGCCCTCGTCACCGATCACGTACGTCCAGTTGGGCAAGCGTGTGCGAAACGACGCAGCAAGCGTTGACGTCATATCGGAGTAGTCAAGAATAACCGCCAGGTCATCTTCGACACCGTTGGGTGCAAACCGCACAACTGGCGTTACGCTCTGCGGCATGTGCGGATGAAAGCGCCAGTTCAGCGCGATCGGATAGACACCCATATCGAGCAAACAACCACCAGCGAGGTAACTCGCGTAAGCGCGTACGTCGGGGCCGTATTCAATCGCATGGCCAAATGAAGATTGTATCTGCACCAGCTTCCCGACGCGCCCTTGTAAAAACCACGCGTGCGCCTGTCGCACCGCGGGCAAGAAGTAGGTCCACATCGCCTCCATGACAAACACACCCGCGCGCTGTGCCGCCTGCATGACCGCTTCGCACTCTGCTGACGTCACGGTCAACGGCTTTTCACACAAGACGGCTTTGCCCGCTTCGCACGCCTGGATAATCTGCGCCGCGTGACAAGTGTGCGGTGTGGCGATGTAAACGGCGTCGACCTCCGGATCGGCCAGCATTGCCGCGTAGTCGGAGTAAGCCGATTCGATGTGATAGCGCGCTGCAAACGCCTGCGCCGTATCCGGCGAGCGCGACGTGACAGCCTGTAGCGTCGCGTTATCGACGTACGCCATATCGGTCGCGAACGTGTGCGCGATGCGTCCGGGCCCGACGATACCCCAGCGAACTCGATTCATGCGTTCACACTGAGCAAGCGAGTGTTACTCACTGCGCTCAAACGCTTTCAACACTTCGCGTGTCAGATCCCATCGATCAAACCCCTGCTTACCAAAGTCGAGACCACGCCGCACAATAACCAGATCGTGCGACGGCACGACGATGACATATTGTCCGCGATTTCCGGCGGTGGCGTACGCATCTTTGGGTACGTCGCTGCGGGTCGCCGGTACGAGCCACCACTGCCCGCCATAGAATCGACCGCGCTCCGACGTTGACGGTGCCGGCGTGCGCACAAATTCAATCCATTCGGACGACAACAGTCGCTCACCCATCCATACGCCATCGTTCAGGTAAAGCAACCCGAAGCGCGCCAGATCGCGCGCATTGGTGTAGACCTGACTGCTCAAAATGAAGTCGCCGAAACGATCCGTGCTGAGCAGCGTGTTGTGCATGCCAATCCGATCGAGCAGCGCAAGTCGCGGAAACTCATGGTATGCCGCCGTACTGCCCAACGCGCGCTTCATGGCGTCGACCGCCAACAACGTGTCGTAATTCTCATATTCCCAAACGCTTCCGGGCGCGCGGACCAGGCCACGATGTCGTGCGCCATTTACTGAACTGGCGCCAGCCCAATAGGCAAGTCCAGACCCGGTTGCGTACTCCAGACCAAAACTGTCGACGGGGTACAGGCCGCTGGACATGTTCAACAGGTGACGCAGCGTGATCGCATCGCGAGGATCGTCGTCGGGCTGCGCCACGTCGGGCAACCAGTCGGTGCCGACTGGCGCGTCCAGCTGCATGCGATCCTGATCGACCAACATGCCGATCAGCGTGACCGCGATGCTCTTGGCCGTCGACCAGGTGCGCGTGCGTGTCGTCACGTCGAACCCGGGCGCGTAACGCTCGTGCACGATCTGCCCCCGGTGCACAACAAGCAGACTCAAGCTGACTTGTTCCGCAGATTCGCGTTCAAATGCCCAGCGGGACGCGGCGGCAAGAGCTGCCGGATCGGAGACTGACCCGGCCCCGGACGCTGACAAAACATCGCCCATTGGCCAAGCCGTGGTCGCCGGATCCGCGGGCGGCGGCGGCACGTTGATCTGTGGGAGATCGGCTATCTCTTCGGGCGTTTGGTCCGGTGCCATCACCACGCAGCCGATACCTTCGCGAAACACCGCCCGGACCGCGAGGCCGCTGGCCGGATCACCGACCACGACGGCACGCCGATTTTTTTCGACCTCATAAGGCCCGCCGGCGGGATCACCGAGCGGGTTTTCGACGTACGCCAGTTCTTGCTCAAACACCTGCTCCAGCGTCCGCTGCGACGTGAACAATCCGTTGCACATCAGAACGGCCTGCACACCGTGTCGGATCAGCGTGCGGTTGGCGGTGAAATAGTCGTACGACTCAGCCTGATCGGCCTGCGCGGTTTGCGCCAGCAGTGCCAGCGCAAGACACGCCGATCGCGCGCCACCCAGCCAATGCGTCCCTCGGATCATTCACCGTCGACCGAAAACACGAGCAATACGTTACCCGCCTCGTGGAAATACAAACCGTAGCCGGAGTTGGCGACAACATGCCCGTCAATAACCAGCGGACCTGCGCCGCTCATACCGCCGCCGCGACCTTCCATTCCGTTGACACCTGTCGTCGGCTGGGTGGTGTCGTAGTCCCACAGCACCGCGCCAGTCGCCCCATCATAGGCGCGCAGTCGCCCGTCGAGATGCCCGGCAAACACGGCGCCCGGCACGGCCGTGGCGGGCGCCGAGATACCCGGATCACAAAACTCCCGATCCGGCGTACAGATATTGTCAGCGACGGTACTCCACAGTTTCTCGCCGGTGGCAGCATTGATCGCATGCATGCCCGGTTGCGACCGCGTGACGTCGTGAACATCGCCATTGTGCGTGTCGTTCATATCGTTGATCGGCATGTAAACGCGCTCACCTTCGGCCGCCATGCCAAAGTGCACCCCTCCTTGAATGCTGCCGCGCCCCACTTTGGTTCGCCACAGCTGCTTCCCGCTCTGCGCCGGGTTGTGGCCTGAAATGTGCCCGCTCTTATGCCCCGCGACAATCGTCTGCGTACCGTCATCCAGCGTCACCAGCAGCGGGCTGGAGCCCTGGTCGTAGTCCGGGCCGTTTTCGTCGGGACAGTTGGGATTGTTGTCCATCATGCACGCGACGTTCCACGCATCGTTGGCGGTGATCTGGTGCTCCCACATGCGCTCGCCGGTGTCCAGATCGACGGCGACGATGGCATCACTGTTACCGTCGGCGGGCGTCGAATAATTTTCCCCGGTGCCGAAGTAGAGACGGTTGTTGATCGCATCCACGGTCGGGCTGTTCCACACCGGCGCCCCGGACGGCGCCAAAATACGGGTGCCGGCGCTGGTGTCAGCAACGTGCTCTGGTGGCGCTTCAATGGCGTAACTCTCCCACGCCACGTCACCGCTGCCGCCGTTTATGGCTACGACCTTGCCGCGGAAGCTGCAGCACTCGTAGGCCGGGTCTGCCGCCGCAATCACTTCGAGTGACGACACGGGAAAATAGACGTGATCGTCGTGCACCGCCGGCGTGCCGGTGACCGTCGCGCTCGGATGCGGATCCACGCGACGTGTCCAGCGCAGCTCGCCGGTGCGCGCGTCGACACCGTAAGCGTTGGCAACAATATCGCCAAAAAAGACCATCGGCTGATCCGCGTTGCCGTTGTAGACCGCGCCAGTGCGCACTTCCGCTTTGGCTTGAAACGCCCAGCGCACGCAGCCGGTCGCCAGATCAAACGCATAAACAATACCCGCCTCGCTGCCGACGTAGAGCGCCCCCATGCCGTAGCCCGGCTGCGAGCGCGCCCGGCTGGCACCGGGATAGACGTAGGACCATTTCAGCTTGAGATTGGGGATATCGCCCACCGCCAGCCGGGCGTGTTCAGCGTCCACGAAACGCTTGGTGTCGTGACCCCAGCCCACTTTTACCGCAGCGGACTGCGTATCAAATGTCGCCGCCGAACCAGTGCAGAAATTGTGCTTGAGTTGCGCCGCTTGCGGGTCAAAACGCTTTTGGCTCAGATATTCGACAATGTGCACTTTCTCGGCATCGCTGAGGTTGGCCGCTTGCGCCGCCATCACGCCGCTGTCGAGTGCCGAATACAAGCTGGTGGACGGCAACATTTCCAGCCAGTGCGTGTGCGGCGCCTTGTACACCGAGCCGTTGTGGCAGCTCGCGCAGTGTGTATTGAACAGGTCTTTGCCGGGCAGGCCGTCCCGCGGGCCCAGTTCGCTACCTGCCGTTTGGAATTCATCCGTGGACGCGAGCGTCGAAGGCGATTCTGCCGTTTCGGCGGGCGTCTCCTTATGCTCGGTGCACGAAACAAGGGAGGTCAGTGCCAGACAGACAAGTGTGGCTGCAAACCGAGGGCGTAACGATGACGGGTGGTTCAAGGCGATCTCCAGGGTCGGCGACAGGACGGTCGCACCGCGCGTGATGAGTATAGGCGTGCGACAAAGGTCCGGACAAGCCGCCGCGCGCACTGTTCGCGCAACGCAAAAAAACGTAGAGTGGCGGGCGAATCAACAAGTGACCTGAGAATGCCATGGCCGTCACCCACATTGTCTGGATGAAGTTCAAACAAGGCGTCAGCACCCCAGCCATCCAGCGCCATTTGGAAGCACTGCGTGGTCTGACGATCTGTCTGCCCGACATCCAGTCGCTTACCGTCGGCGAAAACTTTACCGATCGGGCCAACGGCTTCAGCCACGGCATGGTGGTGATCCTCGCGGATCGCGCCGCTCTGCAGCGCTACACCACCGACCCGGAGCACGTTTTGGTGGCCACCGCGCTGCGCGCCGACGCTGAATTGATGGCGCTGGACTACGAGGTTTAGCAGGTCGAAATGGCGGCGAACGCGTGCCCGTGCATAAGCTCCGCGATTCTTGCCATAATGATGATCCGCCCACAGAGTCAGCCTTAAGCCCACCATGTTCGCAAGTCTAGTCAAACGCCGTGTCCCTCAGATCCTGGGCTTGTACCTGGGCGGCTGCTGGGTGGTAATCGAGTTCGTAAGCTTTCTGACCGAACGCTATTTGCTGTCCGACGCGTTAACCGATCTGACTCTGGTCGCCCTGTTCACCATGACACCTGCCGTGGCCGCGATGGCCTGGTTTCACGGCACGCCGGGCAAAGACCCGGTGCCGAAGTTTGAAAAAGTGCTCGTGCCGGCGAATGCGCTGGTCACGCTGGCGCTCGTTGGCGCTTTGTTTTACGGCACGGAGCTTGGCGCGACGGCGACCGAAGTCACAACCGTTGACGAAACCGGTCAGACACTGACGCGCATGGCGCCAAAAGACTCGTTCCGCCGAAGTCTGGCTCTGTTTTTTTTCGACAACCCGTCGTCTGACCCGGCAAACGAATGGCTGCGTTACGGCTTGCCGATCATGTTGCAACGAGACCTCGAACAGGATGCCTATGTCGATGTCTGGTCACCGCTCAGCGGCTATGAGCAGAGCGGCATGCTGAGTCTGCAACGAGCAGGCTTCGATAACGGACTCGATGCACCACTGCCGCTAATGCGACAGATAGCTCAGACACGCGGCATGCCGGTCTTTATCACTGGTGAGTTCTCGAGCTCCGACGGTGGCTATGCGGTCGAACTCACGCTGCACTGGACCGATAACAGTCAGCCGCCGCGCATTATCGCTGCGCAGGGCCGCGACCCAATGGAAGCCATCGACGTGCTCACCGTTGACATCAAAGCGGCGCTCGACGTGCCGTCCGCCGCGCGCAGCATGATGCAAGATTTGCCGCTCGCAGAACATTTCTCATCGTCCGTCGATGCGGTCGAGGAATTCGCGCTGGCAACAGTCGCCCAGCGCATCAACAACGATACCGACGCGGCCATGAAACACTGGCTCGCCGCGTTTGGCCATGACCCGACGTTCTCTGCCGCTCACTTGCGCGGCGCGATGGTTGGCTTCAATGCCGGCCAGGCGCAACAGGCGCTGCCAGCGATACGCGCCGCACGACAGCACGACTACAAGCTGCTGCCCGATGAGAAGTTTCAGCTTAAGGCACTCGAGTACTCCTACGATGGCCAGGCAGGTAAGGTGACGTCTGTCTATAAGACCTGGGCCGAGCTGTACCCGGACGACATCGATGCGTTAATCCAGCTTGGCTTTTCCCAGCTCTATTCGTCCAATGATGTCGAAGAGTCGCTGGCAACGTTCAACCGCGTCCGTGAGCGCGCCCCGAGTGAACACTGGGTGCTGTCGCAAATGGCCAGACTGCACTCAGTACGTGGCGAGACCGACGAGGCATTGGCACTGCTAGCCGAACACAGCGCGCTACGGCCGCAGGATTACCAGCCGTGGTTATCCAGCTCAAAACTGCGCTTGGCCAGTGGTGATCTCGCCGGCGCGCGCGCAGACGTGTCGCGCTCGGTGGTGATGTCATCGGGCCGCGTGTCTCCGGTCCTGGCGCTTGCCGATCTCAATTTACGTGAGGGCTTGTACGAGGAGGCACAGAGCCGGATCGATGAGGCGCAGAAAATCGCTAACGTGCCGCGCCAGAATTCTCTGGTTCTGGTGACTCAAATCGACTATTTTCGCGACCGCGGCATGCTGGACGAACTGGCGAACACGGTTGAAGAACTGACCGGGGTCTATGCGCAATATCGCAACACGATCAATTCGATGATGGACGGCTTTATCAACTACGTCGAAGAATATGCGGCCGCCGGCCGTGACGAGGTAATACTCGACCGCCTGGCCACTTATGAAGGGCAGTTAGAGCCCCCGATTAACGAACTCGTACAGGTGGGTTACACCACGTACCACCTGGCCAAGGGCGATCTGGAAAAAGGTCGGGCTGCGCTCGCACGCGTGCGCGGTGTTATCGAGATGTTCAATCGCGATGATATGCAGTACCTGGTTGAAACAGGCAACGCACGCGTTTTCGAATTAGAGGGAAATCTGCCCGCGGCAGTGGCAGCAATGCACGAAAGCATCCGGCAGTACGAGCGCTCGGTTCAGAGCGTGGATAACGTACGCGATGAAATTTTCATCAAGAACACGTTAGCCCACTATCTGATGCAAAACGACCAGCCTGACGACGCGCGACAAGTGCTGCTGGAAGTCACCGCGCTCTATCCCGCTCACCCTGTCACGAACCTGCGGATCGCCCAGATCGATGCGAGCAAAGGCGACATCACGTCAGCGCGAGAGCACCTCGCCATTTCGCTGAATGCGTGGTCGGCAGCTCGTCCGGACTATGCGTACTTGCAAGAGGCCGTCGCGCTGGGCGAAACGCTGCAACCCTGATCCGACGTCCAGACCCCCACAGCGAATTCAGGCAATGCGTCGTGCTTCGACCTTGAAGTCCTCGACCGGGCGATCTCCGACCGCACTGGAGAGCTCAAAAAACGTCGTCATTTCGCTCAGCTGGCGGGCACGTCGCCCGGTTTCTGAGCTGGCGTTCGCCGCCCGGCTCATGTCGCCCGCGTTCTCCTGAAAAGCGCTCTCGATAGTTCCAATCGCCTCGTTCACGGCACCGATACCGTGTGCCTGCGATTGGCAGTTCGCGGCGATTTCTTCCATCGTGCCTGAAAAGCCCACGACGGAATCGGCGATTTGCGACAGGGCGTCGCGCGAGCGATTCACGTACTGCGTGCCCTCATCGACGCGCCGATTGCAATCGACAATCAACTCCTTGATTTCACCGGCGGCACGCGCGCTGCGTTTCGCAAGCTCACGAACCTCCGCTGCCACGACGGCAAAACCGCGGCCCTGCTCGCCCGCTCGCGCCGCCTCGACCGCGGCATTCAATGCCAGGAGATTGGTCTGGAACGCGATTTCATCGATGAGCTCAATGATATCGACAATGCGCTTGCTCGCTTCGCTGATTCCTGTCATGGCGGTCACCGCCTCGCCCACAACCTTGCCGCTTTCCTCGGCCTCGGCGCGGGCTTTGACCGCAGACTGACTGGCGGTCGTCGCATGATCCGCCGTACGTGCCACCGATTCGGACATACTGCTGATGGTCGCTGCGGTTTCGACAATACTCGCCGCCTGCTCGTGGGCTCGTGCTGCCAGATCCGCATTGGTTTTTTCGAGTTCGCCCGATGTCGAAAGCAGAGAGGTGGCATTGCCCTTGATTTGGGTGACGACGTCGGTCAGTTTATCAATCGTTGCGTTCGTATCAGCCTGCAGGGCCGCGAACTGGCCTTCAAACTGGCCTTCGACGCGCTGGGTCAAGTCGCCCTGCGCCACCGCGCCCAACGACGCGACCGTGTCGTCAATGATCCGTTGCGCCGAACGCACCATTGCGTTGACGCCTTCGGACAGCGTCGCGATAAAACCGCTCTTGTTGGACACATCGATTCGTTGTGCCAGATCCCCACGGCGAGCTGCGTCGACCATCTGTTCGACTTCCGCTTCGACGCTGCGCTGCTCGGTCATATCCGCCCACTCGATGATGGTGCCGGCGCTAACTTGCTGGTCATTGATGATTGGTTCGATTACAAGCTGGTAGCAGCGCAAACCGACGCAAACTTCAGCGCGCCGAGTCGAGGTAAGCGCCGACAGATCTATGTTACGACCCACGTCGCCTAACAGCGAGCCGACCGGTACGCCATCGAGCGCCTCGGCGTCATAGCGTACGCCCATTGCGGCATAGTCGTCGCGTGCGGCGTGGAACAGCATCTTGGCGGTGGCGTTACAACGCAGGATGTTCTGCTGTGAATCGACAATCAGCAGGGCCGTCGCCGCATTCTCCACCGCCTGATCCACGGCAACCTGGGCATCGACCATGTCCAGCAAACCGTTAACGACGTGGGCATGGGCGTTCGACTGATCGACGCGCATCGACGTGTCGCGCGTTCGAATCACGTTGTCCAGAATCTGCAGGATATCGAGCGTGTTGGACTGCCGCTCAATCGACTGACAAAACTGGCGCGTCAACGCGATGATAATGGCGCCCAAAAACACCGCCTCGAAAATCACAAAGGCCGCGTGCAGCACCACGATACCCAGCCCGGTCCCGTAGTCGAAGATGGTCAGCGGCTGCGAGAAAACCGTCAGACCGATACTCTGACAGTAGTTGACGACAAAATGATGGACAGCCACGGTGACCACTGCCGCGCCCAGTGGCACCAGCGACTTGTAGCGGATCAGCAGGGCAAGAGCAGCGAAAATATGGAAATGGATTTCGATGCGCCCGAGATTTTGTTGAATGAACAGCGCTGAGAACAGCATAAGACCGACACCCATTAGCGCACGCGCGTACGGACTGCCGGGCAGAGTTTTCTGCGCGAAGAACGCCAACGCGCAAATGAGTCCACCACCAATAAAACCGGCCAGATAGAAACCGTAGGTGGCGCCCATAACCGTCGCTGCCAGCACCCAGTGCGCCAGCAAGATGCGCATCAGCAGCTTGTCAGAGGCGATGAAATCCTGCTGGAGGGCGTTATCGATTGCCGCGCTACCGGTCCGAGATTGCGCGCCGGGATTGCCGAGTTCAAGCATCTTCCGTTGTTCCTTGCCGCACGGTCAGCAGCAATTTGTCGAGCTGACGGGCCAAAGCTTGCGGGGCGGGTAGCCGCGCGTAGACTATTTCAAGCTGCCAGCCGCTGTTGCGACGGGCAAACACGTAAGCGTAACCACGATGGCGCTCAAGCTCGCGCACATCATTACCGCCGTCGATCGCCAGCGCTGCGTACATTTCCTGCTGTTGCGTACTCTTGAGCGAGTACCCTTTGAATTCTGGCGCGAACGACTGCGCGTAGGCCAGCGAGTCACTGTCGCTGGCGTCGAGCTGCAAATTGACGAATGTGACGCCAATGGCAGTCGCCTCGGTCGTGCTCTGGTGAGCGACGGCCAGCTTGCGCATCGCGGTAGGACAGACTTCACTACACCCCGGATAACCGGCGAACAGAACCAGGACTTGATTATCTTTTGATGCAACCAGCGAGTGATCAAGCGGCAGCGGTACATTGCCAAGACTCGTTGACGGCACGACGGCGCCTACGGCGAGCAATCCCAAAGCCGCCATGAGCAACGCGCATCCCAGCACGTGCTGGTGTGGACCAAGTACAGTTCGACGCATAAATGAGCCTAGAATTCTTCCCAGTCTTCGGAAGCGGCCGCGCCGTGTGAGGAACCGGCCGCGGCCGCAATCGGTCCAGCTGTTGCGAGGGAACTGCCGGACCAAGGCCGGTTGTCAGCGCGGCGCTCAACCGGGGGGGCAATAAACGGCGCTTCCTGCGCCGGCGCGGCGTTAGCGGTTTTGGTTTCAAGCGTGAAGAAGCTGATCAGGCGGCCGAGCCCGCGAGCCTGCTCACTGAGCGTTTCACTCGATGCCGCGGCTTCCTCGACCAGCGCCGAGTTTTGCTGCGTCAGTTGATCCATATGTCGAACAGCATCATTGACTTCGCTAATACCCGTTGCCTGTTGCTCGCTCGCCTCAGCGATTTGACCAACGATTTCGGTAACCTGTTTTACGCCGCCGACGATTTCCTCGAGCGTTTCACCCGACTGATTGACCAGCAAGGTGCCCTGCTCGACTTTCTTGCCACTGTCCATGATGAGCGCCTTGATTTCCTTGGCCGCTGTGGCACTGCGCCCTGCGAGACTGCGCACTTCGCTCGCCACCACCGAGAAACCACGACCGTGATCGCCAGCGCGAGCCGCTTCCACCGCTGCATTCAGAGCCAGCAAATTTGTCTGAAACGCAATTTCATCGATGACACCGATAATGTCACCGATCTTTTTGCTCGAATCGTTGATGTCGCTCATGGCACGAGTGGCTTCGGTGACCACTTTGCCTCCGACCTCTGCCCTGTCCTGCGCAGCAATAGCCAGCGTATTCGCCGTACGGGCATTCTCGGCATTCTCAGCCACCGTGCGCGTCATACCTTCCATGTTCGACGATGTCTGGGCCAGGCTCGCCGCTTGTTGTTCCGTGCGCTGGCTCAAATTCAGGTTGCCGCGCGAGATCTCGTTGGCACCGCCGTCAACGCTCAACGACACTTCATGAATACTGGTAATGATCTCGGCGAGCTTATTGATCGTCTTGTTAATCGCTTCTTTCAACCCGCCAAATGCGCCGCTGTACTCGCCGTCGACCCGATGTTCAAGGTCACCGGTGGCGAGCGATTGCATGACGTTGGTCGCTTCTTCTAGCAACGCCTGAGTTGTTCCCTGCAGGGCTTTTTGCTCAGTGATGTTGCTCGCCAGCTTGACGACGCGGACCGCCTGTCCGTCCGGGCCGATAACCGGGCAATAGACCGCCTGCAACCAGATGTCTTCGCCGCTTTTGTGCTTGCGCCGAAACTCACCTCGATGAAACTCGCCGCGGCCAAGTGTTTGCCAAAAATCCTGATATTCCGTCGATTGATGCTCCGTCGGGTCGACAAACAGGCGATGGTGCTGCCCGATGACTTCCTCGGATCGATAGCCCACAGTTTGC
The DNA here is from genome assembly GCA_045107005.1 of Gammaproteobacteria bacterium. Lineage (GTDB taxonomy): Bacteria > Pseudomonadota > Gammaproteobacteria > Steroidobacterales > JBCCMA01 > JBCCMA01. Next base: position 11,570 of record JBGCFP010000007.1, read on the forward strand.
AAAAACAGCTCGTTGGCGGCAACGACAACGCCGTCCAATGTGAATTCAATATAGGCCGACGAACGATGCACCGCATTAATGATCGCCTCCTTGTCTCCGGCTTTGACCAGCTGCTGTCGGACGTCCTCCAGCTGGGTTTCCAATCCGCAATGCTTTGCCTCGCTCTCTGCGAGCTGGGCCTCTAACTTTGAAACTCTCGCAATGGCTTGACGATATTTGGCAAACATGGACACCTCGGCGGTCGCGGTGATGGACCGACTAAAAACTAGTCTGTCAGTGGATTGTGAAAAAACGACGTTACCTGCGAGGCGGCTCACCGCCATATCAAATCGCGAACGTCCTGGCTTGGGGAAGCGACAGAACTTCGCGAACCTTTAGTGCACGGCAGACCGCCTGCCGGGTGATTGACATAACGCCGCAGGCAGCACTAAAGCCCCGACGGTAATGGCCGCTAAGATTTGAAGCACCCACACGGACAGGAGGGAATCGTGAAAGTACTCATCGTAGATGACAGTTCCGCTATGCGAATGATTGTCAAAAGAACGCTGAAAATGGCGGGTTTCGGCGGACTCAAATTTTCAGAGGCCGCGGACGGACAAGAAGCGCTCGCGCAGGTTGATGATGTCAACCCGGGACTGATTCTCTGTGACTGGAACATGCCAAACATGAACGGGCTTGAGTTTCTGACCAAGTTGCGCGAAGACGGCAACACAACGAAGTTCGGCTTTATCACAACGGAGTCGACGGCCGAAATGCGCAGTCGTGCGCGTGAGGCTGGTGCGCAGTTCTTGATCAGCAAACCGTTTACCGCAGAATCGTTTGAAAAGACACTGCGTCCGGTGCTGGGCTAGTCATGGCTACGTACCTGGTTCCGACCGCAGAAAGCCTCAATGCCATGTTAGGCATGATCGTTGGCGACGCCATGCAAGCGACAGCTGACGATGCTGCTGCATCGCTAGCGGCCAGTCATGCCGCAGTCTTCGAAAACGCTGACAAGCAGGTCGTTGCGCTTTGTCGATGCGACATCAGCGCCGCGGCGGCACTGGGAAGCGCGCTGTCGATGATTCCGCCCAATGTTGCCGCCGACATGAGCAAGTCGGGATCGCTTAATGACATGGCCACCGACAACTTGTATGAAGTCATGAACATGTTCTCCAGCTTGTTCATGGACGACAAAAGCGCTCATCTAAAGCTGACCCAAGTGGTACCTGCGACCGATGCACCCACTATCGAAGGCGAGACCAGCGTTGCGTCGTTTACCATCCCGCCCGGCAAATACCCGGGCGGCGCCCTCAACTTTTCGACGCTGTGACCGACACTATGTTTATGAAACAACCCGGGCTCGAAATTGCCAAACAACCGCAGGAGAAAACGCCATGCCGAGAATCTTGACAGTCGACGATTCGGCTTCTCTAAGGCAGATGGTCGCGTTTAGCCTTAGATCTGCGGGCCATGAGGTGGAAGAGGCCTTCGACGGCGTTGACGGCCTGGAAAAGGCGGATTCCGATCAATTCGATGCGTTCATCGTCGACGTGAACATGCCGCGCATGGACGGCATCACGCTGGTTAGAAAACTACGAACGCTGGATAAGTACGCGCACACGCCCATTCTCATTCTGACCACCGAATCGACCACCGAACGCAAGCGCGAAGGCCGCGATGCGGGCGCCACGGGTTGGATGGTCAAACCGTTCAATCCCCAGCAGCTGATCGACACCGTTCGGCGTGTCGTAGTCTGAATAACAGGAGACTCAAGAGTCATGGATGATCTGGACCTCACAGAGCTCAAGGAAATGTTCCTCGAGGAATGTCGCGAAAACGTCGACGTTCTCGAGGCAGGCCTGCTGGAACTCGGACGGGGCGACGCGCCGGAAGACAAACTCAACGAAGTGTTCCGCGCGGCCCACTCCATTAAAGGGGGTGCAGCGACGTTCGGCTTCATGCCGCTGTCCGAGCTCACCCATCACATGGAAACCCTGCTCGACGAAATGCGATCAGGAAACCGAGCCGTCAACGACGCGGATCTCGAGCTGCTGCTCCAGTCGGTCGATATCGTGCGTGACATGATTGAACCGGGTGCCGACGACGGCCACCCGGAGCGCAGCGCGATGGAGCAAAAACTCTCCAAAGCGGTAGACGCCGACGCGCCGGCAGCGCCAGACGCCGCAGCTGCACCCGCAGACGATGCACCACCCGCCGGATCCGGCGAGTGGGGGATTAACTTCGTTCCGCGCGCCGAACTGATGACGCGGGGCAACGACCCTCTACTGCTCGTGCGCGAAGTGGAGCGCCTAGGGGACATCTCCGTAGAGCTTAAACTTGATAACGTGCCGGCCTGGTCAGACTTCGATCCCAAGACTTGCTACGTGGGCTGGGACGCCACGGTAAAAACGGACGACAGTCGCGACACGATCGCCGAGATCTTTGAATGGGTTGAGTTCGACTGCGAGGTTGAAATTGAGCGCATCAGCGCTTCCACCGGCGTCGCTCCAGAGGCCGAGACCAGTGCGGAAACAGAGGTGGTAGCGGAACCCGCCGCGACGACGGAGAAGTCAGCCGACCAACCGGCCGCACCCGCCGCGGCCAAGAAACCGGCCCGATCAACCACCACGCAGGAATCCAGTTCCATGCGTATCGCCACCGACAAGATCGATCAGCTGATCAACCTTGTCGGCGAACTAGTCATCAACCAGTCCATGCTCAATCGCATCGGCGCGAGCGATGAAGAAATTGATCTCGAGGATCTGCGCGGCCGCCTGGATGAACTTGAGCGCAACACGCGCGAACTTCAGGACAGCGTCATGCGCGTACGAATGCTGCCGCTCGCAACCGGCTTCAGTCGTCTGCCTCGACTGGTCCGCGATCTGTCGCGCAAACTTGAGAAACAGGTCGAGCTTGTGGTTGACGGTGGCAACACCGAAATCGACAAGACGGTGCTCGAGCGCATGATGGATCCGCTTATTCACCTGGTCCGTAACGCCCTGGATCACGGCCTTGAAACGCCCGATCGCCGCACCGCTGCCGGCAAGGGTGAAACCGGCACGCTGCGCCTCAATGCCTATCATCAAAGCGGCGCCGTCATTATTGAAATTGAAGACGACGGCGCCGGGATCAACCGCGAGCGAGTGCTGCAAATCGCACGCGACAAGAACATCGTCGCACCCGAAGACGTGCTCACCGACGAGCAAATCGACCGCTTGCTGTTTGCGCCAGGCTTCTCGACCGCAGCCACAGTCAGCGACGTCTCCGGCCGAGGCGTGGGCATGGACGTCGTTCGCCGAAACATTCTCGATCTCGGCGGACGCGTAGACATTAGCTCGAAAACGGGCGAGGGAACGTGCGTCACCATTTCGCTACCTTTGACGCTCGCCATTCTTGACGGACAACTGGTGCGCGTGGCCGATCAAATCTACGTGTTGCCGCTGTTGAGCATTGTTGAAACGGTTGAGATCTCCAATTCAGAAGCCGCTGCCATTCCCGGCTGCAACGAAGTCTGTCGCTTCCGCGGTGAATACCTGCCGCTGGTGCCACTGTCTGACCGACTGGAGCTCGACGATCGCACTCCCGGTGCTTTAGCCGTTGTAGTCGACGTGCACGGCCAGCGATTCGGTTTGCGCATAGACGAAGTACTCGGCCAGCAACAGGTTGTGATCAAGAATCTCGACGATAACTATCGCGCTGTCGAATCAATCGCGGGTGCGACCATCATGAGCGACGGCAGCGTTGCATTGATTCTCGACCCGACCGCCCTGTCACCAACGAGCACTGTGGCCCACGCCGCCTGAGCCCATCCAAAAGGAAACATTGATGCACGCGATTGACGAGAGCCAAGCCGACGCCGCAATCCAGGCCGTTGGCGAGCAGTATTTAACTTTTCTACTCGGTACCGAGGAGTACGCGGTGCCGATCCTCAAGGTCCAGGAGATTAAAAGCTGGGCACCGCCAACCGCTGTGCCTTGTACACCGGGATACATGCTTGGTGTCATTAATCTGCGCGGCGCCATCGTGCCGGTGTTTGACTTGAGACGTCGCTTTGGTTTGCCGCCGCGGGATTTCACGTCCACAACGGCGGTCATTATTGCCCGCGCAGAAGCTGATGGACGCCAGCACGTCGCTGGCTTCGTCGTTGACCAGGTGGCTGAGGTCTATCACCTGCAGGAAGAAACCATTCAGCGCAGCGCGGACATCGCGGCGTCAATCAACGGCGATTTTATCAAGGGACTGACCCGGACTGAGGAGAAACTGGTGATCATTCTGAACCTGGACGAGATCCTTGAGCGCTCGCTGGATGTGGTGAGCGAAGAAACGGTGGCCGTCGATGAGTAATATCGATGTGGCGTTGCCTGAGTCGATCAAGATCGACAACGTACCGACAATCCAGGCCATGCTGGACGAGCACGTGCAAAGCGCCGGGTCGCTGACCATTGATGCTGCCGCCGTTGCCCATGTTGATTTTTGCGGCGTCCAGTTTTTGCTGATTCTGGCCGTCGAGATGATGCGTCAGGGACGCACCCTAACGTGGACCAATGTCAGCGAACCGCTGCAATCCGCGATCACGTTGCTCGGTGCGGAAGACCATCTTGGCATCCACTGACATATCGTTGTTCAGCGCCCAGGAATTGATCGCGCAGATTGCAGAGCGCATCGATGAGGTGGTGGTTTGTGAGGAGCACAATCACCGCATCATCAGCGCACAGGTGGCCAGTAAGCTCGCGGCACAATGTATCGACAGTGATATCATTCAGTTAATCGAAGCCCTGCAGTACTACGACCGCCTCCAGCAGCGTACGCACGCGTTGTGCGAACTGTTGCGCCGGGTCGCTGATCAACCGGACAACACACAGCAGCTCCTGAACGACTTTCGCTCAACGGCCCCTGTCGCCGTTGACGCATCCTGGATCAATAAGCTCTATCCCTCTTTGCAGGAAATACACGAAGCACCGAGCGCCCAGGAAGCGAGATGAGCGTGGCATTCTCGTAGCACAGCATGCGAGCCGCAAGTAAATCGGTGCTCATCGTGGACGACTCCAAAGCGATGCGCGAGTTTCTCTCCCAAGTCATTAATCAGGACCCGGAGCTCGAGGTTGTCGGACAAGCCGCGGATCCTTTCGAAGCGCGCAAGCTGATCAAGCAGCTTAACCCCGACGTCATGACTCTGGACGTGGAAATGCCCGGCATGGACGGCATTACGTTTTTGCGCAACGTGATGCGTCTACGCCCGATGCCGGTCGTCATGCTGTCGATGCACGCCAGCTCCGGCGCGCGCGTTAGCATTGATGCGCTGACGCTTGGTGCGATCGACGTTGTGCACAAGCGCAACCCGAGCACGCCGGGCGAGATGCTGCGCTACACCCGGCAGATTCAGAGCAGTGTGCGCATGGCCGCGCGCTCGCTGGTATCAACACCATCGGTCAAGCGCAACAGCGAGCACCCGGATTTTGAACAGTGGGCGAAGCGACTCCGAAAGGCCCCACCTGCCTCGGACAGACTCCACCGGCTGATCGCACTGGGCGCATCCACCGGGGGGCCCGGCGCTATCAACCAACTGCTCGAGAACATGGCCCTTCCCGGTTCCTGCGTGGTGCTGTGCCAACACATGCAAGCCGAATACCTGGCGTCATTTGCTGAGCGCCTGAATACGATTTGCAGCATGACGGTTAAACTGGCGCAGGACGGCGAAACCCTCGATGCCGATCACGTCTACGTTGCGCCCGGAGGTCAGCATCTGGCGGTCCAACGGGCTGGCTCAAAACTGTTGAGCAAGATCATTGACGCGCCGCGCGTCAACGACCACCGGCCCGCGGTGGACGTGTTGTTCAACTCTGTAGCGCGCACTGTCGGTGGTTCAGCGTTGGGGCTACTTCTCACCGGTATGGGACAGGACGGCGCGGAAGGCTTGAAAGCCATGCATGAAGCCGGCGGCGTGACCATCGCCCAGGACGAAGCGTCCAGCACGATATGGGGAATGCCGGGCAGCGCCGTGCGCCTGAGGGCCACCGATGCCGTACTCCCACTGGATCAGATCGGACCGATTTGTGAGCGACTGGCGCTCATTGGGGACAACGCTATTCTGGCTTGAGTGAGTAGACGTAGGCGACCACTGCGCTCAGTTCTGTCGTGGTTAGCTGCTGCTCCCATGACGGCATTTTTGCTGATCGCCCCACCGCTTCTCCGCCCTTGCCGATGATCTGCCTGAGGCCATCGCGACTCAAGGTACTGCGAGTGAGATCTGCCGGCGACGGCGAGGTAATCAGCCGCGCCATACGTCCGTCGCCACGCCCTTCATCGCCGTGGCAAAGCGCGCAATAGTGGAGGAAGACCCCTGGCCCATCAGCGTCGGTGACAACGGTATCCTGGGCATACGCCGACATCGCCGCACAGGCGGACATCGTGACGGTCATTCTTCGAATATTACGCATCAACTAAGGCGACTCAGCATTGTCAGAAGAAGACTATTTTTCCACTTTAATGGTTATGAACATGGACGGGTGAATCGCGCACTCAACCTCCACTTCGCCCTCGGCGTCGAACGTCACGGTGCGCTCCTCGCCTGCGGCAAAGGAACCCAGATCAAACGATTTGGTGTCCGACAAACTGAAAACGTTGTGAAAATATTCATCTTCATTGGCAAAACTGACTTTGTCACCAACCTTGATTGTCAGCGACTCGGCTGAGAATGACTTGTCCTTTTGCAAAACGGTGTGTGTGTCTTCGGCAACCGCCGTTGTGCTCACACACAGCATAACCAGCGCGATAATCTTCGGGATGGATTTTGTCATGAGAAATCTCCGGGTCATTGGGGTGAGTTAGCGCGTTTGCGCGGTGGTACCGCCGCCGGGTACTCGCCGCGGTGGCCCGGTATCGGGGGGCAACGTCGGCGCCGTGAACGGCTTGGCCGGCGTCGTTAAGGCTTCCATGAACGCCACAAGATCCTGTTTATCGCTCGTGCTTAGCTGTAAGGGTTTCATGTTCGGCGACAGGTCTTTGGTCGCTTCGCCGCCTTGCTCATAGTGGTCGATGACGTCATCCAGGGTCGCGGCGCTGCCGTCGTGAAAATACGGCGCCGTCGTGGCGATATCGCGCAGTGTTGGCGTTTTGAAAGCGCCTTTGAGCACGGCGACTGGCACATGTTCGAAGCGCCCCAAATCCGGATTGTCGTTGAGATAAGAACGCAGGCCGAGATTGTGGAAGCCGTCGTCAGTGAAATTGGGGGCAGCATGGCACACGACGCAGTTTCCTTTGTCGGCATCCAGAAAAACGCCAAACCCGCGCACGGCCGACGCCGACATGGCGTCCTCGTCACCGCGCACCCATTGATCAAACGGTGAGTCGTTGCTGATGACCGTACGTTCGAAAGATGCGATCGCACGGCCGATGGTATCGGTACCGACCGGCTCGCCCGGATAGGCCTGACCAAACGCTTTAGCGTAGCCCGGATTTTGCGCGAGCCACGGCACGGTGACGTCGAAATTGGTGTTCATTTCGGCTGCAGCGCGCATCGGTCCAATCGCCTGGGACTCCAGCGAACGCTCGCGGCCATCCCACATCTGCAGTCGGTTGTAGGCGGTATTAATCACAGTCGGGCTGGCTCGATGCAGAACGGTCCCGCCAAAGCCAATGCCGGTTTGTCGTCCGTCCGACCAGCCGAGCGCAGGATTATGGCAAGTGGCGCAGGCGATACTGCCGTCACCACTCAATCGCGGATCGAAGAACAGCTGCTTGCCAAGCTCGACGCGTGCGGCAGTGATCGCGTTGTTTTTTGGTGTGGGCGGCTGATCAGGCAGCAGCCACTGCTGCAAGTCCGGATGCCCGGCACGCAGTTGACTTGGGTCCTGAGCTGAGGCCGTTAGCGAAAATGAGATCGCAATAATTGTCGCAGCAACGCGGCCGCAAAACTGACGCATGCGCATTGACGCACCTCCGTGTGACGTTTGGATTGACTTTGCGCTGTGATCCATCAAGCGCAACATGACGCTCACCAGAGTAAAAGAGACCAACGCAGAGGTACGTGACTGCAGTCACGTTTTGCAAGCGGCATAGAGCGGCGACGCCGACACTCAAGTTGTCATACACCGTGTCGCTACTATTATTTGTACATCTAATGACCTGTGGGACAACTCGCATGCTGCCATCAGAACACGCCCACCAGTCACCGGGCTCGCAAGACGAACAAACGGCGGCCACCTCTTTGGGCCACGCATGGCGCCGCCTCCGACTCAAGAGCCAGCTGATCGTCACGATTGTCGGGCTCGGACTCATTCCACTCGCTGCCTCGAGCTATCTAAACATGCGCACCTCGAGTCGCGCGATGATGAGCCAGGCCTTCGATCAGCTGGAATCGGTTCGCGAGCTCAAGAAAAATGAAATCCAGAAATTCTTCAGCACGACGCAAGTCCAAAGTGAGGCATTAGCTTCGGGCCCGTTCGTAATCGAAGGTGTGCTGGGGCTGTCGAGTGCGTTCGATCGACTGGAGACCATGCTGCCGGAAGACCAGACGCGCCAGGACGTTCTGTCCGCCTACGCCCAGGCCGCGCGCAGCGACGAGCAATTCTCGACCGCGTATCGCAACCGCACGGAGCAGGCACCGGTCGTGCTGGACAGTTCACCAACAGCGGCTGGGGGCTTGATCCTGCGCGATCTTTATGTAACGCAGAACCCGAACTCCTACACCGAGAAGCAGGCCTTGGATCGAGCGACAGACCGGAGCTTGTACACGCGGCTGCACCGGCGTTACCACCCGTTTTTTCGCGGCATGATGTCGCGCTTATCATTTAAAGACATCCTGATCGTCACGCCCGACGATGGCACGGTGGTCTACAGCGTTCGCAAGGCGCTCGATTTCGGAACGAGCCTCAAAACCGGTGCATTCCGGGACACCGGCATTGCGCAGATTTTCGAGCAGGTCGTCGCAACCGGTGAGTCCGCCTTCAGCGATTTTGAGAAATACCGCCCCGCTCTGGATCTGCCAAGCGCGTTCGTCGCGACACCGGTTATGGACCAGGGCGCGCTGATCGGCGTCATGATAGTTGGGTTGGCAGTCGATGAGCTCAATGCGATTACGATGCAAAGCAGCGGTATGGGTCAGACTGGCCATTCCTTTTTGCTCGGCCCCGATCTGACCATGCGCTCGCAGCGTCGTGACTCGACGGACCCTTCTATTCTCAGCGCAAAGGTCGACACCGAAGCGTCGCGCGAAGCCTCCGCCGGCAACAGCGGTGTCCGCGTAGTGACCGGAGCCGACGGCGTGCCGGTGCTCTCAGCATTTGCGCCGCTGTCGCTTCCCGATCTGGATTGGTCGCTGCTCGTGGAAATAGACGAAGCCGAAGTTCATGAAGCGATCTCACCGCTGGTGAGCAACGCGATTGCTTCTCTCGTGGTGGCTGGCGCGATCCTGTTGGCTTGTTCGATTCTCCTTGCGCGCCTGATCGTGCGTCCGATCAACGACGCGGCCCACGTCGCCTCGTGCATCGCGGATGGCAATCTGGAGTCGACCATCAATACGCGGGACGGCAACGAAATCAATGAAATGCTGCAAGCGCTTGCCAGAATGCAGGCGCAGTTGCGCGAACGCCTGGAGAGCGATCGCCAGGTGATGCAAAGCATGAGTCGCATTACCCAGGCGCTGAACAATACATCCGCTGGCGTACTGGTCACCGACACGGACGACACCATCGTTTTCGCCAACAGTTCCGCGCGTCGCTCTTTGGCGCAGATACCCAACGGGCCAGCTGACGAACAGATCGTGGGACTCAAAACCAGCAAGCTGCCCTTCCCGATCGCGGGCCAGAACGGACAGCCCGCAGCGCAGATTCAACTTGGAGCACAAACCGTACGCGCCAGCGCCAACGGCGTTGTGGACGCCAACGGCGAACGCCTTGGGCGCGTCGTCGAATGGCGCGACTGGACAACCGAGCAGTCTATCGAAACCGAAATTCGCGAACTCATTCAAGCGGCACACGCCGGTGATTTGTCGCAGCGTCTGTCGTTGACGGGGAAGGGAGGCTTCTTTCTGGCGCTGAGTGAAGGCATGAACGACCTGGTCGGCATTGCACACCAGATTGTTAGCGACATGGGCATGGTGTTGTCCGGACTGGCCAAAGGCGATCTGTCCACCCACGTCACCACCCAATATCAGGGCGAGTTCGATAACCTGAAACAAGATGCCAATAGCACCGTCAAGCGGCTTACCGAAATAGTAGAGCGCGTTCAAAGCGGCGCGGACTCTGTACTCAATGGCGCCGGTGAATTGAGCAGATCGAGCCAGGACCTGGATCGCATGATATCCGTGCAGGCAGCCAACCTCGAACAAACCTCGCAATCGATCGGCAAGATTCACGAAGCGGTGCAGAGTAACGCCTCCAACGCTGAGCGCGCATCAACGCTGTCCGGCAACGTCAATCATGACGCAGCGTCTGGCCGTGAGGTCGTTGACTCCGCCGTCGCTGCGATGGCGGAGATTCACGAATCGAGCGCGGCCATTGCGGACATCATCAGCGTCATCGACGAAATCGCTTTCCAGACCAATTTACTGGCGCTCAACGCGTCGGTGGAAGCCGCCCGCGCGGGCGAGCATGGACTCGGCTTCGCCGTCGTAGCGCGCGAGGTTCGCGGACTGGCCGTGCGCAGTGCCGGTGCCGCGCACAAGATCAAGGAATTGATTAACGACAGCGTCGACAAAGTCGATGACGGGTCGCGTCTGGTCAACGAAACCGGTCAGATTTTTGAACAGATTGTCAATGGCATTAGCGAAGTCGCCAGTCTGGTGTCCGGGATTAGCGACTCGAGTCTCGCGCAGGCGCAAAGCGTCGGTAACGTGAGTCAGACAATCCAGACCATGGACGAAGCGACCGCCCGCAACAACAATATGGTCATTGACTCGACGCGCAATGCGGCAACGCTGGATCGAGAAGCCGCCGAACTCAAGAATGTGTTGAAATTCTTCACCGGCGCGGCGCGTGTCAACAGCATCACGACGGTGCCACGGCGCAAGGCGTCCTGAGCTGTCCGTAGATAGACGGCGACATCCGCGCAAACGATTGAATCAGCGGCTAGAGGATGCTGTGGCGGACTGTTAGAGTAGACGCGTGTCTGTCGCCCGCTTCCTTCGTTCAGGTCGTGCATGAGTTTTCAGTTTCGTTTGTCAGTTCGGGCGGCGCTCGCCGTGGCGTTGATCAACATGACGTCCGGCGTTCTTGCGGCGCCAGCGCCTTTCGATGTGCAGTCGCTCGCGCTCGAAGGCCGCGTGGTCACGGCCGACTTCGGTGACTTCAACGGAGATCAGCGCACAGATCTGATGATCACGACGTTGGAAGGCCTCCCTCCCGCCGAAACGCGCACACTGCATATTTATCTTCGCGGCGATGCAAAGACGTTCGCGTCGACACCCTCACACCGCATCAGGTTGCCCAGCGGCAGCGCGGTCTACGACATCGCAGACGTGGAGGACACGCCCGGTGATGAGTTGATTCTCTTGCGCTCCGCTGGACTCAGCGTGATGTCTCTGGCAACCGCCCAAGGCGACGTTCGAGACATGGCGGTTACCGGGCCCAGCACCATCGCAGCGGCGCAGGACGAACGCGGGTTTGACCGATTCGCCATTGCGCATGCGGATATCGGCGGGCGATCGCGCCTGCTGGTGCCACAACTGGGCGCACTCGCGATCCTGGAGCTCGACGGTACCCAAGTGGCGCAACTCGAGGTTGGCGGACGAGCGAATTATTACGTCACCAAACCCGACAGTCTCGTGGCCGTGGAGAGCGACATTCAGCTTTTTCTCGACGTCCCGAAAATCAGCGTCGGGGACGTCGATGGCAACGGTCTTCGCGACGTCGTCAGCGCAACCCGCCACGAGCTGCGCGTATTCCTGAGCGACGAGCGCGGGCAGTTTGACGGTGCCCCCGACCGAATCTTGCCGTTGCAGCTGGTCGACGAGCGAGATCACCGGCGCGGCTCGGGCGGCGTCGTGGTGAGCGGCGGCGACCACAACAACGATGGACTGATGGACCTGATGATCACGCACGTAGAGGGCAGCTTCACCGATTCGATCACGACCACGCGGCTTTACCGCAACCAGGGAGATGGATGGCAGCTGGAAACGCCAACGGACACGTTTGACAGCAAAGGCGCGGTGAGCTCCGATGTGCTGGTCGATATTGACGGAGACGATACCCTCGAGCTGATGCGCATTCGGATCAAGTTCAGCGTTCTGGAGATCGTTGAGATGCTGCTTACCCGTGAGGTCGATGCGGTGATCTCGCTGCACCGCCTGAACGACGACGGTCGCTACGAAACCAAACCGTGGTCGCGACGCAAAGTGAGCACTGGCATCAGCTTCGAAACGTTTCGGCCCAACGGATTCATGCCGCGCGGCGGCGTCGATCTCAATGCGGACGGGCTAATGGATTTCGTTGCGTCGGACAACGGCAAAGGCATTGAAGTCTATTTGGGCGGCGATAAAGGGCCGTTTCAAAAACGCCGCGCGCGACAAAAATTGCCGACCGCCGGAGTCATTCGATTCGAAGACATCGACGGTGACGGATTACCCGACTTCGTCCTGTTTGATTCGCAGTCGTTCGAACCGGTTGTGCGTATTGGCCGCAACACGGGCGCGCTGAGCGCACCGCAGCGCCAATGACCGCCGCACCAATCACTCGCGATTTGGCGGCCGCAGGCGCGCTGCCGTTTGTTGGTTGCGCCCTGTTTTCGCTGCTTGGCATTTCGTCGTTGCCGTGGCTTGGCAGCATCGAGTTCATCGCCGCGACCTATGGCCTCGCCATTGCATCATTTATGGCTGGCGTGCACTGGGGAACGGCCCTTGAGACACGTCAGATGTTGCCGCTCAATCTATTCGTCAGCAGCAACGTGCTGACCTTGCTCGGGTGGTTTGGCGTGCTACTCGGCACACTCTCGCAGGCGCTTGTGGTTTTGGTTATCGTGTTTGTGTGCTTGCTGATGGTTGATCGACGGTTGCACGTCGCGCAGGTTATTGACGACGCGTATTGGAAAACACGACGTAACGTGACAGTGGTTGTGGTCGTGTCGCTGCTCATCACCGTAAGTTCCGGTCACCTGTACGCCTAGTTGGTCGCGCGCAGGCAGCAGACACGCTCAAACAAAAATTATGGAGTCTATAATGCTCGCGAGAATTTTCGCGCACACCGTGCTTGCCGCTGTCTGCTATGCCCAGCTCGTCGCGTGCGCCGAGGATACACCGCCCCCCGACATTGCCAAGCCGATCACCAAACCAGCCCCTGACCTGACGCCGGATGCGACCATCGGCTCAACGCTGCCGGAAATTACAGCAGCCCTTCAAAACGGTGAGATCACGGCTGAGGCGCTGGTACAGCGTTACCTCGACCGCATCGAACTTGTCGACCGTCGCGGCCCAACCCTGCAAAGCGTGTTGAGCCTCAATCCCAATGCGCTCAAAGACGCTCGACGCCTTGATGCACAGCGAGCTTCTGGCGAACCGCTCGGCGCGCTCCACGGCATACCGGTCTTGCTTAAGGACAACATCGAGACGCTCGATCCGGTCGCCACAACAGCCGGCGCGATCGCGCTTAAAGCGAACGTCACCGGACGAGACTCGCCGTTGGTCGCCGGCCTGCGCGCGGCGGGGGCGATAGTTCTGGGCAAGACCAATTTGAGTCAGTGGGCCAACTTTCGGTCGAACGACTCGGTCAGCGGCTGGAGCGCAATGGGCGGTCAGGTACGCAACCCCCACATGCTCGATCGCAGCCCGTGCGGATCCAGCTCGGGCTCCGGCGTCGCAGCGGCGGCATCGCTGGCAGCGGCGACCGTCGGCACGGAAACCAACGGCTCGATTATTTGCCCGGCCAACGTCAACGGTGTTGTCGGGTTCAAGCCCACCTTGGGCCTGGTATCGCAACAGCACATCGTTCCAATCGCTTCATCACAGGATACCGCCGGGCCGATCACCAAATCCGTCACCGGGGCGGCGATGATGCTCAATGCCATGGCGACCGGTGCCGAGAAAACCGACTACCTGGCGGGGCTCAACGAGAGCGCACTGCGCGGCGCGCGGATCGGTGTGCTGCGGTTTGCCCAAGGCAGCAATGCCGACATCATCGAACGCTTCGACGAGGCCATTGTCGCGCTGCGCGCGGCGGGTGCTCAAATCATCGAGATCGACACGTTTGCCGAACGCGACGACACGTTCTGGAAGGCCGCCCGCGATGTGATGTACTACGAATTCAAGGCGACCATCAACGATTATCTGGCCAACGCAGCGCCAGAGGTGACCACCCGCTCACTGGGCGAGCTGATCGCGTTCAACGAGGCGAACGCGGAGCGCGAGCTGGCGTTGTTCGACCAGGGTATTTTTGATGAGGCCAATACGCTGGGCGATCTGCAGACGCCCGAGTATCTGGCTGCGCGGGACTACGTCAAAACGTTTACCGGCAGGGCCGGCATCGACGCTCTTTTAAACAACCACAGCGCTGATGTGCTGATATCGCCGTCGGGCCCTGTGGCCTCGCGTGTCGATCCGATCAACGGTGACGTCTGGCCCAATTGGGCGGGCGCAGGCTGGATGGCCGCCGGCGCGGGCTACCCGCACTTGAGCGTGCCAATGGGCACCGTACACGGCATTCCGGTCGGGCTGTCGTTCATCGGTGGGGAAAATCGCGACGCCGCCGTGCTGGCCTACGGCTACGCCTATGAACAGCAGTCCACACGGCGCGTCACACCGGCGTTTCTAACCAACGCCGAGGAGCGCAAGGAAATCGGGCGTGCGGTGCGGCGCCCATGACGGATTGATGTTGCCCGCAGACGACTTCAGAACCGACAGACTGGCGGACTCGCCCATGCACGGTCACGTGAGCGACATCATCACGCGCCAGCAGTGGCAAGACTGGCCCAGCGCGAGGCAACTGTCGGCCCTCTTACCCGGCGATGCGTGCTCGGGCACTGGCGCCCCTCTGCATTTCGCGACAAAGACGGACGCCGGGTTTGACGGCGCCGCCGCCTACGAACGTCACATCCACGACACCGGCGAAATTCCGCTGCGCCCCGCGTTCTGGCACGACTTGTTTAATGCGCTGATGTGGATTCAATTCCCGGCCATAAAAACGGCGTTGAATGAGGCGCACTGTCAGGAACTCGATAACCCCACGCAGCAGCGCTCGGCACGCCGCGACGCGCTCACTCTGCTCGATGAATGTGGCGTGCTGATTGGCGTCACGGATATGCAACCGCGCGCGCGACACGCCGAGCACCGCTGGCACGATCTGTTTGTCACCGGAAGAGCGGCGTGGCACCGCGACATCGTGCCGATGATGATCGGGCACGGTCTGTGCGAACAAGGCTTACACGCTTACATTGGTCTCACAGGCAAAGCGCTGTATGTCACGATGGAGACACACTGGTTGCGCGTACCACACGATGAGCGACGCCGATTGATTGACACACAACTCGCCGGGCAAATTCGACACGGTAACGCGGTCATGACGACCAAAGAACTGCTGCCCCTGCCGCTGCTCGGAGTGCCAGGATGGTGGCCCGACAATGAAAACGATACGTTCTACTCTGACGCAGATTATTTTCGGCCTAAACGCCAGGGCCGGCTCTAATTCAACGCCGATGCCGCCGGTTCTGCCCCACGCGCATAGCCTGAGCTGTTGATCGCCTTGATCCCGTAGTCGCGATTGATATCGAGCCCGGTCAGATGCCACGCGTGCGCGTGGATTTTAATCGGTGCCAACACGCGTTCGTGAAAACGCGACGGCAGCACGAATCCGTCCCGGCGCGTGAACGCCAGAAATTCGACATCCACATGTGCACCTTGGGTTTTCTCAAACCCTTCGAGCGTGATGACGACGCGTTTGGTCAGATGAGTTTCCGGATCCAGCCACAGCACAATTTCATCGCGCTCGGCGTATCCAAACCCGGGCTCAAGTACCGCGTATATGCGTTGATAGCGTTTGCCTTCGAAGTCGACGTCAGCCAGGCGCACGAAATCAGCGGAGGCATCGCGCAACGCCAGCGGGCCCAGCGAGAAGACGAAGAACGCGTCTGCCGTTAGCGCCGTCGACTGCAAAACATCGTCATCAAACGATTCGACGTTGTTATAAAAGACCCGCACCAAGTCGGGACCGCGCACGACTTTTTTCGTCCCGCCCGGCCCTTCGTAGAGCGCCGTATACACTTTTTCATTGGGCAGGATGCGCTCCTGCGAAACGACGCGGTAGGAATAATCAGTGACCAGCGGTTGAATACGCTTGATTAAGAAACGCCACTTCCCGTCCATGCCCACATTGAGATTCCGGAGCGCCATCATCTGCTCGCCACCGTGGGCGGCGAAGGACTGTTCAAACAAAGCGGGGCCGTCGGGACCACCGGCGGTGTACGGCAGCGTATCGGGCCGCGAGAAGTCTTGCGCGCAGCCGATTAGCCAAAGTACACCAAGACACAGCAAAACACCTGATCTCACGAACCTCGCTACCATCGTCACGCCACCTGTTGTTGACCGTCAGTTTTCACTCATCGAACCACTTCTTCGAGCAATCCCTCGAGACAGTGATTGAGCTGCCGCCACTCCTCCGCCATCGTCGTCAGCGTCGCGCGGCCGGTTTCGCTTAGCACGTAGTAGCGCGCGAGCGCTTTTCCACTGCCCCGTGATTCACTGTTGATGACCTTTTGCTTGACCAAGCGGCGCAAGAGTTCCTTGAGCGGGCGTTCCTCCACCACAATTCCGTTCATCATGAGCGCTTCGTGCAGTTGGGAAGCGGTCTTGCGGCGCCGCAGTCGCGCCAGCACGGCAACCATCGTTGCACTGCGCCGCATGGGCGCGAGACGAGTCCGATCTTCGGTGCTGGCCATCGTTCTTCTCTCCTTGAAAGACGTTCGCATAATATGCCAATGAGGTTGCACGTGCACGCGCTTTACCAAAGCTCGCAACCGGAGGTCAACCCGGTCAGAATACGCGAAAGTCACTGACTGACTGTTAACTAGAGTAAGGAAACCCGATGGACATACTATGGCTGGTCTTTGCCTTTGTGTGCGGCCTCGGCATCAAGCTTCTGGGGCTGCCGCCGCTGATCGGATTTCTGATTGCGGGATTCGCTCTGAATGCCGTCGGCGTCGAACCCAACGCAACACTGGATACGCTGGCCAACCTCGGCATCACGCTAATGCTGTTTACCATAGGCCTGAAGCTGAATCTCCACGATCTGGTCAAGCGAGAGGTCTGGGTCGGCACGTTGTCGCACCTGGCCCTGTGGATGATCAGCGTTGTGTCGCTGTCACTGGTGGTGGCCACCGCGTCGATCGGCGTGCTCGGGGGCCTCGAACTCGAATCTGCCGCACTGCTGGCATTCGCGCTTGGTTTCTCGAGTACGGTTTGTGTCATCAAAGTGCTCGAAGAGAGTGGCGAACTCAAAACCCGACACGGACGACTGGCCATGGCGATCCTGGTTATGCAGGACCTGATTGCCGTGGCGTTCCTCGCCGTGGCCACCGGCGAGACGCCCTCAATATGGGCGCTGGCACTGATCGGCCTGTGGTTCGCGCGACCCGTGTTGCGCCTGGCCCTCAATCACGCCGGTCACGGCGAGATGCTACCGCTGACCGGATTTGTACTGGCGCTGGGGGGCTACGAACTGTTCGACCTGGTTGGCGTCAAGGGCGATCTGGGCGCGCTGTTGCTGGGCATGCTGCTAAGTGGTCACGCGAAAGCCAGCGAACTGACGAAATCACTGATGGACTTCAAAGATCTGTTTCTCATCGGCTTCTTCCTGTCCATCGGTTTGACGGCACTACCGAATCTGGAGATGTTCGCGGTGGCTTGCGCGCTGTGTCTGGTGCTGGGCATCAAGGCGCTGCTGTTTTTTGGTCTGTTGACGCGGCTGGGTCTGCGGGCGCGCACGTCGTTTCTCGCCGCTCTGGTGCTGAGCGACTACAGCGAGTTCGGCTTGATCGTCATTGCGCTGTGCGTGTCGACCGGGTGGCTGGCCGAGCCATGGCTGGTGATCAGCGCGCTGGCCGTAGCGATATCCTTTGTCATGACCAGCACCGCGTATCGGGTTGCACACGGCTTTTATGCGCGACACAAAGGCACAATGCGACGCTTCGAAAAAACGCAGCGGCTACCCGAAGATCAGGTATTCCGACCGCGCGAAGCAGAAATACTGGTCGTGGGCACTGGCCGTGTTGGGCGGGGCGCGTTCAAGGCGCTGCACAAAATGGCGGGGGATCGAGTCTGGGGCATGGATGCCAGTCGAGCCTTGATCGAACAACAGCGTGCACAGGGCATGCGCGTCTTTGTTGGCGATGCCGAAAACGCCGATATCTGGGAGATGATCGACGTCAGTCAAATTCGCCTCGTGTTGCTGGCGGTCGCGTCAGTGGGCGACAACCGCAACATCTCGGCTCAGCTGCGCCACGCGGGTTACACCGGGGCCATTGCGGCGATCGCGCGATACGACGACGAGGTTGCGACGCTCAACGCGGCCGGCATCGACAAAGTCTTCAATTTTTTCACCGAGGCTGGCGCAGGCTTTGCCGAAGACAGCTTGCGTCTGATCGACCCTGATCCCAACCCCGAACGACGCCAGGCCTGAGACACGCTCGTTAGTGAAACCGGGTCTACCGCGCGAGCAAACGCTCAGGGCGTGAGCGGAACGCGGATCGTGTACAGCGCGTTCGCGTCCATAGAAATACTGGCGTGCCGCGCGCCAATACGCAGCGCCAGATCAAGCGGCGATTGACTCGTGTTCAGTATCTGTACGCTTAACAAACCGTCGTCGTTGACACTGGCACTCGCGTGCAGCGTGTCCGCATCGAGACCGCTGTGCGTTGTCTGCGTGCGTACCGCGCGATCGCCGGGGCGAATAGTGCTGCTCAGTTGCGCGAGCACGTAGTAAACCGGGGTGTAATAAATCTCGCCGCTTTGCGTATCGATCATGATCGGCGCACCGCAGAAGTTTCCAACATGGTTCGGCCCGCCGTTGGCGTCCAGCACCAGGTTCCAGTCAATCCAGCCGGCCAGCCAATGATTAAACCCGACAATGATATCCCGCGCGTAACGATGCACCGGAACGTAGCGCGGATGGTTTTTTGCATCCGGCGCCCAGGTCGCTGTGTAGGCCCAGTCGGTGGCGTTCGCGTTCCACCAGAACGCATCGTTGCCAAACCAGTCTGATTCCTCGAAGTTCTCCGGGTCGAGAATGCCGCCCGGTGCCGGCTTGCCCAGATCATCGATTGTCCCTTCAGTGTGAATCAGAGCAAAAGATGGGAACGCGGCGTTCACGCGTTCGAACGTGTCTTCATAGACGTCAATCGTACTCGAGTACCAGTGCACGGCGGCACCAAATAAGTAAGGCGCGGTCTGCGGATCCGCGAACATCAGGTTCGTCCACGCTTCCAGATCGTCGCGATTCTGGTCGTAGATCAACAGTTTGATGTCCGCGTGGTCCGAGCGCGTCAGCCGCGGACCCAGGTACTTCTTGATAAACCGGTTTTGCGTCTGGGGCGTAAACTGCATGCTCTCCCATTGACCGGAATTGCCGTGCGGTTCGTTGACCGGCGTCAGACCCCAAATGTCGACCCCGCGCGCCGCGTAGTCGTCCAGATAGCGAATCAGATAGTCGGCGTAGGTCGATTCATACTGTGACTTCAGCTCGCCACCGGTGCCTTGCCAGTTCGTTTCCGGCGTCGGATTGATGTACCAGGTATCAATGGTCTTCATCCACGGCGGCGCCGTCCAGGCCGACGCGATAATGCGCAGATCCTGCGCTGCTTGTTCGGATTTGATGGCCAACGCTTCGGTAATCATTGGCAGCACGTCGTAAGTGTCGTCCATAACCTGCGGATAGCGTGACGCGTCAAAACCCGCGCGATCGGGCGCGGTACTGAACGACGCCAACGCCACATCACCCGGCGCCGGCGCGTAGGAGTATTTCCCTTCCACCGAAAAATCCGTTGAGCCAATGGGCGTCCGTGCAAGCGAAAAATTGGCGCCCTGCTCACCGAACGCTTCGCGCATGACTTCGAGGCGTCGCGCGGGCTCAAGGTGCGCCAGCACAAACGCTGACGATTCAGTGAACGAACTGCCGATTCCAAGCAACGTCTGACGTACGTCGGAAGGGAAGACGTC
Source organism: Gammaproteobacteria bacterium (assembly GCA_045107005.1). Lineage (GTDB taxonomy): Bacteria > Pseudomonadota > Gammaproteobacteria > Steroidobacterales > JBCCMA01 > JBCCMA01. The sequence goes on from JBGCFP010000007.1 coordinate 31,683, forward strand.
AATCACGGCGCCTGACGCCGCCCCGTCGACAAAGAGCACGTCGGGCCGGCGCGCCAATCGATCACCCGCTTCATTGGTGACGATGATGGCGCTGGTCGCAAGCGGCGGCGACACGCCGGGCGCAACGCTTGGCAGCGGTGCACACGCCGCCAGCATGGCGCCGCCGGTGGCGACGACCACACCGGTCAACCAGGCTCTATGGCTGCCCATTGTTCATACCAATCTACTCACAGGATAGGGAGGTGACAGGCTAGCATGTATCATCCTCACCTGAGCTTTTCACGAGATCCACGATGAACCTGACACGCCTCATTACCAGCCTGACGGTGTGCGCTGTGCTACCTGCCTGCGCATTTGCCCAAACGCCGCCGACTCACTACGAGGGCCGCACCGACTACGCCGCGCCGCGCGCCGCGCAAGCGCCCACCGTGGACGGAATCGCCGACGAAGCGATCTGGGACAAGGCGCAGTGGCAGCCGTTGACGCAGCGCTGGCTCGGCCCTGAGTATTCGGCTGAAGATTTTAACGGTCGCTATAAAGTGGTGTGGACGCCGGAACGCCTGTACGTGCTCGGCGAGATTGTGGACGACGTCCTGTTTGACGGCCATCGCGACCCGCTCACGCAGTATTGGAACGACGACTGTTTCGAGGTTTTTCTGGACGAAAATTTCTCTGGCGGCGACCATCAGTTCAATCACAACGCGTTCGCCTACCACGTCTCGCTCGACAACCAGGCCATTGATATTGGCACTGACAAGAAACCACGCAATTACACCCACCACGTCGAGAGCCGCTGGCAGCAAAAAGGTGGCAAGATTGTGTGGGAAGTATCGATCAAGGTTTACAACGATCAATACGTCGACGGCGACAACGACAACCGCCCGATGACGCTTACCGAAGGCAAGGTCATGGGTATGATGGTCGCCTATTGCGACAATGACGGCAGCGAGCAGCGCGAGAATTTCATCGGCTCGGAATTCGCCCCGGGCGAAGACAAAAATCGCGGCTGGATCGATGCGGGTCTGTTCGGCAAGCTTCGTCTGGTCGGCGCCCGGTAAACCCGGACGCCGTGTACAACTAGGATTCCGGCGGTTTCTCTTTCCACGGTGTGGCGACTATGCGGTACACCTCGCGCCAGCTTTGGCCTTCATCGGTGGACTGCTCCATTTTCCATTTCCAGCCCTCAGCGGTGGCGGGGAAAAACGTAATCCGACGCATCGGATTGGGGACGGGCGACTGGTAGAGCAAAACGGTATTGCCGTTCTGCACATCGTGCTCGGCCGTGATGTGGGCAAAGCGTTTCATGCCCTTGTACATCCAGGCGATATCCCAGGTGTTGGTTTCGCTGTTCCACATGCGCAGATTGGTGCCGACGTTGCCGCCGGTCGGCATCCAGTAATCCTGAATCGCCGTGCCGTCGCCAAGACAAACCCAGTCCCAACGGGCGCCTGCGCCGTCCGTCCAGGTTGAGCCGTCCGCAGCGAGCTGCGAGTCGGCGATGTGCCAATGACCAAGGTATTGCCCAAACTGGGCCATGGGGCCGTCGAGACAGCCGTCGTTTTTCGCGATGGGCAGCGTTGCGTTAGCGCTGGTACCGATGAGCAGAGCGGCACCGGCGATCGTCAAGTGGAAATAGTCCATTGGTGATCTCCCGGTGGGTACAGAGACGGTTTGACCATTGGCCGCCGAAAAAAATCCCGAAACCGCTTTACTTAACGACAGCGCTGCAACATAAGCCATTGTGACCCGCCAGAAAACCGTCGATCTTTGTCGGCAACTGTGAACCGAAACCTGACGAAAAACCGGTTCTTGCCGATAATTAATCGGTTACAGAATGGTGGATATCTATAGTGTCGGTTGACTCCCAGAGTGCCAGTACCCATGCGCGAGCCGCATTGCGGTGAGCAGTAGTGCATTGGATCGCTGGAAGGCCTGGTTGAAGACCCGACGCCCGCGCCAGGCCGGCCGCGCCGGAGTCCATAGCGAAGAGCTGGAAAAGCGGGTTCTGTTTTCCGCCGACGTGCCTTGGGCTGACCAGTTTGTGGCCCTGACCGACGCACCCGCGGACGCGCTGCACAACGAACAACAACAGCGCGTTGTCGCACCGCGCCACGCTGACGGCGACCAGAAATCCTACGTCGTGGCGGTCGACGCCAGTGCGATCCAGTGGTCGAAGTCCCAGGGCAGTGACCTGCTTATGGCTCTGTCTGAAACGGGCTTGGATGTCACCTTGCTGGAGCGAACCGGTGAGGCGTTTGCTCAGCTCTCGGATTTGATCGGTGCACGATCCAACATTGGCAACGTGCACCTGTTCACGACCGCAAGCTCAAGTGGTCTGGCGCTCGGTACCGCCCACGCGGACACGACCTACCTGCTCAACCGGGCCACCGAGATTTCCCAGTGGCGCGCACAGTTTGACCAGGACGCCGATTTTGCGCTGCACGTCGCGGGCGCCGGTCAATTTTCAGACTTTGCTCACGTGGGCGAACTGATCGGCACGCTGACTGGCGCCAGCGTATCCACCGGAGACTCCATTGCGCCGGACGTGGCGTCGCTGTCGCTGCTGCGCTTGCCCGCGGACGGTGCCTTGGGCAGCGACGGCGGTGTGGCAAGCGTTAACGCCGAGCAGCCGATCGAGCCGGACGCGCTGAATACGGAAAAGGAACCCGTCGATCGCGATAGCGCCCGGCTCTACAACGCCGGTCAGATTACGATCACCGTCACCAACACCACGGACACGGTAAATGGTGACACGAGTTCGTTAACCAATCTGATCGCCAGCCAGGGCGGTGACGGCATTTCCCTGCGCGAGGCTATTCTCGCTCTTAACGAGCCGACCAACGGCGCCGGACCGCACGTCATCGAGTTCAACATCTCCGGCGCGGGTCCGCACACGATAGCCGTCGCCAGCGCCCTGCCGGGCATCGAAAATCCAGTCATCATCGACGGCACTTCGGAACCGGATTTCGCCGGCACACCCATGATTGTCATCGATGGGGTTGCTGCGGGAGTGGGCGCTCGCGGCATTGACCTGCAGGCCGGCAGCAGCGGGAGCACCGTTCGCGGGCTGGTGATCCACCGCTTTGACGGCACACAGATCGCCACGTTCACCGGTTCCGATGGCAACACCATCGCGGGAAACTACCTCGGCGTCGACGCAACCGGGACTACGGCGACCGTGCACACTGGCACGACGGTATTCATCCAATCCGACGGCAACATCATTGGCAGTAGCGACGCGGCTGACCGCAACGTGATCGCCGGCGGTGCCAACGGCATTGTCGTCAGTGGCGGCAATACCAATCAGATCTCGGGCAACTACATCGGCAGCGACGCCAGCGGCAACACGTCGCTTGGCCTTTCTCTGGACGGCATTCGTTTGGAGAATGGCGCCAGCGGCAACACGATCGGTGGCGCGACATCCGATGCCGGCAACGTCGTGGTTGGGACAGGCTCCGAGGCTATCCAGATCGACGGCCCTGGTTCGGACAACAATACGGTCCAGCACAACCTGATCGGCGTGTCGGCCGACGGGCTGACAGCACTTGGCGTGGGCGACGACGGCATCTACATCACTGGAACCGTTGACGGCACAAACATTCTCGACAATATCATTGGCAATCCGGGACTGGCCGGCATTCAACTGATCGGCGCCATTTCCAATACGGTGATTCAGGGCAACATCATCGGCACCGATGTCACGCTCGCGCAGAATTGGGGCAGTGATTTCTCCGGCATTCGCCTTGCCAGCGGTGCGTTCAACACGACCATTGGCGGCACCGGCGCGGGCGAAGGCAACGTGATCGCCAACAGCGGTGCATCCAGCCCGACATCTGACGGAATCGGGTTAGACGCAACGGCGGGCACCGGCAACACCATTCGTGGCAACTCGATTTACAACAGCGCCAACCTCGGTATCGATCTAAATGCTGATGACCTGTCCGGCAACGATGCTGGCGATACCGACGGTAATGCTAACAACACTCAAAACTACGCCGTGCTCAATTCCGCCGGCGTCAACGGCAGCGGCAATCTGGCGTTCGAAATTGACACCACGACGCTTGCCTCCGGTGGCGGCACCTACACCATCGATTTCTACGCCAGCACCGATCTTGAGGACGGCAATGTCGAAGGACGACGCTACCTGGGCAGCATCAGCGGCATCGCCAATGGCAATGCCACGCTCAACGGTGCCATCGGATCGACGACACTGCAGTCGGGTGAATACGTCACGCTCACGACCACCGACAGCAACGGCAACACATCTGAATTTTCCAACAACGTAGTCGCGTATGCGGAGCCAGCGTATGACCTGCGGCCGACCAGCGCCAACGGCGGCGGCTTGGCGCTTAACACTAACGGTGGGAACGACAGTTACCTGATTGCCGACGACGGTGACGACGTTCTGGGCGGGCTAGGTCAGCTTAGTTTTGAGGTGCAGTTCAGTTCGCAGGACCAAGGTCAAATTGTCCTCGCTTCTTACGCGGGCGCTGCTACCAGCAACGAGTTTTTCGTTGCCATCGAAACCAATGGCGATCTCGCTTTCGCCATTGCCGGTAACGATACCGTCACGCTCGCGACCAATTTCGACTTCAACGCGCTTCGGGATGGCCAAACGCACACGCTGGGTCTGACCTGGGATAACGGGGCAGGCAACTGGACGGTCTACGTGGACGGTGTCGCCCGCGATAGCGGCACCGGTCACAACGCCAGCCAAAGCCTTGAGGCCAACGGCACGCTGGTGTTTGGTCAGGAACAGGATACCGTCGAAGGTCAATTCGATCCGAGTCAGGTGTTTAGCGGAACACTGTACAACGTTCGCTTCTTTTCAGACTTGAGGACAGCCGCGGAGATGGCCGCGTCGTTTGCCAGCGCCTTGCCTTACAACGAGGCAGGGCTTGTGGCGCAGTGGCGCTTTGATACTCTGTCGTCGAACGGCGTGGTCATCGATGATGTTGCCGGCAACAACCTGACCATCAAGCACGTTACCGAAGACGGATTTGCTCAAGATTCCCCGGCGCTCTCTCTGAACGTCAGTGAAGCGGCCGTTACCGGCACCATCATTGGCACCGTGACGGCGACCGACGACGATCGTCAGGCATTGATCGATTCACTCCTGGCAGCCGATCCGGCGCTTGTGTACAGCGCCGAGCTCGATCAGTTTTACCGGCGAAGTAACGGGTTCGCGGATTTCAGCACGTCACAGTCCAACGCCACGGCGTTCACACTCAACGGCGTGAACGGTCAGCTCGCCACCATTCGCTCGGCGCTCGAACAGCAGATTGTGGTGAGTACAGCGGGGGGTGCTATCGCGTATATCGGTGCATCCGACGCCGCGGTCGAAGGCGAATTTCGCTGGCTTGACGGCACGGACGAGGCCGATCTTTTCTGGCTGGGAGACGACGCGGGCTACGCGCCGAACAACGCGTACTCTAACTGGCTTGGTGGCCGACCCGACGGCGGCACCGCACAAAGCAGCATCACCATTGGTGCCAATGGATTGTGGGACGATCAATTTGGCAACACCTCTTACCGCTCAATCATTCAGTGGGACGGCGATGCCGTTCTGGATGCGACTCAACCACTGATTTACTCGATCGAAGCGGAAACGGTAGACGGCGCATTCGCCATCGACAGCGATTCCGGCGACATTCGCGTCCTCGATGGTTCACTGCTGAACTTCGACACCAATGACGTACACACGCTGACGATTCGCACCGTTGATGGCGACGGCAATTCCTACGAGAAGGACATCACGATTCGCGTCAACGCTGTTGGTGAGTCAAACGGCACACCAACCGGTATCAACACAGGTATCGAACTCAATGCCGATGGCGGCAACGATGCTTACCTGATCACCACCGATGCCCAGACTTTGCTGGGCGGACTGGATAGCGTGACGGTGGAAATCGCCTTCCAGACAACCGCAACCAATGAGCAGAGCCTGTTCTCCTACGACACAGACTTGCAGACAAACGCGCTGCTCATTTCCCTGACACCTTCCGGTGAAATCAGCGCACGCGTCAATGACGTTAGTCATACGTTTTCGACGACGCCACTGTCTGCGGATCTGCGCGATGGGCAGTTGCACCACGTCGCCGTGTCCTGGGACAGCGAGACAGGAATGCTGACGGCCTACGTCGATGGCGAGTTCCTGGAGTCGGTCGCCGGTATTCAGACCAGCGCGACGCTCTCTTCTGATCCCGACTCAGCCATTGTGCTCGGGCAAGAGCAGGACGGTGTCGACACGGGCTACGATTCGACCGTCCGTTTTTCCGGCACGCTCTACGATGTGCGCATTTGGGACAACGTGCGTGAGGCCGCCGATATCGGGCTCAACTATCAGCACCGGCTGGATTTGACGCCCGCACAAGCCGCGGCACTGGGCCTTGTTGCTAACTGGCAGATGACGGGCTTTGACGGTTCCGGTGACGCTGTCGATATTGTCAGCGGCAATAACCTGAGCGTTAGTCACGCCGCTGGCGCCGGTTTTGTCGCGAGCACGCCGCGCGACGATTTGCATATCGCCGAAAATGCCGTCGACGGCGACACTGTTGGCTTCGTCGTTCCTGGCGACCCGGACGTAAGCAACGACATCGTTGAGGGTGGTCTGTTTCTCAATGCGTCGGGCTCGAACGTCGGGAGTGTGAGTGCATTTGGTGACTGGACGGTAACGGCGGGAAGCGTTGACAGCACCGGTTTCGAACGTGGCCCGCTCGGCGGCCGGGCCATTGACATGAACGGCAGTGGATCGGCCGGCTCGCTATCCCAGACACTGCAAACCGTTGTTGGCCAGCAATACCAGATCGTGTTTGCCCTTAGCGGCAACTGGGAAGGTGGAGACGCAACCAAAGACTTGCGTGTAAGCGCTGCTGGCACGTCGGTGGACTTCCATATTTCCGAGCCCACCGGCTGGTCGAGTTCGAACATGCTGTGGGAAAACCGGACACTGACGTTCACGGCCACCGACACGACGACAGACCTGACGTTTGCGTCGCTTGAGGTTGCCCTTTCACACGGCGCAATGATAACGGACGTGCAGGTCATTGAGGTCCCCGCGGCCGTCACCGCGATTCTCAACAACGATACGACCTTGAGCTACGACGCAGCTACCGGAAAATTCTATCGGCTCGTCACCGCAGCGGAAGAATTTGATACCGCCGTGTCGAACGCCACCACCGCCACGTTAAACGGCATTTCGGGTCAGCTGGTCACGATTCGTGGCGACTATGAAAACGAAATTGTCCGAGGTTTCGCCGACACCGCCGATTCCGACGTCTGGCTGGGCGCAACCGACCGCTCGTTTGAAGGCGTTTTCTACTGGCTCGATGGCTCAACCGACGCAGATATATTCTGGACAGGCGGTGACAGCGGCAGTGCAACCGCAGGCCATTACGCCAACTTCCAGGGCTCCGGTCCGGATGACTTTGGCGGCGCGCAAGATGAAGTCGCATTGCTCAACTCAAACGGCCAGTGGGACGACCGGGGCGCGGGAACCACCAACGCCTACGTTATTGAGTGGGACGCCCAAGAGGTTCTTGCCAGTTATACCTACAGCTTGACCGACAACGCGGGCGGTCGCTTCGTCATCGATACGGCTACCGGCGAAATCCGCGTCGCTGACGCCGCGCTGCTGGACCACGAAACAGCCGCCATGCATGACGTCATTGTGCAAGTGACTGATGCGGCGGGCGCCGCCTACTCCCAGTCAGCGACCATCGTGATCGACAACGGCGTTGAAGCCGCGCAGTCTTTGCCAGGGCTCGGCAGCAGCGCCGCTCTCAATGCGCACACGCCGGTCATTCACCTCCGGCTGGGCGAAGGCAGCGGCGCCACTGCGTTTGATTCGGCACGCAACAACGACGGGACGTACAACGGTGTGGTGCTGGATTCGAGTGGCGCGATAGTCGGTGACAGCGACACCGCGGTGACGTTCAACGGCGCTGAGTATGTGGAAGTTGCGCATTCGCCCGACTTTGATCTCGACGAAGGCACCATCCAACTCTGGTTCAATACCGACGAGATCACGCAAACCGGCACGTTGTTCTCGAAAGATGTCAACAATTTCGCCGATGGCGGCCACATCACGGCTCGGTATTTCCCCAACGGCGAAATCGAGGTTCGACTGCAGTCAGACAGCGCCAGCTTCACCGTCAGAACCAACGCGTCAACCCAACCCATCAGCGACAACGAGTGGCATCACTTCGCATTTTCTTTTGGTGACGATGGCATGCGGCTCTACATCGACGGTCAGCTGCTCGACACCGATGGCTATACCGGCGGTCTGTTCACGTCCTCAGGCGGCAGCGGCAATGAAGAGGCGCTGATCATTGGCGCATCAAATCTGACCAGCACCCCGGGGACTACGAACAGCCTTAATGAATTTTTCGAAGGTCAGATTGACGAATTCGCCATACTGGATCAGCAGCTTTCCGACGCCGAGGTTTTGCGTTTAGCCAATGCCTCATCGCTTGGCGTGTCCGCGACCGAAGACACACCCCTGGTGTTCAGCGTGGCCAACGGCAACGCCATTACCGTTGACGACACGGTCGCATCCGCCAACACGTTACTGCGTGTATCCCTGTCGGTGACCAACGGCACCTTGAGCCTGTCGCAACTGACCAACCTGACGATTATTGACGGCGCGAACCACTCCGACTACTTGATCGTCGATGGCACAGAGTCCGATCTGAACGCCGCGCTCGAAGGCATGACGTTCACGCCGGGCGCCAATTTTAACGGCAACGTCTCGGTCAGCATGACAACGGCAGTGGCCGCCGACCTGATCGCGCACTACACGTTCGATGATGGCACCGCGAACGACCAAAACGCCAGTACCGACTACGACGGCAGTTTCTTTGGAAATGCCACCGTCGTTGCTGACATGGATCGCGGCAACGTCCTGACGCTCGACGGCGACGGCGACTACGTGCAGATTGACGGTCTCTTTGGCGAGCCCCAAAACGTCACGCTGGCAGCTTGGATCAACACCGATAGCGTCGACTCGCTGGGCGGCGGCGTGATCTCACTGGGCGGTGAACCAGCCCTGTATCTGAATAGCGCCGGGCAAATGGAGGCTTATTACAACTCTGGCGCAGCTCATTTTATCACCGACTCCGACAGCGTACTTGGCACGGGGTGGCGTCACGTTGCCATGACTGTCGATACGCTGTCAGACGTCATGACCCTGTACATCGACGGCGTCGCGGTGGGCACCGTCACTGCGCCGGATTCGATTGAATACGTTCCGGCCTCAACGACCTACATTGGTCGCGATGGTCGCGGCACCAGCGACTGGGACTTCAACGGCCAAATTGACGACGCGCGCGTCTTTGATCGCGCGCTGACGGCGGATGAGATCGCGGCGATCGCCGGGAATCGCGACACAGCGAGCGACACGATTGTGGTCTCGGTCGCCGCCGTCAACGATGCGCCGTCGTTCGAGTTCCCAGGCCAGACCGTGCTGACTGAAGCCCAGACCGGCCACGGCCAAGGTAACGATATCGCCGTTCTGGCCGACGGCAGCATGCTCGTCATTGCGTACGACAGCACCGGAACCTTAGCGCTGGCCCGACTCAACGCGGACGGCAGTCTCGACACGTCTTTTGGCACGAGTGGATTCGCGGCCAGCGCGCCCTTCATTCAAACGCTGGCTGTTCAAGCCAACGGCCAGATTGTCGTTGGCGGTGCTGACAGCGGCGACATAATGATCGCACGCTACAACGCGGACGGCTCGCTGGATACCGACTTCGGAACCGGCGGCACCACAACACTCGCCACCGGAACCAGTGACGAAGCCACAGATATTGCCATTGCCGCGGACGGCTCGATTGTCGTCGTTGGCAACTACGGTTCAGATTCGTTTGTCGCGCGTTTCGACACTGACGGAGTTCTCGATTCGAGCTTTGATGGCGACGGCATCGCACTGATCAATCTGGGTGTGGGTGGCGAAACGCTCGAATCGGTCGCACTTCAATCGGACGGCATGATTGTGGCCGGCGGTACGAATCACGTGGTTCGCGTGGACACCAATGGCTCCCTGGACCTGCTATTCGATGGCGACGGGATTCTCGACACCGGGCACACAGTAGAAGCGGTTATCGTACTGGCTGACGGCAGCATCGCCGCAACGGGAGAAAGCGCCGACGCCTTGGTGATCTCTCGCTACGACGCCAATGGCGTCCCGGATACCGACTTTGGCGTCGCCGGTGTAGCCACGTGGTCCCATTCCGAAGACGCCATCGGCACAGACCTGGTACAGCAAGCCGATGGTCGCATTGTCGTATCGGGCAATACGACGGACTACCCGACCGACTGGGTGGCCGTGCGCTTCAATCTCGACGGCACGCTGGACACAACGTTTGGCGATAGCGGCGCGTGGGTCATGGACCAGAGTACCGACCTCAGTGAATCGTTCGCCCTGGCTCTTTACGATGACGGCAACACGCAACGGATTGTCATCGGCGGGTACACGACCAACCTCGTCAACAGCGCCTCCCATTCGGTCGTTCGCCTGAACAATAACGGCACACCTGACACCACGCTTGCCACTAACACACTCGACGGCAATCCGACTTACGTCGAAGGTGATGCCGCGGTGATACTGGACGACGACGTTCAGATCTTTGATCAGGAACTCTCCGGTACCGACGATTTCGGCGGCACGGCACTTGTGCTGCAGCGAAACGGTGGCTCCAACACCGATGACCAGTTCAGCGCAACCGGCGATCTGGTGTTTAACGCGGGCACGTTGGAGCTCAATTTCGCTGATGTGGGCAACTATGCCAACGCCAACGGTCAACTCATACTGACCTTTGCAACGGGTGTCAGCACTGATCAGGTCAACGCCGTCATGCGCGCCATCGCTTACTCGAACACCAGCGACTCGCCGCCAGCCAGTGTGCAAATCGACTGGACGTTTGGCGACGGCAATGCCGGCGCGCAAGGCAGCGGCGGCAGCGCGCTGGTCACTGGCAGCACCGTTGTCAATATTACCGACGTCGACGAACCGGCCACCCTCACGGTGCCCATCGCCCAGTCAGTAGATGAAGACACACCACTGACGTTTTCCGTGATCGGCGGCAATGCGATCGTGCTCGAGAGCGGCAGCTTGAACGACCCTATGGTAACGGTGACGCTTTCGGTGACTAACGGATCGCTGACTCTGTTGACGACAGCTGGCATTACTTTCGTCGATGGCACCAACAACGGCAATGCGACAATCACGCTGCTTGGCACTGAATCGGCGATCAACGCCGCCCTTGACGGGATGCAGTTTCAGGGCGACCAGGATTACAACGGCAGCGACACACTCACGGTGACCACGGGCTCATCCACCGCCGTCGAGACAGATCTCTACGCACGCTACGAATTCTTCGGCGGCGCGACGACGGACGACACCGGCAACGGCTTTGACGGCACACTCATTGGTGATCCAACACTGACCAGCGACGCCGAGCGCGGTGACGTACTGACCTTCGACGGCGACGACCGCATCTCCATTGTCAACGGCACCGCGGGACTGGGTAACACCGTGACGATTTCCGCCTGGGTCAATCTGGATGCGGGCCAGGAAGAGGCCGTTTTCCTGTCGATCGGCGACGAGTTCTACGTCACGCTCGACCGTGATTTTGCGGCGTATTCGATCGGCGTTACAGCTAACAATTTCTCGACCAACAATCTCAATTCAACGAACAACATCGCCGGCGAAGGCTGGAATCACGTCGCCGCGACGTTCAATCAAACGACCAAAGAGCTCTATCTGTATCTCAACGGTGTCCTGGTCACCAGCAGCACGTTCAACTTCACGGATGTGGATTGGGCAACAGCGGACTCGCAGAACATCACCATTGGTTCTCTCTCCGACGGGACCGATTCTTTCGCGGGAAGTCTAGACGACATTCGAATCTACACCTCGGAGCTTTCACGCTCACAGATCGTCGCGGTCATGGGCGACCACGGCTTTGACAGCGAGACCGTTGCGATAACCGTTGATGCCGTTAACGATGCGCCCGTGTTCACGACCCTACCGCCCACGACCGAAGCGATCATTGATAACGCGGTAGCTGGCGCGTCGGTCATCACGTCGGTGGACGTGGACGGCGACGGTGACCTGGACATTATCGGCGCGACAGAAAACGGCCAAATCTACTGGTACGCCAACGACGGCGACGGCGGTTTTTCCGCGGCGACCTCGATCTTCAACACGGCCGGCTACGAATTTGCATCAATAGCGACCGGCGATCTGGACGGCGACGGCGATCTGGATTTCGTTGTCAGTAACAATACGCCAGACAACAGCGAAGACGGCATTCTTGTTTTTGACAATCAGTTCGTCGAGACCGGCACCGTGTCGTTCACAATGACTTCGATGGAATCAACGGCGTTTGGCGCGTTCGACGTAGCCATCGCCGACATCGACGGCGACACCCGACTGGACATCGTCGCCAGCTTCAACACCACCGGCGAAATTCGCGCGTACGAGCAAAACGTTGCCGGTGTCTTCACACCGTCAGTGGTCGGCGCACTGTCTGGCGCGAAGGGCATCGACGTCGCGGATCTGGACGGCGACGGCAGCTTGGATATCGTTGCCGCCGGCAGCGGCGCGGTTCAGTGGTTTGAGAATGATTCGACCACCAACCCGGGATTTACCAGCCGCGTTGCCGCGGCGATGACTGATGTCGTCGACGTCGCAGTCGGTGACTTTAATGGGGTTGCAGGTCCTGACATTGGGTACATCAGGGGATTCTTCTCAACTCGCATTGGCTGGCTGGAGAACGATGGCAACGCGACGCCGGGCTTTATCGATCAGGACTTGGGTTCGCTGGGCAACTTCAGTGTACCCACTGACTTGATCGCCGCTGACATCGATGGTGGCGGCTCTACCGACCTGGTCGTGTCGTTGAGTGGTTCAAACAGCGTACGCGTCTACGACAACAACGGCAGCGGCACGTTTACCCAGACTTCGCAGCCGCTGTCGCCAGGCAGTCCCCAGAGCATTGCTGCTGCGGACCTGGATGGCGACGGCGATCTCGAATTACTCTACGCACTGCCCGGTGATTCGGCATTCGCTGCCCAGTTCAACCGCGGCGCCGGCGTCTTCTCGACGGTTAATGCGAACGAAGACACGACACTCAACGGCCTGCAGGTGCAAATCGACGATGTCGATGCGCAGTCCAATGATCTGTCGGTGACGCTGACTGTCGCCAACGGCATTGTCACGATACCGACCGGCGCGGTCACTTTTGCGGGCGGTGCAAACAGCGGGAGCAGCGTGACGCTCACCGGCACCGTCGCGCAAATCAACACGGCCTTGAACAGCTTTACGTTTACCCCAAACGCGGACTATCACGGCGATGCTCAAATCGATATCGCCGTTAATGACCAGGGCAACACGGGCAGTGGCGGCGTGGCGGTGTCCAACGAATCAATACTGATCCATGTGCGATCTGAAAACGACGCCCCGGTGGTCACCGTCAGTGTGACGGACGTTAACTTTACCGAACAAAGCCCCGTCGGGATCGACGTTAACGCCACCATTACCGACATCGACGACACCACGCTGACTGGCGCAATCATTCGCATCAGTGCCAACTACGAAATCGGCGTGGATCAGTTGCAGTTCACCAATCAAAACGGCATCAGCGGCACCTACGATAACGGCAGCGGCATTCTGACACTGTCTGGACTCGCCAGCGTCGCCGACTACCAAACGGCACTGCGCTCGATCGTGTTCGCCAATACCAGCGACACGCCCTCCACCGCCACCCGGACCATCGAGTGGACCGTCAACGACGGCGATCTCAACAGCGCGTCCGTAACCCGAGACATTACTGTGGCCACCGTTGCTGATGCGCCGGTGATCGCAAACTTGAGCAGCGACACACTGATTTACGCAGAAGGTGCGGGAGCGGTTGTCATCGATCAGATGACCGACGCCGCGGTCAGCGACGCCGATTCGGTCGATTTCGACACGGGGACACTGACCGTCTCGTTTGCGACTGGCAGCGACAGCGCTGAAGATATACTGGGCATCGCAAACATTGGGACCGGCGCAGGCCAGATAGGTATCAGTGGGCTCAGTGTTACCTACGGCGGCGTGGCCATCGGTACGTTTGCCGGCGGCGCCAGCGGCACCGATCTGGTAATCACTCTGAATGCCAATGCGGATGCGGTGGCTACGTCAGCGCTGATCCGAGCCATCACCTACCAGAACAACGACACCGATAGCCCGACCATTGGCGATCGAACAGTGCGCTTTATCCTGACTGACGGCGATGGTGGCACCAGCTCCAACTACGACACCACCGTGAGCGTGACATCGGATAACGATGCACCCGTGCTAGGCAACAATTCGCTGACAATCAGTGAAGGCGCAACCGTCATCCTCGACAGCATGAATGTCTCAGCGACCGACGTCGACGATGCGAACGGCACGTTGCAGTTCACCGTCAGCAGTGTGACCAACGGGCAGTTTGAACTGGTCGCGAACGCCGGTGTTGCCATCACCTCTTTCACACAAGCGCAGATTACCGCCGGTGCCGTGCAGTTCGTGCACTCCGGAGGCGAAACGGCGCCGACGTACAGCGTTTCGGTGAGCGACGGCGGGCTGACTGACGGCCCCGAAGCGGCCACCATCACGTTCACTAATATCAACGACGCCCCGGTGATCGGCAACAACTCGTTGACCATCAGCGAAGGCGGTACAGTCGTGCTCGACAGTTCGGACCTGTCGGCGACCGACGCCGAGACCGCTGCGGGTTCGCTGCAGTTCACCGTCAGCAGTGTGACCAACGGGCAGTTTGAACTTGTGGCGAACGCGGGTGTTGCCATCACCTCTTTCACACAAGCGCAGATTACCGCCGGTGCCGTGCAGTTCGTACACTCTGGAGGCGAAACGTCGCCTACCTACAGCGTTTCGGTGAGTGACGGTTCTCTCACCGATGGACCTGAAGCGGCCACTATCACATTCACCAACGTCAACGACGCGCCTGTCATTGGCAACAACTCGTTGACCATTAGCGAAGGCGGCACAGTTGTCCTTGACGGTTCTAATTTATCCGCTCTCGATGCCGAGACCGCTGCGGGTTCGTTGCAGTTCGCCGTTAGCAGTGTGACCAACGGTCAATTTGAACTGGTGGCCAACGCTGGTGTCGCCATCACGTCATTCACCCAGGCGCAAATCGCATCTGGCGCCATACAGTTTGTCCACGACGGTACAGAGAACGCGCCAACGTACAGTGTATCGGTTAGCGACGGCTCTCTGACCGACGGCCCCGAAGCGGCCACCATCACGTTTACCAACGTGAACGACGCTCCAGTGATCGCATACAATTCATTGACCATCACCGAAGGTGGAGCGATCGTGCTTGACGGTTCTAACCTGTCGGCAACTGATGCGGAAACCGCTGCTGGCTCGCTGACATTTGATGTCAGCGGCATCGTAAACGGGCAATTCGAACTGGTTGCCAACGCGGGCGTCGCGATCACCTCGTTCTCGCAGGCACAAGTGGCGTCCGGGGCAATACAGTTCGTCCACGACGGTACGGAAAACGCACCCGCCTACAACGTCACCGTCAGTGACGGCGCATTGGCCATTGGGCCCGACGCAGCCACGGTTTCGTTTATCGGCGTCAATAACAGCCCAGTGATCGCTAACAATTCCCTGACCGTCAATGAGGGCGAAACCGTTGTCCTTGATGCAAGCGACCTGTCCGCCACCGATTCGGACTCGGCCACCGGCTCGCTCCAATTCACGGCAAGCGATATTACCGGCGGCCAATTTGAGCTGACCGCCGCACCGGGCGCTGCAATCACAACGTTCACCCAAGCCCAGGTCATTGCAGGCGACGTCCAGTTCGTGCACTTCGGCGGTGAAGTTGCACCCGCCTACCGCGTTTCGGTCAGTGACGGCAACTTGAGCGCCGGACCACAGAGCGCCAACATTAGCTTCAGCAACCTCAACGACGCGCCAATCATCGCCAACAACGCCCTGACGATCAGCGAAGGTGGCAGCGTCATCCTCGACAGCGCAAACCTCTCGGCCACCGACACCGATTCGAACACCGACTCATTGGCGTTTGTCGTCAACGACGTCACTAACGGACAGTTTGAACTAGTCGCCAATCCCGGTGCTGCGATCACAACGTTTACTCAGTTGCAGCTCGTCTCAGGTGAGATTCGGTTTGTCCATTTCGGGAGTGAGTCGGCACCGACCTATAGCGTCACGATCAGCGACGGCGACCGAAGCCGCGGACCTGACGCTGCCGCGATTGTCTTCGTGCCGGTGAACGACGCGCCGGTCCTGCTGACCAATTCACTGTCGATTATTCAAGGTCAAACCATCATCATCGGCGCGTCCAACCTGTCAGCAGGCGATGCGGACAGCGCGCTCGCATCACTGACGTTCAACGTCAGTGATGTGCACGGAGGTCAGTTTGAGCTCGTGTCGAATCCCGGACTTGCGGTTACGACATTTACGCAAACACAGATTGAAAACGGTGTCGTGCAGTTTATCCACGACGGCAGCGTCGAAGCTCCGGCCTATCAGGTGACCGTCAGCGACGCAGCGGCGACCAGCGCGGCGCAGGCCGCATCCATTGCGTTTTCCGCTGCCAACACTGCGCCCACGATAGTCGTCAATCAGACACCTGTTGTCACGGAAAACCAGACGGCCGTTCTGCACGTCAACGGCAGCGATATCGACGGCGATGCTTTGACCTACCTGATTGCCGGTGGCGATGACTCGAGTTCATTCAGCATCGATGCTCAGTCGGGCGCGCTGAGTTTTATTACGGCACCGGACTTTGAAGCGCCCACCGACGCGAACGCTGACCGTCTCTACGACGTCGACGTCGCGGTCGATGATGGGCGCGGTGGCCAGACGCAAAGCACCCTTCAGGTCAGGGTTGTCAATGACAATGAATCCCCGTCGCTCGACGATGCAACGTTCACCCTGAACGTGGCCGATGCGGTCAGCCTGATTGCGCAACTGCCCGCATCCGATCAAGACGCCGATGATCAGCTCACCTATTCGATCATCGAGTCGCAGAGTAGCAGCGCTTTCGCGATTGATCCCGGTACCGGTGCACTGCGCAGCGTGTCCGATCAACTTCCTGACGGCGTTTACGATATTCAGGTACAGGTTAGCGACGCGGCGGGGGTTAGCGTCACGGCCAGTGTCAAGATCTCGATCTGGAGCAACCAATCCGCCTCTCAGGCCAGCTCGATCAAGCCTGCCGAGCGGGACAACACGACCTCAGCGACGCCAACCGGGGAACGCCCGGATACTGTGACCACATCGGGCAGCGAATCGGATGCCGAGGCCAGCACGCCTGGCACGATCAGTGATGCGGCACTCGCCGGATTCTCTGGACTGCCTGACTTAGGGATCGATCTAGCCAGCACGCCGATTCTGATTTCCGACGCCGCTGGCGAGCAAGCCAACGACAGAAGCGCGAATGCGCAAACGGATCGCCCTGCGCTAACGGCAGGCTACGCGGCCGAACTGGCCGTGACACTTGAACAACTGGTGCTCGAGTTTAACGTCGGGCAAATTGAGGATATCGCGCAGGCGTTCAGTAAGCTCACGGTGAATATTCCGCCCGACCTGGCGATGGCCCTCGAGAGAATGGTGTCCGATGACCGGGCTGGATCCACGGAATTGGACCTGCGCGTGACGGGCGCCGTCGTTGGCAGTGTCTCCCTGTCCGCCGGTTTTGTTATTTGGGTACTGCGCGCCGGCTCGTTGATGGGCAGCTTGCTGGCCAGTCGGCCGCTGTGGTCGTCGATCGATCCGCTGCCGATTTTCTGGGCAGACGATGACGACGACCATCATCTCCCGTCGTAGAGATGTCAATTTTGTGGCGCAAACGGGGCTGACCGACGCAAGTCGCTCAAATCGCCCCATCACAATGCATTTGACGTCCAGCGCGCACAATCGCGTCGCGGTCATCGCGATCGAACTGACCCAACACGTTGATTTTCCGCGCTCGCCGAGTTGGCACAGATCCTGCTAGTCCATATCTCGTAGCAATGCGTTTATCAACGAAATGGATACTCGACGAGGAGAATCCCATGATCAGAGCCAGTAACTTAGTCAGTCTATCGCCCAGCGGCGCAACGGCCGTTACCATCAGTGACGTCGCCAAGCGCGTCGGTGTTTCCATCAAGACCGTGTCTCGCGTCGTCAATCGGGCACCCAACGTGCGCCCCGAAACTCGCGATCGTGTGCAGCAGGCGATCGATGACATGAACTATCGTCCCAACCCGGTTGCCGTGAGCCTCGGACGTATGCGTCGTCGCGATCCGCTGCCTCTGACGACGGCCTAGTTACGATGAGCGATCCGGTGGACGGTGTGCTCAAAGTCTTCGAGCAATATCGCGGCCGCGAAACACAACGGTCTGACGAGCTGTTGTCCACCACAAAACGACAACCAAATGCGCCAGAAGCCAACGAACCGGCGGACGCTGAGGCGCATGACGCTGATCCGCGTGATAGCGGATAGCAGCGTCAGAGTCGGTGACGTTCTTCATTGTCGGAGGCAAGCGAGACACTCACTCTGATCCCGTGCTCGGGACAGGGTGCTCGCGATTCCGGCGCTCGGCCATCTTGAGGAAATAGTCGGACATTCGGGCATCGCGCACCTGACGGCAAAACGCCAGGAAGGTTTCGTCAAGAATCGGGGCACCGACCGCCGAGCCAACCAAACCATTGAATCCGTTGTGACGCCGTCAACAGGACGGACGCCAGACCCTGGGTCATCGAGCCAACTGTGTAATCACCGCCGGTGGCGTGGATTTGAGCTTGTTGTCCTCAATGTTCGTCACTGGATCACCGACCGTTTCGACCACGGTTATCGGCTGACTGTCGACGAACTCGTTACCATGAATGTGCGTCGCCTGGACACCGAGCAGATAGATCGAGGCTTTGGTCTTGTTACGCTTGTTACCCCCCACATCCTTAAACACGCTGCCAGAAATCGTCACGTGGGGACCAAACGTGCTTTCGTCAGTACCGCCGCGATAAATATTGCCAATCGTGCCGCCAACGTGCGCGAAGTTTGAATCGGTGATGTCCACGTACTCGGCGTTGTAGATACCCAGATCATCGATCTCCCGGTCGAGGTTCAGAATGTGACCGGTGACGTTTTCAAACGTCGAACCACTAATGGAAATCCGCTGCGCGAAAGTGTGAGATGCCACTTTCAGGAAATGAAACGAGTGATTGGTGTTCAGGTTGGTCACGATGCTGTCATCGAGGTGCAGCTCGTAATTGCGCAGCATGGAGTAACGCCCGGTGCGCACGACCGAATTGCCGTAAGCATCCGGCGCGACGGTGCCGTCGACGTGCAAACGCGCGAGACTCAAACCGCCGCCATCGCCAATTTCAAACAACGTGCTGCGTTCGAACGTAATGACCGGGCGCTCGGCACCCGTCTTGATCCCGCGCACGGTGATCGGTACGTCGACATTCAGTATCTGGCTGACCCGATAGTCACCCGGGGATAATTCGATGATGTCGCCCGGCGCCGCGGCAGCAACCGCGGCCGTCAAGGTGTCTTCGCCCGGCTCAATCTGAGTGACCTTGCCATAGCCGAACGGGCCCCGGTGAGGGGCTTTGGGCTGCCATGCTACGCCCGTTTTCGCCGCGTCCAGAACGGCCAGATCTGCGCCGATGCCAACGCCGGCATACGCTTTCTCGGCCGGATGCAACAGCCCGTTTGAATCAGCGACCAGCTTGATCTTGGCGCGCTCGAAGCCGGTCTTGTTAGGCAGCATGGTCGGACCGTCAACCACGTTGCCGGCAAACGTGATGCCGCTCATGTCGTCATGTACGGCAAATACCGGCAGTTCTTTCGAATGTACGATCAGGTTTTTTGCGAATCGTGAATCGATCGGTACGGCGCTGCGTTCCTCGTCACTGCCGGCGCCAAACTCGACGTGATCGCTATCGATGATCGTATTGTTCTCGATCACCGCGCCTTCCACCTGATGGTAGCGATTGATCGGTGAGTTGGGCACACCGTTCATCACGACCAGACCGCCGCCCAGACGAAAACCGGTTAAGCCATACATGTAGTTATTGCGTACGGTTTGGCGTTTGTTGATGACGCGCAAACCGCCGGTGTGGTCCATGTTGTTGCCAAAAAACACGTTATTCTCGAGCAGATTGTCGTTGCCGTGACGCAAGGTCAGCGTGCCGCGGGCCTCAAAGAACACGTTGCCGCGCACGACATTGCTGCCGGACTTGATGGAAATGATCTCGAGCTCGCCGTTGCAGCGATCAAAATAGTTGTTCTCCACCACCGTGTGTGAATTGGTCAGCGAATATTTGCTGGTGCCGATGCGCAGTGTTTCACCGCCATTGGCGCCGAGAATTTCCCGTGGCCCGAAATAATTGTGATCAATGCGGTGATGATTGTTTTGGCTGTCTTCAGAATCCAGGCGCACGGCCATCGTGACACCCGCGTTGCTCTTGCCTTCCAGATGATTGTGGTCAAAACGATTGTTCTGGCCATACAGCATGACCCAGAAATCGGTTTCGAAACGCTCGGGGTTATTGAAGCGATCAATCACCGTCTCGGTCACACGACTGTGGTGAGCCAATTGCTTCGAGCCATTGCGAAAAGCAATCACCTCATTGGTCGGCGTATAGCCGTCGCGAAACGTCAAACCCGATACCACCAGGTGTTTTCCACCAAGGCGTAAGTTAGAGCGACCGCTGATGATCACGCTGCCCTTGGATTGCGCCGTTAACGTAATTGGCGCGTCGGCCGTGCCTTCGCCGGTGAAGACGATTTCAAAATCCTGCCACTGCCCGTCAGCAAGAACGATGCGATCACCGGGCTTGGCCGCGTCAACGGCCGCACGATATTCATCCTGCGTCTTTACAAGAGTGTCGGCAGCATGGGCTGGAAGCAGCGCGCCAGTTACAACAAAACAGGTTAGGAGCCAACGGCTCACAATACGATTGATCACGAATTATCTCTCCGGAGGCGTTGTGCGGACCTTAATGTACGAGAATGACGCGACAACGACCAGTCGGCCGCCGGCGCTTCGCGTCTGAGCAAATTACGCAGCGCGGTCCTTAACCTCTGACCATCGCTACGTTGTTGAGTTCTGGACCGATAAGCAGGACGACTCCCACCGCTATTCGACGGGGTATCCGACGACACGGAAACCGTCGAAAAATGCCGGGTCGCTGTCCGTAGGCGCGCCCGAAAAGCTCAGCCGGACATCATCTACCCGCATTTCAGTTTCGCTCGGGCTGCCACCATCGGCGATGATATTGTTGGGCACGTATTCGACGAACAGCGTAATCTGGGTCGCCGTGCCGCTGTTGAACGAGATACTGCCACGGCGAAACCGATCGTCCGCCACCGGCGCGCCGTCGGCCTCAAGTTGCACCGGATCAAAAACGTCGCTGGCCAGCACGGTCGTCGTGCTGCCGACGTAAGCACCCAGCGTGGCAGACGGCCCGGCAGAAGAATTGGTCTGAAAATAGGCTGACAGAATGTAGTCGGTGTTTGGAAGCACGTCGACGAGCTGCGACACCGCCGGACGACCGACTTCGCTGCCGTCGTTGTATTTGAATTTTGCCGAACCATCAACACCGCTTGCGGAATTGCTCGAGCCCTGTACCTGTCCGATGCCGGCCCCTTCGGTCACCGTCCAATCGCCGTCACGCCCAGCGAAGCCATCAAAATTGGCGTCTCTGACAGTCGCCGACAGAGTGATCGTTTCGTCGAGCGCGGCGAACAGATCCACCGTGCCACTGGCCCCGGCGGTGAAAGAAACGCGCAGCAAGCGATAATCGGATACGTTGGCGTCCTGCACCACCTCGATCCCTTCCGCCGAAACACCCAGCCGGCTCGGCCCGCTCGCGAACGCCGAGAACTCATACTGCCTTCCCGGTTCCACGGCGACGCTCTGTGTGGCACGACCATCCGCCCCTTCGATTTTCAGCGATGCGCGTCGCGAGAAAGTCTCATCGACATCGGTGGTCACGCTGGCGGCACCCGAGAGCTGCCAGCCGTCGTCGCCCCGATCAAAGCCCGGATTGGTGATGGGTACGCGCGCAATCACGGGCGCCGTTGTTGGGGGCGCGTAAGCCATGGGCCCGACGTCAAACGGCGTTAGTACCCCGATCACCGCCGCATCGTCAGAAACATGATCGGCACCGCTGTTGGTCTGCCCTGTTCGCTGTTGACCATCCATGTCGTCACTGACCGGATCGAACCCGCGTGAATCAAACCCGGTTTGGGCCACGATACTGGCACTGCTCGCCGACACCCGGTCAACGCCCAGCTCGTCGTCTGACAGGCCGACGTCCACGACAGTAAATCCGGAAAATCCGGTGAGCGAAGGGCTGTCGGAAAAACTTGAACCAAAGACGTAATTTCCAGCGTAAATGGAATTGTCCGGCATGCCCTCTTCGGTATAGGTAATCACCGGACCCACCGCGTCGGCGATCACGTTATTCACCACCACAACGCCCTCGGGATCGATGCTGCGGGTACCGGCGTTTACATTGAGGCTGCCGACGCTGTCGACAATCGTGTTGTTCGCGACCAGAACGTTGGTCAGAATCTGGTAACCGTTGGTCGTCGAGTTGTCGGAACTGTGCAGCGCGATCCCGCCGTGAAAACGTGTCCCGAGAAAGCGTGCGCCCTCAACGTAGTTATTGACGACACGATGACTGTCGTCGATAACCCGGATGCCGCCGGCGAACGGATGGCCATCCCCAAAAATGAAATTCGCGGCGACCAGTGCGCTGGCACCGTGACGCAGCGTCAATGAGCCGTAGCTGTCGCGAATCGTGTTGTTGAAGATTCGGTTACTACCCGATTTGTTTGAGATGACCTCGGTCTCGGCGTCGATGCGCTCGAAGTAGTTGTACTCAAGCACCGAAAGTGAATCAGCCGAATGCGAATCGCTGGTGCCAAGGCGTATGGCCTCGAATCCATTGTCGCCGCCATCACCGTATACCTTGCCATCGGCTGGCGCACGATCGCCAAAATAGTTGTGATCGATTTGCGCGTGATCGGTATTCGTCGCCGACGGCAGCTCACCATCAGGCACCCGGCGTATGACAACCAGTAGCGCACCCTCGTTCGTCTTGCCGGAGAACCAGTTGTGATCGACGCGGTTGAACTGCCCGTAAATACTGACCCATTTATTGCTCGGCGCACCCAACTGATCGATATTGATAAACGAGTTATCGACAATGCGGCAGTGGTTGCAGAGCTCACGCGAAGATCCGTCGCGTGTCTGTAGAAAATCGCTGTCTTCGCTGTTCGCATCGAGGAACACAAAACCCTGGAGCACGACATATTCACCCGACATGCGAATCGACACGTCGCCGTCGATAATCACTTGCCCTGGCTCCTGTGCCGCTATCGTAATGGGCACGTCTTCGGCGCCTTGTCCACCGAAGTCCAGGTTCAGATTCGTGTAGCTTCCCGCACTCAGGCACACCGTAACGCCAGGCGTCATGTCACGCGTCGCGGCCGACTCCAAGGCGCTCGCACTCGACAGCACGGTGTCACAACGGATATCCGGGACACTGTCGTTGTCACCAACCGAACCGCGCGCGAAGTTGCCGGGCCCTACCGCGACCGGAGCATCAGCCACCGGTGCGGATAACGTGGACACAACCGTCTCACTAAAACCGTCATCGTCGGTATAGGTCACCTGGAGTTGTACGCCGCCGCCGCTTTGTGCCGTGGTGAGCAGCAGCATGGCGGCCGTGCTGCCGTCGATGTCCGTCCCGTCCAACTGCCACTGATAGACCAGCGTGCTCGTCGTCAGCCCGTTCGCGTCAGTCACCGTCGCGCTCAAGGTTTCGCCCACCTGAGCCAAACCGGTGACGACGACTTCACCCGCAGTGTTCACCGCTGGCGGAGGCAAGACCGGTGGTGCCACGGTCGGGCTGCCACTGCTGCCTGACGAACAGCCGGCAACCAGAGCGCCGACACTCAGGCACGGCAACCAGATCCATTTCTGGCACCGCGCTTTCAAAGACGAATGACAGGACGCTTGTAAGTTGGTGTGCATCGTTGACTAGTGCTCGTAGCCGTTGTGGCGTTTATCCAGTTTATAAAACACGGCTTGCGCACAGTCGTCAGTGTCGACCGTCACGTTCTGACCGTTGGCGCCCGCAAAGACATCAAGCTCACCCGCCAATCGGCCGGTGTTTTGTCAGGCATGAGTTTTCTTGCCGAGAAAGAGCCGACGCCGCCTGGGCGCCGGCCCGCACTGCCTTTAAGGCGCTACCCAGGTCGAGCCCGGTCCCACCTGGTCTTCGGCAATCACGTTGAGCAGCGACGTATCGGCACCGACACCCGCATCGACGCCAGAGCCGTCAACCAGACCGGTAACCGGATCAACGACAAACGTAGCGCCGTCTTCACCGCCAACCACGTTATCCGCTGCCGCGCCGTTAAAGTTGAACGACCCTTCAGCCAGTGTCGCAGAATAAAAGTGGTTGTTATCGAAGTCTGACGCACCGTCAATCACACAACCCGAATTATCCCAATCCTCATCCGTGACAGCGAAACGGTTCACCCCGTTCGTGTTCATATTAATCGACAAGCCGCTGCTCTGGTTCATGATGAAGTTGTCATCAAAATCCAGAATTGGATCGAGATCCCCGCAGTCAGGATCATCAAACGAAAGAGCTTGACGGGCGTTAACCACGGTATTGCGCGCAACGGTCAACGTGAAATCGAGACCACCCGTGCCCAGAATCGTCGTGTTACCCGAGCCACTCAGCGGATCCGGGTTGATCAACAGCGCGGCGCGCTGTCCGGACGTCGTGCGCATATTGTTGATGTAGTTGTCGGTGATCGTGTGACCGAGCGGCGCGAAACTGATGCCACCATCGTCATTATCCTCGCCGCCAGACAGAATGACATTCTCGCGCACCGTGCTGGCAAACCCGTCCTCGAGGGCAATCAAGCCCAGTGAATTAACCACGGTGTTGCCTTCGATCAGATTACCACCTGACTGCACGCGCATCAGACGACGCTCAGACTCCACATTTTCGAAACGGTTGTACTGAACCGTGTGATCGCCGGTCCCGACCGAATCACCGCCCGTCGAGCGGCCGATTTGAAGTGCGTGCGCGGTTGAATTGCGGTTACCCGAAACACCTGTTTTTCCCGGGATATCCTTGAACAAATTGTAGCGAATGATATGCCCTTCATTCGAACCGATATTGGTGTCGGCAAAGATCGAGATAATCGATCCTTCGTTGTCCATATCCTTGTCCTGGAACAGGTTGCGTTCAATGATATTGCCGAACCCTTTGAGCGTAATGTAGTGATACGCATCGCCGGAGGGCACGGTCCGCGGTTCGGCTTCACCGAGAAATTCGCTGTTGCGCAAGGTAACGCCGTCACCCGACAGATAAACCGACCCGTCGCCATTGCTGTCACAGGTGGTACCCATGATCCAGTCGAGATCGTCGAACACCAGCCCGTCCGCCACGATACCGTCGCCACTGAACACAATGCACGTCGCGCCGGTAATCACCGCAGTGCTGCCCGCCGTTCGGCGGACCTGCAGCAGGTTGGCAGCAAAATCGACTTCGCCCATGTCGGCGTAGTCGTCGCCACCGCCGGCACTGTCCAGACCGATCACATCACCATCGGCCGCCGCCATGACCGCTGTCATCAGCGTCGTTTCGCCCGTCACAATCGCGCTGTAGACCAAGTCACCTGCCGCAGCGTCCAACGGACCTTCGGCAAAACCTTCGTTATCGGTGTAGTCCACCGTTACCGATACGGTCGTGCCCAATTGTGCCGTGGTCAGCACATAGGTGCTGGCAGTCGCCGCGGCAATGTCCACGTCGTCTGCTTTCCACTGGTAGTTGATCGTGCCCGTGCCGTTGGCGTCGGTGACCGCCGCGGTCAACGTATCGCCAACCAGCGTGGTACCGGTGACGGCAACGCTGCCCATTGTGTTGGTGACGTTGGTCAGCACCGCCGCTGTTCCGGCCGACGTGATGGACTCAACAAAACCGTCGTCGTCCGTGTAGTCCGCCGTCACCGTGATGATCGCGCCAATCTCTGCGGCGGTCAGCACGTAAGTGGTCGCCGTTGCACCGCCAATGTCGACACTGTCCGCTGCCCATTGATACGTGATGGTGCTACCGGTCGTACCGTTGGTATCGGCGACGTTCGCGGTCAGCGTCTCCGCCACTTGCGCCGTGCCGGTAATGGTCACCGTGCCAACCGTGTTCGTCGCATTGGTCACCACGGCGACCGTGCCGGCTGACGTGAGCGATTCGACAAAACCGTCGTCATCGGTGTAGTCCGCGGTCACCGTAATGATCGCGCCAATCTCCGCGGCGGTCAGTTCATAGGTGGTCGCTGTTGCACCCCCAATAGCCACTCCGTCCGCCGCCCATTGATAGGTGATGGTACTGGTCGTCGTGCCGTTGGCGTCGGTGACCGCTGCGGTCAGCGTCTCAGCGACTTGCGCCGTGCCGGTAATGGTGACCGCACCGACAGTATTGGTCGGTGCCGCCTCCACCGCTGCGGTTGGTGCTGACGTTACCGAGCCAGCAAATCCCTGATCGTCGGTGTAGTCAATCGTCACCGTGATCGTTGCGCCGACGTCAGCGTCAACCGGCGAATAGGTGGCGGCCGTCGCACCGGCAATCGCAGCGCCGTTTGCCGACCACTGGTAGGTCGGCGTGCTGGTCGTGACGCCGTTGGCGTCAGAGAGCATCGCGGTCAGCGTCTCCCCAACCTGCGCCAAGCCGGCGATGGTCGCGATACCCACAGTATCGGTGGTAACCGCGGGCACGGCGACGGTCGCGGCCGAGGTCACCATTTCCATGAAGCCGTCGTCGTCCATGTACATGGCCGTGACGCTGAGCATGTTGCCTACGTCACTGGCGGTAGGCGAATAGACCATGGCGTTAGCACCGGCAATCGCGACGCCAGCACTGGCCCACTGATAAACAATGGTGCTTGTGGTCAAACCGTTGGCGTCCGTCACGGCGGCCATCAACATGCCGCCCACTTCCACCACGCCGCTGATGGTGACCAAACCGGCCATGTTCATCAGCATGGGCGCCACAGGTGCGGTGCCCGCCGATGTGACGTCTTCGGCAAAATTCTGGTCGTCGGTGTAGACCGCTGTCACCGTCATCACCGCGCCTACTTCTGCCATGGTCAACACATACGTTTGCGCCGTGGCGCCAGCAATGTCTATACCGTCGGCTGCCCACTGGTAAGCAATAGTGCCGGTGACGCCATCGGCATCGGTAACCGTGGCGGTGAGCGTCTCGCCCACGGTTGGCGTACCGGTGATCGCGACGGCTGCACCGTCGTTAACGCCTGCGACATTCGCTGTGGCCGCCGCCATCAAATCTTCGTCAAAGCCACCGTCATCGGTGAACATCGCCGTCGCGGTGATCACCTGATCAAACTGTGCGTCGGTCAGCACAAACGTCATCGCCGTCGCGCCGGCAATGGCGACGCCGTCCGCTGCCCATTGATAGGTGATGGCGCCAGTGGCACCGTCCGCATCCGTGACGGTGGCCGTCAGTGTCTCGCCCACCGTCGCCGTGCCCGTGATCGCGAGCATCCCAACCGTGTTGGTGTTGGTCGTGTCGCCGACAACCGGACCCAACGCCTCTGACGTTGGCGATTCGGCATTGCCTTCGTTATCCGTGTAACTCGCGCTGGCGGTAATGAGCGCGCCAACCTCAGCGGCCGTCAAGAGGTAAGTATTGTCAGTTGCCCCCGCAATCGTTACACCGTCAGCTGCCCAGGAGTAAGTAATGGACGCCGGCAGACCGTCGCCTTCGAACGGCGTCGCCGTTAGCGTTTCGCCAACGGCTGCGGTGCCACTTAGCACCAGACGGCCTGCAAAATTGGACGGTCCGGGGTCACTGTCAGAGCAACCAACCAGTAAGACCAGTAACGCAGACGCGACAATGGACTTCGCGCTAAACGGGAAGGGAATATTCATGAGACGAGGTTCCGTGCACAAGTCGCGCGCATTGACATCGCGCGAGGAGAATTCGATTTACGAGGCTTGCAGTTTGCGAATCGTGAAATTGGCGAACCGCACGCTTTCTTCGTCGGGACGCAGGTTGCTCGCATCGAGCAAAGAGCGGTAGATGCCCCACTTGGGACGCACGAAATCTTGTGCTTGCTCACCGCGCCACATGTCGATGGCCGTTTCCGACACATCAAACATGATCTGCTGGTCGCTCATGCGTTGCGCGATAAGGCGCAGCGAGCCGTTATCCGCAAACGTCGCGCGGCAGTAGACTTCAACCCACTCGCCGGTCACTTCAGCCCAATCGATACGATCGAGAATCGTTGTGGCTTGCAGCGGGCTGTGGCGAATCTCCATGCCGTCTTCGTCGCTGCGCTCGTTACCCGTGAGGGTCAAAATCGGCTGACTGTCGTCACCCCCAACCGCTTTTAACTGAAAAAAGTGCGAAAAATTTCGCGATACCTCCATGTCCGAATTGATCTGGAACTTCCACTGAAACGCCATCGTTTCGTTCTCAAAACCCTTGACCGCGTCCTCAGACGGGCCATAGGTTTTAATCTCGTTGCGCTGACGATCGGTGATGTCCAGACGATCGCGATCGATGTCGATATCGCGGTGCGCGATAAACACAAAGTGCGGGCCGATGCCCGCCGTAGTGGCTTCGTAGATGTGCTCAACGCCCGGGTGATTCACCGAGTACAGGTCCGGCGACTCGATGGCGTTAGCGCCACCGAGATTGCGGATCAGGTCGTAAGCACTCAGGCCCTGGTCAGGGCCGTCAGAATCCAGAGTGCGTCGGTCAGTTTCGACGTAAGACTGCAAGTCTTCATTGACCAGCGTGCTGAACGCCGAAGCCGGCGCGGTCCAGGTCGAGCCGGGGCCAACCTGCGATTCATCAATTAGATTGAGAATCGACGTGTCGACACCGATACCGGCGTCCGGTCCCGAACCGTTAACCAACCCGTCGGCATCCTGCACAAACGTTGCGCCGTCTTCGCCGCCCACGACGTTGTCGGCGGCAGCACCGTTAAAATTGAACGTCCCCTCAGCCAGCGTGGCGGAGTAGAAGTGGTTGTTATCAAAGTCGGACGTTGGATCAATGGCGCAGCCGCCCAGATCCCAGTCTTCGTCATTAACGACCGTTCGGTTCACACCGTTAGTGTTCATGTTGATGGACGCGCCACTGCTCTGATTCATGACGAGGTTGTTGTCGAAGTCGAGAATCGGATCCAGATCCGTGCAATCTGCATCTTCAAACAACACCGCCTGACGAGCGTTGACCACGGTGTTGCGCGCGACCGTTACCGTGAAATCCAGACCGGGCGTACCGAGCAGCGTCGTGTTGCCGCTACCGCTAAGTGGATCAGGGTTGATCAGCAACGCGCCACGCTGACTCGAAGTGGTCCGCATGTTGTTCACGTAGTTGTCGGTAACGGTGTGTCCGAGCGGCGCGAAGCTGATGCCTCCATCGTCGTTGTCTTCACCACCGGACAGGATCACGTTGCGCATGACCGAACTGGCGTAACCGTCTTCCAACGCAATCAGACCCAGCGAGTTCACAACGGTGTTGCCCTCAATGGTATTGCCGCCGGACTGCACGCGCATCAGGCGGCGTTCGGATTCCACCGAGTCAAAGCGGTTATGGCGCACAATGTGCAGGCCCTCACCCAGCGAGTCGCCGCCGGTCGAGCGACCGATCTGCAGAGCGTGCGCCGTTGAGTTGCGGTTACTCGTAACGCCAGTTTTGCCCAAAATGTCTTTAAACAGGTTGTACTGGATGATGCTCCCTTCGTTGTTCATGGGGTTGGCATCCGCGAAGAGCGAAATAATGGACCCTTCGTTGTCCATGTCTTTGCCCTGAAACAGGTTCCGCTCGATGACGTTCTGGAAACCCTTGACCGTGATGAAGTGGTAGGGATCGCCAGAGGGCACAGTGCGCGGCTCCGCCTCGCCGAGGAACTGGCTATTGCGCAAGGTGACGCCGTCGCCGCTGAGGTAGACCGAACCGTCGCCGTTCGAATCGCAGGCACCGCCCATGATCCAATCCAGTGCGTCAAACACCAGGCCGTCAACGACCATGCCGTCGCCGCCGAGCACGATACACGTCGCACCGGAAATGACTGCGGTGCTGCCTGCCGTGAGGCGCACGACCAGGTTGTCCGATGTGAACGCGACTTCCGCCATGTCAGCGTAGTCATCACCACCGTCAGCGCTGGCAAGACCAATCACGTCGCCTTCGGACGCCGCGAGAGCTGCCGCGAGCAGCGTCGTTTCACCGGTGACAATGGCGCTGAAAACAATGTCGTCAGCGGTCGCGGTAATGGGGCCTTCCGAGAACCCGTCGTTATCCACGTAGGTCGCAGTCACTGTGATGACCGCACCACGCTCTGCCGACGTCAGGCTGTAAGTGGATTCGGTCGCGCCATCAATGACGACACCGTCCGCGGCCCATTCGTAGGTAATGACGCCGGTGCCATTGGGGTCGGTGACCGCGGCGGTCAGCGTCTCGCCCACCAGGGTGATGCCACTTACGGCGATCGTTCCCGGCTCATTGGTGCCAGCGTCACAGCCCGCAGCGCTTGGGCCAGGCGGCGCAAAGAAAAAGGTGCGCAACAAACCAAGATCGAGAATATTGGCGATCCCGTCGTCGTTGAAATCCGCTGCCGGGTCCGCGGTGAAAAAGCGCGTGCGGAATATCCCCAGATCGACAACGTTGACGGAACAATCATTGTTCAAATCTCCGTCGCACTGGTTTCCGATGTTGTCGTTGTCACCGTCCGTCTGGGCGGGGTTCGCTACCAGCGTACAGTTGTCAACGGTATCGGCGACTCCGTCCCCATCGGCGTCCTGGGCGTAAGCCGAGGTGCCCAGAAAAACGGAACCCCCAAAAATGGAGCACAGAATCGCTATTGCGGCGGTTTTTTTGGCCATGATCGCTGCCTCTTCTTGTACCTTTATGAACGCGCAGGGAATTGCCAACAATGCGTCACTCTGCGCTCGTGCCAGTCTTGTGTCCGTGAGTCGGCGCACCCCCAAGCGCGCCGTAATGGAGCAGCCTGCCCCGTTTGGCTTCTCCAGAACCTATACCAATGCACTAGGACAATGCAACTACGGAGCGCAACCAATATTCTTTATTGGTAGGACCAATATATGGTAGGGTCAGTGGGTAGTCGACCCATTGGTAGCGCAAACAATTTGATTCTGGCAACCCGTAGCCAGGTTCTCTTTTTCGCCGCGCACTGTGTAGACTGTTGATGATTAAGAAGGCAGTGGGGGCGCTAACATTATGAAAGACACAAGGCTTTACCACACAGTGGCCGGCAAGATCGGCGCTCTGATCGACGAAGGCCTGTACCCACCCGGATCGCGCCTGCCGGCCGAACGCGAGCTGGCAGAACGGTTTGGCGTGAGTCGCGTGACCGTCCGCGAGGCCGAAATTGCATTGCAGGCATTGGGGCGAATCGAGATCAAAACCGGCTCAGGGGTCTACGTCACTGAGCAGGCCAATGGCCAAAACGGCGGCTTACCCGCCGCCAGCGCCTTCGAAGTGACGCAAGCTCGGTTGTTGTTCGAGTCTGAGGCCGCTGCGCTGGCTGCGCGGGAGATGGATGATGCGACCCTGGCAACGCTCGACAGTCTGGTCGAGACCATGGCATCGACCGATCCCCGCGACTCGGCAGCTGGCGATGATGCGGATCGGGACTTCCACCTGACCATCGCCCGTGCGACGGGAAATTCCGCCATTCAACATGTCATTGAGCAACTGTGGAAGATGCGCACCGAATTGAGTCACGTGAAAGCTGCGCACGAGTCCATATGTTCCAAGGACGCCGACGCGCGGGGCGATGAGCACGAGCATATCGTCGAGGCCCTGAAAACGCGCGACGCCAATGCCGCGCGCAGCGCGATGCGCGAGCACTTCATGCGTCTTCTGACGTCCATGCTCGACGAGTCGGAGCAACGGGCGCTGGACGAACTGCGTAAGCAAGCCTCAGAAAGCCGTGAACGCTTTTTAAAGAGCGCCAATTTGTAGCGGTGCCCGTCGCCGACAAATTGGCGTACCAATTCTGTTCAGGAAAGCGATTTTGGTTTGCTTCATTGGTTGACATGATCGCCGACCTTTCTTAGTCTGGGGTCCCTGCGACGCATTGCTGCACCCAAATGCACCGTGCGCGCCAACGCGCCAGCCTGGAAATCGCTAACATCATGACCGTTTTTGCTTCGTCCTGGCTCAAAGTGGCCGCAGCGACACTATTGAGCGTCACATCGATCGCCAGCATGGCGGCAATGGCCGCGAGCGAGCCTGCGTCATGGAAACAGGTACCGGCGTTTGCCAGCGCCATTGACCAAGCGAAGGCCCGCCACCTTGCCCGGTTCGAGTCCCTGCCTGACGTGCCCAGGCCCGTCGATGCGGGCGGTGGTTATACCCACGAACAGCACAAACGTAATGCGATCACGGTATACGAAGCCGGCATGCTGTTTCACTGGACCGGCGAGCGCGCTTTTGCCGAAGACGCCCGCGATCTGCTGCTCGCCTACGCCGAGTTGTACCCAACCTTGTCTGAACACCCGGAGAAAAAAGAACAGTCACCCGGGCGCCTGTTCTGGCAGAGCCTGAACGAAGCGGTCTGGCTGGTTTACGTCGCGCAAGGTTACGAGGCGATTCGCGACGCACTGGATGCCGGTGATCGTCAGACTATTGAGACGCAATTGCTGCGCACCATGGTGCGGTTTTTGTCTGAGGAATCGCCGCAAACGTTCAACAAGATCCACAATCACGGCACGTGGGCCGTCGCGGCCACCGGTATCACCGGCTATGTGCTGGGCGATGACACCATGGTGCAGCGCGCACTGCTGGGCCTTGAGCAGGACGGCAAGGCCGGTTTTCTGCGTCAACTTGACGAGTTGTTTTCGCCTGACGGCTATTACAACGAAGGCCCTTACTACCAGCGCTACGCGCTTATGCCGTTCGTGCTGTTCGCCCGTTTTGTTGATCGCAACGATCCGAAGCGCGGCATCTTCGAGCATCGCGACGGCATATTGGTCAAGGCCATCCATACGGCAATCCAACTCAGTTACGGCGGGCTGTTCTTCCCGCTCAATGACGCGATCAAGGACAAGGGACTCGACACCATTGAGCTCGATTACGCGATCCCGATTGCCTACGCCAAGACCAACGACCCAAGCTATCTTTCGCTGATCGACGATAGCCAGCAGCTGGTGTTGTCACGTGACGCACTGGACTATGCCAGCGCGCAAGCCACTGGCGCAGCGGTGCCGTTTGCCTTCGAATCACTGCACCTGCGTGACGGCCCGCAGGGCGATCGCGGCGCGCTCAGCGTGCTGCGCAAGGGCGACGACAAAACCGGTACGGCGCTGGTGTTCAAAGCCACGTCTCACGGCATGGGCCACGGACACTTTGATCGGCTGAGCTGGCTCTACTATGACGACGGCGTCGAAGTGGTCACTGACTACGGCGCCGCGCGCTTCCTGAACATCGTGCAAAAAAATGGCGGTCACTACTTGCGCGAGAACAACAGCTGGGCGAAACAGAGTGTCGCGCATAACTCCTTCGTGATGGATGAAGCCAGCCAGTTCGGCGGCGATGCGCAAACCGCCGAACGCTCGATTACCGACCAGCACTTCTTTTTCGCCGACGATACGCTGCAAATTGCTTCGGCCCGAGAACAGGCAGCCTACCCCGGGGCCACCGTCAGGCGCACAATGGTTGCGGTTGACGATGACGTCACGGGCTACCCGCTGGTGCTCGACCTGTTCGACGCCACGAGCAAGTCGCCGCACTCGATAGATCTGCCGCTGCACTATCGCGGGCAGCTGGTTGCCACAGGTGGCACGGTCAAAACCAATACGGACCGGTTACTGCCGCTGGGCGAGAACAACGGCTACCAGCACCTTTGGGATCTGGGCAAGTACACGGTGCAAGCGGATGCGACCGACACGCTGACGTGGTTGAGCACGCGTCGCTTCTACTCCCAGACGGTCGTGGCCAGCCAGGCTTTCGACACGCACATAACCCGCATCGGCGCCAACGACCCGGACTTAAGTCTTCGCCCCGAGCCCGGCATGATTCGACGCTTTGCGCCCACAGACAGCTTGACCGTAGCCGCCGTGCTCGCCACTCACGGGGAGTACAACGGGGCGCGCGAATACACGCTCGACAGTAGCAATCCGGTCGCCGCGTTGACGCATCACCGCGACGCCGGTAACGATCTGATTACGATTTCGCTGCACACCGAACAGGCACTGTGCGTTGCGGTATCCTACGATCCGGACGTCGAACGCAAACACCGCATGACGACGCCGCAAGGCAACGTTGCGTGGCAGGGCTTTGCCCAAATTGTCGACTGCCCGAAACGGGCATCCGCGCAACTCGCGCCGGCGCAGCAGGATCGCCGCGCTCTAGTTTCCTATCGGGCCGATTCGCCGACCACAACGGCACGCCCACGTTTTTTACCAATCGGAGTTCATTGATGAGTCTTAAGAATAAAGTCGCCGTCGTAACCGGTGGATCGCGCGACATTGGCCGTGCCATCGCCGTAAAGCTAGCCAGTGAAGGCGCAAACGTGGTCGTCAATTACTGCCACAACAAACAGCAGGGCGAAGAGACCATCGCCGAAATTGAGAAAGTCGGCGGCAAAGGTGTCCTGGCGCCGGGCGACATGACCAAGAGCGACGACGTCGCCTCTGTCGTCAAAACCACCTGCGACGCGTTCGGCGGCAAAATCAACATTCTGGTCAACAACGTGGGCGGCCTGGTCGCGCGCAAACCTCTCGCTGACATGGACCTCGAGTTTCTCGAAGGGGTCATGCGCCTGAATCTGTCGAGCACGTTCCTGACCATGCACCACGCGGTGCCGGCCATGTCCGACGGTGGCGCCGTAGTCAACCTTTCATCGCTGGCCGGCCGTGACGGCGGCGGCGGTGGAGCGTCGGCGTACTCGGCGGCCAAAGGCGCCGTGATGACCTTTACGCGGGCGATGGCCAAGGAGCTTGGACCGTCAGGCATCCGCGTCAACTGCGTCTGTCCTGGCATGATCAGCACGTCGTTCCACGACGAATTCACGCCCGACGCGGTGCGCGCGAAAGTGGCCGGCTCGACGCCGCTGGGACGTGAGGGACGTGCGACGGAAGTGGCCGACCTGGTGACCTATCTGGCGTCTGACGCGTCGAGCTTTGTCACCGGCGCCAGCCTCGACATCAACGGCGGCTTATACTTCTCTTGACAAACGATCGCGCCGACCGGCGTGATCTTGCCATCGAACAATCGCGACACGAAACCACTTCGTGTCGCGATTTTTTTTGTGCCCGCGAACGGCGAGAGTGACAGACTTCACCGCGCTTACACAGCACGTAGTACTATCCCGCGATGACCAACGCCAAATCCTTCGACACGCTCGACCTTAAAGCGTCTTTGCTCGGCGCGCTGGGCAACCTGGGTTACGCCGAAATGACGCCGGTGCAAGCCCACGCCCTGCCCCCTGTGATTCGCGGCGCTGACGTATTGGCACGCGCCAAAACAGGCAGCGGCAAAACGGCAGCGTTTGGGTTGGGCGTACTCAACAAGCTCGATGCCACGCAATTTCGTACCCAGGCCCTGATACTTTGCCCCACGCGCGAACTGGCCGATCAGGTAGCGAAAGAACTGCGCAGCCTGGCGAGCGGCATTGGCAACATCAAGATTCTGACGCTGTGTGGCGGTACGCCACTTGGCCCACAAATAGCGTCGCTCGCGCACAGCCCGCACATCGTCGTCGGCACGCCGGGTCGGGTACTGCAGCATCTGCGCAAAGCAAAGCTAACGCTCCTGGCGCTGACCACGCTGGTGCTCGATGAGGCGGATCGCATGCTCGACATGGGCTTTGCCGAGGAACTCGATGAGATCGTCGAACACGTGCCCGGAGACCGTCAGACGTTGCTGTTCAGTGCCACCTATCCCGCAGGCATCGCCCGCGTCAGTAAGCGTATCCAACGCGAACCGGTAACCGTGGACGTCACGGACACCGAGCAACCCGCGCAGATCGTGCAGCGCTGGGCGCGCGTCACCCGAGACAATCGCGATGCCGAGTTGTTGCGCGCGCTGCGCGCGTGGGGCGGGACGCTAAACCTCGTGTTCTGCAATACGAAAATCGACTGCGCACACGTCGGCGCGACGCTGCGCGACCGCGGCATCGCCGCGTTGGCGCTGCACGGCGACTTGGATCAGGCTGAGCGCAACGAAGTGCTGGTACGCTTTGCCAATCACAGCGCCAGCGTTCTAATCGCCACTGACGTCGCCGCGCGCGGACTCGACGTCAAAAACCTCGACGTCGTCGTCAACTACGAACTGCCAAGACAGGCCGAAGTATACGTCCATCGCATCGGCCGCACTGGTCGGGCCGGCGCTCAAGGCCTGGCGGTGAGCCTGGTCGAGGAACGCGAGCTGTGGCGATGGCGGGACATCGAAGCGCTGATGCCCGACGACATTCCCAAGCACACCGCCATTCCCGACGCTCCACGTGACAGTGATGTACTGGCACCGGCAATGACGACGATCAAGATTAACGGCGGACGCAAAAACAAACTGCGTCCCGGTGATTTGCTGGGTGCACTCACCGCAGAAAACGGCGTGCCCGGCGACAGCGTGGGATCCATCGATCTGTTCGACAAAGTGGCGTACGTTGCTATTCGCAACGCCAACGCCGGCAAAGCGCTGCGGCAGTTGGCAGGCCGACCGATCAAGGGCCGCAAGTATCGGGCCTGGTCCGTCGCGCGCATGTAGGGACACGCATTGGGCATCGCGACCGGTCAGAATCCGGGGAGTTGAGGCGAATACCCTGATTTAGTAGGGAGAAAGTCATGCCAGTGAAAGCCATCGGATTCCTGTGCCTGTTGCTCGCCGGCACTCACGTGCAGGCGGAGTGCCCGGGCATTCCCGCGCCGCTCACAGCGCAGTTGTTGCCCGGCCAGATCGTTCTGATCGGCGAAATTCACGGGACCGCGCAGATGCCTAAGCGCTTTGCCGATGTCATCTGCCACGCTCGACAAAACCAAACGACAGTCAAAATCGGACTGGAGCTCCCTGACGAGTCGGCAACCGGGCTGGCAAGTTGGCTCGATTCTGACGGTAGCGCTGAGGCCAAACGGCAGCTCGCCAGTCGCCCGTTCTGGCTCGATGACTACCAGGACGGACGTGCGAGCAAAGCGATGTTCGCGCTGCTCGTCGATCTGCATCGATACCGCAACGATGTCGAGGTCTTTGCATTTGATCGCCAGACGTCAGGGCGTGACTACGCGATGGCAATGCGCATACTCGAGGAGACCACAGATAACACGCTGACGCTCGTCCTGACCGGAAACATTCACAGCCAAACCCACGTTGGCACACCGTGGGACCCCACATTCGAAACGATGGGCAGCGTGATACTCGCCAGGCACTCCAGGACAGTCGGTATCCGTTTTCGCCACGGCGGTGGCTCGGCGTGGGTATGCGCGCCGGAGTGTGGCGAACGACGACTTGCCGGTGACGCAGCGACGCCGGCGAAAGTCTTCACCAAGTCCAGCGGGCCTCACGACTTTGACTGGTGGATCGGCACCATCGACGTTTCGATGCCTCTGGTGACAAACTAAACCCCTGCGTTTGCTTTTGAGCGACGAGTGCGCCACTTTCCCATCGTGTAGTTCTAAATCCAGGAATCATCCATGTCCCTATCGCGCCGTACGCTTCTCGCTTCATCGGTGGCCGCCGCGCTCGGCACGCTACTGCCAGGCTGTGACCAGAAGGCGCCGCCCGTCTCGCCGTCGACCGACGCACCGCCGACCAGTGATCAAACCGACCTGGCGCGCAATCTGCTGGAGCAAGCCACCGATCTGCTGCTGAGCGCTTATCCGGAAACCGCATCGAGTGCTGGACTGGATCGCGGTGCTTACGCGCCACTAAAGAGTAAATTAACTGACCGCTCAGTCCAGGGCCAGGCGACAGTTGCCGCCGATGTACGAACAATGCTGATGAAACTCCAGGGACTGGATACCGCTGCCCTGCCAGCCGACGTTGGCCTCGACGTGGACGTGGTGCGCACGATGTTTGACACCACCGCAAGGGGTTTCGATTTCGACTTTGGCGATAATGCGATGCTCAACTACAACTGGTCGTATCGGCCAAGCCCGTACGCCGTCGCGCAGAACACCGGCGCATTCGTCGAGATTCCGAGCTTTCTGGACGCCAGTCACAAAGTGGAAACCGCGGCGGACGCGGAAGCCTATCTCCAACGACTCGTCGCCTACGCCGGCCAGCTCGATGGTGAAACCGAAAGGGTTTTGCGTGACGGTGCCAACGGCTATGTGCTACCCGATTTCCTGCTTGATAAAACGGTCAAGCAGTTGCAAGGTGGTCTCGCCCGCTCGCCGGAAACCTGGGGCTTGGTCACCGGCTTTGCCAAACAGGCGACCGCGTTCGAGTCCGCGGCAAATCGCGCAGCGCAAATCGCCAGGGACACCATCGCGCCAGCCGTATCGAGACAGATCGAGGCACTGTCGTCGTTCCGCTCAAAGGCGAGCGCCGACGCGGGAATCTGGGCCAAGCCTCGTGGCGACGACTATTACGCCTGGGCACTGCGGGCCGGCACGACCACCGATCTGACGCCCGATGAGGTGCATCAGCTTGGCCTCGACGAGTTAGCAAGTCTGCAGGCGCGTATGGAGCCGATACTGCAAAGCATCGGCTACAAGAAAGGTACGGTTGGTGAGCGCATGAGCGCACTTGGGGAAGACCCGCGCTACCTGTTCTCCGACGGCGACGCCGGACGCGAAGAAATTATGACGTTCATCGACAGCGCGCTCAGCGAGATTCGGGCGCTCATGCCCAACGCGTTCGAGACGCTGGTACCGGGGTTTCTTGAAGTGACGCGTATCGACCCGGAAGTCGAGGCCGGTGCGCCGGGTGCCTACGGCGGACCCGGCTCGATCGATGGCACCAAGCCGGGCCATTTCTGGATCAACCTGCGCACACCGGCACTGCACAACAAATTTAACCTCAAGGATCTGACCTATCACGAGGCGATTCCGGGGCACGTGTGGCAAGGCGAATATACGTTCAAGCAACCGTTGATACGCTCGTTACTGGCGTTTAACGCCTATTCGGAGGGGTGGGCACTGTATGCCCAGCAGCTCGCCGACGAACTCGGCGTCTACAACGATTTCCCAGTAGGCAGGCTCGGCTACCTGCAGTCGCTGGCATTTCGCGCCTGCCGCCTGGTCGTCGACACCGGACTGCACGCCAAACGCTGGACGCGCGAAGAGGCCAACGCCTGGTTTGTGGCGAACAACGGCTCGAATCCTGAAGAAGTGCGCGGCGAAGTGGATCGCTACTGCGCGTGGCCAGGGCAGGCTTGCGGGTACAAAGTGGGGCATTCCACGATCAACCGGCTGCGCGACGACGCGAAAGCCTCGCTCGGCGACCGCTTCGATTTCAAACGTTTCAACGACTCGGTCGTGTTGGGCGGGGCAGTACCGATGTCAGTGCTCGGGCGCGTGGTTGACGGCTACATCAGCGAAGCGTCGGGAAGCTAGTCGCCAGCGACTACGAAGCGGTCGCGCAACGCCGATTCAAAACAACTCGACGTCGCCGTTACCTGCGAGATCAGCCGGCCTTGTGGCGATACGCTGTTCTGCCGCAAGCTGTGGCGCGACGTCTTCGTTGTTCAAATGCATGATGCGCGCTCGGCCGGAAGCGGGCCAGTAAAGTATGCGCCGGGCGTGCGGGCCTCCGCAGTCAGATGCGACGAGCCGCATGTCTTCCAAACGCAGGAATTCGCGCGCAAAACGCGTGTTCGCGTCGCCAATACCTAAGCTGGCGCTCGTGAGCATGACCGCGCCGCCAAACAGCTTCACTTCCATTCTGTGTTTGCTTGCACCGGCACGCAGCAGCGCGTTGATCAACACTTCCATCGACGCAACGCCGAAACGCTTGTCCAGGATTTCGCCGGGTTGGCTGTGCTTGCGCCCGCAGCCGGGCAACATGAAGTGGTTCATGCCACCAAGGCCAGCGACGGGATCGTGGATGCACGCAGAGATACAGGAGCCCAATACCGTGGATATGATTTCGTTGCTGCGACTGACGTAACACTCGCCGACATCGATGCGCGCGACATAGGCATTGTGCAACGAGTCGAAATGACGACTGATATCGGCAAAGCCGGGCAGAGCGCACGGGCGTGGCGGCAAGGGTGCAAAGACCGAGCTAATGGCGCACCTCGGACAATACCAGACGCAAGCTTAGAACTCAGCCCACTGGCCGACAGCGGCATCGGTCGCCGGTGGTGTCGACGCACCGCCCCACGGGCGATCGGCCGAACGCCGATCTTCCACTGGCGGGACCAGCGGTAACGCACTGGCATCCCCGGCCACAGTAGAGACACTGGACCTCGGGCTGCCGCCATTAATATCGAAAAACGACACCAGGCGATCGAGCTCTTCAGCCTGCAGCCCAAGTGAGGAACTGGCGGCTGCAGCCTGCTGCACCATCGCGGCGTTTTGCTGCGTGAACGCGTCGATTTGCAGAACGGTTTGTTTGATTTCATCGATGCCGGTGTACTGCTGATGGCTGGCCGTGGCAATTTCCGCCATCGTTGCCGTCAGCTTCTTGACTTCATCAACGATGTCCGCGAGCGTCTGGCCGGATTCATCGACCAGTCGTGACCCTTCGTCAACCTTCTTTGTGCTGTCAATAATCAGCGTTTTGATTTCCTTGGCAGCACTGGCACTGCGCCCGGCAAGACTGCGCACCTCGTTGGCCACCACGGCGAAACCGCGACCTTGATCGCCAGCTCTGGCCGCTTCCACCGCTGCGTTGAGTGCCAGCAAATTCGTCTGAAACGCAATCTCGTCAATAACGCCGATGATGTCCGAGATACGTCGACTGGAATCATTGATTTCCTGCATGGCGCTGATGGCACTGCCAACCACGACGCCACCGCCTTCGGCTTTTTCGCGCGCTGCCTGCGCCAGCTTGTCGGCATGCGCCGCGTTCTCAGCATTCTGGCGCACGGTACCGGTCAACTCTTCCATGCTGGCAGCGGCCTTCTCGAGACTCGCCGCCTGCTCTTCGGTGCGTCGGCGAAGGTTATTGTTGCCACTCGAGATGTCATCAGCACCGCCTCTGACCATACCCGCGTTCGTTTGAATACTGCCGAGCACTTCGGTCAATTTGCTGACCGTACTGTTGGCGTCATCTTTCAAAATCTGGAAACTACCTTGATAGTCGCGCTCCATGCTTTCTCTCAGATTGCCTTTGGCCATGGCACCAAAAACGCGGACGGTGTCGCCAACGACTTGCTCGGCAACCTCCAGCAGTGAATTAACGTTGGTCGACAGCGATGCAAAGAATTCGGTCTTGCCGTCCAAGCCGATGCGCTTGGTCAGGTCACCCCGCTGCGCCGCTTGCACAACCGACTGCACTTCATTTTCAATGCTGACTTCAATCGTACGATCCGTCCACGCCAAAATCGCGCCAGCGCGCTGACCGTCATCGTCCATGAAGGGGTTGGCGACCAGGCGCAGCGTGTGCGGACCCATTTTTATCGTTTCGATATGCGTCTGTGTCAGGCTTTCAAGCGTCGCGCCGAAGCCCGCTGAGTCCGGGTTCAGCGCACTAACGTTGAGCCCCACCATGGCATCGGGATTAAAACCTGAGGATGTGACGCGAAGATGCCCGGCCAGGTCGGACATTAGCCGCGTGGCGGCGTCGTTGACGAAAATAATCTTGTGCTGCAGGTCCGAGATGGCAATCGGTGTCGTGACGTTGTTCAGAGCCTGACGC
The DNA here is from genome assembly GCA_045107005.1 of Gammaproteobacteria bacterium. Taxonomy (GTDB): domain Bacteria; phylum Pseudomonadota; class Gammaproteobacteria; order Steroidobacterales; family JBCCMA01; genus JBCCMA01. The sequence continues at coordinate 73,516 of JBGCFP010000007.1, forward strand.
ACACGCGTCGATTCAATCAGTAGCCGCTTGTCGGTTTCAACCTGTTCCTTGAGTTTGCTCTGCATGACCTGCAGACCGGCCAACACGCCGGTGGCAGGCTGGCTCGACGACAGGTCCATCGAAAAATCGCCGTGCCCCAGTCGAACCAGCGCATCTTTCAGCACGTCCGCATCCGCGCCCAGGTCCCGGTTTAGCCCGCGGAACTTGACGACGTTCCAGATCGTCGCCAGCACGACGGTCAGCATTGCCAGCAGACCCACGAGGGTCGCTGAGCGTCGGGCGCTGGTTGCGTCCGCCCGGACTTCAATCGCGCGTGCTTCCAGATCACTGATTACCTGATTTTCAACCGCTTTCAGCCGATCCAGGCTCGCGGTCTGCACGTCGAACCAATCGACCGGTGCCACGCCGTAGCCTTCAGGGGGCGGGCTTGCCAGTCCGATCTGACGGTAGTTGCGTGCATTAACCGTTGACTGGCTGTTCTCGTAAACATTGAACGCTTCTAAATGCGCCGGCGCCGCGGATTGCTGGAACACCTGCGCGTACGTCTCCTGCTCAAACAGCGTCCGTGCCAACGCCTCGTTCACGCCTGGCGACAGACTGCCGTCGATAAAAACCGTGGTCATCAGCGCCCGTTCAACGCCGCCAGCTTCTTTCATCCGCAGCAGCGCGAGATAGGTGTCGCCCAGCGCGGCGATTTGCAGATCTTCGCTGAGCTTGGGCATGTTGCCGGCAAGATTGAGGTAACTTTGAATCACCCCGGTATAGAACGGCAGCGCTTCTGCTACCGTGGTATCGAGCGAATCAACGCGGTCACGCATTTGTTGAATACTTTGGGTGTAAGACAACGCCTCGTCGAGCATCGAATTGATGGTGCTGCCGAGCGAACCTCGATCAACCTGCCCAACCAGTGCCTTGAGCTCGGCCAGGCGCTCACTTCGATTTCGGCGTTGCTGCGCCAGTTCAGATCCAAACGCTACGCCATCCGACGCCAGAAACCCGACACTCATGCCGCGCTCTGTTTGCGTTTCATGGACCAGCGCTCCCGCGCTCGCACCAATGCGCGCAAACAAGATCTGACGTTCGCTCATATCAACCATACGGCTGGCATCACGAACGTTGTGATAGGTGAACCAGATCAGACAGGTCAACGGCAACATCAGTATCAAGACGGCTTGAGTACCGAGCGGCAACTTCGGGAGGACACGCATTATTTAATCCCTATGGATGAGAAAACCCAGACTCGAATGGCAATTAGAGAATCTCTGACCAGCCCAAGGCGCTTGCCGCACAAGTCGCGCTGGTAGTGGCGGGCCAACGCGTTGCGACCCACGTACCGCCGGAAGGATCAGGCCCCCAAGGCATGACGGGCGGCGCGGTGCTGCACGCTTGCCTTGCAGGAGGTTATCGGCACAGCCGCCGTTTTCTTGATCACCAATGAGGAACAAGGTCGAGCGTCAGGACAACGCCGCGAGGTCGCGATTCAGCACAACGATTTAGACTCGATTCAAATCTCGGATGTGCAAAACCCAAACACCCACCGGCATCTGTTGCCACCAATTCGCGGTCACCTCCGTCGCACCGCTACTTATCGCCAGCGCCCGGAGGGGTGGCGTCTGTCACTCACTCGCCGTTTCGGCAGAACCGTCCGTGGCCACCTCACACAGCGGGAAACGCTCGATGAGCTGCTGCATTTCTTCTTGTTGCTGGCCGTACAAAGAATAGCGCTCGTCTGGGTTGCGCTCACGTGCGGTGGCAAAGCGGCGGCGTAGCGCGGCGAGATCCAGCCACCAATGCTGCACCGGGCCGACCGCCCATTGCCCATCAATGCGCGAGAACATGATGCCCAGACTGCGCACCTCATTGTCCGCCACGATCCAGACCTGATCCGTACAGTTCGCGCCGTCCTCGCACGGACATCCGACGGTGACACCGCCAATGCTGACGATCGAGCCTGGATTGATCTCGAGTGCGATACGCTCGATTTCACGCACTTCAATATCGCTGAGATTTTCGTAGCGCAGCGCTTTGCCGTGATTCGGTCGCGGCTCGCTGCGCGCGGGAAACGCTCGACTGGAAAAAACGACCGGTCGTTTCACACGGGCATGGCCATCTTTCGGCGTGGCGCGCTGTTCGACCGCACTTTGCGCTGTGTCGTTGGCCAACACGCCGTGGTTAATCCAACAAAACAGAGCCCAAACGATGATCGCAGTGAATCTTGCCACTGGTTTCTCCTGCACTCGGTTCTAGCCTGATTTCAGTGTAGATCATCCTGTGACCACTGGCGCATTCACTGCGAGTGCGAACCGTCCCCCCTCGCAAGCACCTTTGAGTAGCCGCATTCACTGCGGTACTGCGCTTTTGGCGCAACAAGAAGCAAACACAATTATTCAAGGAGACAAAAATGGGAACGACTCTGTCCAAACTGCTGAGCGGCTTCGCGCTGGCGATTCTTCTGACCAGCGCTTCCGCAGCGGCTGAACAACCTTTCTATGCGGGCTTTGCGCTAGGTCAGGCCACCGACGACGATCTGGACGAAAGCGATGTCGCCTGGCGCGTTTACGGTGGCTATCAAATCACCGACACCTGGGGCGTTGAGGCCGGCTACGCCAGTTTCGGCGAACCGTCCGTCGCTGGTGTCGAACTCGAATACGGTGGCTTTGGCCTTTACGGTACCGGTCGCTGGCCGATCAACGAACAATTCGACGTGTTTGGCAAAGTCGGCTATTTCCTGTGGAGTGTCGACGCGCGTTTTCTTGGCGTTGAGGTCAGCGATGACGGCGGTGACTTGGCCGCTGGCGTTGGCGCAAGCATGACGTTCAAGGAGCGTTTTCGCGCTGAGGCCCTGTACGAGCGGTTTCTCGGCATCGGAAACTCCGATGTAGGGATGCTAAGCGTAGGCGTCGTCTACGAGTTCTAGTGGGACCATCGGCAAACGCGCGGTGCATCTGCGCGTTCGTTGACGGCGCTATACGCTTGAGACATTCTCCACGCGCGCTCGAGTGCGTGGAGAATTTCTTGCGGACGCGATGGCTAGAACGCTTGGGTCATTGGCAGCCAAGATCGTCTTGCGACGCACTGTCCGCGTTTGGAAAGCAGTTACCAGTGGGCAAAGATGCCGGTACGTAGCGATCGAGTTCGGCGTCGTAGAGACCGGTCTCAAGAAAGATCGTCAGATCGTCAATCTCAGCGGCACTTAATCCCAACGGTTGAAAACGGCTGTCCAGTTGGTCTGTGGCCCTGGCGTTTTGCGCGACCGCCGCGTTCTTGTAGGCCACCACATCGCGCACGCTGTTGAACGACGAACCGTGACCGTAGAAACCCGCGTCCGCCAAATTATAGAGCGACGGAATTTTGAACTTGAAGTTATCCTCGGCGTTGCCGGTGAAGCCGCCGCGACCTCGAGAGTCCGCTGCACTGACGCTGCCGTGCACGCGCGGATCGTCAGTATCCAGATCGTCAAAACCCACTGCCATAAACACAGCATCTGCCGTGGCACCGGGCCTCGAACTCAGCGCCGGCCCCGTGTGACACGCCACGCAATTGGCCTTGCCGAAGAACAGCAGAGCGCCTCGCAGCTCCTGTTCGTTCATCGCCGTCAGATCGCCACGCAGCCACTTTTGAAAGGGAGCACGATTGGCGAGCAGCGTGCGCTCGAATGCGGCGATGGCCTTGGCAGCGTCTTCCAACGTATCCGAACTGGCGGGAAAAGCATCATTAAACAACTGGATGTAGTCAGGTTGCGTTTGCAACAACGAATCGCCTTCAACGTTCAGACGGTGCACACCAAGTCCTGCGATCGCCTGAATTTCAACCCCCGACAATCCTCGCGCGTTCTGCGCTTTGGGTGTGCCAGGCGTGCTCAGAACGGCAGCGGGCACTCCGCTGTTGATCGAGCTATTACTCGCGTTGCCAAACTGACCGTTCCAGAGCATGACCTCCTGGTACGCAACGTTCAGCGTTGTTGGTGACGCCACAGGCTGAATATCCGGTCGCAACGGAGAGTCCGCTGGCGCCGTTGGATCCATCCCCGGGCTCAGCACTCTGGCTTCGCCGACCAGACCAAACGCTTCACCGCCGTCGGAAATGCCCTGCGGCACGCCGGACTTGAACCCGGCGTCGCTGTGGTGACAGGTGGCGCAGCTGTAGGTGCCGGTGCGCGCCACATCCGTGGCGGCCGTTGCCAGGCCGGTTTCGTGGTAAAGCATCTGTCCGAGGGCCACTTTCTGTGTGGTAAGCGGATTGGCGGGATCGGACGGTATTTCATCCAGTGCCGTTTCGTCGGGCAACGTGAATGCCTGGGTACCGGGACCGACCACGGCGATCGCGGCTTTTAGATTGTCGTTGAGAACGTCGGCGACGTCTTTCGAGTCGTCACTGCTGCAGCCAGCGAACAAAACAGGCAGTAACAAAAAGGCAACGGTTTGACGGATGGAAGACATAATGGAGGCTTACCTTATTGTTATTGGTACAGACCAGTCGACGGGTCATAAAGAATGCCTCCGTCCGCGATGCCTGTCGTTGATGCGCGTCGCACAACCCGCATTGTCCACCGTCTCGCGTGCGACACTGCAAGAAGCAAATAGGGCGAAATAGACCAGATTCGAATTTGACAGGCGTTAAAATCGCCGTGCTAGCGTTGACCGCGATACGTAATGAATGACACCAGACAAGGAAGTCGAGGAGTTCACATGAATCAAAAACTGCTAGTACCAACGATTGGTGGCGTGCTGTTATGCGCCGCTTTGATTACGTTCTTTCATTCAAAGAGCCCACCCCAAACGGCCGACGCGCAGGTCGAAACGCGACAAGAAGCGCCTGTGGCCAAGAGTCTTGACGACGTGCTGTTGCCCAGCCCGATTACGCAAACGGCGCCCGTGCTGCCGCCAGCGCCGGAGGAACCGGACGAACGGCCGGTGACGGCCAAGAGTTACAACGAGCGGATACTGGATGCCGGTTGGGGAAACGAGCATTCGGAGCTGTACAACAGCAGCTTTCGAACACTGCGCGGTTACGTGGAGCAGTACTTTGCGGGCAGCATCCAGGATCGCGAGTTCATAGGTAATGCCGCTTGGCAACTGACCATGCGGGTGGCCCCATCAATGAACGGCAAGCCAATCACCGTGGACTTGCCCGCGTTTGTCAACACGGCCAAGTACGCCGTCCTCAGCGCCACACTGCTGGACGACTCTGCACCGATACGACACCTGTTGACGACCTACATGAGCACCGTCGGGGAGGAAGAAGCGGCTCTGGCCCTTGCTGAATGGGCCGTGGACCACTTCGACGACGCTAGCACGCCCCTTCTCTATGAGTTTATCGAAGTGCGCTATCGCGCGGTCGACCGGCAGAATCGAGACCTCGATCGCCAGAGCGTCGCGCGAGGACGTACAAAGTTGGAGGATTACATCGAGCGCGCAAGGCGAGCTGTACCGTCACTGGCGGAGGGCACCGACAATGGATAAGCCAATTCGCGCAACCTTACTGTCCACGCTTCTTTTCGCGCTTTTCGTACCAACGGCGAGCGCGGCCACGTTTGAGCGGCCAGGCACGTGGTGTTATCAGGCCGACGCCGGTCCCGAAGCCGGCGATCTGCAGCGTTTCGTGAACTGCGCCTGGAATCACGCCACCGGTTTCGACACCAACGAAACCCCATTTGCCTTTCGCAAGCTCAAAGACATTCTCGTCCTGGGACGCAACGACCGTGTGCGGTTTCCGGTTTGCGGGTTTCCAGGTTCCGGCGCCGATTCAGGCGGCGACTGCGGGTGGGCGGATGTCGACGTTCACTATCAAAACACGGGGGTCGTGGTCACCGGACAAATACCCTTGCTCGCCAACTTCATTGCCTTGCGCTCTGATCTCGCGATTCCTTTTACCTCCGTACCCAATGACATCGTGATCAAAATCACGATGCCGGACGGCCGCCAGCGAACAGCAAGTTTCTCCATTCTCGAATTGCGAAAACCTGAGACCCGCAATGATGGCCTCGCCTTCAATCACGATCACGTTCTGTACGGCCTCGCCGAGTTTGAACCCGAGGAAGACGATAGCAATCTGCCGCCTGCCGACCCTGACCCGGACGAGCCTGATCCCGAAGAGCCCGATCCCGACCCGACAGTGCACGGCAACCCCGGGCACAGCAATCAGATTCATACGCTTCACTGCCTGATCTCCGGGAATGACACGCTGAACTGAGAAATCATTTTTGGTCAAATATCCAAGCATCTCCGTCGGTTGGCCCCCAGGGCGCGACCGGCGGAGTGTTTGCGCTCAAATGTCAGAAAATGGGACGAGGCCTCGAATACCCCTGCAGAACCTGCTCAAGAAAAAGAAAAAGGGGGGCCTCCATGGCACAACGCAACCTTCACCGATCACCGAATCTCGTTTTCGTCGGCCTGACCATCCTTGCGCTCTGCGTTTACTGCGCCCTGTTCCCAATCGACGTCCAGCGGGCGATGTTTCTCGCGGCGGCGTTGAGCTTTGCCAGTGACGCGGTACGCAGGCTAATCCAACACATCGAGCACTCGACCTGCCTGCGCGCATTCGTGTCGCCGAATGTCGCGCAACAAATGCGCAGGCAAGGAACGAAAGCCCTGGATCAGGACATCGACGCCGACATTTCGATTATTTGTGCCGACATTCGAAACTTCACCGCGTTCTCGGCCAGCATTGAACCCCGTGAAGTCATGCAATTTATGCGCGAGTACTACGAAGCTGTGGGCAAAGTGGTCAGGCAGTTCGACGGTACGATCAAAGACTACGCCGGCGACGGCATCCTGGTGTTGATCGGGGCGCCACAACCGATGCACGACCACGCCAGCCGCGCCGTTAACATGGCCGTTGCGATACGCAAGGCGGCTTTAAGCGTGACCGCTCGCTGGAGCACCGATGCGGCGCGATTGGGCATTGGTATTGGCGTCGCCAGTGGGCCGGTAACGCTCGGCGTTGTGGGCGGCGCCGAGCGCCGTGAGTACGCGGCCGTCGGCCCTGCCGTGAACCTCGCAGCGCGACTGTGCAGCAAAGCGCGGTGTAGCGAAATTTTGCTGAACGACGACACCTTGGGCCGCGCCCGCGAGCAGCGGTGCCACGTGCCCGCCAAAACTCGAATCCCGTTAATGCTAAAAGGGTTTGCCGACGAGGTGAGCGTCGCCTCTTGCTAGCCGGAGCGCTCCAGAAGGCTTGTTGCCGGATTATCCGGCAGCAAAAATTCCGCATATTCCTCCAGCAATTCCGGTTTCTCGAAATGCAGGAAATGCCCGACGCCCTCGATGAGCCGTAGCTCGCAATTGGGAATCAGGCGCTGCGCCAATGCCATGTCTTCCATATCGACAATGGGATCGTCGGCACCGTTGACAATGACCGTGCGCGCCTTGATCTCGGACAAATCTACCTCGTCGTCCAATCGGCCCAGTTTCAGAATATTTGAACAGTGTTCGTGGAACGATTCGGCCTGATCGCCCGTGAGCTGCTTGAATTGGGCAACGATTTGGCGTTTGTAGCTGTTACCGATGTTTTTTCCAAACACTTCCAGTATCAAATCTGCGCCGCCGGCAAAATCGCGAGCTTCGAACAACGCGGTCGCGCGATGCACGACTTGCTCAAGCGCCGCATTGGGCTTGATGCCGAAACTGCACAACACAAGATGCTGCACGGCGTTCGGTTGACGCGCCGCGTAGAGCGCAGCGATCGCCGTACCCCACGAGCTACCGGACAGCGTCAACTCTCCACCGCTGTGCGTCGCGTCGATCAGCGCGTGCAGCGACTCGAGCTGCTCGTCAACCGTAACGTGCGCGGACCCCGACAGGATTTTCGATCGTCCGACACCCGGCATATCAAAAACAACCACCGTGAAGTCATCGGAAAAACGATTCACCACCGTGCGCCAGATTGCCATGGTTTGCAGAGCACCACTAACGCAAACCAACATATTCGGGCTGTCGCCGTAACGCCGATAAGGCATTTCAAATCGGCCGGTCTTGATCGACCCCTTTTGCTTTTTCAAAGCACAGATTTCCTCTTTATGAATGCGCGGGCATTGGTCAGCGCGCGACGGCGTTTCCAGTCAAACCAGGTTTTCGTTGCTATCTTGTTCATGCAGCGATCAACGGGCGAAAGCAGCAATAGGTTGGCCACTCCGGTCGCGCGATCACGCAGTCGAGGGCTTGGCGCGCGCAGCGACAGGCCGATTCCCGCCTCAAGATAGTGAAACTCGTGCCAGTAGCCGGCCGGCATAAACAGCGTCTGGCCGGCGAGCAGCTCGAGCTCGTAGCCCTGCGCGTGCGCAAAAGCAGGATAGGCCTGTGTGTCCGGCGAATCCAGATCCAGATAACTTCGAACGGTAAACGGGTGGCGATAGAGTGCCGCCGATTCGCTGGGCGCGTAGAGTCGAATACGACGTCGGCCCCGTATGACCGTATGCAACACGTGCCCCATATCGATGTCATAGTGAAGCGGCGTGGTCGCCCCCTGGCATCCGAAAAAAGTAAACACGAAGCGGCGCGAGAAGCGCAGTCCGACATCGGGAAAGCGGACGTCGTCAAGCAGCTCAGGGATTTGCTGACTGATGTTATACAGAAACATCCGCAGATCTCGGCCGCGATTCAACACGGCATTGAGAAACTGCGCAAAATCCATTTCATCGACGCTGCCCATGTAGTTCTTGCCCGGCGTGCCGAATGAAGCGTCATAGACGCGAACGCGTTTGCCGCCAAATCGCTCGCTGAGCGCAGACGGCGACCAGGTCGTCAACGCCGGCCACGACTCGGCCAGATCGGCAAACACCGCCGGCTTGCCGGAGGCGACAGCCTGTCTGATCGCCGCGGCGCCATCTTTGGCAAGCGACAGCACGGGAACCGCCGTCGGCAAGACCTGGCGACTCTCCTGAGGCGAGCTCGCGACCGGATCAGAGCTGGCAGCCCAACTGTGGGGCTTGTGGGTCACGGGGTCACGAATGTCTGGCGATGGTTGGCTCACGTCGCACATAGTCAGGGTGTTTCCATGAAGGATGCAACCGTAAAAGGTCACATTTTCGTCCTATTCGCCAACAGAGTAACGCGCAAGTTAGCGTGAGTACTGTAAGAATTTCGTCATCGTCCCGCAACTTGGACCCTGAACCGCGTACAAGGCGTTGGTGAAATCCGCATCCGGAGGCCGTGCGGTGCGTCGCGCGACCACGCCACACGAAGGGCCATTTTCAGGGGCTCTACGAGCAAATCCCGCGGTGGCGCGGTCAGGGCATCAAAATCAGGCGCTCGACTTGCGGGCAAGGCCAAGACGCGTCATTGGGCGAAGAAATACCAACGCGCCAGCGAACAACCACAACGCACCCGGCACGGGGACAACGACCAATCGATGCGACGTTAGCGCTCCCCTGAGAAACACCGCATTGCCCTGATCAATGCTCAGAAAAAGCCCGAGTCCGGAAAATATCGCGGCGGTCGGATCATAGGCGTCAAAAGCAGCCAAATCCGGGATCATCTGGTCACTGTCGTCACTCGTCAGTGCTGCCCCGCTCGAATCCACCAAAAGCAGATCAAAGATTGATGTCGCAATGCGATCGTCGAGTTGGAAAAGCGATGTAAACGCCAAACCCCAAAGGTCACCAGAGCTTCCATTATTCACGGCGACGATGCGACTGCTACCGTTGTCTTCATCGATGCTCTCGCCGTCAATATCGCCAATGCGCAGGCCAAAGTCGACAGCGCCCTGCAGATAAGTACCCGTGTCGGGGGAACTATTGGTGTCCGCCACGTTTGTATCGACGACATAGTATCCAGAGAACGCGGCACCCACGTTCGCATTGACACTATCGAGATAGTCCGTCGCCACATCAAAATCGCCAGACTGGAAAACCACGTCGCGAATTACGCCGCTGAACTCATAGCGCAACAAGACAGCATTGGCGGACGATGCCGTGCCCAGCACGCTTGCCATTATTAGAAGAACTGCCCATCTCTTCTGAATACTCTTCGACATTATCAATTCACCCGATTCTTATTAGAGGCGTCGGTCAACCAAACGCCCGGATCAGCGTTATTAGGGATAACGGTACGCAAATCTCATTCTAATCAGGAAATTGACCATGAACACTCATTCCACAGGCTTCATTCGTAAATTAACCATAATCAGTCTGGCCGCTCTTGGGGCTCCCGCGTACGCAGACGACGCCGGAGACCGCATTGAAAAGCGCCTGGACCAGCGCGGAGACCGCATCGAAGATCGCCTGGATGACCGCGGCGACCGCATTGACGAGCGACTCGACAACCGGGGAGAACGCAAAAACGATCGATTGGACCAGCGATCCGAACGAGCCGCCGACGCGGATCGCGACGCGCTCGCCAGGAAACTGGACAAAAAAGGGGATCGGATTGAGCAGCGCCTGGACAATCGCGGTGATCGCGCCGACCAACGGCTCGACAACCGGGGCGAACGTGTCGATCGCAAGCTGGACAAAAAAGGCGAACGGATCAACAACCGCCGCGATCGCAGCTAGTCGGGGCGCGCCAATTAGAACGCGTCGAGACCGACGGGTCTCGACGCACACCCAAACCTTATCGCCGGTCGCGGACTCCGGCGGTCTAATCGACCGCAATCAAATTGTCATCACTGTTACGGTCAATATACTTGTTGTAGGGATCGATTCCCGCGTACTCCGGCTTCTCTTTTGAGACCAAAACGATGGTCTGTTCGCCAGATCGCACCGACTCTCGCTCAATCCGGATGACGTCTGTTTTACCGAACTCGCCCAGTCCGGGGCGAGAGGCAAACAAACCGACGTCAATGTCGTCCACCAGATCCGATTCGGTTTCGCGCCCTTCTCCATCGGCGTAAAACTTGGCAAGGACCACATTCAGCGTCGTCTCGTAAGTGCCGTCATCCAATTCTGCGACCGTCGCCGACTCAGCCTTTAAATCGTAAACCGTAATTTTTTCCAGCAAATCAATCACCAGCTGCCGCTCAACGTCGTTGCGCGCCAACGACTTGAAACCATCGACCAACTCGGTCGACGACGCGTAGGGCTGACTCTTAAACCGGTAGCGATCAAGCAAGGCCGCGAGCATACCGTTGACGCGCTCCTCGCCCAACCGATCCTGCAGCAAGTACATGACCACCGCGCCCTTGCGATAGTGAATATAGCCTTGGTCTTCAACGCGAACGAGCGGCAGTTCCTCAATCGCTTCGCTGCCTCGGGCAACCAGATAGCTATCGAGCTCGTACTTCAAAAATCGCCGAATTTTATCCTTGCCATACATGGACTTCATGACCATCAGTGCCGAATACTGGGCCATCGTCTCCACCAACAGTGTGCCGCCCTGCTGATTGGCGCTGATCAACTGGTGCGCCCAGTACTGGTGCCCGAATTCGTGCGCCGTCACGTAGGTGACATAGTCGATCTTCTCCGGATCCGTGGTGTTGGCAATAAAGCCAATGCGCTCGGAATACGGCACCGTTCCGGCAAACGCTTGCGCAAAGCTGGCATAGCCCGGAAATTCGATAATGCGTGCGTAATCGAACTGATAGGGACCAAAGTTCTGTTTGTAGTAAGCCAGAGACTTCTGCGTCGCTTCCAACATCGTTTCAACATTGAAATCGTGCGCCGGATGATAGTAAACGGACATCTCAACGCCGTCTGCGTTGCGCGTTGACACCGCATAGCGCGCCGACTGCACTGAGAAAAACGCCAGAATCGGTGTTTCGGACACAAAACGCGCCACGCGTCGATCGCCAATCACCTCATCGGAGACTCGACTGCCCGGCGCGATGGGTGTCTGATCAGCACTGGTGCTAATCGTAATATCAGACGTCACCCAGTCCATGTTGCCGACGTAGTTTTGTTCGGTCGCTGATTCGTCTTCGAGCGGTGGCAGTCGCAGCTCGGCGGGCAAATCGTATTTGCGCCGTGTCACCCGATCCGTCAGCAGACTGCTGCGGTTCATGCCCAGCTGCGGTGCGAATTCCTGATTGTTCAAGAATGTACCGTTGAGCACCAGCCGCGTGTCGTTCCCCTCAGCCCGAAAGCCGCGCTGCTCGCGCAGCGACTCAAACGCGATCTGACGCGTCTCTCCCGGAGCCATCGCCTGATTCAGGCGATAGATTCGGTACTTGAGCTCTTCGTCGTTGGTCTCCAGTTCCGAGTCAGGCACGTCGACCGACTGAATCTGAATATCGGGATCCTGAAAACGCAAATGCAGGACTTCGACCGGTGCGCCCGTGTCATTAACAATCTGCGCCGTGCCGGCGATCAACACTCGACGCTGTTCGGGATAAATATCAATGTTCAGTTTGATGTCGGAGAAGGACGGCTGTTTCAGCGTTTCATACTGCAGGTACTTCTTTTCGTAATCGGCGAGCTGCGCTTCTCTCTGGTCACCGGTCACGTATTTATTGAGGACATTAGTGTTATTGAATATGTGTGCGCCGCTTGCCACCGCAACGACCCCCGCGCTGGCCAGCAACGCACCAGCGGGACTCAACAGCCGCCGCGGCAGCTGGCGGAGCACAGATGTCATGGCTACGGCCGTTCCACGACGCCACAACAAATGCGCCAGTATCGCCAGAATCGCGGCAAATGCACCCCAGTAGAGACGCAGCCACCACGCTCCGGTAGCGCTGACCGCGGCTCCGTTGAGGTCAGACAATGGCACCGCAATACCTTTACCAAACAAGTAGAGAGGATGGTTGAGGTCGATCACATTGAACGTGATCATCGCGACCAGGTACAGCATCATGATTGCCCAGCCGATGTATTTGCTTGGGCTGAGCGCTTGCACGAACACCGACAAAATCGCCAGCGTCCCCATCTCCACGGTTGACGGCAGCAGGTACCACGCAAAATATTTGCCCAGCTCGAAGTCCGTATAACCTCGCAACGATTGGATTAACACGGATGCAACAACCGATGTGGCCACCGCTGCAAACAGTACGCCGAATACGGCCAGTGTTTTGGGCAGCATGAACGCCCAGTTCGGGATCGACGTTGAATCCACCAGCTCGTGCATTTTGCGTTCACGATCGCGCCACACCAACTCGCCGCCGTAAAAAATGGCAATGATCAGCGGGATAATAGTGAAGCTGCCCTCCAGAATATCGATCACGTAGAACGTCATCGGGTTCGCCGGCGTCCCGTAAGCCTCTCTGACAAAAAACAGGCTCGCAATCGTGTTAAACAGCCCCACCAGGATCAGCACGAAAAATGCCGGGCTGCGAAACACCTGCTGCATTTCGAACCGACTGCGCATCAACAAACGGGCCCACGCGGCCTGCCGCGGCTGCGCGGCGGGCAAACGGTCGGTCAGAGTCGGCGACTGCAGCGCCAGTTTCGCCGCGGTGCGCCGCTGCTTTTTCAGCTGCCGGGCCGAGACGCCGCGCTCCGCAAAGCGAAAACGCGAGTAGGCAAAAAACAAGATGGCGAGTGAAACGCTAATCCAGATCAGCCGGTTGATCATTAGCACGCCGAAGAACGGCGCCATTTGGGTGTTGCTTTCGGAGGCGGTCCAATAGCGCGTCAAGTACTCATACGCTGCGCCACCGAACGGCTCCACGTAAGCACTCGCGAGCAGCAAGTCCGGGTCAAATTCGGTCAGCGCACTGAACACCAGATACAGCACGAGGAAGATCACAACACCGATGTAACTGCCCATCATTGACCGCGTCATTGTCGCCACGGCAAAAAACAGGGACGCCGTCAAAAACAGCCCGGGCAGCGCAAGCAAAAAATACGCATACATAAAGTGGGACAGGCGGTTTGGTCCGAGCGTCTCCGGGTCAATCCACGGCATCAGCGAGCCTAGCCATATGGCCAGTGGCACCGCGAGGAACGCCAGCGCCGAAACGCCGAACGCACCGGTAAACCGGCCGATCAAGTAGTCGAACTTGCTGACTCGCGTCGAGCGCACCATGGGACCAAACCCGCTCTCGTCATCGCGCACAATGACGTTCGCAACAAATGCGGTTGTCACGAACATGAAGAAGATCGTCAAAATAATAGTCGTTTGGGCAAGCGCAGCGGGGCTGTTGACATGTACGTTCCCACCTCCACCAATTTGAATGTTCTCTGAGGTGACGGCACCGAAGGTCAGCAGAAAGAAAAGAACGGAAACCATCCAGAAAACCGGGTTACGCAGCTGATAGCGCAGCTCAAAGGCCGCAATTTTTACAAACATCTTCGACCCCACTCAGGCGACTTTGCTGTCTTGAGCGGCGTCGCGTCGCACTTCGGCGAGCGTCGAAAAATACACGTCCTCAAGTCCGCCACTGGCCGCACTGAATCCGTCGCCGGGATCACTGTCTGTCAGCACATGGATAATCGTCGAGCCGGCAATCAATCGCGTGGAAATGACATCGTGACTATCGCGATAGCTGTCCAGCTCGTCGCGGCGGATGGTTTTCGACCAGATCGTGCCACGCGTCTGTTCGATCAAATCGAGCGGTGCGCCTTCGAGCTGAATGCGTCCGTTGGCGAGCACCGCCATTCGCGGACACAGATCGGCGACGTCGTCGACAATGTGGGTCGACAGAATAATGACAACGTTCTCACCAATCTCGGCCAGCAGGTTCAGGAATCGGTTTCGCTCCTCGGGATCAAGCCCCGCGGTGGGTTCATCCACAATAATCAACTCCGGATTCCCGATCAGCGCCTGAGCGACGCCAAAGCGCTGGCGCATGCCGCCGGAGAACCCCGCAATGGCTTTCTTGCGCACGTCCCATAAGTTAGTTTGTGTCAGTAGCGTCTCGACCGTCACTTTGCGCTCCGCCTTCGACGCAATGCCCTTAAGCACCGCCATGTGATCGAGCATGTCGTAGGCAGAGACGCGAGGATAGACACCGAAGTCCTGGGGCAGATAACCCAACCGTTCGCGGAGCAACTCAGGTTGCTGCAAGACATCAATGTCACCAAAGCGAATGCTGCCCTGAGTCGGTGTCTGCAGCGTCGCAATAGTACGCATCAGGGTCGATTTCCCGGCACCGTTAGGCCCGAGCAGGCCAAACATACCGTTGGGAACGGTCAACGTGACGTCCGTCAAAGCCTGTGTGCCGTTAGGATAAACGTGCGTAACGTTCTTAAGTTCCAGCATTTGGTCGTCCCCTCAGGAATGAGATTGTGGTGGCAGTCGGTTCGTTTTGACGCGTCGATTCGTGCGACAAACACTATACGTTTGAGAGACTTGGATGCGAAAATATCACAATGGTTTGGATGGCTTCGTATCTGCCTGGAGACCCTCTGCCCGGCACACATCTTCCTCGGTTTTCCAGAGATGGCACGACATAACGCCGCCCAAACGGAGTCAAAACGGTAACCCACATCGCAAAGCGTGCCGGCAATCGCCGGTTTTGCTCAAGAAAATGGCGTTTGAGTCGACAAAGACTGGGTAGCGAAAACCCTTTCTTGGAGAACGGCATGAAGAAGAGAGCCACGGGCTTTACCCTAATTGAGATGATCGGCGTGATTGCCGTAATCGGCATTTTGGCGTCCGTCGCCGCCCCAATGATTTTTGATGCGATTCGCAAAGCGCGTGTAACCGCGTTCGTGGAAGACGCAAATGCGGTCAAGACAGCGGTTACCAACTACTACAATGACACCGGCGTATTTCCGGTTCACAGCAATACAGATGATCGGGACGGGCGGCAGCGTCTACTGCGTGACAGCACCACGTCACCAATCGCTGGCTGGAGCGGCCCCTATATCGAGAAGCAACTGACGAACCCGTTCCGTGCGGGCGGCCTGGTGTTTCTCGAAAGTTCTACCAACGCCAACTACCAGTTTGATCTTGACGGCGACGGCACCGTCGACACCACAACTGTGTCTGTGCTGCGAGTCGACAACGTGTCAGACGTTGACGCTCAACGCATCAGCGATGTCCTTGATGACGATGGCGACATCACCACCGGAGACGATCGGTGGCAGGCGGCAGGACGCGTCAAACGCTATGGCGTCGACAGCAATAGCGCAAGCATCGTGCTGGTCTACATGGCCAGCGAATAAGACCGGAACACGAATCTGACCATGGAGACTCTGACTGCCGTAGACTCAGCGGCGGGCTCACCCGTGCCTGCGCCCAGTCGCAAGACACTGGGCGCCCGACTCCTCGCTGCGGGCCTGATTAACGAGGCGCAGCTCGACCTGGCGCTACGCCAGCAAAAACACACGGGCAAGTTGCTCGGCGAAGTCCTGATCGAACTGGGCTTCGTAACCGCCGATGTCATCACAGAATCGGTCGCGAGCGAGGCCCACACGCGGGTCGTTGATCTCAGCTCTGCGGTCGTTGACGAAGAAGTGCTGAAACTGGTCTCCTACGAAACGGCCAAGCGCTTCAAGCTCATTCCGCTGGAAATGGTCGACGGGGTGCTCACCGCTGCCATTGCCGATGCCTTCAACGTCGTTGCCATTGATCATCTGGAACGGGAGTCCGGCTACGCCATCAACGTGGTGACGGCGCCGGCTGGCAATATTCTCGATGCGGTCGAACGCCACTACGCACGCGGTCGCTCGATTGAAGATACCATCGACCTGATCATGGTCGAAGGCGCCGTGCCCTCCGAAGACGACGCCGCGCAAGAGTCGCCATTGGTGCGCTTGGTCGATCAAATCATCGCGCTGGGCATCAAGAAGGGTGCCACCGACATACACATCGAGCCCGACGAGCGGATTATCCGCGTACGCATGCGCCTTGACGGCGTCATGCGCCAACAAGTTCTGATTCCAAAACCGATCCAAAGCGCATTGATTGCCCGCATCAAACTGCTGGCCGGACTGAACATTACCGAGAAACGCACCCCTCAAGACGGACGGATCAAATTTCTGTTTGGCCAAAACCCGGTGGACCTCCGGGTCTCGACTCTGCCGATCAATACCGGCGAGAGTGTGGTACTGCGTATCCTCGATCGCAGTGGCGTACGCCTCGTGTTACCGGATCTGGGATTCTCAAACGCCGATACGCAACGCATCGAGACCAACATGAGCCGTCCCTACGGCATGATCCTGGTTACCGGTCCGACCGGCAGCGGCAAGACCACCACACTCTATGGCGCGCTCGGTCTGCTAAACAGCACCGATCGCAGTGTGTTCACGCTCGAAGACCCCATCGAATACTCACTCAAGTCCATCCGCCAGACTCAGGTACATCCTGAGGTGGGCATGGATTTCGCCAGCGGCTTGCGCGCTCTCCTGCGACAAGATCCTGACGTCATTCTGATTGGAGAGATTCGGGACTTGGAAACAGCTCAGCTTGCCGCGCGCGCCGCACTGACCGGTCACCTGGTGTTGTCCACCTTGCATACCAACGACGCTGTCGGTGTCATTCCGCGCCTGGTGGATATGGGTGTCGATCGCTACATGCTGCCCGCATCCCTGTCGTCCATCGTGGCACAGCGTTTGGTGCGTCGCTTGTGCGAGACCTGCAAGACATTGGTGCCAGACCCCGATGGCATGATCGAGCGCTTTGATGTGGCCGAGTACATCAGCGCCGGCACCGAGCTTTTTCACGGCGCAGGCTGCAGCGACTGCAACACCAGTGGCTACAAAGGCCGCGAGGTTATTTATGAAATCATCGATGTTGACGAAAGGTTTCACGCACCGATCATCAAGGGCGCCGCGGCATCGGAGATTCGTCAGCTCGCCGTCGAATCGGGCATGCGCAGCATGCTTGAGGACGGCTTGTCCAAGGCGGTAGCAGGACGCACCACAGTAGAGGAAGTTCTGCGCGTCGTGCGCTAGAACAACAGAACATGCCGGAGTTTGCCTACCACGCCGTAGATCAGGCCGGTCGCAAAGCAGACGGCACAATGACCGCCGACAACGCGCTCGTCCTGGAAGAGCGTCTGCGCGACATCGGCTACTGGCTGATCGACGCCAAAGAGCAAGCGTCGCAGCGCAAAGGTCGCGTTTCGAGCGTGCCGCGACGCGAACTCATCGACTTCTTTAACGGGATGGCCGCGTTAATGTCTGCCGGCATTCCGATTGCGGACGCCATCAGCGCCATGGCCGAGGAAACGACCCATCTATCTCTGCGGGCCATTCTTGAAGACATCAG
The DNA here is from genome assembly GCA_045107005.1 of Gammaproteobacteria bacterium. GTDB lineage: Bacteria > Pseudomonadota > Gammaproteobacteria > Steroidobacterales > JBCCMA01 > JBCCMA01. The sequence continues at coordinate 91,542 of JBGCFP010000007.1, forward strand.
CGTCAACGTTCAGGCCGGTCAGGATTTGGCCACAAGTTTTGAGAAATTCCCCACCGTGTTCTCGAAACAGCTGTGCCAGTTAATCAGAGCCGGTGAATACGGCGGGAACATTGTGCACACGTTCGCCGACCTGTCGAGTCATCTTGAGTGGACGGATCAAATTGTCTCCGACATCAAGCAGGCCAGTGTGTATCCGACCGTCATCCTGCTCGCCGTGACGGGCCTGATTAGTCTGATGTTCATTGTCGTCGTCCCCACTTTTGCCGAGATCTTCGCTGAGCTGGATCTGGAACTGCCGGCACTCACGCGCGGCGTGGTCTTCATTGGCGACGTCGCCCGCCAGTTCTGGTGGTTGGCGATTGGCCTCATCGCGGCGCTGTACTTTTGCCTGCGTATCGCTCGACAACGTATTCCACGCGTGGCCTTGATGATCGACCGTTTCAAACTGCGTGTGCCGGTTTTCGGTCGTATCACCAGCTTGCTCGTACAGTCGCAGTTTGTGCATAACCTGGGACTCATGCTTAAAGCGGGCGTACCCATTATCGAAGCGCTACGCCTGAGCCAGGGACTGACCGACAATCAGATTATGGATCGCGCCATCGACGACGCACAGGCGCAGGTGCAGCGCGGCGGTCGAATCAGCGATGCCCTGCGTGCACACAGCGTCGTGTCATCGCTGACACTGCGAATGATTATTGTCGGTGAAGACTCCGGTCGACTCGACGAATCTCTGGAGCAAGTCGCGCGTCGCTTTGACACCGAAATTCCACGCCAGATCAAGCGCGTTTTCGCCATTCTCGAACCCTCCATTACCCTCGCACTGGTCGGAATTGTTGGCCTCGTTGCTGGCTCCGTGTTCCTGCCGATGTTTTCGCTGGCAACGGGCATCAACTAGCCATGAGAAAGCACGGCGGATTCAGCTTACTTGAGCTCATCGGTGTCATGGCGGTCATGGCGATTTTATCGTCGGTCCTTGCGCCGAGTATTGTCAGCACGGTGGACGACGCCTACGCGCGTGCGGAGCAAGACAATCTCGCCATGCTGGCCAACGGCTTGCGTGAGCATATTGTGCGTACGCGCAGCATCCCGTCGACCAACAGCGCTGTGTGGAGCACTGCGCTGGCGAGTGACACCGATTTCGCTGCCTCCCAGGTTCTTTCGAACCGGCGCAATCGACAGCGGGTTCTGGTCGCCGATCCACGGTTTTTCACCAGCAGCGACAGCGCGTTTGGTGGGTACACGCAAACAACCGGGCTTGGCGTCGCGCCGGTGTCACCGCGCCTCCTGTTGATTTCCAATCTCAAAGGCAACGTGCCCTCGATGAGCAACACCGCCGCCACGTTCAATGCCGTTTGGAACGGCGATGCTGGAGCCGTCGTGGTGGCTGGCGACAATCTCAAGATTGAACGCATCAATTTGACCAACGTCTTTCGCCACGTGCTGCTGACCAACAGCAGCCCGTCGCAAAGTGCCTACGCACTCGACACCAACACCATCATGCCGGTTCCAGCGGCGGTCGCCAGCACCGACGGCGTGACCTCAGTGTACGTTATCGACGGCACGCAGATGTCGCTGTATGCCGCCACTTATCCCGCCGGCGCGCTTACCAACACGGTTCTGGTTCAACGCGATTTCAACCACGCTTACCAGACCGACAACGGTAGCGACTGGTACTGGAGCGCCCCGTGAGTATCGACTATGGCATCGAGTGGGCCTACGGCGAGTTTCGCATCGCGCGCCTTAAAGGCACTGAAGTGGTCGAGAGCTGGAAATCGCCGTCGCCGGTTACCGATCTGGCAAGCTTGAGCGCCGCCATGCAGGAGGCCTGTCACCATCTGGATATCAGTCGTGGTGGTTCGGTAGCGATCGCCTACGAAGACGATCTGCACACGCACGAATTCCTTGAGCTTCCCCCTCTGTCGCGCACCGACTTACGCAAATTCATTGCGCGCCACGTCGAACAAGACAAGCCGTTCCCACAACCCGGCACCTTCCGCTACCACGGTGTTTCGCATGGCAAGAACGGCAAGGACGGCGTGCTGCTTCACTTGATGCCGCTGTACATTGTCGAAGCCGTCATCCGGATTTGCGAAGATTTCTACCTGACACCCAAGTTGCTCGTTCCGCTAACGGAAATCATTTCCGAATATGTGCGCGGGATGGCGCGCACTGACGAGGATTCGCTACTCCTGATTGCCTTGTTTGACGACCGCACACAAATGGTTGTCTCGAGCCCCAACGGCGATATTCTGTTTGTGCGCGAGCTGTCATACCCGTGGAGCGAAGCCAACGAACAGCGCCTCGCGACGGACATCAATCGAACGATCGGTTACGCGAAACAGCGCATCGGCACGAAGATCTCGGGCGCATGGCTGATCGGCGAGCTGGCTACGGCGGCACGCAGCACGTTGGCTGGCGTCATCGAAACCTCGCTGGACCAAGATGCGGCGACCGCGGTGCCGGAATTCTGGATGACGCAGGTAGCGGCACTACCGCTGGGGCTCGAGAGCAACTTCATACCGACGCTGGCACGCAGCTCGATCTCCTACAAAACGTTCATGCGCACGGCGGTCACGATTTGCGGCTTGACCGCGGTTACGTCGTTGGCGTTTGCTGGCTTCGTTGAATACAGCATCGTCTCGCACGTTCGCGACCGTCAGTCCATCGCACACGAGATTGCGTCAATGCGCACAGAACTGGGGGTCAAAGACACACAGATAGAAGCCATGAAGGCGCAAAAATCAACGCTCGATTTGCTCAACGTCGACGCGTTCAACCTGCCTGCGCTGTTCCTCAGCCACCTGGGCGACCTGGTCCCGGCCAGTCTGGTGCTCACGACGGCTGAGGTAGCCAGAATTGACGATGGATGGGAACTTGCTTTGACCGGTACGTCCGCGCTTTCGTTACGCGAACTGGCCCCGGAGCTGGTAGCCCTGCAGGCCGGAATCACGGGTGATCCATGGCACGCGCGCGTCACGGTGTCATGGGAAGAAGCCTGGATGCGTCAGCTAGACGTCGGTTCCGCGGTCAGCGAAGGCGACATCGGATTTGAAATCAAAGGTCGGCTGCAATGAACCGGCCGGACGGCGCTCCGACAGAGATGGAGCTCGCGCTTGAAGAGGAGGTGCGTCTGACCGACGGCGTTCGAGAGCAACCGCTACCTCTGACCAACACAGGACCGTGGGAAAACCTCGAGCCTTCAGCCGCTCAGGACAACTACGAGCGCCGGGACGCTCATCGCGACAAGCCACTCAAAATCTCGTATCAACTCAGTGTGCAGAAGCGCATCAACACGCTGGTGCGACGACTCACCAAATCCCGCTGGTGGCAGGCGGGCTTTGTCAGCGTGTTTGCCCTGAGCATCGCCCTGCTCTGGTTTACCGCAAAATATCGGATTGTGCAGATCGACGGTTTGTTTTCGGATCTGGCCGTTCGCGGTCAGCTCGAGACCGAGCTGATGCTCAAGAATCGCGAATGGTCGCAAGAAAGAATGGAAGCGCTTAGCGACAGCGTGCAGAGCGCCGATCGCCGCCGCGTGTTTCTCGATTACGCAAACCTGGCGAGCTGGCTCAGCAGCGAGCGCGATGTCGCGGCGGCGATGGGTCTGAACTTCACTTACGTCTTGTCGAAAACACAGACCTCGCGCATGGAACATGTTGACGAAGTTGCGGTTTTCATTTCGATCAAGGTTCCCGCCTCGCACGACGCAAGAGCCTACACGGATCTAATGCGTTTTCTGCGCGAGATGATCAAGACGCCCTGGTACGTCGAGATTGTTGAGGCGTCCATAGTCGGCGGCGAACGCGGCGCCAGTGATCTCAATGCGGAACTGCGCATATGGGTGCATGACAAGGTGAACGCCGATGACTAAATGGCTTGATGACAAGCGTGTCGTTGCTGCTCTGGCTTTGCTTGCCTGCGGCGGGGTTACTTGGCGCGTCGTGTTGCCGCTGCTGCCGGAAAATTTCGACGAGGAATCAGTGCCGGTGGATGAGTTTGACACTTATGCAGACGGTGCGATCTCAGCGAACGCGGCCCAGCCGCAGCTGAAACTGGCAACCGCCCACTTCGATCTGCGCAACATCGACGTGTCAGATCTGTTTTTCAATCAGAACCCGAAGCGCGATCCGTTCATCAGTGCGCCAATTCAATCGGCGCCTCTGGCCGAAGTCACCATTGAATCTGCGGCTGAGCCCCTCGAGCAGAAAACCGAGGCGTTGCCAACGCTGCCCACACTGGTGGCCGTGATCCTGTCAGACGACAAATCGGCTGCCGTCATTGACAACCAGATCGTGCGTGTCGGCGATCGGATCGCCGGGTTTCGCATTCGCGACATCCAGCGCAACCGCGTCACGCTGGCCGCTGCTTCAAACCGTATTTTCGAATTAGGCATAGACCCATGATCACACGACGTATACCGCTATTGTGCTTGCTGGCTATCGGGCTTACGGCGGGCTGCAGCAGCACACCGCGCACGCCGATTGCCATCGATGAAGAACAGGCGATACGCGATGCGGTACGCGAGGCGGCCCCGTTGAGCCAGGGGATGCGGCTGTCCGCGACCATGGACAACGCCGCATCAAGAGTAGACGTCCCGCGCAAACTCTACAGTTTCGTCGCAGAGGATCTTCCGCTCGCGCGTGCCTGCAAACTGTTCGGTCAAACCTACTCGCTGAATATGGTGGTCGATGCCGACGTATCGGGCAGCGTTAGCGTCGATCTGCATAACCTGCCGTTCGACGACATCATGGAATCACTGCTGAGCGCCAACGGCTACTACTGGGAGAAGCGAGGAAACGTGGTGTACGTTAAAGCCTGGCAAACGCGATCGTTTTCGGTGGACTACATCCGCCTCGTACGCAGCGGCTCAGGCTCCAGCCAGGCGCAGGTGAGTTCAAACGCGGGTGGTGCCACCGGCGGTGGCAACGCGGGCGGAGGGGGCGTAGGCACAGATGCCGCTGGTGCGACGGCAGGCGCGATGACGATCCAGCAGACCGACAAAGTCGACTTCTGGACGGAGCTTGAGGAGCAACTCCAACAACTGGTGTCCGAAGAAGGCCGGATGGTCATCAATCGACTGGCCGGAAAAGTCCAGATAACAGATCGGT